>CANSLJ010000022.1 GCA_947647735.1 uncultured bacterium | reverse complement strand
GGGCTTACAGCCAGCGTCCCGAGCCACCCGTTTTACGGGTGGCGGCGACTTTTATATGGATAAATAGTTTCCCGATTGGAATATTTTATGCAACAAACAGAAAATTGCTGTACACTTATAAGATGAAAACCTCTTCCATATAATAGCTGGAGGCGGATGCAAAAGAGGTGGAATATGGAGACGAAACTGCAGTTAGTAAAACAGGCGAAGCAGGGCGATGCGGAAGCCTTTGCCGAGCTGTATCGGAACATTTATCAGAACTTATACCGGTTTGCACTGTATATGCTGGGAAATCCTGCGGACGCGGAGGATGTGGTCAGCGACACGGTGACGGATGCCTGGATGACCATCGGAAAGCTTCGGAGCGAGGAGGCTTTTGAGGGCTGGGTATTCAGGATACTGTCCAACAAGTGCAGACGGAAGCGGAAGGAATATGTGAACAAACCATTGGAGTGGAAGGAAGAGATCGGGGATATCTCGGGAGCGGATGATATGGTGGAGAATTATCATCTGCGCAGGATATTCGGAGAACTGGATGAGGAGGACCGGATGATCATCGGTATGCATGTGTTCGGCGGTTATACCAGCAGGGAGATTTCCGAGTTGACAGGTATGAACGCGAACACGGTCAGGTCAAGGGAGAGCCGCGCCCTGAAAAAAATGGCGGAGAAACTGGAAGGAAAGGAGGCGCTGGTATGAGTGAACAGGAATTGCTGGAGAAAATAAAACAATCGGCGGAGTTTATCGAAGTGCCGGAGAGCCTTTCGCCTGAGAAAATATTGGAGAAGTGCCGGATGCTGGAGCAGGAGAAAGCGGAAGAGTGGGAAAGACATCGGGTGTCGTCGGAGCAAAAAAAGGCAGAAGGGAAGGAAAAATACGGGCTGCCAGAACAGGAGAAGACAGAGAAGCAGGAAAAAGAGAGGCAGAAACGCACGGGAAAAAAGTTTTGGAGAATGCATCCAAAGCTGACAGCAGGAGTATCCGCGGCGGCAGTTTTTATTATCTGCTGTATTTCCCTGAGGGGAATGGGCGGGATTAAGCTGGACATGGCAGCAGGCTCCACGGCAAATGATACGGCTGCACAGACGGAATCTGCGGCGGCAACGGCGGAGTGCGCGGAAGAAGGAATGGATGAAGCCGTGATGCTGGAGGCGGATGCCGGGGCAGGCATGGTGGAGGAGATGATCGAGAGACAGGATGCCGGGGATCTCTATACGCTGGCGGACGGCTATGATGCGGTTTATGAATATCTGGAAGAGATAAAGATATCCAGGGAAGAGAGCATGAGCAGGGGCGATATGGCGGACGGCGTGGCTGAGGCGGAAGCGGCAGATGGAGCGATGAGCGGAGCCGTGGAGGATGTAAATCGGGAGATGGATAAACTGTCCGCAATGAAGGAGAGTTACTCCGAGACCAATGTACAGACCGCCGGTATCGATGAGAGTGATATCGTCAAAACAGACGGAGAATATATTTATCTGCTGCGCGGCAGTTCTGTCAGCATCCTGTCGGCAGGAGATGAAAAGATGGAGCAGATAGGCGATCTGGAGGCGGATGCGGAGAGCGGCTCGGCGGATATCTGTGCCATGTATGTGGACGGGGATTTGCTGATCTTGATGACTCAGGAGAGCAGGAGCAGTCTGGAACAGAAGGAGAGTGGGGATGAAGCATATTATGACATGAAATATATCGATACGGACGTGGTCACTTCCGTGCTCACCTATGATATCAGTGACAGGACAAAGCCTGTTCTGGCGGGAAAGATAACGCAGGATGGCGGCTATGTCACATCCCGGAAGGACGGCAGTATCGTGTATCTGTTTACAGAGCAGTATCTGATGGAAGAGTATGGTAAGGGCACAGAGGATGTGATACCCGAGGTGAATGCCCGGAAGATAGCGGAAGACTGTATCTATATCGGTGACAGGGGTGAGCGCGCGCTGGTGATATCTTCCGTTTCGGTGAATCGGCCGGGGGAGGTGCGGGATTCCGTGATGATACTGGATGGCGGTTCCGAAATTTATATGGGTGAGGATTCGCTGTATCTGTACCGGAGCGATTACCAGAGAAATACAGAGACAACGGAGATCGCAAAGTTTTCGCTTGTCGGTGGTTATTTGAACGGTGTGGCGGCGGCATCGGTGCGGGGAGATGTGAGGGATACCTTTGCCATTCATGAGAAGGATAAAAAACTCCGGGTGCTGACCACGGATATGTCCGGGAGCGAGTGGGAGAACTGCCTGTTTTTGCTGGATGAGGATCTGAGAGTGACAGGGAAGCTGACGCATATCGCGGTGGGCGAGAGCATTTATGCGGCGAGGTATCTGGGGGATATGGCGTATTTTATCACCTATCGGAATACAGATCCGCTCTTTGCGGCAGATCTGTCCGATGAGAAGAACCCGAAACTGGTGGGAGAACTGGAGATCACAGGATTTTCGGAGTATCTGCACTTCTGGGGGAAGGATAAACTGCTGGGACTGGGCTATGAGACAGATCCAAAGACAGGGGAACAGAAAGGATTGAAGCTTGCCATGTTTGATATGTCCGATTCGACAGAGTTGAAGGTATTGGGGAGCAAGGTGCTGGATAAGGCGAGTTATAGTCCTGCGCTCTATGATTACAAGGCGGTGCTGGCAGATCCGGGGGAGAATCTGGTCGGGTTTGTGACGGAATCTTATAAAAACGGCGTCAGGCGGATGTATGAGCTGTATCAGTGGAACGGGGAAGGGTTCGAGAATATCCTCTCCGAGGAATTGGATGACGGCTATGGCAATGAAGATTACCGGGGGCTGTACATCGGGGCGCGTTTCTATATCGCCCACCCGGAGGTGGTCAGGTTTTATGGCAGAGACGGTTATGAACTGAAACAGAAGCTGGAGATAGAGTGACAATAGCCGGAAGGATCCCAAAGATTTGTAAACGTCTAAACTGATGTAAGATAAAATTACTCAGTTTGGAGGTTTATTTTACGGCAGAAAGGAATATACAGCGATATCCCCGCATGCATTTGCAATAGAGGCATGCAGGGATATCTGTTGTTTAGCGTGGCAATTCAACAGTGTCACAGATATTGTTTATCGCTTTAAGAATCGGCAAAATCAAGAGATCACTTCCGGTAGAAATCTTCCAGATATTCCATCCGGGAATTCATATGGAGCATCATCAGGTCCAGGATCGTAAGAGCTGCCATGGACTCTGCGACAACAACGGCTCTCGGTACGATCACCGGATCGTGTCTGCCCTGAATCTGGATGGTTACGTTTTCTCCCTCACGGCTGACGGTTTCCTGCGGCTGGAAGATGGAGGGAGTAGGTTTTACGTAGGCTTTGAAAAACAATTCGCTCCCGTCGGAGAGCCCGCCTAGGGTGCCGCCGCTGTGGTTTGTTTTTTTGTGGACAGAACCGTTTTCCATGTAGAAGGCATCGTTGTTTTCACTGCCCCTGCTCTTTGCGGCATGAGTACCGTCCCCCATCTCAAAGGCTTTTACGGCGCCGATGGAGAGCATCGCTTTTGCGAGGGAGGCGTCCAGCTTTTCAAAAACAGGTTCCCCGATGCCGGCGGGAAGTCCTGTGACACGGCAGGCAATGATGCCGCCGGAGGAGTCCTTTGCCATCTGGCATTCTTTTAAGTAGCTTTCCGCTCTGGTGGAGGCTTCCGCATCCGGCATGCAGGTTGGCGTGGTTAAGATGGCGGTTTCATCAAACCTGTCATAATCGATGGACACAGGGCCGATGGCTTCCGTGTAGGCACAGATCGAGATGCCGAGCTGAGATAAAATCTTCAATGCGACCGCACCGGCTGCCACACGCCCGGCGGTCTCTCTGCCGGAGGAACGCCCGCCGCCCCGGTAATCACGAAAGCCGTATTTGGCGTCAAACGGATAGTCCGCATGCCCCGGCCGGTAGCAGGAGGCAATCTGGGAGTAATCCGAGGATTTCTGGGAGGTATTGCGGATCATCAGGGAAATCGGGGTTCCGGTGGTTTTTCCTTCAAAGACGCCGCTTAAGATCTCCACCTGATCACTTTCTTTTCGGGGAGTGGAGATAGAGGTCTGACCGGGTTTTCTGCGGTCGAGATAAACCTGGATGTCCTCCTCCGAAAGGGGAAGCCCTGCGGGGCAACCGTCGATGACAACGCCCAGCGCTTTGCCGTGGGATTCCCCCCAGGTCGTTATTTTGAAAATGGTACCGTATGTTGAACCTGCCATGATATAAAAGTCTCCTTTCAAACATTATAAGTATAATAAAAGATTTAAAAAAAAACAATGCAATCTCTAAAAATATATGTTATACTTAGGAGCACGAATCGTGGAAATACAAATGGGAAAATTGTGATGAATGAGTTCTGGAAAGAGAGGGTGATACTCGGGGCACAGAAAAAGATGCGGAAATATCCTTATCTGAAAGGGATTATCACACTGTATCTTACGGTGCTGCTCCTTGTGTTCTATATCTGGAACGGGCTTGTTTCCAATACGAAGAAGCTTGTTTCACTGGCGGTGCTTCTGGTGTTCTTTACCATTAGCTGTAGTTTTTGTGCGCCCATGTTTCAGGGAGACATGGAGATAGAGCAGCAGGTGTTTACGGAACATCTGGAGACGGAAGTCATTACGCTGGCTACGGAAGTGGAAGTGCCGGAGGCGGAAAAAGCAGTGGAGGAAGAGGAGGTTCTGCCGGCGGAAACGGGAGTTGAAGAGATCATCAACCCGGAAGCTGAGGCAGGGGACGATATCGATAATTATTCTTCGGATGAGATCCTGGCAAATTATGATCCGAAGGATCTGGAACTGCCGGAGGAGGAGAGCGGGGAGGCTTCCGCGGACGACTGGAAACTGCTGCTTGTCAACAACAGACATCCGATCCCGGAGGATTATGAGTTTACGCTGGGGACGATCCGTGGAAGTTTGCAGTGCGATGAGCGGATCATACCGGAATTTATGAGTATGCTGCAGGCGGCGAAGGAGGACGGGATCGATCTGGAGGTCTGTTCCCCCTACAGAACGCTTGAGCGGCAGGAAATGTTATTTGATAAAAAGATCAAGCGCTATATGAACCGGGGCATGTCCTATATGGATGCTTATAAATTGTCGGCGCGGGTGGTGAATGTGCCGGGAACCAGTGAGCATCAGATCGGACTGGCGCTGGATATTTATACGGATTCCTATAAAACGCTGGATGAAGGATTCGAGAAAACCGCCGCCGGTAAATGGCTTAGGGAGAATTGCAGCGAATACGGGTTTATCCTGCGTTATCCGAAGGGGAAAGAGTACATAACAGGCATTGAGTATGAGCCCTGGCATTTCCGGTATGTGGGCAGGTCTGCCGCACAGGAGATCATGGAACGGGGACTGACATTGGAAGAGTATGTTGAGGGATTGTAATGTATAAAGTTTTGAAAAAAGAGGGCAGGGCAAAGCGGGCGGAGTTTACGACAGTGCACGGCGTGGTGCAGACGCCTGTCTTTATGAATGTAGGTACCGTGGCTGCCATCAAGGGCGCCGTTGCCACCTCCGATCTGGAGGAGATCGGGACGCAGGTGGAGCTTTCCAACACCTATCACCTGCATGTGCGGCCGGGTGATGAGCTGATCAGGTCCGTCGGCGGCCTGCATAAATTTATGTCCTGGGAGAAGCCGATCCTGACGGACTCCGGCGGATTTCAGGTGTTTTCGCTGGCGAAGCTCAGGAAGATCACGGAGGAGGGTGTTGCCTTCCATTCCCACATAGACGGCAGGAAGATCTTTATGGGGCCGGAGGAGAGCATGCAGATCCAGTCCAATCTGGGTTCCACCATAGCGATGGCTTTTGATGAGTGTCCTTCCAGTAAGGCGGACAGGCTCTATGTGCAGAATTCCGTGGACAGGACCACCAGGTGGCTTGTGCGCTGTCAGCAGAAGATGAAGGCGTTGAATCAGCAGGAGGGGACGATCAATCCGTCCCAGCTTCTGTTCGGGATCAACCAGGGCGCCATTTTTGATGATATCAGGATAGAGCATGCAAAGCGGATCTCGGAACTTGATCTGGACGGCTATGCGGTGGGCGGCCTTGCGGTGGGGGAAACCCATGAGGAGATGTACCATATTCTGGAGGAAACAGTGCCCTATCTGCCGGAGGATAAGCCTGTCTATCTGATGGGCGTGGGAACACCCGCCAATATCTTGGAGGCGGTGGAGCGGGGTGTGGACTTCTTTGACTGCGTCTATCCTTCCCGGAACGGCAGACATGGGCATCTTTACACAAACTACGGGAAGATCAATCTGTTTAACCAGAAGTATGAGAAGGATATGCGTCCGATCGAGGAAGGTTGTTCCTGTCCTGCCTGCAGGCGCTATTCCAGAGCCTACATACGGCATCTTCTGAAAGCGAAGGAAATGTTGGGGATGCGTCTTTGTGTGCTGCACAACCTGTATTTCTATAATACGATGATGACGGAGATCAGGGATGCGCTGGATGCCGGACGGTTTGCAGCTTATAAAAAGGAAAAGCTGGAGCGGATGCAGAGGATCCAGTCCGGGAGTATGGCATAACGGAATTGTTACAGAAGATACAGCAAGTTTTAAAATAGGACTTGTTTTCAGGCGGAAACTTGTGTATGATAGTTAGACAGGCTTTATTCCTGTGGTAACAGGCCGCAGGTGATCTGCGGTGGAAAGAACGATAAGCGCAGGGGTATGCGCGGAAATGAGGATGAAAGAATGTTAAGTTTATTAACGGCTGATGCGGCTGCTCAGGGCGGCGGTATGATCATGATTATTTATCTGGTGCTCATCGTTGGATTTTTCTATTTCTTTTTGATGAGACCTCAGAAAAAGGAACAGAAAAGGGTGGCTGGCATGCTGGCATCTCTGGAGATCGGTGATGTGGTATGCACGACAAGCGGCTTTTACGGAGTGGTGATCGATATCACGGACGATACGGTGATCGTAGAGTTCGGTAATAATAAAAACTGCCGTATTCCGATGAAAAAAGAAGCAATCTCTGAGGTGGAAAAGGCAGAAGGTTAAAAGGTAAAAGTGTAAAAAGGAAAATAGGGCGCCGCGGCGTCTTATTTTTTTGCATTGCATGGATGTTTCGCTTCTGTTAAAATAGGAAGAAAATCATAATAAATAATAAGAACAGACGGAGGAAAGAGAACATGAACTGTAAGATTACCTGTATACCCGGTGACGGCATCGGGCCGGAGATCGTAGCGGAGGCAAAGAAAGTGCTGCAGAAAGTGGCGGAAAAATACGGACATGAGATGGTGTTTCGGGATGTGCTGATGGGCGGAGCATCCATCGATGTAAATGGTATTCCGCTGACAGATGAGACGATCGAAAACTGTAAGGCGGCAGATGCAGTGCTGATGGGAGCCATCGGAGGCAATACATCCACATCTCCCTGGTATCAGCTTCCCCCTGAGAAGAGGCCGGAAGCAGGGCTTTTAAAGCTGCGCAAATCCCTCAATTTATTTGCCAATCTGCGCCCGGCTTATCTGTACGAGGAGCTGGCAGGGGCATGCCCGTTGAAGGAGGAGATCAGTGCGGCGGGATTTGATATGATGATCATGCGGGAGCTGACCGGCGGGCTTTACTTCGGAGAGAGAAGGACTGTGGAGGAAAACGGCGTCAGGAAAGCCATCGATACACTGACCTATGATGAGACGGAGATCCGGCGGATTGCTATAAAGGGTTTTGATATCGCAAGGAAGAGAAGGAAAAAAGTGACTTCCGTGGATAAGGCGAATGTGCTGGATTCCTCGAGGCTCTGGAGGGCTGTCGTGAACGAGGTGGCGAAGGATTATCCGGATGTGGAGCTGGAGCATATGCTGGTGGATAACTGTGCGATGCAGCTCGTGAAAGATCCGGCGCAGTTTGATGTGATCCTGACGGAGAATATGTTCGGGGATATCTTATCGGATGAAGCCAGCATGGTGACCGGTTCCATCGGCATGCTTTCCTCCGCAAGCTTAAATGACAGTAAATTTGGACTGTATGAGCCGAGCCACGGTTCCGCACCGGACATTGCAGGAACAGGAAAGGCAAACCCGATCGCAACGATCCTGTCCGCGTCCATGATGCTGCGCTACAGCTTCGATCTGGACAAGGAGGCGGACGCCATCGATGAAGCGGTGCGTCAGGTGTTGAAGGACGGCTTCAGGACGGTGGATATCATGTCAGAGGGATGTACGCAGGTAAGCTGTGTGGAGCTGGGCGATAAGATCGTGGAGAGGATTTGATGGAGCGTAGTATCATCAGGATTGCGGAGCCGAAGGATGCGGAGCGGCTTGTGGAGATTTATGCGCCCTATGTCAGGGAGACGGCGATCACCTTTGAGTATGAAGTGCCTTCTGTGGAAGAGTTCAGGGGGCGGATAGAACATATACTGACGCGATATCCTTATCTGGCGGCAGAGCGGGACGGACGGATCGTGGGCTATGCCTATGCCGGGGTTTTTAATGAGAGGCCTGCCGCCGACTGGGCGGTGGAGACCGCTATCTATGTGGAGAAGGGCAGTCGGAGTGCAGGTGTCGGCAGGAAGCTGTACGATGCGCTGGAGAGGGAATTGTCCCGGCAGAATATTATCAACTTAAACGCCTGCATCGCCTGTCCGGAGACGGAAGATGAATATCTTACCTTTAACAGTATCCGTTTTCACGAGCATATGGGCTACCGTATGGTGGGAAAGTTTCATCAGTGCGGTTATAAATTCGGCCGCTGGTATCATCTTGTCTGGATGGAAAAACATCTGGGGGAGCATCCGGGGAAGCCGGATGGCGTGAAGTGGTTTTCACAGGGATAGTTTGAACAGGGAATCTTTTTGCCGGGCGAAGTGCCCGGCTTTTTGCTGGCATAAAGCCGCTCGCAGTTTAATTTTCAGCATAATGCACAAAATAGAAAGTGCAAATTAGTGGAAATGCGACAAATCGAAGGCGGATCACATAAAATAGGACTGTAGTCCTTTTTTTGGATTTGGGACATGTGGCATAATTCGGATATACTTGGTATGTTGAAAAAGCAGAAAGCGGGGAAAGATGCAGTGAACATGGAAAAAGGAAAAAAGATGGTACTGGCTGTGGTCGGAATTTTGTTTGTGGGAGTTGGGATCGCTTTTAATGCGGCGGCGTCTTTGGGGAATGATTCCATCGGGATTTTGTACGACGGGCTCAGAAATGCTCTGGGACTTTCGTCTCAGCAGTTGGGAATGGCATCCAATATTGTCAATTTTGCATTGACAGCGGTTGTCTTTTGTCTGGGCAGGCGCTATGTCAATATCGGCACTTTTATCTATATCCTTCCCTATGGAACGATCGTGGATCTGGGCGGGAGGCTGTACCATATGCTGTTTCCGGTGCAGACAATGCCTGTGCAGATCATGGGGGCGTTTTTAGGATGTATGTCATTGTATGTGGGAGTTGCGATGTTTATCGCGGCGGACATCGGGCTTGATCCGTTTACAGGGATCGTGATGCTGATCAGGGATAAGGCTGGGAAAGAATACCGGACAGTCAAGATCTGTTTTGATGTGGTCTGTATTATAACAGGTGTTATCTTAGGAGGCGGGCTTGGTATGATCACTGTGATCACAGCGTTTGCGGCAGGCCCGGTGATCCAGTTCTTTTCAGAGCGCATCTCAAAATGTATGAAAAGAGGAGCTGTCTGTAAAACAGAGAGGGAGGTTTCCGTATGAAGCAGGAAACAGCAAATGATCTGGCGCCGTTTCTGAGGGAGACGGAGGATAGAAAACGGGAGCAGTTTGCAGAGTATTTTAAGGATGCGCCCAGGTGGCTGATCGAGGAGTTCCGGATCGAAAAGATAAAGAAGGATACGCTGCTGGTAAAGGAGGGAGAGCCTGCCGATACCGTATATTATGTGATAAAGGGCGTTGTGGAGGCGGCGGATTACCGGGTGTACGGCGTTCCTTTTAACTATATGCGGTTTGATAAACTGTATGCTTTTGGCGGCATGGAGTTTATGACGGATGAGGATGTTTACAGGACAAATCTCTGGACGGTGACGGACTGCGTGGTGGTAAAGCTTTCCAGGGCGGTGTTTCAGAAGTGGATGTATTCGGATATCCATGCTATGAAATATGAGGCAAAGCAGATCTGTGAATATCTTCTGACAGAGGGGAGAAACAACAGACTGTTTTTGTTTATGCAGGGAGCGGACAGACTGGCTTTATTTTTGGTCGATTCCTATAAAAAGTATCATAAGAATGGATTTCTGGAGATTTCTGCGGGCAGGCAGAGTCTGGCGGATGAGACAGGGCTGTGTCTGCGGAGTATCAGCAGAAGCATAAAGAAGTTTTATGAGGATGGGCTGATTTCTAAAAAAGGACAGAAGATCACTGTAAGTAAGGAACAATATATGGAACTTAGAAAAATTGTGGAAAAAAAGATCGATCTGTCATAAATTTATTGCAAAAATATAGTTGGAATTATAAAATGGAATCATGGAGAAAGGCAGGGGAGTGCAGATGAAGAATTATTCAGAAGATGCAAGCAGGCAGTATCATATTCAGGTGGCGAAGGGCGAGGTCGGCAGGTATGTGATCATGCCGGGAGATCCGAAGCGCTGCGCCAAGATTGCGCAGTACTTTGAGGATCCGGTGCTGGTTGCGGATAACAGGGAGTATGTCACCTACACCGGGACGCTGGACGGGGTGAAAGTCAGCGTGACATCCACCGGGATCGGGGGTCCCTCGGCATCCATTGCGATGGAGGAGCTTTACCGCTGCGGGGCTGATACGTTTATCCGCATCGGAACCTGCGGGGGAATGCAGACGGAAGTAAAGAGCGGGGATGTGGTGGTTGCCACGGGCGCTATCCGTATGGAAGGAACCACAAAGGAATACGCGCCCATTGAGTTTCCGGCAGTGCCGGACCTTACCGTGACAAACGCGCTGGTGGAGGCGGCAAAGAAGAAAGGCTATCCCTTCCACACGGGCGTTGTGCAGTGCAAGGATGCGTTCTACGGACAGCATGAGCCGGAGACAAAGCCGGTCAGCTATGAGCTGATGAACAAGTGGGAGGCATGGAAGAGGCTGGGGTGTCTGGCATCCGAGATGGAATCGGCGGCGCTGTTTATCGTGGCAAGCTATCTGCGGGTGAGGACGGGTTCCTGTTTCCTTGTAGTTGCCAATCAGGAGCGGGAGAAGCTGGGGCTTGAAAATCCGGTGGTGCATGATACGGATATGGCAATCCAGGTGGCTGTGGAAGCAATCCGGGAACTGATCAGGCAGGATAAATAAAAAATTGATGCGGAACTGGAAAACAGCATGAGCTCAGACAGTGCCCAGAGAATTTACAGACGTGAAACGGCTGGAAATTTCTCTGCAGGATAAGGTGCTGGAAGAGCTCATGCGGAACTGGAAAACAGCATGAGCTCAGACAGTGCCCAGAGAATTTACAGACGTGAAACGGCTGGAAATTTCTCTGCAGAATAAGGTGCTGGAAGAGCTCATGCGGAACTGGAATAGGAGAATGATTATGGACGTAAAAGAAATGGTAAAACATGTTGACCACACACTGCTGCTGCAACCTTCCACATGGGAGGAAATCAGACAGATCTGTGATGATGCGGTAAAATACGGAACAGCTTCCGTGTGTATTCCGCCTTCTTATGTGAGACAGGCGGCAGATTATTTACAGGGGAAGGTAGCTGTCTGCACCGTGATCGGATTTCCGAACGGGTATATGACAACGGCTGTGAAAGAGTTCGAGACAAAAGATGCAATCGCAAACGGAGCGGCGGAAATCGATATGGTGATCAATATCGGCTGGCTGAAGGATAAGAAGTACGATCTGCTGGAGGAGGAGATCCGGACACTGAAAGCGGCCTGCGGCGATAAGATACTGAAAGTCATTATCGAGACCTGCCTGCTGACGGACGAAGAGAAGATAAAGATGTGTGAGATCGTGACAAAGGCGGGAGCGGATTATATCAAGACTTCCACCGGCTTTTCAACGGCAGGGGCAACCTTTGATGATGTGAAGCTCTTTGCGGAGCATGTCGGTGAGAATGTGAAGATCAAGGCGGCGGGCGGTATTTCCTCTCTGGAGGATGCGGAGAAATTCCTTGCCCTGGGAGCAGACCGCCTCGGCACAAGCAGGATCATCAAGCTGCTCAAGAGCGAGGAGGCAACCGGATATTAAACGACATAATGCGGAACTGGAAAACAGCATGAGCCTGAACAGTGCCTAGAGAATATACGGACGAGAAGCGGCCGGAAATTTCTCTGCCGAAGATGGCACTGGAAAGGCTCATGCGGTACTGGAATAGAGGTATAGTATGGATAAAAAACGAATAGAAGAAATGATCGATCTGGCGATTCGGCAGATGGACTTTTCCTATGTGCCGTATTCCCATTTCAGAGTAGGCGCGGCGCTTCTGGCGAAGAACGGAAAGCTGTATACAGGCTGTAATATAGAGAATGCCGCTTTTACACCGACAAACTGTGCGGAGCGGACTGCTTTTTTCAAAGCGGTGAGCGAGGGCGTGAAGGAGTTTGACGCTATCTGTGTTGTCGGGGGAAAGGATGGGTTCCTGACAGGGTACGCATATCCCTGCGGCGTGTGCCGGCAGGTGATGATGGAGTTCTGTGATCCGGATACATTTCAGATCATTGTGGCGAAGAGTAAAGATGAATATAAAATATATACTCTGAAGGAGGCGTTTCCGGAGGGATTCGGACCGGCAGATCTGGCATAGAGTATAAATGAGGCGACCATGACAACAGAAGAATTAAAAAAACTGCCAAAAGTAGAATTACACTGTCATCTGGACGGTTCTCTGAGCCGCGGATTTGTTGAGAAGCGGCTGGGAAGGACTGTGGAGGAGAAGGAATTGCAGGTGTCCGAGGATTGTCAGAACCTTTCGGAATATCTGGCAAAGTTTGCACTGCCTGTAGCCTGTCTGCAGGATGCGGAGGGGCTTGCGGGTGCGGGCTATGATATTCTAAGGACGATGGGCAGCGAGAATGTCCGCTATGCGGAGATCCGTTTTACACCGCTGTCTCTGGTGTCGGAGGAGATGAGTACGGAGCAGTCGATCGAAGCGCTGCTGAAGGGCCTGGAAAAGGGAAGACAGGATTTTGGCGTGGAATACAATGTGATCGTCTGTGCCATGCGCCATTACAGTGAGGAAGAAAATTTCAGGATGCTGAAAACCGCGTGGCAGTTCTCGGGAGCGGGCGTCTGCGCGGCGGATCTGGCGGGAGCGGAGGCGCAGTATCCGATGTCGGAGTTTATGAACCTGTTCGAGAGAGTGAAAAAGCTGGGCATGTCCTATACGATACATGCCGGGGAGTGTGGGAATGCGGAGAACATTGTGAATGCGGTAAAAGCAGGGGCAGGACGCATCGGGCACGGTATCGCCATGCGAGGCAGGGCGGATATTCAGGAACTTGTGAAAAAAGCCGGTGTGGGCGTTGAAATGTGTCCCATCAGCAACCTGCAGACAAAGGCAGTGAATAGCCCGGAGGAATATCCCCTGCGGGAATTTCTGGACAGAGGGCTTATCGTCACGATCAATACGGACAATCGTGCCGTGAGCAGCACTTCTCTGACGAAGGAACTGGAATTTATTCAAAGGAATTACGGGATACAGGATGAAGAGATCCTGCTGTGTATGAGAAACGCCATTGCGGTTTCCTTCGCGGATGAGAAGATGAAGGAGAAGCTGTATAAAGAACTGAAATAAACACAGGGAGATCACAATAGAAAATATAAAAATTATATATAAAAATCAAGAGGGAGTGAGATAAAATGAGTGCTTATAAAAGAGTTTTTGTAATTGTACTGGATTCGCTCGGCATCGGCGCACTGCCGGATGCCGCAAATTTCGGGGATGTGGGATCGGATACCTTTGGTCATATTCTGGACAAGATGGGGCGCATCGAGATACCGAATCTGGAAAAACTGGGGATGCTGAACCTTCATACAGGCGGAGAGATGAAGGGCGTGGAGGCGCCTCTCGGACGGTACATGCGCCTCGGGGAGATGAGCAACGGCAAGGATACCATGACAGGGCACTGGGAGATCATGGGCATCAAGACAGAGAAGCCTTTCAAGACCTTCACCGAGACCGGTTTTCCGCCGGAGCTGATCGCGGAACTGGAAAAGCGCTGTGGGAAGAGAGTTATCGGCAACAAGAGCTACAGCGGCACAAAGATCATTGAGGAGCTGGGCGAGGAAGAGATTGAGACAGGCGCCATGATCGTCTATACATCGGCGGATTCTGTGCTGCAGATCTGCGGCAACGAGGAGACTTTTGACCTGCAGAACCTGTACCGTTGCTGTGAGATCGCAAGGGAGCTGACATTGCGGGATGAGTGGAGAGTAGGCCGTGTGATCGCAAGGCCCTATGTGGGAAAGAAGAAAGGGGAATTCAAACGTACCAGCAACCGTCATGATTATGCGCTGAAACCCTCAGGCGCTACAGCATTAAATGCCTTGCAGGATGCAGGGCTGGATGTGATCGGCGTGGGAAAGATCCATGATATCTTCTGCGGGGAAGGCATAACCGAGACCCATCATTCCGACAGTTCCGTACACGGCATGGAGCAGACGATAGAGATAGCGGACAGAGATTTCCACGGCCTGTGCTTTGTGAATCTGGTGGATTTTGACGCGCTGTGGGGACACCGCAGGGATGTGAAAGGCTATGCGGAGGAGATTGAGAAGTTTGATAAAAATCTTGGTGTTCTTTTAGAAAAGTTAAACGAGGATGACCTTGTGATCCTGACGGCGGATCACGGAAACGATCCGACTTATACAGGGACAGACCATACGAGGGAATACGTGCCCTTTGTTGCTTATTCCAAGAGAATGAAAGAGGGCGGAGCGCTGGAAAATGAAGATACCTTCGGCGTGATCGGCGCTACCGTTGCGGACAACTTCGGCATCCCGATGCCGGAAGGAACCATCGGCAGATCTGTAATAGATAAACTGATGTAAGACCGGAATAAACAGTGAAGTAAGCAGTTCAGTTATACGGCAGGATGGGGGATGCATTCTGCTGTAGGGCTGGACTGTTTTGGCTTTATTTGACGGCATGAAGTTGAAATAATATAAAGTTATAAATAATTCACTTTTTGTATTGACATTTCATTATGCGAGTGATATATTTCTAACATAGAAGTGAGAAATATATCACATGGAGGAATGGAATATGAGATCAAAAGTGACTTTAAAAGAATTAACAGGAACAAAGATCATTTACGCGGTGCTTCTTGTCTGCTATTACTGGATGTGGGCAAGACGGGACTGGCATGATTACTATGAGACGATCCAGAATGCAGTTGTTGTATTCACCGTCCTGTTTTTAGCGATACAGGCAGACCGCATCCGTAAGTACAGCAAAGAGGAAAAGGACGAACTGGCAATTCAAAATCTGCGCAGAGCAGATGCGGTCGGATATAAGGTGATGGTGCTTGCGGCTATCGTCATTGCCTTTGGATGTGTTGTCACATTCCTGGATGGAATAATGGCGGGTTATGCACTTGTGGGAACGGTATTGGCAGTATGCGTTATGCGATTTATTATATTTTGTGTCATGGACAGCAAAGGGATCTGATATGGCTCTTAAAACGAAGGTAAAGGAATACAGGGAAAAAGCAGGGATGAAGCAGAACGAACTTGCGGAGTTGGTGAATGTAAGGCGTGAAACCATCGTGCATCTGGAAAACGGACGCTATAATCCGTCTTTAAAACTGGCGATGGATATCGCAAAACTGTTTCATGTCAACGTGGAGGAACTGTTTGAGTTTACGGAAGATTGAAGGTGCTGGGACAGGCATGTTACGCTGGTAATGTAAATTTTTTTGTGTTTTGATCTTGAACCAATGAAAAATTTTAAGTTTTAAATTCAAAAGATTGACTATTTTTATGAATATGGTATTATACTATTAGTGGTGAGTCCTACCATAAAGTGGACTGCTAAAAGCGTTAGCAACTCTAATGGAGTTACTACACAAATGGCTATGTGGAAACGCATAGCCATTTTTTACGAGGAGAGATATGCAGACAGATTTTAAATTATACAAGGTGGATATGAAATATATCCGTAATTTACATAATATAGATGATAAAGTGCTTTCCATTTCACCACAGGTGGGAAAAGATAACAGAGTTTTTGTTGGAATTGTTATTATTTGTGGTGTTCGTAGATATTGCATACCACTTTCATCGCCGAAAGAAAAGCAACCATTTTTAAGAGAGATCGGGAAAATATCAAATATTACAAGCAATTGTGTGTTCAGGAATTGGAATGGTGTCGGAACAATAGTGAAGTAATCTGTAATAAAGCAAATGTCTTGTATAAGAAGTACCTCTCCAATGAGCCATTTACAGGCAGAAATCGTTGTTTGAATTTTCCTGAATTAGAATCAGAATGTGAGAAATATAATTCAAAGATAAAGAGAGGCACAGACTGAGCTTTTTTTACGAGTATCACCACAATTTTTGGAACAGGAAAAATAATGTTTGCCATCAAATATTTCGTGTGAAAAAGGAAGATAAAATGGGAAAAGAATTATCGGAAATGTCACTGGAAGAATTGTGGGAACTGTTCCCGGTATTTCTTGTTGCACATGATGATAAGTGGAATGCATTATATGATGAGATTGAAGCTTTTTTGACATCCGCATTATCTAAATCAGGATGTCCGGTAGAGCGGATCAGTCATATCGGAAGCACGGCTGTGTACGGAATATGGGCAAAGGATATCGTCGATGTGCTGATCGAAATACCAAAGCATTCCGATATGCGGCATACGGCGAAGGTGATGGAAAAGAACGGATTCATCCGCATGTCGGCGGAACCGGGCAGGATATCTTTTAATCGTGGCTATACAAAAGATGGATTTGCCGACAGGGTTTTCCATGTACACCTTCGCTATACCGGAGACAACGATGAATTATATTTCAGAGATTATCTGAATGAACACCCCCAAACCGCTAAAGAATATGAAACGCTGAAACTGCGCCTGTGGAAGCAGTTTGAACATAACCGGGATGCCTATACTGACGCAAAGACAGAATTTGTCAGGAAATGGACATCCGAAGCCAAAATAGTTTATGCAGGAAGATATTGACAGAATTCTTATCATAAGCTTTTTCATATCGCAGCGCAGAGGGAAAATAATATCTTAAGGAGCCCCTTAAAAAGCGTCGGCACTTAGCGAGGTATTTTCGAGCTTAGTGTCCGTTACGCTTTTTACGGAGCGAGAGCGTGGCGACGAAGATATTATTTTCCCTCTGCGCGGTCATTTTAAGTTATAGCGAATTGCAACATTATCTTGTAAAAATATAAAGCAGTGTGTTAAAATAAAAAACGGAATGTTTACAATTTGAGTGTTTTGAGGGACAGAAATAAATATATAAGATGCAGAAAGGATGAAAAGATGAGGAGTGACAATGTGAAAACAGGGATGCAGCAGGCACCCCACAGAAGTTTGTTTAACGCGCTGGGTTTTACGGAGGAGGAGATGAGAAAGCCGATGGTCGGCATCGTCAGCTCTTATAATGAGATTGTACCCGGCCATATGAATCTGGATAAGATCGTGGATGCAGTGAAACTGGGCGTGGCGGAAGCAGGCGGCGTGCCGGTGGTATTTCCGGCGATCGCGGTCTGCGATGGAATCGCCATGGGACATATCGGCATGAAATATTCTCTTGTGACGAGAGATCTGATCGCGGATTCCACGGAATGTATGGCGCTGGCGCATCAGTTTGACGCGCTGGTGATGGTGCCCAACTGTGATAAGAACGTGCCGGGGCTCCTGATGGCGGCGGCAAGGATCAATGTGCCTACAGTTTTTGTGTCTGGCGGCCCGATGCTGGCAGGCCATGTAAAAGGAAAGAAGACAAGCCTGTCCTCCATGTTTGAGGCAGTAGGCTCCCATGCGGCAGGCACTATGAGTGAGGAGGATGTGCGGGAGTTTGAGGCGAAGGCATGCCCGACTTGCGGTTCCTGTTCCGGTATGTATACGGCAAATTCCATGAACTGCCTGACGGAGGTACTGGGCATGGGCCTCGGCGGAAACGGCACGATCCCGGCGGTGTATTCCGAGAGGATCAAACTGGCAAAACATGCCGGTATGGCTGTGATGGAGATGCTGAAGCAGGATATCCGTCCCAGAGACATCATCACAAAGGAATCCATCTTAAACGCGCTGACCGTGGATATGGCACTTGGATGTTCCACCAATTCCATGCTGCATCTGCCGGCGATCGCTCATGAGATTGGCTTTGATTTTGATATTGCACTGGCAAATGAGATCAGTGAAAAGACACCGAACCTCTGCCATCTGGCACCGGCAGGCCCTACCTATATGGAAGACCTGAATGAAGCGGGTGGTGTGTATGCGGTGATGAACGAGTTGTCCGAATTGGGACTGTTGAATGAAGGCTGTATGACTGTGACAGGGAAGACCATCGGCGAGAATATCAAGGGTGCGGTAAACAGGAATCCCGAGGTGATCAGGCCTCTCGACAATCCATACAGCACAACCGGCGGACTGGCGGTGCTGAAAGGAAATCTGGCGCCGGACGGTTCCGTAGTGAAACGGTCCGCAGTGGTGCCGGAGATGATGGTGCATGAAGGTCCGGCAAGGGTGTTTGAGTGTGAGGAGGATGCCATCGAAGCGATCAAAGCAGGAAAGATCGTGGCGGGGGACGTGGTCGTGATCCGCTACGAGGGACCGAAAGGCGGTCCGGGTATGCGTGAGATGCTGAACCCGACTTCCGCCATCGCAGGTATGGGGCTTGGCTCCAGTGTGGCGCTGATCACGGACGGACGTTTCTCCGGTGCAAGCAGAGGCGCATCCATCGGACATATCTCACCGGAAGCGGCAGTGGGCGGCCCCATCGCTTTAGTGGAAGAGGGAGATATCATCAGCATCGATATCCCGAATTATTCGTTGAATGTGAAGGTTTCCGATGAAGTGCTGGCGGAGAGAAGGGCAAAATGGGAGCCCAAGGAGCCGAAAGTGAACACAGGTTATCTTGCAAGATACCGCGAGATGGTGACCAGCGGCAACAGAGGGGCTATTTTGGAGAAAGTAAATAAATAAGGAGGAATATACATGCAGCTCACAGGCTCAGAAATTGTAATAGAATGTTTAAAGGAACAGGGCGTGGATACCGTTTTCGGCTATCCCGGCGGTACGATCTTAAACGTATATGATGCGTTATATAAACACAGCGATGAGATCCATCATATCCTGACAAGCCATGAACAGGGCGCTGCCCATGCGGCGGACGGTTATGCCAGGGCTACAGGGAAAGTGGGTGTCTGCATGGCAACCAGCGGACCAGGCGCGACCAATCTTGTCACAGGGATCGCAACGGCTTATATGGACTCCATTCCGGTGGTGGCGATCACGGCGAATGTAAATCTTCCGGCGCTCGGCAAGGACTCTTTTCAGGAGGTGGATATTGCGGGCGTGGTGATGCCGATCACAAAGCACAGCTATATTGTAAAGGATGTGACGAAGCTGGCGGAGACGCTGCGGAAGGCGTTCCATATCGCGCAGTCCGGTCGTCCGGGACCGGTGCTTGTGGACATCACAAAGGATGTCACGGCAAACACCTGTGAATTTACGCCGGCGGTGCCTGAACCTGTGGAGAAGAAGGCAAAGTATGATGAAAAAGATATCGAGGCGGCGATCGAACTGATCGAGAAAGCCGAGAGGCCTTTCCTCTATGTGGGCGGCGGTATTATCTTATCCGGCGCTTCCAGAGAGCTTGCTGAATTTGTGAAAAAAGTGGATGCCCCGGTCTGTGATACGCTGCTCGGAAAAGGTGCTTTTAACGGAAGAGATGAGGTATATACCGGCATGATCGGCATGCACGGTACGAAGGCTTCCAATCTGGGTGTCAGCGAGTGTGACCTGCTGATCGCACTGGGCGCAAGATTTTCCGACCGTGTGGTGGGAAATCCGAAGCGGTTTGCGGAGAAGGCAAAGGTGCTTCATATCGATATCGATGCGGCTGAGATCAATAAGAACATCAGGACAGATGTATCTGTGGTGGGAGACTTAAAAGAGATCCTGCAGATCTTAAATCAGAGGCTGGAGGCAAAACAGCATCCGGAATGGCTTGCGAGGATCGCGGAGCTGAAAGAAAAGTATCCGCTGGTTTATGATAAGAGCGGATTGACCTGCCCTTATATCATCGAGGAGATCGACCGGCTGACAGAGGGAAAGGCGATCATTACAACGGATGTGGGGCAGCATCAGATGTGGGCGGCACAGTATTACAGATATACGGAGCCCAGAACCTTCCTTTCCTCCGGCGGGCTTGGCACCATGGGCTACGGCCTTGGCGCCTGTATCGGCGCAAAATCCGGGCGGCCGGATAAGATCTGCATCAATATTGCGGGAGACGGGTGTTTCCGTATGAACCTGAACGAACTGGCAACGGCGAGTAGGTATAATATTCCGATCATTCAGGTTGTCATCAACAACCATGTGCTCGGCATGGTGCGCCAGTGGCAGACACTGTTCTATGGCCAGCGTTATTCTCAGACCATTCTGCAGGATAAGGTGGATTTCTGCAAGGTTGCGGAAGGGCTTGGCTGCGAGGCGATCCTTGTGACGAAGAAGGAAGAGGTGGCTCCGGCGATCGAAAAGGCTTTGTCTCTTGGAAAACCGGTCGTGCTGAACTGTATTATCGATGAGGATGACAAAGTGTTCCCGATGGTGTCTCCGGGCGGTCCGATCAGCGAGGCGTTTGATGCGGAGGATCTGGCAGCGAGAGAGTAACCGGAAGACGGGATCTGGATAGAGGCGCAGGCGGAATATGGAGTCTGTGACGTAAAATGGAAAGAAATGCTAATATGAGTTGAAACGGCAAGTGATAAGTCCGGCAGATCTGCTATGTGGTCTGCCGGACTTAGCCGTTTGAGGCAATGTTTGAAAGATGCTGGTAAGCACAGGAAAAGCGGAGAGATTTTATGTTGCATGTTAGAATGCGTGTAAGTATAATATTTATGGGGAAAGAGAAACAGATCGGAAGAGGAATTTCATGAAAACAGGAAAAAAGATACAGTGGATGATCATAGCTTTTATCATATTATGCCTGGGCGGGTATCTTGGTATCGTCTTCTATTATATGGGCGGGTTTTCTCTGGGCACATGGATCAATGGCATATACTGTACAGGGAAAAGTGTGGCGGAGGTAAATGAGGAGCTGCTTTCCGGGGTGCCGGAGCCGGAACTTACGGTAGTCTATCCGGTCAGCGATGGGATAGGACAGGCGGAGACGGAGAGGAAGAACAGTCATTTTGTGCTGGATGGGCAGATGGTGCAGCTTGATTATACGAAATCCCTGCAGCAGCTTTTGCAGAAGCAGAGGCCTATTTTGTGGATGCGGAACCTGTTTTTGCAGGCGGGGGGATATGAGCTAGAGCCGGAGGTTATATTGACGGAAGAAGGGAAAGCGCGGTTCAGGGAAGCGTTTCTGGCAGATCAGGAGGTGCAGGCGGAGATAAAGCGGGATGCCTGCATCAGGCTGGAAAAGGATGAGGAGGAAGGGATCATTCTCTATGACGGGAAAAAGAACCGATTGGATACGGAAAAGGCATTATCGGAATGTTTAGGCGCGATAGAGGAAGGAAAAAAAGAAATTGTTCTTTCGGAGAACTGCTATTTTGATGAAGAGATAAATGCCGGGGAGAAAGAGCAGCAGGCGCTTTATCAGGAATTGCAGGAATTTTTGAATTTTGTGGTCACTTATGATATGGGTGCAGAGCAGGTAAGATTTGATCAAAAGGCGTTGCTTAATATGCTGGCGATGGAAGAGGGGAAGGAATTTGCGTTTCTCAGGAATGAAGAAGATGTGTTTTACTGGGATGAGGAGAAAATAAAGGTGGTGATCGATACACTGGCGGATACCTATGATACTTATGGAAAGCCCCGGGAATTTACGATGAACGGAGGCGGCACGATAACGCTGGAAAAGGGAAATTACGGAACCCAGCTTGACCGGAAGATGGAGGTAAAGTGGCTTACGGAGGCGCTTGCGGAGCGGAGAAGTGAAACCCATACGCCGTCCTATTTAAAGGAGGCCTATGCCAGAGGGGAAAATGATATCAGGGATACCTATGTCGAGATCAATATGACAAAGCAGAAGCTCTGGTTTTATGTGAATGGGGAGACGGAGATCGAGACGCCCATCGTCACCGGCAATATGATGCGCCACAGAGGAACTCCGGAGGGAGTATATTTTGTATACGGAAAGCAGAAGAACAGGATCCTCCGGGGGCCGGGCTATGCCTCCCATGTGAATTACTGGATGCCGGTAAAGGGCGGTGTGGGCATGCATGATGCGTTATGGCGGGATGAGTTTGGGGGAGAGATCTATAAAAAGGAAGGTTCCCACGGCTGCATCAACCTGCCGCTGGAGGCGGCCAAGGAGCTGTATGATATGATAGAGATCGGGGTGCCGGTGGTGATGTATTACGAGGAAGAAGAGGGATAAATGTTTGATATCCGCTGTTATATGTCGTTTGTGCAAAAAAGATGTCGTTTGCGCAGGCGGCATTTTATTTATTGTTTTGTTGTGGTAAAATATGCACGATGGCAATGAGCAGTGCGGAAAAAGACTGATAAAAAATGTGTTGTCAGGAGGAGTGACGGATTATGAAAAAGATATCAGTTATGCTGGCGGCAGGAGCGATGATTTTTATGCTTTCCTCATGCGGCCAGGCGGAGAACACGGAGGATATGCAGACAGGCACCGCGGATGGTAGCGCAGAAATCAGTCAGGATGCCGGCGAAGCGGACTCAGATGGGAAGAAAGGTGCTGATGAAACTGCCCTACAGGAGGATAAGGACATTGTTTATGGGGAATTGGAGAGATTGGCGGGTGAATACGAGTATACCTCAGATAATGGAACCGGTAAGCTGACGATTCAAAAAACATCTGACGGTTATGATATTTCTGATTATGAATCGGAATCTTCCTATCGTTTTCTGGCGGATTCATCCAACGTAGAAATTATAAAAGATAATAGGATCTATATAAAGTATCCGGAGCAGGTATCTTCTGATGACACGGTTCAATTCAGTTACTATATTTTGGAGTATGATACGGACGGCATAGAGGTGTATTATGGAAAAACAGCATTTGAAGAAGCACAGCTTTTGTATCGTGCGGTGAAGCAGAGCGGTCAGGATACGGAGCAGGGCGGAGCAAACCGGTCAGAGTCTGGGGACGCCGGAGGAGAATCCGATCCTGCAGGCAGAGAAAACAATGGCATTGAATTGGATGATGATCTTGAAATAGATTTTTTCCGTGACTATTCTGAGGACATCAGGGCGGATGTTGACCATGTGGTATCAGCTTCTGCTTCCCTGCAGGAAGAACTGAAGAATATGGAGAATATTATTCAAAAGTACACTCCGTTAGCCGAGGCGGCCCAGACACAGGGAGAGATGAATATATCGTCCGAATGGTTTCTCGTAATATGGGATACGGAATTAAACAGTCTTTGGAATAGATTCAGTAATTCCGCCGATCAGCAGACAAAGGAGAAGGTCCTTGCGGAACAGAGGAACTGGATAGACATGAAGGAAGGAGCGGTATTAACGAGCATTGGTTACAGTGAAGAAAACGGAAGCATGTACCCTCTTCTTGTGAATTCTTATCTGGAGGAGATTACAAAAAACAGGGCTTATGTGATTGCAAATGAACTGGCAAAGATAACAGGCGAATCCTTTGTCATGCCGGAACGGTCAGCAAAGTATGGGCTGTTTGTAGAAAATTATGGAACCGGCAGCATATACAGCGATCTGATCACCCGGCCGGGATATTCAGGAGATGATGAAGCGATTATCGGCATTCATAGAATGGGACAGGTAGAAGGAACCTTTGTCGACAGCGGAAACGGAGAACTGGCGTTTACAGCGGATGATGGAAGCGTAAAAGGAATCATCAAAATCAACGGATGGGATGGCGCAAGCTTCACAGTTACGGAATCATCGAGAGAGATTTCGTTTCCGGCAGGAGAAGAATTCCAATTTCCTTTTGCATTTTGATCGATATGAATAACGTGTGAAACTATTGCAAGTGTACCACAGGAGTGACGGATCGTGAAAAAAATATCAGTTATGCTGGCGGCAGGAGCAATGATTTTTTTGCTTTTCTTATGCGGTCAAGCGGAAAACACAGAAGATATGCAGACAGGCACCGTGGATGATACCGCTGAAATCAGTCAGGATGCCGGCAGAACTGCCTCAAATGGGAGGGAAGGCCTCGTTGAAACTGCCTCAGATGAGAAGGAGGGCATTGGCGAAACTACTTCAGATGAGAAGGAAGACATCGGTGAAAATGTCTCAGACGAGAAAGACACTGACAAAACTGCATCGCAGAAGGAGAAAGGCAGTGCGCATGAGGAATCAGAGTTCATAGATTACGAAGCGCTTGGCATCAAAGAATATGAATACCCGGCGGAATTTGTCATGGGGGATGATCTAAAAACTGCGATCGCACAGTTGGCGCTCAGTTATACGGATTTTGACAGTGGTACTCCCGGGACTGGTGGCTTTAAAGAATTTTTTATCGCAGAATTCTAGGCTGTCATTTGATTATCTGGATCAGATCTCTGAGCAGAACAATGGACAGATCAGTATCGACGAACTGAATTATATCCAGTATTCCCTTACCGGTACAGAATTGGATTTTTCGACTGCTGTCAGCGGTTCCATAGACAGGTATGATGCCGCAAGTTTGCTCATCTATGGTTCGATTACCGGATACGATTACGAGGAAACGGACAGCGGGGGGCTGATCACGGCGGATCTGGAAGTCGGGTATGATGGCACGGAGGATACGCAGAAACATAAGGTCACGGCGGAACTGGTCAGGAATCCGTACAGCTGTTTTGACGGATACAGTATAGTTTCTTTTTCATCTACGACAGCGGACAACATGCAGGGAAATGCGGAGCTGGCATTATGACCATGCTGGAAATCTCCGAATATAGATCAGTTTTAAAGTTCTGATGGTCAGGACGAAACGATGAGTAATTCCCGCAGTAAAGGAGCAGATAATCCGAGCAGGGGGAACAGGATGCCTACACCGCACAAGAGAGAAGACCAGCGTAAATCGTGTTTCTGTACGGCGGGTACATAAAATAATTCCGGGTTTTCCGGATCATAATATAAAGCAGTCTGCTGCCCTTCGTCTACGATATGAAAACTGTACCCTGCAGAATATTTGACGCGGTAAGTTTCTCCGCCTGCGTGGAATTCAAATTCAGGGAAGTAGCATTTGTTTCCGGAATGCATATGGGTTTTTATGGAAACGACAGTGGCTGTCGTTAATACGGCAGCATGTCCGCGTTCTTTTAACAGGCGGTGCCGCATGTTCATTCCGACCGCAAAGAAGATCAGCGGAAGAAGTGTGAACGCCATGTCAAAAATGCGTTCTTCCATTCCACGGACCGATTGAAATAAGATGATCCCTGTAAAGATAAGGCATGATAACGGCCAGAAAATGGCAAGAAAACGCCATCCTTTCAGCGGATCAGCTGTCTTCGCATCAGTTTTACAATAGGATGATAATTCCATATCATAGAGTCCTTTCTACGCAATTTTCCTATATTTTATTATTTTATCTTATTAGCATTGTTTGGTCAATCGCATGTCTCCTTGCGTTTCCGCCTTTTGAGAAAAGCCATCTTCTTTGAGCATCTGCCTCTATGTGCCGGGGGAATTGATGTGGGCAGATGTCGGTGAAAGTGAAAATGTATGCAAAAAACATTGTAATTCTGTATAATTTTGTATTTTATTCAAGTTGACTTCTCTGCGGTGAAACGGTAAAATAAATATTTGGTGAGATAGTATCTGTGGAACTGGAATAGGAGGAATAACAATGGCAAGAGTATATAATTTTTCGGCCGGCCCGGCGGTGCTTCCGGAGGAAGTATTGAAAGAGGCTGCTGCTGAGATGCTGGATTACGAAGGATGCGGCATGTCCGTGATGGAGATGAGCCACCGCTCTAAGGTGTTTGATAAGATCATCAAGAAGGCAGAAGCGGATCTGCGGGATCTGATGGGCATACCCGATAACTATAAAGTATTGTTTCTGCAGGGCGGTGCGAGCCTTATTTTTGCGTCCATACCGATGAACCTGATGAAAAACAAAAAGGCTGGTTATATCCTGACCGGGCAGTGGGCGAAAAAGGCCTATCAGGAAGCAAAGATCTACGGGGAAGCGGTAGAGCTGGCATCTTCCGCGGATCAGACATTCTCCTACATACCGGACTGCTCCGATCTGGATATTCCGGAGGATCTGGATTATGTTTATATCTGTGAGAACAATACGATCTATGGAACCAAGTATCACACGCTGCCGGATACAAAGGGCAAGATCCTTGTGGCGGATGTTTCTTCCTGTTTCCTTTCCGAGCCTGTGGATGTGACGAAGTACGGCGTGCTTTACGCAGGCGTGCAGAAGAACGTGGGGCCTGCAGGCGTGCAGATCGTGATCATCCGGGAGGATCTGCTTTCCGATGAAGTTTTGCCGGGAACGCCTACCATGATGAAGTTTAAAACCCATGCGGACAATGATTCCCTTTACAATACGCCGCCCTGCTATGGTATTTATATCTGCGGTAAAGTGTTTAAATGGCTGAAGGCAATGGGCGGCCTTTCTGAGATGAAGCGCCGCAATGAAGAGAAAGCAAAGGTGCTCTATGATTTCCTTGACAGCAGTGCGCTGTTTAAGGGGACTGTCAGGAAGGAAGACCGTTCTCTGATGAATGTGCCTTTTGTGACAGGAGATGCGGAGTTGGATGCCCTGTTTGTGGCGGAGGCGAAGAAAGCCGGATTTGAAAACCTGAAAGGCCACAGAACTGTGGGCGGCATGCGTGCTTCCATCTATAACGCGATGCCTAAGGAGGGTGTGGAGGCACTCGTTGCGTTTATGAAGAAATTTGAGGAAGAGCATAAATAGACAGCATCTGTCCTGAAAGTGCACAGGACAATTTGCAGATGCGAAGCAGCTGAAAATTTGTCCTAGGTATAGGTGTACTGGAAGGACAGATGCGGAACTGAAATATGAGGAGGAGTATAAATAACATGTACAAATATCATTGTTTAAATCCTATTGCAAAAGTGGGACTTGATCGGTTTACACCAGAGTATGCAAAGACATCGGAAGTGTCCGAGGCGGACGGCATTCTTGTCAGAAGTGCTTCCATGCATGAGATGGAGCTGCCGGAAAACCTTCTGGCGGTGGCAAGAGCCGGTGCTGGTGTAAATAATATACCTTTGGATAAATGCGCAGAGAAGGGTATCGTTGTATTCAATACACCGGGGGCAAACGCAAACGGTGTGAAAGAGCTGGTGATCGCGGGGATGCTGCTGGCTTCCCGAGATGTGGTGGGCGGTATCGAATGGGTGAAGTCTGAGAAGGACAATGCGGATATCTCCAAGGCGGCGGAGAAAGAGAAAAAGAAATTTGCGGGAACCGAGCTGGAAGGAAAGAAGCTGGGGATCATCGGCCTGGGCGCCATCGGCGTGCGGGTTGCCAACGTGGCAAAGCATATGGGCATGGAAGTTTACGGGTATGATCCTTATGTTTCCGTGGATGCGGCATGGAGCCTGAGCAGGGATGTGCATCATGTATTGAATGTGGATGATATTTATGAGTATTGCGATATCATCACGATCCATGTGCCTTTGATGGATTCCACAAGAGGAATGGTGAACGAAGAAGCGGTGGCGAAGATGAAGCGGGGCGTTATCCTGCTGAACTTCGCAAGGGATGTGCTGATGGATGAGAAGGCTGTTCTGAAGGGCATCCGCTCCGGAAAGATCAGAAAGTATGTGACGGATTTCCCGAATACGATCACAGCGGGACAGGAAGGCTGTATCGTGATACCGCACCTCGGGGCTTCCACCGAGGAGTCCGAGGATAACTGTGCGAAAATGGCGGTAAAAGAGCTGATGAATTATCTGGAAAACGGCAATATCATCAACTCCGTGAACTATCCGAACTGTGATATGGGCATCTGCACGAAGGCGGGGCGTATTGCGGTGTTCCATAAGAATATTGCGAATATGATCACAAAGTTTACTTCCATTTTAGGGGAAGCAGGTATCAATATTTCTGATATGACGAATAAGTCCCGCGGCGAGGTGGCTTATACGATGTTGGATGTGGAGACAAGGCCGGATGATGATATCGTGGAGAAACTCCGCGGTGTGAAGGGCGTGTTCCGTGTCAGGGTTGTGAAGTAAGTTGAGAAAATATAGAGGGAGAAGCACCGGTTATGTGTCGGTGCTTTTTCCGGTTTTATCAATGTGGTAAGATAGTGGTGAAGAGCAGAAACTGGTTTATTGGGAATTGGTAATAAGCATATACAAAGCGCAAAAGCTGACAGTTTGTGTTTCTTGTTCGCGCGTGATGCAGGCTGGCAGAATAGATGATCAAAAAGCTGTGTAATCATAAGGTTATCACAAAAGAAAGAGGAGGGAGACGGATATGGAGGAAGCAGGCAGGGGAGCGGTTGTCGAGTTTGAGAATTTCTCATTCCAGTATTTCAGTCAGGCAGAGCCTACGCTGCATGACATCAATCTGAAGATTTATGAGGGGGAAAAGGTGCTGGTGGTAGGCCCCAGCGGCAGCGGAAAAAGTACGATCGGGCATTGTCTGAACGGGCTGATCCCTTTTTCCTATCATGGAAAGGTGGAAGGCTCTTTAAAGATCTGCGGGAAAGAGACACAGGAGATGAATATCTTTGAACTTTCCAAGCGGGTGGGCACCGTGCTGCAGGATGCCGACGGGCAGTTTATCGGGCTGACCGTGGGGGAGGATATCGCCTTTGCGCTGGAAAACGACAGGACAGAGCAGGGGGAGATGAAGGAGACAGTTCAGAGAGTGGCGGATATGGTGGATATGGGAAAGCTGCTGAAGTCTTCTCCTTTTGAACTTTCCGGCGGTCAGAAACAGCGGGTTGCTTTTGCGGGGGTTCTGGTGGATGATGTGGATATCCTGTTGTTCGATGAGCCTTTAGCCAATCTTGATCCGGCGACCGGAAAAACGGCGATCGATCTGATCGATAAAGTGTGGCGGGAGTATCACAAGACGGTGGTGATCATCGAGCATCGTCTGGAGGATGTGCTGTACCGGGATGTGGACAGGATCGTGCTGGTGAATGACGGGCAGATTGTGGCGGACATGACGCCGGATGAGATGATGGCAGCGGATATTCTGGGAAAATACGGTATCCGGGAGCCTTTGTATGTGACGGCGCTGAAATATGCGGGTGTGAAAGTGGAGGCGGCTCATCATGCGGGGCGGCTTGTGACACTGGATATTCCGGCGGTGCAGGATGCTGTGCTGAAGTGGCACAATGAACCGGAGGAGAAGGTGCAGCAGGAGGAGCGTCCGGTCATTCTGGCGGCGGAACATCTGAACTTTCAATATACGAAAAAGCGGAAGATCCTGCAGGATGTGAGCTTTGCGATACAGGAAGGGGAGATGGTCAGCATTGTGGGCACCAACGGTGCCGGCAAGAGCACGCTGGCGAAGGTGATCTGTGGTTTTGTGAATGAGGATGGCGGTAGACTCCTTTATGCCGGGGAGGATATGAAGGGGCAGACTATCAAAGAACGTTCTCAGAATATCAGTTATGTGATGCAGAATCCGAATCAGATGATCTGCAAGCCGATGATTTTTGATGAGGCAGCACTGGGGCTGAGGCTGAACGGCGTGCCTGAGGAGGAGATTGCGGAGCGGGTGGAACATGCGCTGAAGATTTGCGGGCTCGCGCCTTTTAAGAAGTGGCCGATATCCGCTCTCAGCTATGGACAGAAAAAGCGGGTGACGATCGCCTCCATGCTGGTAATGAATCCGAAGATACTGATTCTGGATGAGCAGCCCACGGCAGGACAAGATTATCATCACTATACGGAGATCATGGAGTTCTTGAAGAGCCTGAATGAATCCGGCGTGACGATCCTGATGATCACCCATGATATGCATCTGATGCTGGAATATACATCCCACGCCATCGTGATCTCGGACGGAAAAAAGATCGGGGATGCCAGTGCGGTGGAGATATTGACAAATGAGAAGATAGCGGAGCAGGCAAATCTGAAAGTGACATCCCTCTATGAGCTGGCAAAGCTGACGGGAATAGAGGACGCACAGGGATTTGTGCAGAAGTTTATCGATTACGAAAGGAGGAACATGCGGGCATGAAAGCAAAACTTTTTGATTACATAGACAGAGATAATTTTATCTTTAATCTTTCCGGGCTGACGAAACTGCTTTGCTTTATCTTCATGACTTTTGCAGTGATGTTCTCCTACGATATCCGGTACATACTTTTTGTTATGGTATTATCGGCGGTGATCTTTAAGGCTTCCGGGCTGGAATTTAAGCAGATCAAGATCATGGCGGTCTATGTGGTGATCTTTCTGCTGCTGAATTTTATTCTGACGTTTATCTTTGCGCCGACCTACGGCACGGAAATTTACGGAACAAGGCATGAGATTTTCCGCATCACGGATTTTTATGTGGTGACGCAGGAACAGCTTTTATATCAGATCACGAAGTCCATCAAGTATGCTTCGGTGGTGCCGCTGGGGATGATCTTCCTTCTGACGACCAATCCCAGTGAGTTTGCGGCTTCCTTGAACCGGGTGGGCATCAGCTACAAGGCGGCGTATGCGCTCTCCTTAACGCTCCGGTATTTTCCGGACATGATCCGGAATTATCAGGATATTGCGGTGGCGCAGCAGAGCAGGGGGCTGGATCTCTCCAGAAAGGAGAAGATGGGCGTCCGGGTGAAAAATACGATGAATATCTGTATCCCGCTGATATTCTCCACGCTGGACCGGATCGAGCTGATCAGCAATGCGATGGATCTGAGAGGATTTGGAAAGCATAAAAAACGGACATGGTATGTGGCAAGGCCGCTGAAAAAGGGAGACTGGGGGGCTATTGTTTTCGGGGCTGTGATCCTGGCGGGATCCCTTTGTCTGTCGGTTTTTGTGAACGGATCGAGATTTTGGAATCCGTTTGTGTAAGGGGAATGGTGTATGAGTTTAAGAGATACAAGCAGATTTATGAGCCTTATCCTGCGCCATAAGCCTGAGACGATCGGCATCAGTCTGGATGAACATGGCTGGGCAGATGTGGAGGACCTTATCGCAGGGATTGCGGGGACACATGAGTTCAATATGGATATTCTGGAGGAAATTGTCCGGACGGATAATAAACAGAGATATTCCTTTAATGAGGATAAGACGTTGATCAGAGCCAACCAGGGGCATTCCATTCCGGTGGATGTGGAGCTCGATGAGGCGGAGCCACCGGCGGAATTATGGCATGGAACAGGTGAGAAATATGTTAAGGCTATTGATGAACAGGGGCTGATTCCGAAGAGCAGATTGTATGTGCATTTATCAAAGGACGAAGATACGGCAGTTACTGTCGGAAAGCGCCATGGAAAGCCGGTTCTTTATCTTGTGAAAGCCGGAGAGATGAACAGGGACGGTTATCCGTTTTTCCTGTCAAAGAATGGAGTATGGCTCACCAGAGAGGTTCCTGTCAGATATCTGGAAAAGAGAATGTAGTAAGATAATTGTGGAGAGATATATAGTGAAAAAAGATCCTTTTAAGGAATATATAAAAGAATCTGAACCGAATAAACGGGATAAAGGATATGCATGGCATACGGCGATCGGTTTACAGGCGGTTGATGGATTACAGACATCCGAATATCTGGTGCATACCGCTGTCCGTAATATTGAAGGGGAGATTTCTTTTCAGGAAGCAGATGCGCTTTTGCAGACTTATTATGAGGAGAACCCCGCCCGCGATGCAGATGATCGTACCGAGGAGGCAGATAAGGTTTCCCTCAGAATTGCAACGCTTCTTTCGGAGCGGGCGTTCAGTTTCACACCAAATGAATATCTGTCCATTCATCGGAAGCTGTTTGCGGGAATATATCCGCATGCCGGATGTATAAGGGATTATAATATCATCAAGCGGGAATGGGTGCTTGACGGGGCGACAGTGCTCTATGGCAGTGCAACGGAACTGCGTGCAACACTGGAGTATGATTTTTCTGTAGAGAGGGAATTTTCGTACCGGAATCTTTCGATGGATGAGATCATTCATCATCTTGCAGTGTTTATTTCAAGACTGTGGCAGATCCATGTTTTTGGCGAGGGCAATACGCGGACAACCGCTGTATTTTTTATCAAGTATCTTTGGACGCTGGGCTTTGATGTGACAAATGATATTTTTGCCGGGAATGCATGGTATTTTCGTAATGCGCTGGTCAGAGCGAATTATAATGATCTGAAAAACGGTATTCACGAAACAACCGAGTACCTTGAGATGTTCCTGCGCAATCTCCTTCTGCATGAGGATCACCCGCTTCATAACCGGGCATTGCACATCAGCGGTGCGTTCAGGGAAACTGAAAAGTGAACAGGAAAGCAGAATATTGCAGAACTCTGCGGAAACTGTTATAGTATTAAGAGCAAAAAATACAGGTATTCAATATTTCAAAAGAAAGGGAAAATTTTATGAAGCCAATTTTAGTATTTCAGACGGATTTCACATACAAAGAGGGGGCTGTCAGTTCCATGTACGGGGTGGTGAAGACCGTGGACAGGGAGCTGGAGATCATGGACGGAACCCATGAACTGCCTCAGTATGATACATGGAGCGCAAGTTACAGGCTGTATCAGAGCCTGCAGTTCTGGCCGGAGGGGACGATCTATGTCTCTGTGGTAGATCCGGGAGTCGGCACAAAACGCCGTGCCTGTGTGGCAAAGACTGTGGACGGGTATTATGTGGTGACGCCGGACAATGGTTCTCTGACCCATGTAAAGCGGTTTATCGGGATCGAGGCAGTCAGAGAGATTGATGAGAGCGTGAACAGGCTGAGGGGAAAAGGCACGGAGGGCGTTGCTATTTTCCACGGAAGGGATCTGTTCGGTTATACGGCTGCACGACTGGCAAGCGGTATCATTGATTTTGAGGGTGTTGGTCCCGAGTATCCGGTGGAGGAGATCGTGGAGCATGAGATCTTAGAGCCGGTCGTGGAACCCGGCAGAGTGCAGGGGATCTTTGAAATCAATGATCCGAATTTCGGAAATCTCTGGACGAATATCCCGCTGAAGGCTTTCGAGGAAGCAGGTTTTTCCTACGGGCAGGATGTGCAGGTGACTGTGCGGCATGAAGGCGAGGTTGTGTTTGACCAGAAAGTGCTGTTCCACAAGAGCTTTGGATATGCCGAGAAGGGTGCGCCGATGGTTTATAATAATGAGCTGATGAAGGTTGCGCTGGCGGTGAGTCAGGGAAGTTTTTGTGATGAGTACGGGTTGAGTTACGGACCAGAGTGGACGGTGGAGTTCCGGTAAGCTGACTTCTCACTTGACAAATTCCCTGTTATTATGTACTCTTTTGTTGGTAAAGAAATAAGTTACAGACAGTAAGTGCCCGAATGATGCCCGGAGAATTATATGGCATCAGCAGGGGACTTACGGAACTGGAATAGGAGGAGATTTAAGATGCAAAAGAAGATGTTTGAGTTTAAGACAAAGACCATCGTGGCAACGGGCCTTGGGGCGGCATTGTTTACACTGCTGTTTATGTATGTGAAGGTTCCCACCGGTATTCCCGAGACGGATATCCAGACTGCTTACGGTATCGGCGCTTTCTTTGGCGCGCTGTTCGGACCGATCGCAGGCGGGCTGATCGCATTTATCGGTCATGCGCTGTCTGATTCCGTACAGTACGGTTCTGCATGGTGGAGCTGGGTTGTGGCAAGCGGACTGGCATGCTTTGGCACAGGGCTTGTATACCCGAAACTGAAAGTGGAAGAGGGTATCTTCGGTGTGAAGGATATCGTGCGGTTTAATATCTATCAGATCGTTTCCAACATCATCGCATGGGTTATTGTTGCGCCGGTGCTGGATATCGTGGTATATGCGGAGCCCACAGAGCTGGTGTTCAAGCAGGGCTGGGTGGCAGCAGCTTCCAACGCTGTTTCCGCAGGCGTGATCGGTACTGTTTTACTGCTTGCCTACAGCAAGACAAGAGCAAAGAAGGGTTCCCTGACAAAGGAAGGCTAAACCACGCCGGACAGAACAAACCGATAGAAATATGGATCGTACATCATGAAAATAACCTATTTAGGACACAGCGGCTTTCTGGTTGAGACGAAGGAGCATTATCTGCTCTTTGATTACTACACCGGAAAGCTGCCGGTGTTTTTACCCGAAAAAAAGCTGACTGTATTTGTGAGCCACAGTCATCAGGATCATTATAACAAGGAGATTTTTGCGCTGCAGAGCGGGCGGGATGAGGCAGATGCAGGAGGCGGACGAAAGAAAGATGGAGGATTGCTTCCGTCAGATAGCCGCATTACCTATGTGCTGTCAAAGGATATCCGCAGAAAGCAGGCGGAGGCGTTTGTCAGTGGTGAAAACGAGCTGCTCTTCGTAAAGGCGCATGAGACATACAGTATTTGTGCGGGAAATATCGTGATCGAGACGCTGCGCTCCACAGACGCAGGGGTTGCCTATATCGTGACCGTAACCGAAGAAAAGGACAAAAAATATTGTTTTTATCATGCGGGAGACTTAAATCTATGGAAGTGGGCGGAGGAGACGAAGGCCCATAACAACAATATGGAGGCGAATTTCCGGCGGGAGATGGAACGGATCCCAGGAAGGCATTTTGATATTGCCTTTGTGCCTCTTGATCCGCGGCAGGAGGATTTTGCCTTCGGCGGTATGGACTTGTTTTTGGAGACAGCGAAAGCTAAAGTTGTTTTTCCGATGCATTTCTGGAAAAAGCCGGAGATCATCAGGGCGTATCTGAAAGTAAGACCGCAGGTGAAGAACCTGATTGAATTAAGAGAAGAAGGCAGAAGTTATGAATTTTGACGATCAGCTGGACAGACATCAGACAATAATCCTGCACTGCAGCATAAAATAAAAAAATGTAAGTCATACAGGCACTATCCCCTTCATAAACTGTTACAAGATAATGTAATCTGCAGCAGTTTATGGAGGGGATTTTTATGGAACATTTGAATACCGCGGGAGGAGCGGCGGAAACCGCAGGGAAAGAGAAGGAATTTAATTTATACAGGGATATTAAGTTCCGGACGGACGGAGAGATCTATTTGGGGGTTGTGGGGCCTGTGAGAACGGGGAAATCCACGTTTATCAAACGATTTATGGATCTTCTGGTACTGCCTTACATGGAAAACGAGCACGAAAAGCAGCGGGCGATGGATGAGATGCCCCAGAGCGGCACGGGCAGAACGATCACCACCACGGAGCCGAAATTTATTCCGCAGGAGGCGGCGGAGGTCAGTCTGCAGGACGGTATCAATATGAAAGTGCGTCTGGTGGACTGCGTGGGCTTCATGATCCCGGGGGCGGCGGGAGCGCTGGAGGAGGATGTGGAGCGGATGGTGAAGACGCCCTGGTTTGAGGAGGAGATCCCTTTTACACAGGCGGCGGAGATCGGGACCGAGAAAGTCATCAAGGACCATTCCACCATCGGCATCGCGGTGTTTTCCGACGGGAGCTTCGGGGAATTTGCAAGGGGGGATTACCGGGAAGCGGAGGAGAGAACGGTGCAGGAGTTAAAGCAGATGGGGAAACCTTTCCTGATCATTTTGAACTCCGCAAAACCCTACAGCGAGGAGACAAAGCAGACAGCGCAGGAACTGGAGGAGAGATATCATGTGGCGGTGCTGCCGGTGAACTGTGAGCAGATGAAACCGGGGGACATACAGGAGATCTTACAGGAAGCGCTCTATGAGTTCCCGGTGTCACAGATCGAGTTTTATATGCCCAAGTGGGTGGAGATGCTGCCCAATGATCATGAGATGAAACAGGCGCTGATCGAGACGGTGCGGGAGCTGATGAAGACGGTCAGCACCATGCATCAGTTTATGAAGCAGGAACTGACGCTGGATTGTCCCTATATTAATAATGTGAAGCTGGAGCAGATCTCCCTTGCGGACGGTACGATCAAGATCGCGCTGGAGGTGGAGGAGAGTTACTATTATGAGCTGCTCAGCGATATGATGGGGCAGAAGGTGGAAAATGAGTTCCAGCTGATGCAGCTCCTGAAAGAGTTTGCGCAGATGAAGCGGGAGTATGTGAAAGTGGAGGAGGCGCTGGATCAGGTCCGGATCAAGGGTTATGGCGTGGTGGCGCCGGAGAAGGGGGAGATATCGTTGGAGGAGCCGGAGATCATCCGCCACGGCAATAAATACGGCGTGAAGATCAAGGCGGAGAGTCCTTCGATCCATATGATCCGTGCCAATATCGAGACGGAGATCGCGCCCATTGTGGGAACCGAACAGCAGGCAAAGGATCTGATCGAGTATATCAAGGAGGCAGAACAGGCGGAAGAGGGCATCTGGGATACCAATATTTTCGGCAAGACGATAGAACAGCTTGTACAGGACGGCATTCACGGAAAGATAGGTATGATGGGGGATGAGTGTCAGTTAAAGCTTCAGGATACCATGCAGAGAATCGTGAATGAGAGCAACGGTAAGATGATCTGTATTATCATATAAATTATAAAAATTTTGTAAAATATGACAGTTGTCGCATTATCTGTCCCATGCTATACTGATAGACGCAGTCAAAACGACTGGTTTCATAAACATAAGGAATAAGCTTTTCGATATAATCCGGATAATAGGGTTCCGGAGTTTCTACCAGATACCGTAAATATCTGACTATCGGAAGAAAAGATAAAGTACAAAAGAGGTATTGCTTTTCCCCGATATCCTTCGTTAAGCTTTTTTCCGGCACACGGCGAAAGCCAAAGGAGGAGAAGAAGAGAGTATGGAGAATTTCTTCAAAGTGAAAGAAAAGGGTTCCACGGTCAGAACCGAAGTGCTTGCGGGGCTGACCACATTTATGGCAATGGCATATATCCTGATGGTAAATGCCGGCATGTTTGCTGATCTGGGTACTGTATCCTACAATGCGATCTATATTGCGACAGCGATCTCCGCTGTGATCGGTACGATCCTGATCGGCCTGCTTGCCAATCTGCCGCTTGCACAGGCTTCCGGTATGGGGCTGAATGCATTTTTTGTTTATACCGTCTGTTTCGGTTTCGGGCTGACCTATGCCAATGCGCTGGTATTGGTGCTGGTGGACGGTATTATCTTTATTATTTTAACTGTGACAGGGCTCCGGGAGAAGATCTTTGAGGCGATCCCCAATCAGGTAAGGGTGGCGATCCCTGCCGGTATTGGTCTGTTTATCGCGTTTATCGGCCTGCAGAATGCGGGTATCGTTGTGAATGATGCGGCAACCTGCGTGAATCTGGTTTCCTTAAATGTATTTTCCGGTACGGCGACATGGGCGTCCGTGATGCCTGTCCTTGTGACCATAGGCACCGTGATCGCGATCGCGGTGATGTCCCAGAGAGGGGTAAAGGGTTCTGTGCTTCTGGGTATCGTAGGCGGCGCGGTGGCTTATTATATTTTGGGCTTTACAGTTCCCGGTTTCTATGAGGGCTTCGGTGCGTCCTTAAGCTTTAATCCGCTGGCTGCCTTCGGGGATTTTGGTTCCCAGGCGCTTGGCAAGGTGTTCACGGAAGGGTTTGATTTCTCCGCTTATCTTGCAGAGCATACCCAGACGGAACTGATCGTTCTGATCATCACAACCGCGCTGGCTTTCTGTCTGGTGGATATGTTTGATACGCTGGGCACATTATACGGTGCCTGTGCAAGAGGCGACCTTCTGACAAAAGAGGGTAAGGTGCCCAATATGGACAAGGCTATGCTGGCAGACGCCATCGCGACAACCTGCGGTGCAGTGTGTGGTACTTCCACTGTCACAACTTTCGTGGAATCTTCTGCGGGCGTTGCGGAGGGCGGCAGAACCGGCCTTTCTTCCATGGTGACGGGAGCGCTGTTCTTTATCGCCATGTTCTTCAGTCCCATTGCGGCGCTGGTACCCGGCTGCGCAACTGCGGCGGCGCTGATCTATGTGGGCGTCCTGATGATGAACTGTGTGAGAAATATCGACTGGTTAAACGCGGATACGGCTGTTCCGGCGTTTCTGACTGTGGCGATGATGCCGATGGCTTACAATATCTCTTACGGCATCGCATTCGGTGTGATTTCCTATATCTTTATCAGTCTGTTTTCCGGTAAGGCGAAGGAGATCAAGATCGGTACATGGGTGATCGGCGCGTTGTTTGCGATCATGTTCTTTGTGACACACTAAGATGACTGAGGCCCCTTGCGGTGATGCGAGGGGCTTTTGCGATATCAGTAATTACATGGATTCGTTCAGAAAGAAAATATCTTCCACTTTTTGTCCCAGAAGCAGGGCGATCCTCATCGCCAGTTCCAGTGTGGGATTGTATTTATCATTTTCGATCGCAATGATCGTCTGCCGGCTCACACCCAGTTTTTTTGCCATATCTTCCTGGCGCAGTCCGGCTTCTTTTCTCAGCTGTTTGATATTGTTTCTCATAATTTTGATACTTTCTGTAAAAGGATGCAATGATTCTTTGCGAGAGGAGTTGTCTGTTCATCAGGCGGTGGTGGATGGCGGTCATGGATCACTGATTCATAGTGCAGCGCGTGCCGATGGATATGACTGCGGCGGCAATGATGACCGTCCCGATCACGCCCCATAATAGTTTATTCGGTTCCCGGTATTCCTCGTCTCCTTCGATCATTTTCCGCTTTATGATGGACTGGGAGAAGCCCTGGATACAGGCGGAAAAGCACAGGATAAGCCCGGGGAGCGGATGGTATTTCGCGCCGTTTATAAGGGTTTGCCCGATGTTAAAGAATGTCCATACGGCGAGTGCCAGCATGGCGGCTTTATAGCCCCATTCTTCGGAGCGGAGCTGAATATTTCTGTCCATTTCATCCATTTTCTTCATAGGTTGCGCCTCCTTTTGGCTGTGTTTTGTTAGAAAATGTAAAGATATCTTTACATTGATTATAAGTTTGAAACTGAAAATGTCAAGAACTTTTTACATTTTGATTAATTTCTTGCCAGATGTCAGACGGTTTGATACACTGTCTTCAGAAGGAGGATTCGATATGTCTGAAATTTTTAGTGAAACAAATATGGAGCGGATTTTGGGAGAATATATACCTGCCGGTGAAATGTTGTCAGCGGGGATACATGCGATAGCGAAGGAAACAGACATAAAGGGTGTTTTCGGGAAGTGTGTCCGCACGGAAAGCCAGTTGATCCCGGACGAAAACGGAGGAATCGTTGTTTTAAACAAGAAAAAATACGGGGCCTATGATATTTACCTCGGTATCACACAGTCTTCTCTGGTTATTGCCGGGTGTGAGAGAGAAAGCTATCTCTATCAGTTTGAGGATGAACCGAACGGAAACAGGGCGGATATACAGGATATCACCGCGCCTGTCTTTCTGGCTGATATCGGCACATGTTATCCTCTGGCTGATATCCGGAAATGTGAAATGAAAAAGGGTATGATGGGCTCCGTCAACTGCTTTATCACGATGAAAAACGGAAGCTATTTCAAGATCATGATTCCCAAACGAGGCGGATTGGGCGGAGGTATGCCCCATTATGCGGAGTATCGCGAGGCGATCATGGAACGGCTGGGCGCGTGTAATGTACAGGAAGTTTAGCGGCGTTTTTGGGGTATCTGGTACCTGGAGATTTATGATGAATTTAACAGTATATGCATAAAATCCACATAGGAAGATTTATTGTATATGTGGGTTTTATGCATATAAAAAACGCTTACTCCACCCGGTTAGCCCGCCCCGAAAAACTGCTGTCATCTTCAAGCGCCTCCTGAAACTGCTTCTCTCGCTCCACAGCATCCTCACTGGCAAGATCCATGTATTTGATAAAAACATCCTCCACTGCCATCTGCTTCTCCATGGCAATTTCCTGCATGATGGGACGAAGCTTTTGAAGCTGGAAAGAAATCGGCGTCTTCTGAGGATCCGTATCGAAATCCTTCAGGGCTTCCTCCGCGTAATTTCTGATCCTTGTGAACATTTCTCTCTCTTCGTTGGTCATATCGAACATCTCCTTATCTCATTATTTTATCATTTTATCACCGAAATATTGTCTTGCAAAGCATATTTTGTTAAACTGATAATAACCACTAAAAGATAAGGCAGGAATCAATATGGCAGACATCAGAATGTTCCGGGCGGTACGTCCCGTTCCGGGTAAAGCAGAGAAAATAGCGGCGCTCCCCTATGACGTATATAACAGGAAGGAGGCCGAAGCGATCGTAAAGCGGAACCCGGATTCCTTTCTGGCGATCGACAGGGCGGAAACTTCATTTGATGACGATGTGGACACCTACGATGACAGGGTGTATGAAAAAGCGAAGGAGCTTCTGGAGGAGCGGATCGCCGCCGGAGACTTTGTGACGGAAGAAGTTCCCATGTATTATATCTACGCGCTGACGATGGAGGGCCGTACCCAGCACGGCTTTGTCGCCTGTGCCTCCATCGACGATTATGAAGAGCAGGTGATCAAAAAACATGAAAATACAAGGGCGGATAAGGAGAAAGACCGGATCCGTCATGTGGATACCTGCAATGCCCAGACCGGTCCTATCTTTTTGGCTTACAGACAGACCGATGCGCTTCGGGAGATCATGCGGAAAAAGACGGCGGAATCCGCGCTTTATGACTGGGTTTCCGAGGACGGCATCCGGCATCAGGTATGGCAGGTAGCGGATGGGGAAAGCCAGCAGGGTATCCGGGAGGCTTTTGAAAAAATGAACGCCATCTATATCGCGGACGGGCATCACCGCTGTGCTTCGGCAGTGAAAGTAGGTTTAAAGCGCCGGGCGGAGCATCCGGACTATACGGGGGAAGAAGAGTTCAATTTCTTTTTATCGGTACTGTTTCCGGAGGAGGAGTTATGTATTCTGGACTACAACAGGGTGCTGAAGGATCTGAACGGGATGTCGGCGGAAGAACTGCTGGAGAAACTGAGAGCAGACTTTGAGATCGAGAAACTGACAATGATGTCAGAATCTGATGGCGCAGAGCCGGAGAAAGGGGAGGGAAAGAACTCCGATATCCGCAAACCTGCAAAAAAAGGAGAATTTTCCTGTTACATAGCCGGAGACTGGTATAAACTGGAGGCAAAGCCCCATTGTTTTTGTGAAGATCCGGTGGAAAATCTGGATGTTTCCATCTTGCAGACAAGAGTATTTACGCCGTTCTTCGGCATCGAGGATCCGAAGACAGATAAACGGATCGACTTTGTGGGGGGTATCCGGGGGCTTGACGAACTGGAAAAACGGTGCCGGGAGGACTGCAAGGCGGCTTTTGCACTGTATCCGACGGATATCCGGGAGCTTTTTGCGGTGGCGGACGCAGGGCGCCTGATGCCGCCGAAGTCCACATGGTTTGAACCGAAGCTCAGAAGCGGATTATTCATTCACCGTATATAATAGAAGAAACCATTATTTTTGAGTTTATGAGATGAGAAATATGACCGGATGAAGTATATTATTTTATAAAACTGAATGACAGGGAGGGTATCATGCAGGAAAAATTATATAAGTTGATGGATTGGCGTTTTATCGAGGGAATTGTCTATTCGGAGGAGGATGACCCGCACAGGATACTGGGTGTGCACAGAATGGGAGCCAACCTGGTGTTCCAGACATTTCAGCCGGGAGCTGTTTCCGTGAACGTATTGCTGCGGGAGGAAAAGAAGATCCTGCCCATGGAGATGGTGGATGAGGCAGGGTATTTTGCGGCGATGATGTTTTACCGGAAGATCGGTGCTTATCAGTATGAGGTTTGTTACGAGGACGGTAAAAAGGTGATCGTGGAGGATGCCTACCGCTTCCTGCCTCAGATCGGCGCGCCGGATACGGACAAAATAGAGGCGGGCATTCACTATACTGTATATGAAAAACTGGGAGCCCACCTGACGGAAAATGACGGTGTAAAGGGATGCGAGTTTGCAGTATGGGCTCCAAACGCCGTCCGGGTATCCGTGGTGGGGGATTTTAACGGCTGGGACGGCAGGGTGCATCAGATGCGCCGGCTCTGGGACAGCGGGATCTTTGAGATCTTTGTGCCGGAGGCAAAAGAAGGGGACTGTTATAAATTTGAGATCAAGGTGAAAGGCGGGCTGACCTACTTAAAAGCCGATCCTTTCGCGTTCGGGGCGGAGAGCAGTGCGGATTCCGCGTCTGTGATCCGTGATATCAGGGATTTTACATGGCATGATGAAAAGTGGCTGAAGGAGCGCAGGGAGAGGCAGGCGGAGACGGCGCCTCTGAATATCTATGAGCTGCATCTGGGAAGTTTCGCTCTGACGGAAGGCAGGGACGGGGAAGCGGCAACGCCTTGCAGTTACAGGGAGATGGCGAAAAAGCTTGTCCCCTATGTGAAGGAAATGGGCTATACCCATGTGGAGTTTATGCCGGTGATGGAGCATACCGAAAAAGATCCCTGGGGCTATGAGACCAGCGCCTACTATGCTCCCGCTTCCAGGTATGGCTCTCCGGCGGATTTCCAGTATCTGATCGATGTGCTGCATCAGGAGGAGATCGGCGTGATCCTGGACTGGGCACCGGGATGGTTTCCGAAAAATATGGAGGGGCTTTCCGACTTCGACGGAACCTGTCTCTATGAGCATCTTGATCCGAAGAAGAAAAATCATCCGTTCAGGGATGTGAGATTATATAATTACGGGCGCAACGAGGTGAAAAATTTCCTGATCGCCAACGCCCTGTTCTGGGTGGAGAAATATCATGCGGACGGTATCCGGATGGTGTCCGTGGACAGCATGCTCTATCTGGATTACGGAAAAGCTGAGGGGCAGTGGATCCCTAATATGTACGGCGGCAATGAAAATCTGGAGGCGATCGAGTTTATCAAGCACTTGAACTCCATGATGAAAAAGAGAAATCCCGGCGTTTTGATGATCGCGGAGGAGTATTCAGCCTGGGCAGGTGTGACCGGCGCGTTAAAGAAGGACGGGCTGGGCTTTGACTATAAATGGAATACAAGCTGGACAAAGGATTATCTGGAATATATCAAGTATGATCCTTATTTCCGTTCCCACCATCAGGAGGAGCTGACACTGAGCATGATCTATGCCTACAGCGAAAAATTTATTTTGCCCTTCGGACATGATGTGGTGTCGGGAGATGGTTCCCTGTACCAGAAGATGCCGGGGAAAGGGGAGGATAAGCTGGCGGGGCTCAGGCTGACATATGCCTACCAGATGACGCATCCGGGCAAAAAGCTTTTGTTCATGGGACAGGAGCTGGGAGAAAAGGAAAGCTGGCGGGACGATCAGGCGGTTTCCTGGGCTCTCTCGCAGGAGGAGGGACATGAGGACCTTCAGAATATGGTGAAGGAATTGAATCACTTTTATTTAAGCCATCCTGCGTTGTATCAGGAGGATAACAAGGCTTCCGGTTTCCAGTGGGTGGACTGCATCGATCATGAAAACTGCAAGCTGACCTTTACCAGAAAAGCGGGAAAACAGAGAGCAAAAACGGAAGAACTTCTGGTAGTATGCAATTTCGCCGGCGTAGACCGGGAGGTACAAATCGGCGTGCCTCATATGGGAAAGTATAAAGAGATCTTTAATACGGATGATGTACACTTTGGCGGTGAGGGATATATCAATCCCCGGGCAAAAAGGGCGGCGGCAAAGAAGGCGGACGGATGTGAGCAGTCCATCAAGATCAAGATGGCGGCACTCAGCCTGAGCATCTGGCAGGTGACGGAAGGGTAAGGAGAGAGCAGTGGAAAACGTAGAATTGATAGAAGAGATCACAGACGGAAATTTAAAGCCGGGCGTTATTGAGGCATTTCTGGAAGAGCTGCCCTCAAAAGCATTGAATTTCGGCATGAAGGTGCTGCTCTGCATTCTGTTGTTCCTGATCGGTGTAAAGCTTATTCAGTTTGTGAGGGGGATGCTCCGGAAATCCATGGAGAAGGCAGGGGCGGAGGAGGGCGTGCGCTCCTTTGTGGATTCCTTTGTTAAGGCGGCGCTGTATATCCTTTTAATATTCCTGTTGCTGTCCTGGTTCGGCGTGGATACGGCGAGCATTGTGGCGCTGGTGGGTTCCGCCGGGGTTGCCATCGGGCTTGCCATTCAGGGCAGTTTATCCAATCTTGCCGGCGGGGTGCTGATCATGCTCCTGAAACCTTTTAAGGTGGGGGACTTTATCAAGGAGGACACCCACGGCAATATGGGAACCGTGACGGAGATCCAGATCTTTTATACAAAGTTGAGCACCATCGACAATCAGGTGGTCGTCCTGCCCAATGGAAGCCTTGCCAACACGAGCCTGACCAATGCATCGGGCAACAAAGAGAGGCGCATGGACGTACAGGTGGGGATTTCTTATTCGGCGGATCTGAAAAAGGCGAAGGAGGTACTGTTTTCCCTGCTGGAGGAAAACGAGCATGTACTGAAGGACAGGGAGTACCGGGTATTTGTGGATGAGCTGGCTGACAGTGCTGTCATATTAAACATGCGCTGTTATTTTGCCCAGGAGGATTTCTGGGAGGAGAAGTGGCGGATGACGGAAAATGCCAAGCTGGCTCTGGATGAGGCAGGGATCGAGATCGCTTATCCGCAGTTGGATGTGCATGTGAGGCAGGATGGGTGATGAGACGTGTTAAAACAGTGATGATTTTTTGCATTATACTGGCGGCAACTGGTTTCCTCTGTTTTCGTTTAAGGGGTGGTACACAGATAAAATCATCCGAAAATCAAAATACCCTGCCGGAGGCTGAAATGATTCTTTACAGACAGGATGATGCGCGCTGGGGCAAGGAGAGGCTGGGGGATTCTAAATATACAATGGCTTCCTCGGGCTGTCTTGTCAGCAGCATTGCCTCGGCGCTTTCCATGGAAAGTGGTGAGGAAAGGACGCCGGGGACATTAAATGCAGAGTTTTGTGCCGGCGATGTGTACGATGCGGAGGGAAATCTTCAGTGGGAGCAGCTATCCGCATTGCATAAATATCAGGTCGAGGTATATCAGGATGTTTCGGCAGATATCATAGATGCCTGTCTTTCGGAGGGAAGGTATCCGATCGTCAGGGTGAGGATGTATATGCTGGGGAATATTCATTATGTGTTGATTGTGGGTATGCAGGACGGGGAATATCAGTGCATGGATCCGCTGCAGGATAAACTTATGAAACTGTCGTCCTATGGAAACAGGGTATATGCGATCAGGTGTGTATCTTTGGATTCCCCTTAAAAAAATGAATGATGTGTTCAGGTAAGGTATGGCAGTGGGGAAAGGAGTTTCCGATGTCGTCAGGTAGGGTAGAAGTGAAAAACGGAATATCATCGCTTTTTCATGAGTTTATTTTCCAGTAACCTTATCTGTCGGAACCGATATGGGTTATTTTTCCTGTTTATCGTATTTTTTTATAATACGGCTAATTATTCTGGTGCTAGATCCAGTTTTTTTACTTAGTTTCTTGGCTGTAATATCTGGTTTTTGTCCTATTATAATCAGCACCATAATAACATCTCCATTATCATTACCAGTCAGATTGATAGTGGCGATGCTATTTTGTTGTTCTGTTTTAAATGGTAAAGTTACTTTGATAAAATGTTCGGATATTTTAAAAACACTTTTATTAGGAGTTTTTAATATGCGGCTCATCCCGGAACCAAGCTGCTCTACCAATCCCACATCCTTAAAGACACACATCAATTCTCGGTTTCTGGGTATACTGCCGCAACTGATAAATCTTCTTGGCTTTGTCCCTGTATCAGACCGCCATAAGATGTAAAGTCCATCCGGTTGTCAATAATCTCAAATACTGGCGGAATTTCATGCGAATAATCATTGTGTACAATAGCATTTATCAGTACTTCCCTCATAGGAATGGTTTCGACCAGATTTTTTTATAATCGTTTTGTGTTAGTCAAGATGGATACTCCATTCTCATCAGCCAGTAAATGTGCAATATAATCATATCTTCCTTCTGACGTAAGTAATTCAAGTCTGTTTGCGAATTGATAATTTAATTCCAATTTACGCTCATAATAATAGATTTTAAGTTGTGCAAATGTGAGGTTCTGTCTGGGTGAAGGAATATATCTCAGTGCCGCATGGATTCTCTTTGCATATAGTTCATCTATCAAAGAAGTTGGTATTGGTTGTGTTGATGTCCCTAATCTCATAAAACAGCCATTTGGGAACATTCCTTCATTTTTGATATAGTAGGGTTTTTCAAGTTCACTGGACCCAATAACTTTGGTCACTGCAATATTTTCTATAGTTCCGTAACAATATCAAGTAAGCCAAATGTTGGTGGCAGAATATTATTTTTAATTCTGTCCGCAATTTTAATCTGCATGGCATCCATCTCTGGATTTGTTATTGGATGTCCTTCATCGTCAATTCCTGTATAAGGAATGCCGCCCTCATAGTTATTCAAAAATGCCACTAACTCTTTCTCAAGCTTATCATTTAAGGAAGCCTTAAATTCTATACGGTTACTTTCCTGCAACACTTTCTATCTCCTCTTTTCCCAATTGTTTAAGGTTTTGCATATCGCATTTATTACGATTGTCTCCCTGAATAAAAGGGATTATCTGCTGGATACTGGTTATCAATAAATTCCTGTAAAGCTGTCTGCAGTTCTCGGTCATAAGTTAGGTTATCAATTATATATTGATACGCAGCTTGTTCAATTGCTAATTTCACAGTTTCCTTTTCATCATGGTTTAAATCATCCCTGGCTACATTAGGTAAAATATCATTTCTCAAAATATTTATCACGCAGTTGCCATAGTTAATGTCTGCTATATTTAAGTGGGGATATATATTCCCTTTATTCATGAGAATACCATGCCAATAAATTTCACTTGTTTTCAAAAAGATTGAGAAGGGCGAAAATGGATATACATAAATATAACGATTGCTTTGCAGCCTGATAATTGAAAATTTACCTAATTTTACACTAACATATGAAGTCAACATATTGTTGTCTGTTAAAATTTTATAAATATCTGGGCAATTGGGTATAATTTTATCTATTTTTAGCGGTGAATAAATAGTATGCCATGTACCTATGTTGCTGTCATACGTGAATGCATTATTTTTGATATAGTTATTCCATACCTCATCATCTCTAATTGGAAAACATATTGTTTTTATCGTTTTCTGAGGAGGAGATTCTATATTATTATTGTATTTTTTCCATTCGCTATAATACTCTTGCTCTTCTTCTCTAATTCCTTCTACTTTTAGGACCATTAAATAATTGTCTTTAATGTATTTATTTAAGTTATCTCCTTCTAAATCTTTCATGCATAAGTTATTATTAGTATAATCATATTCAGCGACAATATATTCTCCAATAAGAAAAATGTCACATAATTCAGAAAATTTTCTGGCTGTTTTAATGTTTTTAAACTGTATATCCCAAAAAGCAGATATGCCATTAAGGTAAGAGTCCAAGTTTATTCCATCTGGATTCTGTTCTTTGAGTTCGTTCAGTTTTAAGGTTTCTTCTTCCCTGATATCATCAATAGTAATAAACTGGATTTGTACATCTTGTTTTAAGAAAGTGTTTTCCAAATATTCTATTATTTTATTCGTTTCCTGCCCAAATACATCCAGTGCACTTTTCAAATCCAGTATGACAGCAGTTCCTGAATCAGCAATATAACGGCAGCGATTCTTTTTACAGACAAATTCACTGTCTTTTTCCAGTTCGATAGTATATCCCTCTTGTTCTGTGTAATGTTTTGTCTCCACCGTAACGCTGTCGGAAAGCATAAAGCAAGCTAAGAATCCTATGCCAAATGTACCGATTGGATGATACGTTTTCCCCTGGTAGAGAAATTCATCGGATTTGTAGTAGGACTTCCCTATATTCAAAAAGTAATTTGTCAGGACATCGTATTCCATGCCTATGCCATTGTCCAGAACAATCATATTTTGCGTATTATTATCCAATATTATCTGAATGCTGGGAATGTAAGGAACATAGCGGTATTTTTCCAGAGTTGCTGCTTCCTCAGCCATTACACGGCAGGCGTCAATGGAATTTTGCACTAATTCTCGCAATCCATATCTTTTATCTCCATATACTTTTTCTCCCATTAGTAATGTTACGATTGCATGATAATCTACCTGTAATTTCAAATCAGATATTTCAAAGCCCTTTGTCTGTATCCTGTTATCAATCTGTGGCTGAAGCAATATCCAATAACTTTCTTCAAAATGCTTCCTGCTGTAGCTGGTACACCATAATAGTTCTTCTGAAAGATAAGATAGATACTGTAAAAATTTCCTGTGGATTTTTGAATCATTACATTGTCCGTACATTACGATAATACTGCTGCCGGAGGTATGGTCTCTGACCACTTTTTCTTTGTTTTCAATAATATAATGCTTGCGCCATTCCTCATCCCCAAAACCGGTAGGAGATAGCAGCCGGTATAGTTCTATAGGCGCCCTGTTTTCGTCGATATCCAAATAATCGGCAACTCGTAACAGCATTGCAACATACTGTGTATTTAGTGTGTCTTCCCCCTTTATCTGATTCGTGTCTAAATTATGTAAAATCCAGTCATGATTCATTGTGTGTGCCTGACATATTTTGGCGAGTTCTTCCTGGAAATTGCAATTCGTGAATCCCGGCATCGTAAAAAAATCTTTCTGCATCTGCATGATATGACGGTAAGCTCTCTCTCCATGTGCTGGTCGGATGCACTCCTGCAAGGCAAGCGTTTCATCCTGATATTTCTTATAAATAATGGAATATCTTCTTCCTTGATAGTTTAAGGTATCGTTTTTTATATCATTGATTTCTTTTTCATTTACTGCCATTCCAATGTCATGGAGCAATGCGGAATAAATCAGACAGGTAATCTCCAAGCTGCTTATTTTAGATATGTCTGTCACTAAATCATACATGTACTGCATAACATTTAAAGAGTGTTCTATTCCATGTCCGGTATAATTTGCAAATATCTTGTTGATTTTTGGCAGTACTTTTGTGGTGTAACTATAAAGTTCTTTAATTTTATCCTGATAACTGCTTTCCCGTTTTTGTAGTTCCTGATATAGTTTTGTTTTCTGTAGCATTTTCTCCTCCCCATCGTTTGTCGCCAGTCATTTATTTACGAGAGTTATGGTCTATTATTGTATTTCTATATTTGCCTTATTTTAACATTATTTTGCTATTTTGTATACTTGCAGAAACTTTTGAGATTATCTTAACTTTTAAATTTTATGGCACTATGTATCAGCTATTATAAGAAATGGAAAATTCCCCAAAATATAAATAATTGACAAAAAATCTATATAAAGATATGATAAATTTGTAGCTGGTATTTTTATCATAAAGGAGAAAGGTTATGAAAAATTGGAAAAAAACGTTAATGCTGCTGCTGATGTTTTGCCTGATGGCAGGACAGTGCATCGCAGTGCAGGCGGCACCGAAATCTTCCTCTAAGATTGTCCTCAATAAGACATCTTATACGCTCAAAAAGGGTAAGTCGGTGCAGCTGAAAGTAACTAAGAACACTTTAGGAAAGAATAAGGTAGTATGGTCAAGCAGCAATGAAAAGGTTGCAACTGTATCTACCAAAGGAAAAGTTAAAGGCAACAAGAATGGAAAAGCCACCATCACAGCGAAGGTGGATGGCACCAAAGTAAAAGCAACTTGTAAGATTGTGGTCGGGACGCCTGTACAGAAGGTGAAATTAAATACCAAATCTGTACAGTTGGAAGTCGGGAAGCAATTTCAGCTGAAATCAAGTGTCTCTCCGAAAAAGCCTACCAATAAGAAGGTAATCTATAAGTCTTCCAAGAAATCGGTAGCTACAGTAAACAAGAAAGGCATGGTTAAGGCTTTAAGGAAAGGGACTACGAAGATTACGGCAACTGCAGCCGACGGAACAGGCAAATCGGCAACATGTACGGTTACGGTAAAGAATAAAAGCATTGTTATCAGCGATATCGTTTTAAATGTTTCAAATCTCAGTTTAATACCAGGGCAGGAAGCAAAATTGTCGGCGAACATTAAGCCAGGCAATGCAACCGATAAAAGCTTAAGCTGGAGCAGTACGGACGGCAAGGTTGTGGCAGTCAATAATGGAACTGTCAAAGCTGTGGGCGAGGGAAATGCCATAGTGAGGGTAACATCGAAAAATGGCAAGAGTGCAGACTGTAGCATCAGGGTATCCTATAAAGACCGGGTCAGCAACCAGACAGAGCTTAACCAGGCGCTTACGAGCAAAATGGTCAATAACATTATTTATACGTCTGATGCATCAGGCAAAGTAGTGATTCCCGAAGGAGATTATGCTGCCAAGACTTTGGAAATCAATGCCCCCAATGCGGATGTGGAAAATAAGGGGCAGTTTAAAACCGTGACAATCAATGCCATTGCAGAAAACACATACGAGGAACATTCTGGCAATGTAATATATTTCAATGCGCCCAAAGGACGCGTAGTGGTTGGGGAAAATGGCGCTGCCACTATCAATCTGAGCGGCAAAGGCAACCAGAGTTTTCATTTGGAGAACAATGGTTATGTTAATGATATCAATGTTCCGGGCAAAACTATCTTGAAGGTTGAGGGCAGCAACCGGGTTCCTATAACTTTAGGTGTTGGAGCTGAAGGTTCCTCTATCACGACAGCCACCGAACTGCAGATTGATGCAAGGGCAAAATGGGATATGGTCATCCTTCCTGGAGGAGAGAATACAAAGGCAACGGTCGATAATAATTCTTGTCTGCCGTCAGTCGCAGGTGTAGGTCGTATTCCGGTAACGGTAAGTGAGAGCAATGATGTCATCAATATTACAGCAGAGATGCGCGATGACCTGGATATTAATCAGGTTGTGGAAGTATCCGGCAATGTTCAGGAGTATTATCTGACAGAAGATGGCGGACAGGAGGAAGTTCTGGCAGAGGATGGAGCTCCTTCCGACACCCAGCAGCCTTCGAAACGTGCAGAACATACCAATTGTGCACAGGCAAAGGTAACGATACTGCCGTATACGAATGGTAACAGTGGTATGGATGATACGAATTACCAGAAGTTCATTGCAGATACGAACAAGACGGCAGAGACAGATACGGACGGAAACTTCCTGATGGAAGATGTCAAAATCGGCAATTACTGGATGGTTGTGGAGAAAGAAGGTTATGGTGCAGTTGTGAAGAATATCATGATAACCAGCAACGATTCCCAGACCTATACATGCAGCAATACCAGTTTACTGAGTGATGAGATTACAGGCTGTGAAAATGCACCGGCAATTTTCGGCGTAGTGATAGATTCCCTGACAGGAAAATCTGTCAACGTATCTGGGCTGCAGGTGAAGCTGAGGGCAGGATTTGGAAATGTCATCGGGGAAGTTTTACAGACAGTGCAGACGGATGATGAAGGAAATTATTCCTTTACGGATGTACCGGCTGGCGCCTATACTGTGGAAGTGCTGGACCTTCGTCAGAATTTAGATGAGGATGCAATTCGCTATAATTTCTCCAATACAGACATCATGGTAGCGTATGGTTACCTTGCTGTCGATAATTATAACTGCATGGTAGACCAGAAAATGCTTGACTTTACAGGAAAGGGAAGGGTACAGTTTACCCTGACCTGGGGGACAGAAGAGTCTGGAGCCAGTGCGGACATCGATTCCCATCTTGTGGGACCGAAAAAGGATGGTGATGATGAATTCCATGTTTATTATAGTAATCCAAGTTACTATCATTATGATATTATTGATGATGTGAAGATGGCTGATTTGGATGTGGATGACACGACATGGGAAGGACCGGAACACACAACTATCTATGAAGAGACAGATGGGATTTACCGGTTCTATATCCATAACTATTCTGAAAGAGAAGTAAATGATTCACAGATGCTTGCCAAATCATCTGTTCAGGTGAGGGTAACGATTGGCACGAATTCCCATACGTTCTATTGCCCCAACCAGATAGGAAACCTTTGGTATGTATGCGATTACGATTCCAGGACCCACAGGATAATTCCCAAAAACAAAATGAGCAATTTCTTGCTGGATGAATCTTACATCGGCATATCGGAGGAAGAGTACGACCGTATCTGTCTTGGCCAGCTAAAGGAAAAAACAAAGCTCAAGGCGAAATCTGTAAAGGAACAATTGTATAAATTTACAGATAACGATGCCAAACGTACATTGGTGGATCAGATTGCAGAATATGAGGGTCAGATAGAGGCAGCAACAAATATGGATGCTATCCTCCAAATTCGCAGTGAATTAGAGCAGATAAAGGAGAAGCTGGATTCGGCATTCATCTATCCATCTGTCAGGGCAGATAATCTGGATGAATATGATTTTGATATTGTAAATGGATATGATGATGATGAAAATATCATATCTGCACAGGCAGTAGTTAGCTGTAGCGTTCTGTTTAGTAATACATTGACAAACTTTACAGCAGAATCTTATGAAGATGGGCAGACCGTAAGCATAGAGCCATCAGACGAGGCTGAATATGCCTATATAATCCATGTATCGGATGCCCGGAGCGGGTTTGCCTATGATATCAAGGTTAAGGTATTGGCCAATCAGGCAGCGGTTAATGTTTCAAACAAGATTCAGGAATGCCGCAAACTGATGTCGCAGTTTGAGGAGACAGAGGCTTTCTTGGCTGACCGCGCGCAGATTGATGGTATCGTGGTAGGCGATGTCAACAATGAGGAAGCCTACGATGGGGCAATGGATAAGCTTCAAGAGATATGGGATAAGTATTATTATGATTTTGATAAGTTTGACGTAGATAATGTCAGAGCGGAGAGTGGGCTTAGTGATTGGTGGACTAGTACAGTTGACGAAGAAGATGAGAATGGCAACTGGCTGAAAACCAATAAGGTTCTGACGGTTGAACGGTATGAGGATGTCACAGATGAGGAAATCCTCTCCAAGCTGAACATTATGTTTGATCAACAATATGATGATGAGGGTCAGCCAGAAGAGATTTCTTATGAGATTACTGACAGTGACAATGACAGTTATCCAAAGATGATTAAAGTTACAGATGGCCAATATACGAAAAAGATATATATCAGAGTTACTGAGTGGTAGGAATTTTATCCACCCATCCTGTGCAGGAAGCGCAGGATGGGCGGATAATGTTAACGGCAGCATTGTGAAAGAGCGCTTAGGGGGGGACACGTTCAGATAGTTGAGTCTCCGAAATCCGGGGAATAAAATCTGTAATTTTTGCATAAAATAAACTATGCAGCAAGGAAATGAAAAAATAACGAAGAAAAAATTTGACAATTTCCATGATATGGAATATAATATATTTCGTTGGCGCGGGATGGAGCAGTCTGGAAGCTCGTCGGGCTCATAACCCGAAGGTCGCAGGTTCAAATCCTGCTCCCGCAATTAGGACGGCAGCGACCACATGGTTGCTGCTGTTTTTCGATACTAATTTCAAATTAAGGAGAAATCAGAGGGATTATGGTTTATCAGAATATTTTAGAAGCAATGGGGCACACGCCGTTAATCCGGCTGAATCACATGACAGAACCGGAAAGCGCACAGATTCTTGTCAAATTTGAGGGATTAAATGTTGGCGGCTCCATCAAGACCAGGACAGCGTACAATATGATTCGTGAAGCTCAGCTGCGGGGATTGATTAAAAAGGATACGATAATTGTTGAACCCACCAGTGGGAATCAGGGAATCGGACTGGCACTGGTAGGAGCTGTGTATGGATACGAGACAAAAATCATCATGCCGGATTCCGTCAGCGAAGAGCGGCGCAAGTTGGTGAAACATTACGGAGCAGAGGTTATCCTGATTCATGACGCCGGTAATATCGGTGCCTGTATCGAGGAGTGCCTGCAGACGGCGCTTCGTATGGCAAAAGAAGATTCACGGGTGTTCGTGCCCCAGCAGTTTGAAAATCCTGCCAATCCGGCAGTACATAAGATTCAGACCGGGCTGGAAATCTTAGAGCAGGCAGACGGTCCCATCCATGGATTCTGTTCCGGCATTGGCACGGGCGGAACCATTACAGGAGTGGGAGAGACACTGAAAGACAAAAACCCCGATATGGTAATCTGGGCAGTAGAGCCGGAACATGCGGCAATCCTGTCGGGGGGCTCTATCGGTACGCACCTGCAGATGGGGATTGGCGATGGGCTGATTCCAGAAATTCTCAACCAGGAGATTTATGACGATGTATGCATCATTACAGATGAAGAAGCGCTGAATACTTCTAAGCTGCTTGCTTCCCGGGAGGGGATTATGTGCGGCATTTCCAGCGGGACCAATGTGGCGGCGGCTATCAAGCTGGCACGGAAACTGGGGAAAGGCAAGACAGTTGTCACCATACTGCCAGATACGGCAGAGCGGTATTTTTCCACGCCGCTGTTTGAAGAGTAGGAATATCAATGGAGAAAGGGTTAGGGAAATACGCTCCCCACAGCATACAGGCTTTCTGCTAAATCTGCACGGTAATCCATGTCCTGGGAATTGAGGCTGTTAATGACGCAGCCATAGCTATTGAGATTCCCGGTGGCATGGATATATTTGTTGTTGCCGAGGTAAAGCGCCACATGACCAGGAAAATACAGAAGGTCCGCGGGCTTAATCTGGGAGCGGGGGATTTCGCGTACCGGATAGCCGCTTTTGATGGCAGCATCCCGGTAGATGAGGATTCCGCACATAAAATAGCTCATAAATGTAAGCCCCGAACAATCAATGCCTTCATGGGTTTTACCGCCCCAGCGGTACTGTGTGCCGAGGTAAGACAGGGCATAGTTGATAATGTCAGAACGTAATTCTGTCTGGGAATCTGTCAACGATTTGGAGGTGGCAAGGGCAATGGCAGGTACATAGCCCATAGAGCCATCGGCAAGCTGGATTTTCTGCCAGCCGTCTTTTCTGCTGCCGCAAGGGATGACGGTACTGCCCATGAAAAGAGTGGTAATGATGGGGGCTTGTACTTTGGGCGCAGCCAGTACATCGGTAAGACGCTGGGTCAGCAGTAGCAGGGAACCAGAGCGGATATTCCACAGCCCATATTCCTCTGGCGAAATTTTATGTACATCGCTTGTCCGCAGCCACCCGCTGTATCCGTAATGGGTAGTGACTTTGAGGAAATCTCCCTGGCATTCTGTGACCGTAAGAAGCCAGCCGGATAATAATTCATCAGAGACATTCTGACCGGCAAGGCAATGGTTTTTCCTGATAAGTGATTCATATAGGGTTGCTTTGGGGACAATGACAATCGCTTGTTGCATAATTACTCCTCTCTTTATGTCAATTTCAGACCACGCCATATACAAAAGATTTTATGGCGTTATAATAATTCTTCATAGAAATCCAGCACATTCTTGTAAAAAATCTGTTCTATCTCACTGGTATGAAATCCACATTTTTTTAATTCCTGTGCCAATAATTCCATCTGGCTGCAATTTCTCAGTTCCAGATTGTCATCAATTCCATCAAAATCAGAACCTAGACCTATACAGTATATGCCGCCAATAGCAGAAATATGACAGATATGCCGCACAATATCTTTGATATAGCTGAAAAAAATGTGATTCCTATCGGGCGTGTCAGAGAGGAAAGGACCATAATAGTTGATGCCGATGACGCCGCCTTTATCGGCAATCGCTCTTATTAACTCGTCAGGCAGGTTCCGTCCGCGGCTGCAGAGGGTGCGTGCATTGGAATGGCTGGCACAGAACGGTTTCGTGGCAAGCTGGCACACATCACGGATGCCCTCATCGGACAGGTGGGATACGTCTGCAATGATACCGAGACGCTCCATTTCTGCAAGAAATTCAATACCAAGGTTGGTAAGCCCTTTTTCCGCGCGTGAATATGAGGTTTTGCTAACATTAGTGGATGATAAATGCAAAATATTGTTGTCTGCGGCTGCTGGCCTGCTTATTTCTGTAAAAGGCGCTGGCTCTGCAGGATATCCCAGGCTGTTAGGATAATTCCAGGTAAAAGTCATCATGCGGATTCCCATATCATAGATTTCTTTTAAGCGCTCCAGGCTGCCACCGCAGACTTCCCCCTCCTCCAAGGTCAGGAGTGCAGACATCTTCTGCTGTTTTTCATTGGAGAGTATCTCTGAATAGGAAGTAACAGGCGAAATCAAATCCGAATGCTGTTTCATTTCTTCCTGGAATACGGCATATTGTTCCTGAAATGTCAGGTAAGGGTCTTCTGTTTCTCCAAGGTCAATAAACAGGGCAAAATTCTGTACAAGATATTTGGCAGAAATCATTTTGGTCAGGTCAACCTGGAAAGAATTTGTCCTGAGACTCACGTCATTTTGCTGGGTGCGTTCCTTATAAATGCGCGATATAGTGTCGCAGTGCATGTCAATAATTTTCATAAGCGCCTCCTTAGGGATGGGTTTGTGTCCATTATTATGACAAATTTGGCAGAAATAGTCCACTCTGGCAAAAATACTTCCTCAAATACTACCATTGAAGTATGGCAAAAGGGCAGAATATTTGATATTTAAGTGAAAAAGATACGCCATTTGGAGAAAAATATAACTTACATTCGTTATAGAGATTGTAAGAAATAAGTAAGGTAATATTATATTTTCCTTAAGAAATGTAGCGTAAGATAAAAATAACAAGACAACAAAGCAGGAAGCAGCAACGACAGAAAGGAAGGTTAACCGTTGGATAATTTAATCAGTGTGCGGGATATGTGCAAAATATATAATCCTGGGGAAAATGAAGTCCGGGCGCTGGACCATGTGGATTTGGACATTGAAAAGGGTGAATTTGTGGCAATCATCGGTCATTCTGGCTCTGGGAAGTCCACCTTGATGAATATGCTGGGCTGTCTGGACGTGCCGACTTCTGGTTCTTACTATCTGAATGGCAGGGATGTTTCTGCCATGAAAGATAACCAGCTTTCGGAAATCCGTAATCAGCAGATTGGATTTATTTTTCAGGGATTCAACCTGATTGCCAACCTCACGGCATTGGAAAATGTAGAACTCCCACTGATTTACCGGGGAATTGGAAGAAGCCAGAGGCATAAGCTGGCCAAAGAAGCGTTAATCCGGGTAGGGCTTGAAAAGCGTATGGAACATAAGCCATCCGAAATGTCAGGAGGGCAGCAGCAGAGGGTTGCCATTGCCCGGGCGATTGCGGCTGAACCGCCAGTCATTCTGGCAGATGAACCTACCGGAAACCTTGATTCCGCTTCTACGCGCGAAATAATGGAAATATTAAAAACCCTGCATGAGGCAGGACGCAGCGTAATTCTGATAACCCATGACAACGAGATTGCAGACCAGGCAAAGCGGGTGGTCCGCATTTTGGACGGTAAGATTGTGGAAGATTATTTTAATCAAAGCCCTATAAGTAGTCAAATAGGAAATAAGGCAGATTAGGAGGCATAATTCATGAAGAAGAAAAAAATCCTTAAAATTGTAATACCAGTAGCGGTGGTATTTGTAATCATTATTGCGGTGACCTTGAACAATGCGGCAAAAGCCGGTCAGCAGATGGCAGAAGCCATGGCTGTGGAAGGCATTACGGCAGAGACCGGGGATGTGACGGAGACGGTGGAAACGAATGGAACAGTTATCAGCGGGGAACAGAAAGCAATATTTTCACCGGTAAATGCCAGCGTGGAACAGGCAGATTTCCAGGTGGGCGATTTGGTAAAAGCAGGGGACCAGCTGGTGACTTTCGGGCTGAAAGATTTGGAGGAGCAGAACCAGAAAGCAGAGCTAACGGCGCGGGCAGGTGAGCTTGGCTATGAGGACAGCATAAGCCAGTCCAATAAAGCGGCAAGCCGTCAGGCGGATGCCAGGAATAAGGCTGCGCAGCTGCAGGCGCAGGTTAATGCAAAGGAGCAGCAGGTAGCAAACCTTACGAGTGCGCTTGCCGGGGAAGCCAGTGCACAGGAGGCTTCCCGCCAGCAGGAGGAGAAAAATCTGAACGAACAGATTTCCAAGCTGCAGCAGCAGCTAAAGACAGCAGGAGAGGAAGCAAAATCATCCCAAAAGGCGTATGATAAGGCTGTTACAAATCAGCAGACTGCGCAGGTAAACTTTGATGCGGCAGCCGCGGCAGCAGAGAGCGAGCCCCAGAAACTGGAGACAGCCAGGGAAGCGCTGAACAAAGCAAATAAAGAATTGGCGGATGCGAAGAGCGTGAATGAAACAAAACAGCAGGCAAAAGCTGATTTGGAACAGCAGATAGAAGCTCTGCAGGGGACGGTTCTTGCGCCAGCCACCGAATCGTCAGATTCAGGATTGCAGCAGCAGCTTCAGGCCGCGCAGACAGAACTGGCGGAACTGAAAGGGAATCTGGAAAGCCAGAAAGCCCTTGCAGAGGGAGACAGCGGTGCATTGAGCAGTGCAGCCAGAGAGCAGATGAGGACCAATAATAATCTGGCAGAATTGGAGAGCAAGTCGTTGGAAGAACTGATTGCAGAGGGTAAGAAAGGAATCGTTGCAGATTTTGATGGCGTTATCTCCGATAAACAGATTATGGAAGGGGCAATGGTTACACAGGGAATGCAGCTATTTACCTTGCAGAGCATTGAAGACGTCAATGTGGAAGTGACGCTCTCCAAAAACGTCTATGCCAAGGTCAAAGAGGGGCAGAAAGCGGAGATTACCCTTGCCGGGCAGACATATCAGGGAACCGTGAAACGTATCAGCCGGATAGCCGTAGATGGTGCAGCCGGAACGAATCAGGCTGCGGTATCCTCAGCTTCCATCATGGCAACCATACATATAGATAATCCAGATGAAAATATTTTTCTGGGCGTGGATGCCAAAGTAAAAATTCAGGCGGCTGAGGCGAAAGACGTGGTCATCCTGCCAATAGAAGCAGTTAACATCGGCAAAGACGGCACATTTTGTTGGATAAGTAAAGACGGCATTCTGACAAAGCGCAGCATCACCACAGGTGTGACTTCAGATGAATGTGCAGAAATCACCCAGGGGCTTGATGAAGGGGAAATCGTCATTCCCGACCCAGGCAATCACGAGGAAGGGGATGCCATCACCGTCACAGAGAAGCAAGGCGAGGAAGCGGGAGCAGATGGAACATCATCAATAGATAAAGTGACGGAAACAGGTGAAGCTTCAGATGAAACATTGGGAGAAGATGAAGTTTCAGAAACAGACAAAGAATCAGGAACAGATGAAGCCTCAGATAAAACGTCAGAAGAGGATGAAGTTTCAGAAACAGACAAAGAATCAGGAGTAGGTGAAGCCTCAGGGCCAGAGGAAGCAGCAGAGTAGAAGAGGTGTGCAGATGGGCAATATTTTAGAATATATCAAGATGGCATTTAAGAACATCAAGGCAAATAAGGGACGCTCTTTTCTGACCATGCTGGGCATCATCATTGGAATCTCTTCCGTAATCATGGTAATGGCTGTGGGAGATGGAACGGCAAATGCCATGAATTCCGAAGTGGAGGACCTGGGAACAGGACAGATTAACGTCTATTGCAGCGATGATGCGGCAAATGCTGAGGAGTGGATTACGCCGGAAGACATTACAGCCATCAAAGAAAGCATTACCGGCGTAGAAGGGGCAACGCCCAATGATGGTACATCGGGCACTACCATTACAGGAAAAGGGGAGTTTTCTCTGACATTCAGCGCAGGGACAGAAGATTTGCAGAAAGCATTAAATTTTACTTTAAAAAGGGGTTCTTACTTTACAGCAGTGGACGTGGAAGAAGGGAATCGCGTCTGTGTGATTTCAGACAGTGATGCAAAACGTCTTTTTGGTTCCGATGATGTGGTAGGTATGGATATTGACGTGGAGATTGGCGGAATCAGTGGAAGCTACCGTATTGTAGGCGTTACCCAGCAGAAAGAAAATACCAGTTTTATCAGCTATACTTATGAGGGGATGCCGGTTTCACTGGATGTACCCTATACATCATTTGATTATTTTGGATGGCAGAGCGATTCCTTTTATTCTGTCACAGTTTTTGCCAATGACCAGGCAAGCGGTGAGGAGGTCGTGCGTGACATTATCCATACGCTGGAGACCAGACACCAGTGTGCCGGGGAAGAGTATTACCAGGTCCAAAGCTTTCAGGATATGCTTTCCGAGATGAACAATATGTTGGCGATTGTCACGACTTTCATCTCATGCGTAGCGGCAATATCTCTGATTGTAGGCGGAATCGGCGTTATGAACATCATGCTGGTGTCTGTGACGGAACGCACCAGGGAAATCGGTATCCGCAAATCTCTGGGAGCCAAGACCTCCTCCATTCTGCTGCAGTTCCTTGCCGAGGCGGCTATTCTTACCGTTTTAGGCGGAATAATCGGGATTGTCTTGGGACTTTTGGGAGCGATGGGAGCCTGTGGGCTGATGAGCGCTTCCATGGGGAGCGTCATCCATCCGGGTATCAAGGCGAGCACGATTCTTGGGGCGACCTTATTCTCTTGTGGAATCGGTGTATTTTTTGGCATATATCCCGCAAGGAAAGCGGCAAAGCTAAGCCCGATTGAGGCGCTTCGGAGGAATTGAATATTGATGGAAAGACAGCTGCTTACAGTTAGGATGTGGGCAGCTGTTTCTTATCTTATAGGAAAGACCTTGTCACGCTAAAGCGTGAAAGTGTCTTCCTATAAGACAAAAATAAGATGCGCACTCGTGCAAGAGGTATTAGTCGCTAAAGCGACTTGCACTCGGCGCGGCAAAGTGTGCAAGCTTATTCCCCCAAGATTGGGGGTAAGGGGGTTGAGGTGGGCTTGCCCACTTTGTTCTTTTATCTAGGAAAGACCTTGTCGTGCTAAAGTGTGAAAACCATTTCTTATAAGGCGAAAATAATTATGCGAAAAGGCTGTGTTGTTGTGAAATGTGAAAACAGCTCATTTTTGAATGTAATAAAACACAAAAATGTTTTGATATTAGAATAAATATGTAATATAATGAAATAATACAAATATTAAAACATAAAATTGTTTGGAGGAAAAAGAAATGTTGTTGAATTACAAGTTTGAGAATTTTATGTCATTTCGGGAAAATGCAGAATTTTCGTTGATGGCCCCCAAGACGAAAGTAAAAAATCGCTTTCCAGATAATATAATAGCCACAGACCGTGGCTGTGAAATATTAAAAACGGCTGTAGTAGTTGGAGAGAATGCCGGCGGAAAGTCGAATTTTGTAAGAAGCCTGGGATATCTCAAATCTTTTTTTCAGGAAAATAAAATGGTAGAATCTTATAAAAACTGTATAAATATCAATAACGATAGAAAAGGATGTGGGAAAAATAGCAACACCCTTCAGACATTTGACATAGAAATTCTGTCAGAAAATGGGTATTTTTATCTTTATCATTTAGAAATGGATTTTATTGGAATTGTCAAAGAAGAATTGAGTTATAAAGATGAGTACAGGAAAAAGTACAGGCATTTTCTTGAAGTGTACAGAAAGACATGTAAGTTAAACTGTGATGGCAATGAAGATAAATGTATGGGGAGAAATATATGTAAAACATCCTTTGCGACAGAGTATAAGTTAAATTTATTTAAAGTGGAATCGGAATTAGTAGAAGCTTTTGAAAATGCTGTGAATAGTCAGAAACAAATGGGGCTATTTGTTACAAAGTTAGCGATTTTAGGAAATAGCCATGCCATAAATTTTGTTGAATGGATGACGAACAGCTTGTGCCCGGAAACAAATGTGATTAATTATGATTTATATAAATCTATGAGGAATGAAGAAGAGGACGTCATTATATTGAGTGACCCCAGATATATAGAAATTTTTAAATTGATTGATGCCAGTATTATCGGAATTGATATAGACGAGGAAAAGCCTTTTACAAATTCTGTAGTTATCAGGAAGAAAAAAGATGGGAGTACATTTTCCCAGGAATTAAGGCGGGATTCCAGTGGCGTCAGGGAGCATTTTGCCTGGGCAGTTCAGGTTTTTAAAGTTGTGTATGAAGATAAAATTGTGTTTGCAGATGAGATGGACCGGGTTTTGAACCCAGTACTTTCAGACCGTGTGATTGCATTCATAAATGGCAAGGAACATCATGGTCAGTTTATATTTACTACCCATAATGTGCTGCATTTGGATTTAAAAATTTATATGAAAGAACAGATTTACTTTATTTCTAAAGATGTGGAGAATTTGGAGTCGGAATTGTATTCACTGGCAGATTTTCCAGAAGTGAGGTATGAAACAACGAAAATTTATGAGTTTTATATGAAGGGGATTTTAGGGGGAACTGCCAGTGAGTAGAAGAGTACGGGAGATAAAGAAGAATTTTAAGGTGTTTTGCGAAGGTGATACAGAGTTCAACTATGTAAATGAAATGAAACGTCAAAAGAGGCTTTCTATTGCCCTAAAGTTAGTTAATATGGAAGGAGGCGGTTATAGCAGTTTTTTAAAAAAACTTAAAATGGATGGAAATACAAATTGTTTGGCAAAATTTATTATTATAGATGGCGACCGGGCAGTTAATGAAGAAGGAGAGAAGGATAATCTTAGAGAACTTCTGGAATTTTGCATTCTGCAAAACCGCAGCGGAAGGATTCCGCATATATTAATTGTTAATTGTCCGGATTTTGAATTTGTAGCTTGTTTACATACTCCGAAATATAAAGGACAAAATGTTGCGCGGTTTATTATAAAAGAGATGGGATACAGAGACATTGATGCATTTAAATCGGATAAAAAGATTTATAGTGTCCTTAATAAGAATGGAAATTCCAGTGATGTGATGTTGGCAGCGTTAAAATGTGAGAATTGTTTTGTGGTAAATGAATTTAAGGTTAATCTGTCTAAATTTGAAATAAACATAAAGACATCTTATAATTGGGAAAAGTTGGGACGAAGAGGTTCTAATATCAATGAGTTTTTTGAAATCATAGATTCTTTTTAATGCAATAAATGACTGCAATAAGAATTGACGAAGCCTTTTTCTTGTGGCAAGATGTAAATAGATAGAATAAAGAGGAGGACAATATGGGCGTTTACCTGAATCCGGGGAACGGAATGTTTGAGGAATCATTGCGCTCTGAAATCTATGTGGATAAGACAGGGCTGATTGCCTGTACCAACAGGGTATTGGGAAACAGGCAAAAATACGTCTGCGTGAGCCGTCCGAGAAGGGTCGGAAAATATGACACGAGAGCCCAGACGGTGTATCTTGATTTTCTGCGGGCTTTGCTTAGAGATAAGGCGTATGTCAGACTGGCATACATGACAGATATCTTGCCGATTAAGAAATATGGGGCGCATTCATCAGTGAATATGTTGGCATCGTATGTTGGCTTTACCGAGGAGGAAGTAAATACGCTGTGCCAAAGATATGATATGGATTTTACTGAGGCAAAGAGCATCGGTGTATAATAGAAGAAATGGGTATGGAATGAGAAATTTCAGCCAAAAGGCATTATGGAAGAAGCTGAAATCTGTTAAAGTCACGAGTTATGCGGAAAAGGTTCTAAAATAAAGCAGGAGGGAATCTGTATGGAACGCGAAACAAAGAAAATAGCCGATTCAATGATAGAACATATCTATCAGGTGCGCCCGGAGCACCTCAATGCCGCGGGGCGGCTATTTGGCGGCAAATTGATGGAATGGATTGACGAAATTGCCGGGTTGGTGGGTATGCGCCATTCCGGGGGCAATATCACCACAGCGTCAGTTGACAATCTTCGGTTCATCCGGGGAGCTTTCCAACATGATTTGGTTGTGCTGATTGCAAAGGTGACCTATGTGGGAAATACATCAATGGAAGTGCGGGTGGATACCTATGTGGAAGATTTTGGCGGGACACGCAAGCCCATCAACCGTGCGTACCTGACGTTGGTTGCCGTGGATGACAATGGCATTCCCAGGCAGGTTCCTTCCATATTGCTGGAAACAGAAAGTGAAAAGGCAGAGTGGAAAGCCGCGGAGAAGCGCAAGGAGCTGCGGATTCAGCGCAAACGAGAAGGATTTTAAGGAAATTTGATTCATCTAAGATTGATATAACCATGAAGCCGTCGGCTTTGGACGCATTGTGAAATAGAATTTGATGCTTCAGAAGATGACTTGTTAGAAAGACTATTAGAACGAAGAAAAGTGATAATGATTTTTACTGTACACAGGAGTTGTTCTTAAAAGAGTTTGCCCCAGGGTATACCATATACGGTTGGTTGGATAATCCCCATGATTCCAGGAAAAAAGATTTATTCCGTAAAATAGCATATAAGCAGCAATTATTGGATAAAAGCCAATTCTTGGGCAGTAAATTTTTGACAGAGACGCCGGATGGAAGTAGGCAAAGCGCCATCGGCTGCCTTGCCGCTTATGAGGCAGAAGGATATGTGGTTAGTATGCAGACAGCTCTGCTGTGGGAACAAGAAGAAATTTAAGTTATATTTATAGGGAGATAAAAATGCGAAAGAGGTTTGACTGGAAATTCATTATCCCATTCCTGATGGCATTTGCCGTATTCCTGTATACTGCTGTCAGACTGGGTATGTTATGGTGGGGATACTACAAAGGCAACAGGGAATACCAGAAGCTGGAAGAATCCGTGGTGTCTGCCGAAGAACAAGCGGATAGCCAACAAACGGATAGCCAGGGTGTGCAGGAAAAGGGGTTTTCCGTGGACTTTGACAAGCTTAAGAAGATTAATCCTGATGTGGTGGGCTGGATTCGTATGGAGAATTTAAGTATTAGCTATCCCATAGTGCAAGGGAACGATAATGAATATTATCTCTCGCATACATTTTATAAGGAAGAGAATAAATGCGGCAGCATTTTTATGGAGGCAGAGAACAGCAGCGATTTCAGCGACTGCCATACATTTGTGTATGGGCACAACATGAAAGATAAATCCATGTTTGCCAGGCTCAATGAACTGCAGGAAGAAGGGACATTTCATGAAAATCAGGAATTTTACATTTATACCCCCAAGGGTGTACAGAGGTATCTTGTTTACTCCAGTCATGTGGCAGCGCTGGGAGCGGAATCTTTTTGCTATCAGTTTGATAGTAAAGAGGATTATGCCAGCTGGCAGCAAAATGTACTGGGACAGAGTATCTATGATACAGGAATTCGCCCCCAAGCGTGGCAGAATACCGTGACATTGATGACGTGTACGCCAATGGGCAGTGAATACCGTTTTCTGGTTCATGGGGTGTTGGCGGAGTAAAACAGCATTTGGCAGAATGATGTTCCGGGGAGTAAATAAACTGGCAGAAAAGTATATGGTATTAATGGTAAAATGAGATTGTGCAGTAAGGCAGAGTAAGAAAGAGGAGGAATACTTATGGCAGAATTAAGCAGAGAAGAAAAGATTGAAATATTCTTGGATATGGTAAAGAAATCGGATAACATCGTATTTTTTGGCGGGGCAGGAGTGTCCACGGAGAGCGGGATTCCCGACTTCCGCAGTGTGGATGGGTTGTACAATCAACAGTATGACTATCCGCCGGAGACGATATTGAGCCATACGTTCTACCGCAGGAACACGGTGGAATTCTATCGGTTTTACCGCAACAAAATGTTGTGCCTGACAGCGCAGCCTAACATGGCGCATAAGAAGCTTGCCGAGCTGGAGGCAGCGGGGAAAGTCCGGGCGGTAGTGACCCAGAATATTGATGGGCTCCATCAGCTTGCCGGCAGCAAAAAGGTATTGGAGCTTCACGGCAGCGTACATCGCAATTATTGTGAATCCTGCCATCAGCTCTACGATGCGGAGTATATGCTACATAGCACAGGTGTCCCACATTGTGAAAAATGCGGCGGAGAAATTAAGCCGGATGTGGTGCTCTACGAGGAGGGGCTGGACAATAAAACAATTCAGGAAGCTGTTTCTTATATTGCCAATGCCGATGTGCTGATTATCGGCGGCACTTCGCTTGCTGTATATCCGGCGGCAGGACTGATTGACTATTACCAGGGTGATAAGCTGGTGCTGGTAAATAAGTCTGCCACGCCAAGGGATGCCATCGCCAATCTCGTGCTGCAGGAAAGCATTGGGGAACTGTTTGGTAAAATTCAGGTATCTTAGGAACTGCAAATTTTTATTATATCTGGGAGGAAAATTATGCCGATTGCTTACGAAGTAGGAGATATCGTCCGTCTGAAAAAACAACACCCCTGTGGAAGCAGTGAATGGGAAGTGCTGCGCGTGGGCGCAGATTTCCGTCTCAAATGTCTGGGCTGTGGCCATCAGATTATGATTGCCCGCAAGCAGGTGGAAAAGAATACCCGGCAAATCCGCAAAAAGGAAGATTTTTCCTGATGCATTCTTGGAGGGAGAATGTTACTATATAATATATAACAAAGCAAACCCCAAGCCACAGCTATGTTACTTGGGGTTTTTCAACTATTATGTAATGTTTATGGGATGAAACAATGGGCGGACGAAAGAGAAACGTAAGGAAGATTGCATTGGCAGTGATTTGCATAGTCGGTGTTCTCCTGGTATGTTATTTTCTGTTGGTAAATTTTCTTGTCAGTGCGGCGCTGGTGCCATCTTTTATGCAGCGTTTGCAGGCGTTTGAGCGGATTACGGATGAGAGCTATGCAGCGCAAGTACAGTCTGATGACATTCAGGAGAATGGGCGGGTAGCTTTGGCAGAAACCAAAGAATGGCTGAAAACGGCTGAAAGGCAAAAAGTATCTATACAGAGCGAGGATGGATTTACGCTGGTTGCAGAAATGTTTCCTTTTGCAGATAAACACAGATGGGTTATTCTGCTCCATGGCTATACTGGCTGGAAGGAGGAACTGTATCCTTTTGCGTATTGGTATCATGAGGAAGGATATCAGGTCCTTGCCCCAGACCTTCGATGCCAGGGGGAGAGCGAAGGGGATTTTATCGGTATGGGGTGGACGGACCATTTTGACTGTTTGCTCTGGATTCAATACATTCTTTCTCTGGATGAGGAGGCAGAGATTGTCCTTCATGGGCAGTCCATGGGGGCGGCGACGGCATTGATGGTGACAGGAGAGGAAACATTGCCGCCTAATGTCAAGGCGGTAATCTCCGACTGTTCCTATACAGATGCCTATTCCATGTTCGGTGAGAAGATAAAGGAGTGGTTTGGGCTGCCATCCTTTCCCTTTGTGGATTCGGCGTGTCTGGTGCTCAGGCTGCGCGGAGGATATAATCTCAAAGACGCGTCAGCCCTTAACGCCGTGGCAAAGAGCAGGACGCCCACGCTGTTTATCCATGGGGAGCAGGATGCTATGATTTCTGTGGGCATGAGCAGGGAATTATATGAAGCCGCAGCCGGGCAGAAGGAATTGTTGATTGTAGAGGATGCAGGACATGCGCAGTCACAGGACAAAGAGCCTGATACATATTATGGGACAATCCGTGTATTTTTGGACAAAACCCTTGCAAAACAAGAATAATTATGGTAATATTCTAACTTGTGATATATTAATTTATCCTTGTTCCCGGCAGGAACCGGGGGCCAAAAGACCAAAAGGAGGTACAAGGCATGAACAAATATGAATTAGCGCTCATCGTTAATGCAAAGCTTGAAGATGAAGCGAGAGCCGAAGTTGTAGAAAAGACCAAAGGATACATTACACGTTTCGGCGGAACCATAACGGAAGTGGACGAATGGGGCAAGAAGAGACTGGCTTACGAGATTCAGAAGATGAGAGAAGGATTCTATTACTTCATCAGATTTGAAGCTGAGCCAGATTGTCCGGCAGAACTTGAAAAACGTGTTCGTATTCAGGATAACGTGCTCCGTTTCTTATGCGTTAGACAGGATGAGGCGTAAATAGAAAGAGGAGATTAGATGAACAAAGTCATACTTATGGGCAGATTGACCAGAGACCCTGAGGTCCGCTATTCACAGGGAGAGAACGCTACGGCGGTTGCAAGATATACTCTGGCAGTAGATAGAAGATTCAGACGTGACAATGACCAGCAGACTGCAGATTTTATTAACTGTGTGGCATTTGGCAGAAGCGGAGAGTTCGCGGAGAAGTATTTCCACAAGGGAATCAAGATTGCGGTGACTGGCAGAATCCAGACAGGCAGCTACACCAACCAGGAAGGTCAGAAAGTCTACACTACCGATGTTGTAGTCGAGGAGCAGGAATTTGCAGAGAGCAAGGCTGCAAGTGACCAGTCATCTGGCGGTTTCCAGCCTGCAGCGAGACCTGAGCCCAGTGCAGCGGCAGGGGATGGTTTCATGAATATTCCGGATGGTATTGACGAAGAATTACCGTTTAATTAGATAGGAGGCAGAGAAAATGGCTTATAACAAGACCGAAAAGGGCGATGCTCCCATGAAGAGGAGAGGCGGCGTCCGCAGAAGAAAGAAAGTTTGTGTATTTTGTGGCAAAGATAACGTAATTGATTATAAAGATACGAACAAGCTCAAGAGATATATATCTGAGAGAGGCAAGATTCTTCCCAGAAGAATCACCGGTAACTGCGCAAAGCATCAGAGAGCGCTGACCGTTGCCATCAAGAGAGCAAGACATATCGCATTGATGCCGTACGTTACAGATTAATTCGTATAACCAAAGGGATGTTCCAGAAGCCAGGGGATGGCTTTAGGAACATCCTTTTTTGAACCCTCGGTTTCTTGTTTAGGGAAACCGCCTTGTTCGGAATATTATACATAACCGTCAATCGCCTGTTTTATGACAGCTGCGGCAGAATTCTCTTTCGTGCACTGCAGATGGAAAAATGGTACAGATAAGCTCAATTTTTTGACAAAAGATAGGTTGTAAAGCAGCATATTTTCGGTCCAGGAAGGTGATACCAGGCGCTGTATGGTGCGCAAGGAAATTTCTTGTGTACTTAAGGGCAGCAAAGCATCCGTGGGAGCCTGTTTTAAGAAGGTAATGCCGCCAAGGGGCACGGTTGATGTCGTATAATAGCCTGAAGTTCCGCACCAGGGGCTGCCATAGACAATGGGCTTATCTGCTTCAAATCCCAGCAAATTCAGGTCACCATTTAAGTATGGCGTCTGATAACAGCTGTTCCAGAGAGCCGTATGGGTGGACTTGCCGGAGCCGGAAGGACCTGAGAAAAGCCATGCCTTGTTCTGGTAGAGGATGGAAGCAGAATGCAGCGCGAATATGCCTTTGCGCTGTGCGCAAATTAAGAAACAAAAGCGCAGTGCATGAAATATTTTTTCGGATAGTCCGCTGTCGTAAGGTTTTGGGCAGAAAAGAACAGCATGTGAGCCGTCTGAAGTCACATGCATCTCTGAAATTCCATGAACTGATGGATAAAGGAAGAGATAGCTGTCCTCGTTTTTGCAGATAGTCATCTCATCCGTACGAACTAAGATATCCCCATTGACGTGTACCTCAGGAGCAGACGGTATAATATGGATTGTGAGGTCCGGGGTGTCATGTTCGCAGGAAAAATCCCGAAATGAAGGAACGAGCAGTTCTTCTGGTCCGTGGTAGGCGATAATGACTGACCCAATTTGAAAATAATAGTCTGCGGCTTTGGCGTTCGTATCCGCAGGTAAAAAGAGGATGTTTGCTGCTTCTAACTGGAGCAGAAAATGTGAAATATCTTCTTTTAAGGCTGGAATATCGGATTCTTCTGCCTGATAATGTGAAATCAATACCGCCAGGAGCGTTTCTTCGTCAGCCCCCTGCTCCAAGGCGTGGTAAAGCAGCACACCCGATTCATTTAAACGGATGCTGCGCCGGAAGTCGGCGACATTTTGGCCATAGGGTAAGAGATAAGGGATGCCGGCAATTTCGTGGAGCAGGTAACCGTTTTTTAACTTAAACATAAAAATTCCTTTCTGCAAAAAGCGTTCCCTCAGCCGAAGCGAATCGTGTAAAATTCGTGTAGAACACGATTTT
>CANSLJ010000021.1 GCA_947647735.1 uncultured bacterium | reverse complement strand
TCAATTTTCTTTTTTCTTGCCATATATGCACCTCCATGTATAGTGTATATTGCACATTTCGCTTTGAAAATGCACTAATAAATCACTTTATCAGAGGGGCATAATGCACACATAAGAATAAAAAGACTTTGGATATTGCATATAAAAAAACGCAGTATCCAGAGGTTTTTTGCGTGAATTTTTATCCTTTGGGTACGTTTAGGGGAATTTATGTGTTCTGAACGGTCTGAGGGATATTTTTTTGACTTCGGGAACCTGTCCGGCTATTGGCGTGGGAAGGTTCTTTTATAAGGTGCTTTACTGGAAGTGAAGCAGAATATACCTTAGAGAGTGAACTATACACACTCGTAGCTTGTGGAGAAAACAGAATAACAGATATGAATAACGTCCAATGGGCACCCTGCCTGTTCGGGCGTTTTTTATATACAAAAAAATTTTTAAAAAATTTTTACTCCCACCCGAACATCAGCCTACCGCCATTTGGCAGATACAACGGAAAGGGAAAAGGCGTATGCCTTTGTCACGTCACAACGGGGGAGGAGGTGAACTCGTATGAAGAAACCTTCTTGCCATGATGAACTGACAATCAGGCATCGCTTTGACCGCCTGTGCCAGATGTCGCTGAAAGGCGAAGCAATCAATTATTACAGGCACATGGATTACCGCAGGGAACATGAAGCCATGTTTTCTGAACTGTCTGAAAAGGAGCTGAACCAGTTGTTTGTTATGGATGAGTACGGAGTGGAGAACAGTCATTTTACAGTGCATGGATATGACATTGAAGTAAAAGACACCCTGATTGCGGAAGCGTTGCAGGCACTTTCAGAACGGAAGCGGAATGTAATACTGCTTTCGTATTTTCTGGAAATGAGCGATGCGGATATAGCAAGGGAAATGAACCTTGTCCGCAGCACAGTCCATGAACACCGGACACGCTCACTGGAAATTTTAAGGAAGATTATGGAGGAAAAAGCAGATGACAAAAAGATGTAAGAGCAGAGAAGAAAAGAATTTGCTGCCTTTCCATATCATAAAGGCAGCATCAGAAGGCGATGTAATGGCAATCAACACTGTCCTGAAGCATTATGAGGGATACATAATTACTCTGTCCACCCGGAAGATGTATGACGAGGGCGGGCGGCTGCATTTTTGTGTTGATGAAACTCTGCGCCGGAGGCTTGAAACAAAGCTGATTACGAAGATACTGGCATTTGAAGCGGTATAAGGGGCGGCTATCTGCCCTTTTCCATAGCTGATTATCAGCAGTGTACCTTGAAAATTGAATACTGTATTGCATACAGGACGTGAGGATATGCAGAGCCACTAAGCAGATGCGCCATGACGTACCTGCCCTGATTTATAACAGGGTGAAACGTGAGGAAATGTTGAAGCAGGACATTGAAGCAAAGGTAAGGAGCGAGTGAGATCGGGCAAAATATGTAGCAGTTACATGGGGCGATGAAGCATATCTGTGATAATGATACTTCCGGGTTGCGGGGAAACCGCAGCCCGGTCAATTAGATGACGGTGCAAGACCGATGTGGGCAGTGTAATGAGCTGCCACCTGTATTGCAGTTTTTATCTGCTAATAAATGGGGAGAAGCGTATTCTGCCTATTTATTAGCAGATAAGGCTGTGCAAAGAAATAGGAGGATATTTTAATGCAGAGAATACCGAGAGCGATTAACAAAAAGAGGTTAGTCAGATATAAAGAGGGCGCAGAAATGTACAGTATGGGAATGAATAAATTTCAGAATTTGGCTAAAGATGCAGGCGCTATATTGAAAATTGATAGAATGGTATTGGTTGATTTGGATGTGTTTGACCAATATCTGGAATCATTTCGGGTGAAATAATCAATATGCGTATAAGCAGGAGAGAAAGATTTTTCGTATAACCAAAAATAAGTATTGACTTTTGGTTAAACTGAAAGTATAATGATTATGAAATGGATGGAGGTGTATATTGTGGCGAGGACAGGCAGACCAAAGTCTGACAATCCGAAAAAAAGCCTTATCGGGTTGAAGCTGACAGAGGAAGAAGCCGCAAAACTCAGGGAATATGCGTCCAAACATGACATGACCATAACGCAGGTGCTACAAAAGGGGATTGATTTGCAGTATGCAATGGAAGAACCGATAAGTAGCTAGTACGAAATCTCTTTCCTTGAGAAAGGAGCAGAGATGGCAAAATCAAGAAAGGATAATAAAGGGAGGGTTTTAAGGAAGGGTGAAACTCAGCGCAGTTGCGATGGTAAGTATGTTTATACTTATACCGATCCGGAAGGAAAACGCCGGAGCATTTACTCTAAAGATATTATGGAGCTGCGTGAGAGGGAAGAAAAGCTGATTAAAGACCAGTTAGACGGATTGGATACTTATGTGGCTGGCAGTGCAACGGTCAATTTTGTTTTTGACAGGTATATATCTACAAAGTCAGAACTCAGGGGAACAACCATGAGAAATTACAAATATATGTATGACCGTTTTATCAGGAATGGGTTTGGAAAGAAGAAAATCGCAGCGATAAAGTTTTCTGATGTGTTGCAATTCTACCAGCATTTGTTAAAAGAGAAGGAAATGCAGATTAACACGTTGGAAACAATCCATACGGTGCTTCACCCAACATTCCAGTTAGCAGTACGGGACGATATTATCCGTAACAATCCGAGTGATGGAGTTATGGCGCAGATAAAGAAACAGCCGGGAAAAAATCATGGCATAAGACACGCTTTAACCCTGGAACAGCAAAGAGCCTTTATAAACTATATAGAAAGCAATCCCGCATATTACCGCTGGACTTCTTTATTTAAGTTCTTATTAGGTACAGGGTGCAGGATTGGGGAAGCAATCGGGATAAGGTGGGAAGATGTAGATTTTGAAAAACGTGTAATCAGCATCAACCATAGTCTTGTTTATTACAGCAGGGAATTTAAAGAACACCCGATGTGTACGTTTTCTATATCACTCCCAAAGACAGAAGCGGGTATACGCAGTATTCCAATGATGGATGCAGTTTATGATGCGCTCCGGGCGGAATTTGCAGACCAACAGGAAAATGGATTCAACGAAACGGAGATTGACGGGATGAAAGGTTTTATCTTTATGAACCGTTTTGGGTACGTCCACAATCCGCAGTCTATCAACCGGGCAATTAAGCGTATATACGAATCGTACAATGCAGAAGAAGTGGTTAATGCTTCCAAGCAACACCGGGAGCCTGTGCTAATACCACATTTTTCATGTCATCATTTGAGGCATACCTTTTGTTCGAGGTTTTGCGAGAATGAAACAAATTTAAAGGTGATCCAGTCCATAATGGGACACGCTAATATTGAAACCACGATGGACATTTATGCGGAAGTCACCGATGCAAAGAAACAAGAAGCGATTGAAAATTTAGCACACAAATTGAATGTATTTTAGGAAAGAGTCCAGCTAGGACTGGCAGAGAGTACGACAAATTGTGTGCCATACGACAAGGGTACGACAAATTCGAGGGTTTTAATCAATTAAATAGTGTTATACTACTATGGTGGAGAAGCCAAAAAGTGGCTAAATAAAGGGAAACAAGTCATATTAAATTAAACTGACTTAAAATCCCGACGATGAAGAGTCTTGACAAGTAAAAGCCTTAAAAGGGCAGTATTTACAGACATTTGCGGTTATGAAAATATACGAATTTATACGAAAGTACAGCAAATTTGTATAGGATAATACACGATAATGCCTAATGATACGAGATCTGACAGATATTCATATTATTCAGTAGGAAAAGAAAATTAGATATTTGCACTTATTAGGACCATTTTCTGAGAGAAATCTTGGAGAATGGCCCTTTTTACGTTAGCGAAAAGATAGAGAGCCCAATCCAATATCAGTGTGCCCTCTTCTGTGCAAAATCGCGAAATGGAAGACATGGGTATTTGATAGAAAACTGCATATAATAATATCGTCAACAAAACATATTGAATTGCGGGAAAGGAGTCAATAATATATTGACTATGGCATTCTCTGATGTTATAATATAAATCCAAGAAAGAGGAGGATGAAGACATGTATGCAATGGATTTTGCTCAAGTAGGAGCCAATATACAAAAAAAACTGGATATAAAGGGTATGACCCAACAGGGTCTTGCAGATGCTCTAGGTATCTCTAAGCAGGTAATGAACAAGATTATCAAAGGAAGTAAGGCAATTAATGTAAATGAATTGGCAAAGATTGCAGAAATTCTTAGTACGTCTACAGATGCTTTATTAATGGTGGAAACTGAACCAGTAGTTGTAGATAGCTTGAGTTTTATGGGAGCAGTACATGATGAGGCGACTCGTGAGCGAGTTAATATGATTAGATCAGCAATTGACGAAATTCATATGTTGGAGGAATTGCTTGATGACTAATGAATTAAGTGAAATTGAAGGAAATGAGATAAAAGAATTTGCAAGGGAGAAACTTGGAAGCTGTAGAAAAAGTAATGATATCATTGGTACTCAGATTTTTTCAATATTAAGTCTTCATGCAAGAGTAATCTACTATCCATTAGGAAAGGAAGCGCCATGGGGATTTACACGAATTAGTGGATCACAGAATGATGTATTACTTGATAAGCCATTTGTAGCTATCAATTCTTCGATTCCTGTTGATTGTCAGGTCTTTGCTGCTGCTCATGAATTGTATCATGTTTGGTATGAACAAAAACCTGATGTTTTACCATCAGATCTCTTAAATGAACAAAATCAGGAAGTAAGTGAGAAGAGAGCAAATAGATTTGCGGCTGAATTTTTGGTTGATGAACAGTTGCTCAGACAAGAAATAGATATCTATAAAATTAAACGGTATACAATAAAGAGTATTCTTCAGTTAGCATCAATTTTTTCTGTTCCATACAGAACAATGGTAAAGAGATTGTTTGAAGTATCCTTGATATCGAGTTCCGAAGCGGATAGTTTACTATCAGAAACAGAAGATGCAATTGAAAAGTACAAGCGAAGATACTCATTTCCAGCTATCAGTGCAAATGAACGCATCGCTATGGATAATCTTGTTGAACTTGCGGTCGATGCATATGAAAAGGGACTTATCAGTTTTGAAAAGCTTGAGTATTTATTAGAAATGAGCAAGTTAACTCCGGAAGATTTGGATATAGAGAAAAAGGAATCATATTCATTTCCGAGCGATGATGAATTAGATAGTATCATGGAGGAATGAGTGTGGTAGATAAAATGATAATTGATGCAGATTTGTGCATTAAGCTCGGAGGAAGTTCTAAACATCATTTCTTGTATGATATACTTCCGCTAATATCAAATCAAATATATATGCATACTCATGCCTATGGAGAAGTGATGATGCCTTCAAGTGCAGTAAGTCAGTTGAAATCACTTGTTAGTGAAGGCAGGCTTGTACTGGTAAACGAAAGTAATCTTGATAGTGCGGACAGAGCTATTTATGATGCTTCATACAAAAATCTGGAAAAGGTTATGATTAATCCAAAACGTCCTAATAAAAATAAGGGTGAGGCATGCTCGTTAGCTTATGCAAAAGCAACAGGCATTTCTGTGTTTGCAACAGACGAAATGGATTTACAACCGATTATTGATACTCAGTTAAACACTGGCATAGATGACATAACCTGTTTGAGAATTATTGACATCATTAAAAAAGCAAAAGATGGAGAGATTGATGTTCCTAGAAAAGTATGCAAGGCACTTTGGGTTATATCAGGAAAAACCAAAGAAACTTTCGATAATGAGTTGTGGCCAGTTGCAACAGAATGAGGATACATAAAGGACTTCTTTGGAGGTCCTTTTATTATGCAGGGAATCCGTTATGGAGTTTTTCTTTTAAACTGTTGGTACAATGACAAACCCTCTGTGATGCATTAAGCTGTTATTAGAATGAAAGAGATATGAGAAATTTGAAACAAATAGGTAATGGATAGGGATAGAATGAATTGTATGGTTAAGGTATGTCTGTTATAAGTTATCTGTTATCAATTTATGTTCAATGCAGATTTAAAATCTGATGCAGAATTTCTTAACAGTTGCCTTTATATAGGGGATGGTAATAATGAAGAATTATTGGAGAATGAGCAATTTTTCGATATTTTCAGTGTCATATGCCTATGTGGATCATAGCTCTTATCTGGCAGACCAGTTGTTTGTACAGAATAAGGTGACTATGAAATTCAAGGGAGAAATGACAAGAGAAGATACGCCATATTGTATTATATTTTGCAGGGTATTGAAGAAGGATGTAGAAAGATTCGAGGAAGCACTTTGTAGACTTAGGGATAAAATGCTGTTATTGGGGCATAGGGATTATTCTGATGCCTGTGGTGAAATAGCAAAGATGATTGATGAAGAAACGGGGAAAGTAGAGTACGATTTATCAGAAATGGAAAAGTTATACCACAAGTATAATGACAGCTAAAGTATTCTGTGGTAAAGTACGATATAGAAAGAAGAAAAGCGGATCTGAATGTATGGATCCGGGAAAGGAAAAAAAAGATGTTTGCAGCTATTCGTTCAAGTTATTTATATACGGAAAGTTTGAGAAAAGCAGCGCTCGATCGTATAGAAGAGCGGGGCCTTGACTTTGTGTGTTCAGATAAGAATGGGCTTGAAAGGAATACTGTGGTGAAGGACTCAGACCTGTCGTAGCAGATAGGCAGAGACAACCGGATGCATAGATTTTTTACCGCTTATCTTGTGTGGATGCACATGACAGGCGGTATTTTTTTGTGCGCGGGACATTGTCTAATGTATGAAGAAAGAAGGTGGCGAAAACATGGATAAGTTAGAAATCAAAGGAAAAGTAAATACAGCCATCTGCTATGCGAGAGTAGTGGAGGATGAGGCGATAGAGCAGATCAGACGTATGTGCGATTATGCGATGACGGAAGGCTCAAGGATCAGGATCATGCCGGACGTTCATGCAGGTAAAGGCTGCACGATCGGAACTACAATGACTATTACAGACAAGGCAGTGCCTAATGTTGTCGGGGTAGATATCGGTTGCGGTATGTATACGGTAAGTCTTGGAAAGACAGATATCGATTTTGAGAAGGTAGATGAGGCGGCTCATTTTATTCCGTCCGGAATGAATGTCTGGGAGGGACGTCAGGAGAGATTTGATCTTACTGAGATTCGATGCTACAGAGAACTCAAGGACACAAAGAGATTGGAGAGGTCGCTTGGTACGCTTGGCGGCGGAAATCATTTTATTGAGATTGATGAAGCTGCCGATGGCACAAAGTATCTGATCATCCATTCCGGCTCCAGAAATCTTGGCAAACAGGTTGCGGAGCTTTATCAGAGGCTGGCTGTTAATCTTAACAGAGGTTATGGGGATTATTTGGAAAAGCGTGATGAAATCATCAGAACCTACAAGGAGCAGGGACGCAGAAAGGAAATACAGGAGGCGTTAAAACAGCTCCACTGGCAGGTTTATGAGTCGGAAGCAAGTATGCCGGAGGATCTGTGTTTCCTAAGTGGAAAATATCTTGAAGATTATCTTCATGATGTGGAGATCTGTCAGGCATTTGCAAGACGAAGCAGGGAGAAGATGGCTGAGATTATTCTGGAAAGAACAGGAATGACCGGAGGTGATGCCTTCCATACGATTCATAATTATATTGATACAGAAGAAATGATTTTGAGAAAGGGAGCAATAGCTGCCCATAATGGAGAGAAAGTGCTGATTCCAATTAATATGAGAGATGGAAGCGTGCTGGCAGTCGGTAAGGGAAATCCAGAGTGGAATTATTCCGCGCCTCATGGGGCAGGAAGAATCATGTCCAGAACCAAGGCAAAACATGAACTTAGCATGGATGAGTACAAAGAGACAATGAAGGGTATTTATACTACTTCAATTAATGAAAATACATTGGACGAGGCACCGATGGCATACAAGAGTATTGAGGACATCATTGATGTGATCAGGGAGTCTGTGGATGTCATCGATGTGATGAAACCTGTTTATAACTTTAAGGCTTCTGAGTAGACGGAGGATATTCTTCCTCTGTCTGCAGGAAGCAGAAATGGAGGAAGAAATGTTTCATATGCCTGCCATCGACATGGTGGCGACCGGAAGAAATATAACAAGGCTGAGGGAGGCAGCAGGACTTACTGTCAGAGACCTGCAGGATGTCTTCGGATTTGCGACTCCACAGGCAATTTACAAATGGCAGCATGGAACCGCAATGCCGACGATCGATAATCTGGTTGTGTTGGCAGCAGTGCTGGATGTGACCATGGATGATATTGTTGCGGTCAATGTAAGTGTTAAGGCGCAGATCAGCGCATGAAAGAAAAGGAAATAAGGGTCGGGATGTTTGATTCGAGTCTGGCCTGGCCCGTTTGTGTTTGCGTGTCCGAGATGGTTTAAGGTGCCACCCTGCTAAGGTGGTGTGCGGTTATTACTGCACCGGGAGTTCGAATCTCCCCGCAAACGCTATTATATAGAAATATCAGGGACATTTTTTGAAGGAAAGTTTTAGAAAAATGTCCTTTTTTGGTTGTTATGATTGAAATGCTGTAAAGTAAATAAAAATTGACAAATTAAAGGATAATGTATAAAATTATTGAAATAAGGAGATGGTATTTATGCCTAAGAAAACGACTGTGCTATTACCGGAGACAATAGAATATCTGGAACAAATGGGACTTCAGATAAAGTATGCGAGATTGCGCAGAAAATTATCGGCGGAACTGGTTGCGGAAAGAGCCGGTATCAGCAGAGCAACACTGTGTGCTATTGAAAAAGGTGCATCCTCTGTGGCGATAGGATGCTATGCATCTGTCTTACATGCGTTGAATTATATGGACAAAGATTTGTTGCTTATTGCAAAGGACGATGAATTTGGACGTAAGCTGCAGGATCTTGATTTGCCTGTAAGAAAACGAGTGGTAAAAAAGAGGGCGGATGAAAAAACTAAGAGCCTTCTGTAGTGTTTGAGAATGATGAAATTATCTTCTGGTGATTAATACTTAAGGATTGAAGTGGGTGCTTTAGAACTCGTATAGAAGGTAATAGGAAATATAAGAAGGCTGTAAGGGCATATTTATAAAAACTCAATCACATCATTAGCCGTACAATCCAATATTTTGCACAGCGTTTCCAGCGTATTAGCGGTAACGCTTTTATTATGCTTCATATCATTCAATGTATGCGAATCAAAGCCATGCTTATGTATCAAAGCGTATGTTGTGATTTCTTTTTCTTTCATTGTTTTCCACAAAGGCGCATAACTGATCATTTATTTACCATCCTTTGGTCTAATTATGCGTGATAAATATTACTTGCGCATTATGGGATATTCCACTATACTAAGGCGTAAAAGGAGTATGTAAGATGAAAGATACAGAGGATGAATTATTTGAACAGGTTATATCATACTTGACGATACATGCCGAGAAAACTTATTATGAAAATGAAGATTACAAGGAATGTATTGAAAAAGAAGAAGAGCAATATGAAAAATTAAGAAGAAATCTTTCTGTAGGAAAGAAAAAGCAGCTTGATGAATATCTGGATTTAACGGGACGGACGGCGGCTGTGATCAGCAGATTGGCCTATCAGCAGGGGATGAAGGACTTGTTTTCGTTTTATAGAGCTCTTTCCTGTACAAAATAATTATATGTAGAATTCTATATGTATTGTGTCACATTATTTCTGAAAGAACCGGGAGAACACCATGCAGTTACCATATTCCAAAGAACTAAATATCGGCTATCTGAGCAGGCTGTTTGACAACACTTCAAACTGCTATAAGTTTTTCTGGTTTCAGGCAATTCTCAGAAAGCTGAAAAGTGATAAAACGCGATTCACGTTTAATGAATTGATCAATGAGATGATAGCAGATGCCTGGTATATGGTTACGGAGTATCATCTGCGTCTTGGACCGGCAGGAACCACGGATAATCTTGAAGATGTGGTAAAATATATCGGTCAGATACATCCTTTTGTATCTTCGGAAAAACGGGAGAAGATCATTGAATTTCTTGAAGAATGCGGCGATAAGACTGTCCAGAAATATAAGCAGACGCTGACGTTGAATGTTCCGTACAGGCTACAGGTGCCGTTTTATGATGAGATAACAATAGAAAGCAGAAAGTGGTCAGGTTCAAAGCAGATTCTGGCGGATCAGATCAATCAGCAGAGAAGATTGATGTACTATTTTGTTCAGATAAACGGTCTTGATACTACGATAGAAGTGAATTCTTTATGGACAGAATATCTGATCCAGAACAGGGAGATTCTTATGGGCTGGTTACAGCTTAACCTGATCCATTATCTCCAGAACAAGAATCCGAGTGTTCCGGGAATCGCTGAAAAGATTGCGCCGCCGGTTTCACGGGATTTAAATCGAGTGCGCAAATACTGGAAAATGATCATACAACTCGATCCGTCCATTACGGATATCTATGGAAATCTCCCTTTGGCAGATGAAGCGATTTCCGTAGACCATTTTGTTCCGTGGCAGTTTGTGGCGCACGACGAGCTGTGGAATCTTCATCCGACGACCAGAAACATTAACAGCAGCAAAAATAATTCCCTGCCTGTGTGGGATGTGTATTTTGAGCCGTTGGGGGAACTGGAATATAAAGCGTATGTGATGAGACAGCAATATCCACAGGTATCCAGAGAGTTTGAGAACTGTGCCCTGTATCATTTAAATAATCAGGAAATCCGCTGTCAGCTCTACCGGCAGGGACTTGACAGAACAGAATTTATAAACAGGCTGGAAAAAGTCGTAGAGCCAGTCTATACATCCGCAAAAAACTGTGGTTTCAGAGAATGGAACTATGAAGTGATGATCTAGAGAGAAAGTGAGAATTCAAATATGGCAGTCAAGAGTTATGATAAGCTGGTAAGAGACAAGATTCCTGAGATAATAGAAGCTTCCGGAAAGAAATGTGTTACATCCGTTTTATCAGAAGAGGAGTATTTAAAGAAAATAGATGAAAAACTGGCAGAGGAGCTGGAGGAATATTATAAGGACAGGAATCTGGAGGAATTAGCTGATCTGGTGGAAGTTATCTATGCGGCGGCAAAGGCGAGGGGATATACGACGGAGGAACTGGAATGCTGCAGGAGGAAAAAGGCAGATGAGCGGGGAGCCTTTGAGAAAAGAATTTTATTGAAAAGCGTCGGAGATGATACGGATATATAAAATGTGTGATATGCCTGAAAAAGGCAGGGGAATTGCGCACATTGACAGTCGGGAGACGGAACTATATGGCAGCGTATGATGGCATAGAACGGGAGATAAAAGATGGATTTAAGAAAGCGGCTTATGACAAATTTTGCAGAAATACATACAGAAAAACTTGCGAGGATTTTGCTGGCAGTATTTATTATGGTGTTTTCCATTTTTGTTTTGGCGGATAAAATCCCGAAGAGCGGATTTGTGCAGGAGACGCTTGACAGTCTGGAGGAGAGCAAAACAACCGTTATGGAATTTTCCGGTGCAACGATAGCCGTATCTCTGGCGATCACGGCGCTTCCGGACGATTTCGGCAGCCCTCTGGCTAATACACTGGCGGATATGAATAAATATTTTATATTTATTTTTGCGGTGTTATATGTGGAAAGATTGATTGTTGTTGAGGGAATTAAGATTTCACTTGTGTATATCATACCGTTTGCGTGCGGATTTTATATCCTGGCGGTTTTATCAGGAAAAGCCGCCTTCAAGGCGCTGGCGGCAAAGCTGATGATCCTTGGCATGGCGATCGTGATGGTGATACCGGTCAGCACACATTTTACGGAAAAAGTCTGTGATGATTATCTGAATTACGTGGATGAAACGATAGCGGAAGCCAATGCCGGGGCGGAAAAAGTTAACGGGGTTATGGATTCGGATGATGAGGGAGCAACTGTTTTTGACAGGCTCACCGATGCATTTAAGACGGCTGTTCAGGGAATATCGGATCTGATGACATATTTTGAGAACGTCTTAAAGAAATGTGTGAATTCCATTGCCATTATGATCGTGACGACATTTGTTCTGCCTATGCTTGTTTTACTGTTGTTTCGCTGGTTGCTCAGGGAGTTGTTCAGTCTGAGTCTGCAGAAGCCGCAGGTGAATATCATGTTGCCGAAAGAAAAGAGTGACCCCAAAACATTGGAAGCAGATATGGTGAAACAGGAGGAGGGGCGATGAAGAAAGTACTTCTGAATATTTCCTGTGTTATTCTGTTTGTCGCGATCCTCGGTGTATTGTTTTGGGGATGGAACAATAAGGTCCCGGTATTTCATGAAACTTATGACGATGGCGTAGAACAGATCGATCTAAATACCATCTATCTGGAGGACAGCGGTGTGGAAGTCAACTTCTCGGAGGTTCTTCTGGGAAAACAGGAAGAAACAAGGAAGCTTATTGTCAGCACACAGGAGGCAACGGTGTCGACCGAGCTTTCGGACAGACTGATCGAGAAACTCGATTTTGATTTTCTGAAAAAGACGCAGAAAGTCAGCTATACGGGAAAAGGCTATTTTATTGTGGATCTCGATGATCTGACGGAAGAGGACATCGTGGAAGATAAGGAAAAAAAGATGGTCACGATCAGGATCAAACACGCTTACCTTCAGGCCATTGAGATAGATCCTGACAAGATCATGATCGATGAGGTGAAAGAAGGGCTGTTGGCGCGAGGCGATATTGAGTTGACAGTGAAAGACTATAATGTGATCGAGAAAGAGTTAAGAAGCCGGTTGGAGACGGAATTTAATACGGTCGAGAACGGACAGGAGGCCGATGATGCTGCGTTGAAAATGGTCAGGGAGGTTTATGAACCGGTTATCAAGGCTATTGATCCGGGATATGATGTTGCAGTGGAATTTGAGTAGTATGAAAAATGAATTTCAATGGAGAATCGGGAGATGAGCAAATGAAAGAATACAGATTTTACGGCTGGCAGCAGGCGGACGTCCCTGCCGTTGCGGAAGAGTATAAACAGATAAAAGATCCGAGGCATCTTTATGATTTGCTCTCTGAGATCTGGTGCGCGGATACATGTGCGCCGAGGATGAGGGATAACTGGACAAAGGAAAACAGGACGCTTGGACAGTGCTCTATCACAGCGTTTCTCGCGCAGGATATCTTCGGCGGGGAGGTGCATGGCGTTTTGAGGAGCGGCGGGAATTATCACTGTTACAATGTGGTCGGCGATCGTGTGTTTGATCTGACGAGCGAGCAGTTTGGCGATGAGGTCCTTTCTTATGAGGAGAATCCTGCGCAGTTGCGGGAGGTGCATTTTGCGAAGGAGGAAAAGCGCCTGAGGTATGAATATCTGAAGCGGGAACTTGAAAAGAAATTAAAGGGAAATATGTAACAGACAGGTATCACGCTATACCGTAAGTATCAGGACAGTTAAGGATTTTTATGCTGAGGTACGGCATAGAAGAATAAAAGAGGTAACAAAAGATGGAAAGAAAGGGGCATATTCTCTGGATGATCGGCGGCTTTATGCTGGGGGTAGCAGTGACTGCCTCATTATGCATTGCGATAGTTTTCAGGCAGAACACCCGGCAGGGTAATCCGGAGGAACAGGAAAAAGTGGAAGAGATTCAGGCGGAGAGCGGTGAGGAAATGCAGGAAGTGGGAGATATCCGTGTGGCAGGTGATGGTACAGGAACCGAAAACGCTGAGCCGGCTTCGGAGAAACAGCAAAATGGAGCCTCGGGTGAAAACGGAGAACAGCCTGGAAACGTCATAGCTGCCGAAACCCTGTCGGCAGGCGAATGGAGCGCAGAGGCGGTATATACCGGCGGTGAGACCGTAAGTTACAATGGCCGTCTTTATAGAGCGAAATGGTGGACACAGGGGGAGAAGCCCGATTCAAGTGATGTGTGGGAGGATCTGGGCATTCTGGATGGCGAGCCGGTGCAGCCCGCGGGGACAGCCAATGTACCTGTGGACGCATCAGCACCCCGGAATACGGAACTCACCGATTTCAAGGTGGTCGGATACTATCCGGGGTGGGAGCCTGACAAACTTCAGTTTGTGGATTTCAGTGTGCTGACACATGTCTGCTATGCCTTTGCCATTCCGACGGCGGACGGCGGGCTGCGGGAGCTCGAGAATCCGGAGACTGCAAAAACGCTGATCGCCTCCGCGCATGCAAATGGCGCGAAGGCGCTGTTGTCTGTGGGCGGCTGGAGTTATAACGATACGCCGCTTGAGGGGACTTTTATGGAGGCGACCTCGAGCGATGCAAAAATTGGGAAATTTGCGGAGAACATCATTGCCATGTGTGAGAAATACGGTTTTGACGGTGTGGACATGGACTGGGAGCATCCGCGCGTGGACGGTAGCAGTGCAAAACAGTATGAGACGCTGATGCTGATGCTGGCTGAAAAGCTGCATGCTTCGGATAAGCTTCTCACAGCCGCCGTATTGAGCGGTGCTACTGCGGACGGCAATATATATTATGACGCTGCAGCCCAGACGAATGCCGTGCTGAATGCACTTGATTTTATCAATGTCATGGCATACGACGGCGGGGACGGAGAGAGGCATTCCCCCTATGATTTTACTGTGGACTGTGGAGACTACTGGACAAAGAAGCGCGGGATGCCTGCGTACAAGGTGGTAATGGGAGTTCCGTTTTACGCAAGGCCGAGCTGGGCAGGCTACGGCACGATACTGGAAAGTGTGCCCGATGCATACGCTGCAGACCATGTAACCTACAACGGTATGGAAGTCTATTATAACGGGCAGGAGACTATTGCGAAAAAGACAGACTATGCAAGAGAAAATCTGGGCGGCATTATGATCTGGGAACTGACGCAGGATACTGCGGACGGGGGAAAAAGCCTGCTGCAGACGATCGGGGAAAACGTGGATTGACGGGCAGGAAAACTTTGTGAAAAACAGGCAGAACATGAATAAAAATAAATGGCTTTTATTGCCGGACAGTGTTAAAATAGTAATGTTGCGGATGAACTGAGTATTTCGGAGGTGAGTCATGGAACCGATTTATTTATCGATCAGGCAAAGAGAAACCGGAAAGCGGATCAAAGATCTGCTTGCCGAAAACGGCTACACAGTGAAGGACATCCAGGGCGCTATGGGATTTGAAAACCCGCAGGCCGTCTATAAATGGATCTCCGGCAGATCGCTGCCGAGTCTGGACAACTTCATAATCCTCAGCAGACTGCTGCATACCAGCATAGAAGATATCCTCGTCATTGACGGGGATATTGCCCGTTTATGGGGCGGCATGAAATTAAACCGCCGGTTCAATGACATTTTCCGCCGGATGCTGTAAACTGAGACCATCAGCAGAAAAAACGGAGGGCGACGGATATCCGGACAGCGCGGCCGGGATCGGAAAGGAGACACAAGATGCAGACAATGACTTCGGCATATGCCAATAAACTGCTCAGAAGCCTGGAGGAGGATAAGGCGTTCTGGGTGAACAAAGAATATGCTTCCAGCATGTATACGGCGGCGATCAACGAGGAACCTGTGATTCCGGAGTATGATTACTCGGAAGTGGCGGCAACGATCGCTGAGATTGACGAAAAGATATGTGTGATAAAACATGCGGTCAACGTCAATAACGCAAACGCCAGAGTGCAGGTGGGGGATCGGGAGATGAGCGTTGACACCATCCTCGTGAAAATGGCACAGATGAACAAGAGAAAGAGCATACTGGATTATATGCGTAAGCAGCTTCCCAAGGCGAGAGTGGAACAGCACTCCTACACGTCCAAAAACGCAGTGCCGGAATACAGATACATAAACTATGATCTGGATTTGATCAAACAGGAATACGAGCGCATTTCCAAAGCGGTTATGGAAATGCAGATCGCGCTGGATCAGTATAATCAGACGGTACAGTTTGAAGTGGATATCTAAAATGTTTTCCGTACAGAGCATTCACATATTTTGTCAGAGTGGGAGATGTTTTTGTTCAGGATTATGTATTATATGTTTTCTGTTATCTGTTATGGGATAATGTTCATGGATTCGGAAAAGCGGATGGTGCATATAAAGGAATTTTAACAAATGCTCTGTAAAAAACTTGCAGACAATGCGGTGTGGAAGTACGGTTATAAGCACAGGCTGCGGGAGGTTATGAACCTTCCGCAGCCATTTTTGTCAGCATAAAGATACTCGCGAAGCGGGCGCCTGTTTCACAACAGCGAAAAATGTGCTATAATACAGGCGGTAAAGTGGATGATATCAGGTCAGACTTGCAGGAGGGTATGCTATGGTGCGGCACCATGAAGAGATCAGACAGAAATTAGCCCGGTATATGACGGAGCATTATATCGATATGGCTGCAAAAGCAAACAGCATTCCTGCGTTTTTGCCTAAAAGACCCGATCCGGAGCCGCCCGCAAAAGGACGAGGACTCACGATCCCAGCCTTTCTCAGACGGAAGCCGGACAGGGCGGAGGAGGCACAGGCTGGAATGCCCTGCGCACCGATGCCTCAGGCAAGGACGGTCAATGAGATAGATGATTTTCTGAAGGAAAGTTTTGAGGAGGAAGGTATTGCCAAAAGGTTAAACCTTTATATGTATGAAAGAGATATCACGACGGCGATGATCTATGAAAGATGTTTTGTGGATCGAAGGCTTATCTCCAAGATCACCGGCGGGACAAACTATCATCCGTCAAAAAATACAATGCTTGCGCTGTGTATAGGTTTGCGGCTCAACCTGCAGGAGGGAGAAGAATTCCTCCTTCTTGCAGGCTACAGCTTCAGCAATGCAAGCAAATATGATCTGATCATGAAATTCATGCTGCAAAATGAGATATATGATCTTGATATCATAAATGAAATGCTTTATCTCTATGAACAGCCCTGCCTCGGGGCATAGCTATTCGATCTTTGAGAAGGCGATGGCACATTCCTCATCGAAATGCTCATCAAACCCCTCTTCCTTTGCGATGAAGCAGGGCGTTGCCCGCAGGAACTGCGCAATGTGGGATACCGCCTGAAAGGAGGATGCGACTCCGGCGGAGGTTGCCGTCGGCCTGCAGGCGCCTGCGCTTCTGATCCCGATGGAATCAGCCTCCCCCACGGCATCGATATCGGCTCCGAGAAATAAAAATTTCCAGTTGTAGGTTTCCTGCTGCAGCGTGATCATCTCTTTTACTTTCTTCTTTGTATAATCCCTGCTGGCATTTTCATATCCGTCCGTTGTGATGACAAACAGGATCTTACCGGGCCTGTCATCTTCATCAGTCGTAGAAAGCCTCTCTCCGATATTATCGATCGTTCTTCCTACGGCATCGAGAAGGGCGGTACAGCCTCTTGCGTAGTATTCTTTCCCGGTGAGGCGCGGGATGTCGCGGATATTCAGATGGTCGTGGAGTATCTCATACCTGTCGTCGAAAAGCACGGTTGTCACGTACACATCTCCGGCTGTATCATCTTTCTGTTTTTTTATCAGAGAATTGAATCCGCCGATCGTTTCCTCTGTCAGATGTTCCATGGAGCCGCTGCGGTCCAGTACAAAAATAAGTTCAGTAAGGTTGTTGTTCATGATTTTTTCCTCCGTGTTCTGTTTGATGATATCAGAGTACCAGAAAATAGGAAGCGATGTGTCGCTTTCAAAGGGACAAAAGGGGAGGCGCTGCGTGGAAAGGCGGTTGATATATTGCCGGATAAGGCGTATAATTTGCGGAAGGGAAAAAGAATTGATCTTAAAAGGATAATAGATACATTTTTGAGATATGTTGTAAAACATCCGGGGTTTACCGGGGGGATGGAGGAATAGGCTATGCCGTACGATTACAACAAAGAACGTCAGGAAGCAATTGACGCCGGAGGCAGAGCGCTGCAAAGCCTGCATGCCGCACAGAATGACTTAAACAGCGCAAAAAACTGGGGAATCGTGGATATGCTTGGCGGGGGCCTGATGACAAGTTTTATCAAACACTCCAAGATGAATAACGCACAGAGCCATATGGAGCAGGCAAAGTATGACCTGCAAAGATTCAGCAAGGAGCTCGGGGACGTATCAGCATGCCTGAATCTGGATTTTAATACAGCGGATTTTCTGAGCTTTGCAGACTATTTCTTTGACGGAATGGTTGCGGACTGGCTGATGCAGGATCGGATCAACAATGCCAGGGCACAGGTTGATGAAGCGATCCGCAGAGTGCAGGACGTCATGAACCGGCTGTGAGTATGCTTTTGGAAGTTTAAAAATATGAAACAGGAGGATATAAGATGGCTGAAACATTAAAGGTACTGGAAACAAGAAGGAGCTGCCGTGCATATAAGCCGGAGCTGATCGAGGAGGAGAAACTGCAGGCTATCATCAAGGCGGGAACCTATGCGGCGACAGGCATGGGAAAACAGTCGCCGATCATTATTGCGGTGACGAACAGGGAACTCCGGGATAAGCTTTCCGCCATGAATGCGAGGATCATGGGGCAGGGAGAAGGGTTCGATCCGTTCTACGGGGCGCCGGAACTTCTGATCGTACTGGCAGATAAGAACATGCCTACATACATTTATGATGGAAGTCTGGTAATGGGCAATCTGATGAATGCCGCGGCAGATCTGGGGGTTGACAGCTGCTGGATCCACAGGGCGAAAGAGGAATTTGAATCGGAGGAAGGGAAGGAGATATTAAAGAGTCTCGGTATCGAAGGTGATTATGAAGGAATCGGACACCTTGTGCTGGGATATGCGTCGGCGCCCCTGAAGGAGACAACACCGAGGAAAGACGATTATGTGTATTATATCAGGTAGATGTTTAAAATACTGAAAGGAGCGCTCAAAATGGAAACCTGGTACTACGAAGTAGTCAGCATCGACGGTGATTACGCAAACTTAAAAAGAACCGATACAGAATCCGATGATCTGAAACTGGTGGCAAGAGCATTGCTTCCGGCGGAGATCATGGAGGGAACAAAGCTGAAATACGAGATGATGCAGTATGAAATGATCTGAACTTTAAAGCCCGAATGGCGGACAGGTAATAAAATATAGTAGAAAGGCAGTATAAAAACACCTCACTTACCTATAATATATTAAGAAAGCATAAACTTTATAAATTGTTAGCACTCACTATTGACGAGTGCTAACAAAAGTGATATAACACAATTATACCAAACAAAACAATAACAGCTAACAACGCTGCTACACATTTATCAGGAATGGTAAGGAGGAACACACTATGTTATTACCGAGAACAAACACATTAAACAGTATTTTTGGAGAAAATTTATTTGATGAATTTTTTGAGGACTTTGCACGTCCCGCGAGAACCGCTGCAAGATATAATACCACTCCCGGCATTATGAGAACGGATATCAGAGAAAGCAATACCGGTTATGAGCTGGACATCGATCTGCCGGGCTGTAAAAAGGAGGATGTGAAGGCGGAACTGAAGGAAGGTTATCTGACGATCAGCGCCGAGACCAATAAAAGCGATGAGCAGAAAGATGAAAACGGAAGATATATCCGCCGTGAAAGATATTACGGGACCTGCAGCAGAAGCTTCTATGTCGGCGAGGACATTACGCAGGAGGATATCAGGGCCAGATTTGAGGATGGTATCCTTAAGGTATCCGTACTGAAGAAAGAAGTAAAGCCGGTTATTGAGGAGAGCCGGTATATACCGATCGAAGGATAAACAGTTATGGAATAAGTGATGCGATCAGCAGAGATGCCGCGGCTTAAGCGGCATCTTTTTCGCGTTGAAAATCTGAGAAAAATGTCACAAAAAGGGATAGCAAAAGCGGCGTCGGGAGAAAAATTTTATCGCAAATAAGATTGCAATAAAGATACACTGTATTGTATAATTAAAAAACATAATACTTATAGCAGTACGGTCACGGTGAAGGAGGAAGTTATATGGGGACTCAGTTTGAATGGAGAGAAGAGTTCAACATAGGAGTGGATTCCATCGATAAGGAGCATCAGCAGCTTTTTAAGATCATCAATAAGCTTTATGCGTTTAAGGAGGAAGAAAAGGATAATCAGTGGCTGTGTCAGGAAGGCATTAAATTTTTCAGGGGACATGCGCTGAAGCACTTTGCGGGGGAGGAGGCATATATGGCTTCCATCAACTACAAGGGGCTGGAGCAGCACTGTAAGATACATAGAGGATTTCGGGAAAATACGCTGCCGGCGCTGGAGGAGGAGCTGGAGCGGAGCGGTTACAGCGAGGAGGCTGTGGACCATTTTCTCGGCGTGTGCACGGGCTGGCTTCTGGGCCACACGATGACGGAGGATGTCGCCATAACGGGAAGAAATGCGGGAAAATGGGAGAATGTCCTGCCGGAGGAAGAGATTGCTACGATGAAAAAGGTGATCGTCCAGCTTGTCTTTGACATGTTCCATCTGGAATCCCAGTTGATCAGCGATGCGTACGGCGGGGAGAAGTTCGGACGGGGCGTATATTACCGGCTGGTCTATGGGACCGGGAAGAAGGGAGAACGCCAGGAGATCATACTTGTCTTTGAGGAAAAACTGCTGATCAATACAGTCGGCAGGGTTATGGGCATCAAGACAAACAAGCTGGACACCATGCTGATCCATGCCATGAGATATACGGCGAGGCAGTTTGTGAAACGCATTATGGAATGTTTCCCTTCCATGAACGACTATGAATTAAAAGAGGAAAATCTGTTATCCTACGATCAGTTTGACCGGATATTGAGACGCCACACTCCGCAGGCGAGCCTGTTATTCAATACAGGGGGCGCCGGCTATTTTGCCTACTGCATCATTGCGCCCCATCTGCTCGAAAAAGGTGTCGGAATGGCGCTTGAAGCGGAAAATGCCATGGCCGGGGTGGAGCAGTATCTGACGGAGCGCAGGGCACAGGAAGCACAGGAGGAGAAAGACAACAGGCTGAAGATACTTGTGGTGGATGATTCCAAAACCATACGGCACGTTATGCGGGATCTGTTGTTTGAGGACTATGAAGTCACACTGGCGGAATCCGGGATAGCGGCGATCCGTTCCATCACTCTGAACAGGCCGGATCTGGTTCTGTTGGACTATGAGATGCCTGTCTGTGATGGAAAGCAGACGCTGGAAATGCTCCGCTCGGAAGAAGCCTTTAAGGATCTGCCGGTTATCTTCCTGACCGCAAAGGGAGATCCGGAGAGTGTGAAAAAAGTCATGCATTTAAAGCCGACAGGATATCTGTTGAAAACGTTAAAGCCGGAAGCGATCAAAAAAGAGGTAAGAGGATTTTTTGAGAAGAAAAAAGCCTGAAAAAGCAGGCTGTTAAAATGATAGCAGGAGAGCCGGTATGGATATTCAGGCGCTTATCATATTTTGTATGGAAATGATGGGAACGGTGGCTTTTGCGGCATCCGGAGCGATGGTGGGCATAAGCCGCCGGATGGACGCTTTCGGCGTTTGCGTGCTCGGCGTGGTGACGGCAGTGGGCGGCGGCATGATGCGGGACGTGATCCTTGGAAATGTGCCGGGAGCGTTAGTCAGGCCGGTATATGTAGCAGTGGCGGTAGCAACGTCACTGCTGATTTTTGCTGTACTGTATTTTAAGAGAGATATGTTAAAAGGGCGTTTTGGCCTTTTTTATGAAAAAGCGATGCTGATCATGGATTCCATCGGCCTGGGCATTTTTACGGTCGTCGGTGTGACTACCGGTATTCAGAACGGTTATCTGGAAAATACTTTCCTGCTGACTTTTCTGGGGACGCTGACCGGAGTCGGCGGCGGGCTGCTGCGGGATGTGATGGCGGAAGTGCCTCCCTATATTTTTGTAAAACATATTTACGCCTGTGCATCTGTGGCGGGGGCGATCATCTGTGTCTGGATCTATCGGGGATTCGGGCAGATTCCGGCAGTGGTCATTTCCTCACTGATCGTTGTATTGATCCGCTTTCTGGCGGCTCGTTACCGGTGGAATCTGCCTCGTGTGGAGCGGGAGGGTTGAACGCGGCGGCGGAAATTATGATGACTCTTTCCGGTACTGGCTGGGGGATACTCCATAGTAGTTTCGGAAAGCTTTGCTGAAATAATGGTTGTCTGTGTAACCGAGCCGTTCTGCGATATCGAGGATCTTGATATTTGGTTTTTCTAAAAGTTCTTTGGCTCTCTCCATCCGCAGTTTTAATACATATTCATAGATCGTATAGCCGTATCTTGCATGGAACAGTTTGGTGAGGTATGTGATGGAGAAGAAATATTTCTCCTCAAACATTGTGATCTTAAAGTTCTGGCAGTAGTTGCTGTCGATATACTGCTTGATGGTTTCAACGATTTCTTCTGGCGTGGTATTTTCTTCTGCCGTAGAACTTTCCTCATCAAAAACAGCATCGGGATCGAGCTTCAAAATAGCCTTTTCTATGGCATGGTTCAGTTCTTCTTCCACCACAGGTTTTAAAAGATAATCACAGGCGCCATAACGCATGGCATGTCTGGCGTAGGAAAAGTCATCATAACCGCTCACGATGATGAACTGGCTTTCGGGAAATTCCGCTGAGGCACGTTCCAGAAAAGAGCAGCCGTCCATGACAGGCATATTCATATCCACAAATACAATTTCGGGATGGAGTTCCCGCATGGCACTCAACCCGTCTTTTCCGTTATTAGCCATGACGGGGGGCTCCATACCGTATTTCTTCCAGTGTCCCAGTTTGCTGACTGCGATCCGGACCGGTCTTTCATCGTCAATGATCAATGATCTGTACATTTTTTTCTCCTTTTGTGGCGGGCAGAGTGAGGATAACTTCCGTATAGCAGCCTTCCTTTGAATTGATCTGCATAATGGCGGGATCATCATAGAGAAGCTGCAGGCGGATATACAGATTGGCAAGGCCGATACTGTCTCCTGCGCCGCTGAGTTTCTGGCTGGCAAGCGCCTGCCTCAAATTGTTCAGTTTCGTCTCCGGTATGCCGCATCCGTCATCCCTGACACAGAGGATGATCTTTTCCCCTTCAAGCTTTCCGCTGACCTGGATCGTGATCCGGCCGGTATCCTTGCCGGCGCCATGTATAACGGAATTTTCCACTAAAGCATGGATGCTTATCTTGGGCACCAGAAATTCTTCGATCCCCTTTTCGATATCTCTGCTGAAATGGAGCGTATCGCTCCTGCGCATCTTCTGTAAGAAAATATAGTTTGTGACATATTCCATTTCCCGCTTTAACGAGACAAGATCCCCGTCCTTGATGGTATAGCGCAGATTGGACGCCAGTGAAGTGATCATTTTATGGATCCGGATCTGATCGTTGACCAAAGCTTCGGTGGATATCGCCTGCAGGGTATTATATAGGAAATGCGGGTTGATCTGGGCCTGCAGGGCGGTGATCTGTGCATTTTTTTCACTCAGCTCCGCAAGGTAGGTGCGGTTGATCAGATGGTCGATGTGGGAAACCATAGAGTTAAAGCTGTCCGAAAGTTCAGTCACTTCCTTGTTACCGCCGGCATGAAGGGAGGTATGGAAATCGCCGTCACCTGTTTTACGCATTTTTTCTGCCAGTGTTTTTAAAGGCGCAGTGAGAAATCGAAGCAGCACATAAAGGATCATGACAGCAAAGAGCCATATCAGAAAGCTGCTGACGGCGATGGAAGTCCGGATATGGTCAAACTGGGCGTCAAAGTAGGAAAGCGGCGTGAAACAGAGCAGCTGCAGGCCGGTTGAACTGCTTTCCGCCCGCACCAGCAGGTATTCCTCATTTTCTATCCTCACGGTATCATATCCGTTTTTATGATGTTCCAATGTGGTGAGAACTGCGGTAAGCTGCTTGCTGTTTCCGGAAAGATCACTGTGATTGGAGTAGATCGGTTCGTTGTCCTGATTCAAAAACAGTAAGATTTCATGGTGCTCGGAATGATTTACCAGAAACTGTTTCAAATAGGAATTATTCAGTTTCAGACGGACAATGGACTGCTGTTTTTTTCCTTTGACCTGAAAGAGAGAGTGGTAATAAGTGAAAAAAGCGGGGGAATCTGCCGGTTCGATATAATGGTGCATACTGCTTTCCGCGCATTTCTGAATTGCGTTTTCCACATCGAAGGCGGGGGAATCCTGAACGGTGATGCGCTGCTGGCCGGTGGTACGTCCCACTGAGAGATCCTGGTTGATCAGGTAAAGTTCGTATTCCAGCAGATCGCTTCGGGTGTAATAATAGTAATGCATCTGCTGGCGCATATAGGATATCTGTTCTTCGGAAAGAGGAGTCTTCTGGTTGATGATCTGGGTGAATTCAAAATCGTAGTATGGCTGAATACAGAAATTTGCCAGCAGCATAAGGTACTGGTCCAGATTTTCCGTCTCCATTTGCAGAAGCTTGGAGGAGAGCTCTATCTGGTTCCGGATCGCCTGATTCCTGACGGAAGTATAGTTGCTGTACATCAGAGTGAGGATGATGCAGCTTGTTGTAAAGATCATAAAAATGGCAAGCTGTGTCCAGAGGGAAGTACGGTTCAGTATGGAATGAAGTTTTAAGGAAAGATTACGGAACATGGAGTGCTGCTTTCTGTCGTCGGTGGAAATAATTGTGCAAAAATCAAAAAAAGGTGTAAAAAATCAAACTGGAAGTTGCTTTTACTATACAATATAACGAAAAAATGAGCAATAGGGGAGAAGAAATTATTCAAAATATTACAACAATCTGTTTGGAAATTTCCATTTTCATTATAAACTGTAAAAATTATAATGAAGAAAAGCTGTATACTTTTTGTAGGATATATGCGGAGGATAAAAGGGGGGAAAGTATGAAAAGAAAAACAAGGGAAAATCTGGAGACAGTTTTATTTTCTCTGCCGGCGGTCATTCTGGTATGTCTGATGATGTATCTGCCCTTTGTGCTCAGCGGTTATTATTCGCTGACAAAGTGGAACGGGATATCAAAGGATGCCGTTTTTATCGGAACGGAAAATTTTAAATCCATTTTGGTGGATAGCAGAGATTTTACGAGTTCCCTGTGGTTTACTGCAAAATACACCTTTGTGTTTGTTATTTTTTCCAATGTTTTTGCACTGATGCTGGCGGTGGTGCTGACGAAAAAGTTCAGGGGAGCGAATTTCTATCGGGGTATTTTCTTTATTCCATACATTATGAGTATGACGATCGTGGGCTTTATTTGGAAATTCATTTTTACCAACGGTTTTGAAAAGCTCTACGAGATGACGGAGATGGGCGTCTGGAACCTGAGCTGGCTGGGGGATTCGAGCCTGGTCTTCTATGCGGTCGCCTTTGTGGGGGTATGGCAGTCGCTTGGGTTTTATATCGTACTTTATATTGCGGGGCTTCAAGCGGTGCCGGCAGATGTACTGGAGGCGGCTACAGTGGACGGCGCGACCGGAAGCCAGAGATTTTTTAAAGTGACGCTGCCGCTTCTCGGTCCTTCTTTTACCACCTGTATTTTTATGTCGCTGACAAACGGACTGAAAGTATTTGACATCATCCTGGCGCTCACCAAAGGCGGCCCGGGGACAGCCAGCAACAGTGTGACAATGCAGATCTATAAAGAAGCGTTTACCAACAATAATTACGGCAGAGGTTCCGCGGAATCCATTCTTTATTTTCTGTTTGTGTTGGTCGTTACACAGGTTGTGTTGAAAGCCTTTAACCGAAAGGAGGTAGACTTATAATGACATTAAAGCAAAAACGGCTGATCAGTAAGATATTCATGGTGGTCTGCCTGACTGTCGTGGCGGTTATCTATATCTACCCGGTGTTTTTGATGGTGGTAAATTCCTTTAAGCCTTTCGGGGAGATCATTGCCAATGTGCTGGCGATGCCGAAGGAGCCGGATCTGTCCAATTATACCTATGTGATCGATAAGATCAAGTATGGAAAGCTGTTTTGTAACAATGTGATCATTACGGTGATCGGCCTGATCGGTATCATTGCCTTTTCTTCTATGGCGGCTTATATCCTGGAGAGAAGGAACAATCGCTATACCAGATTTGTACATACGCTGGTGATCACGCCCATGCTGATCCCTTTTCAGGCGATCATGATCACTCTGCTGAAATCCATGAATGTACTGCATCTGTCCGGCAGTAAGGTGGGACTGGGCATTCAGTATTGGGGATTCGGCGTACCGATGGCGACGTTTATCTTCTATAACTTTATGAAGACGATTCCCAGAGAGCTTGACGAGAGCGCAAAGATAGACGGTGCATCCACGTTCCGCACTTTTATTTCCGTTATATTTCCGCTGCTCAAGTCTGTGACGATCACGGTCATCGTTCTGGACGTGATGTGGATCTGGAATGACTTCCTGCTGCCGCTTCTGATGGTAAACAGCAGTAATGAGACCAAAACACTGGTATTGGCAGCCTACACCTTTGTGGGGCAGATGAACACAAAGTGGAATTATGCATTGACAGCCATGACGCTGGCGATCGTACCGTCCGTTATCGTATTTATCCTTCTGCAGAAATACATTGTGGAAGGTGTAGTAGCAGGTGCTGTTAAGGGTTAAACCATAATCCTTTTCACATATAAATTATATTCAAGAAACCCAATGGGGAGAAGGAGGAAGTAATGAAAAAGAAATTACTCAGTGTTATACTTTGCGGGCTGATGGCTGCTTCGCTTTTGGCAGGCTGCGGTTCTTCCGCATCAGAGGAAGCTCCGGCATCGGAAGCTGCACCGGCGGACGAGGCATCCGGGGAGGAAACACCGGCGGCAGAAGCTGCACCGGCATCCGATGAGGAGGCAGAAATCTACATGTTTATCGCATCACCTGAATATGCAGATGCGATCAATGAGATGATCGAGGCGTATAAAGAGGTTGCGCCGAACGTAACGATCAACTATGAGACAACGCAGAACGATTACCCTACATTATTAAAAGCAAAATTGAATTCCGGTGAGGTGCCTGATATCTTCTCATCCACTTCCGGAAAGGAGATCGATGTTTATAAAGAGTATTCTCTGGATCTGTCAGATCAGGCGTTGACAGAGACCATGTCTGATTCTGTAAAGGACGTTATGGCTTCTCCGGAAGACGGCAGCGGTATCTATGGTATTGCGATCAAGGGCAATTATTTCGGCCTTTGCTACAATAAGGCGATCTTTGAAGAGTGCGGAGTCGAAGTGCCGAAGACTTTTGATGAAGTGGAAGCTGCATGTGAAAAACTGCAGGCAGCAGGCTATCAGCCGATCACAACAGGCTTCGCGGAGTGGTGGGTGTTCAAACATGTGGTACAGCATTTTGAAGATGCGGCGGCAGCGAATGCGGGCATTTCAACAGCAGAGCTGGTGGCAGGTTTTGAAAACGGTGAGAAGAAGATCTCTGATTATCCGGAACTGTATGACAATTTCTTCCAGTTCATCGACCTGGCTGTGAAATACGGTGATGCAAAACCGTTAGAGACAGGGCTGGACGGCGAATTATCAGCTTTCGGAACAGGCAAGGCGGCTATGGTATTAGGGCAGGGTGCATGGATAGAGGCAGATGCACTGGCGATCGACCCTGAACTGCAGATCGGATTTGCAGGTTATCCTGTAACCGGCGATGCAAAACAGTCTCAGGTGATCGGCGGCGCGGATCAGGCGCTTCGTATCAACAAGGATTCCGCTCAGCTGCAGGCAACTCTGGATTTTGTGAACTGGTGGTATACATCTGACTATGGCCAGGCGTGGTTTACAGACGTGGCGGGGGTTGTACCTCCTGTAAATTCCACACAGGAAAGCACTTACCAGATCATTCAGCAGGGCGATGCGTTATCCGCATCCGACGGTACGGCACCTCTGGCGATCTGCTACTCCACAGACAGCTTCCACCAGGCGTTTGGCGAGACCATGCAGGCATATATCGCAGGGGATCTGTCAAAAGATGAAGCTTGTGCACAGATCGAAGAACAGTGGAAATCTATTGATGGTGCAGAATAAGTGTGATAAACTGTAACTGATATTTCGGGGCACGGTGTGAACCACCGTGCCCTTTTTTAAAGGAGAATAAACGGCAATAAAATTTTATGCGCAGGGGATATGTGCGGAAGGGAAGGGGAACATGAAATTTACAGAAGGGTATTGGCTGAGAAGTGAAAGGATAGCGGCATCTTATGCATCGCAGGGATTTTACGCGCAGGAGACGGAAAACGGCATGCGGGTGGTGCTGCCCGAGCGGGCGATCAAAAACCGTGGCGATGCGTTGAATCTGTCTACGATCACACTGGATTTTGCGGCCTTTGGAGAGAATAATATTCAGGTTACAGCGAGCCACTATGAAGCTTATCAGTCAGGGGAGGCAAGGACGCCGCTTTTAAAGGAAAAGCCGGAATTTTCCGTGCAGATCACAGAGGAGGAGGCGGTTATGACCTGCGGCGCTGTGACAGTGAGGCTGAACAGGGAAAACGGCAGCTACCGTTTTGAGGCGGACGGAAAAGTGATCACGGAGTGCGGTTTCCGCAACCTGGGATATATCCGCTATGATAAAAAGCCCAGTACGATGTTCCCGGAAGAAAACTATCTTTCCGACCGTTATAAACCTTATATGGTGACAGAACTGTCCTTAAAGCCTGCGGAGAGAGTTTACGGCTTTGGCGAGCAGTTTACCTCTTTCACAAAAAACGGACAGGTGGTGAATATCTGGAATGAAGACGGCGGAACGGCATCCCAGATCGCCTATAAGAATATTCCTTTTTATATGACAAATGAGGGATATGGTATCTATGTGGATCATACGCTGCCGGTATCCTTTGAGGTGGCGAGCGAAAAGGTAGAGTATGTGGGATTTTCCGTGCCGGGCGAGACGCTGCGCTATCACTTTATTTACGGGCCGACGCCCAGGGAGGTATTGAAGCGTTATACGGATATGACAGGAAAACCGGCACTTCCTCCCGCCTGGAGTTTCGGGCTGTGGCTGACAACCTCCTTTACCACAACCTATGATGAGGAAACGACAAGCTCTTTTATCGACGGGATGGCGCAGCGGGACATTCCTTTGAGAGTGTTCCATTTTGACTGTTATTGGATGAAGGGGCTGCACTGGTGTGATTTTGAGTGGGATGAAAAGACCTTTTCCGATGTGCCCGCTATGATGAAACGCTATAAAGAGGAAAAGGGATTAAAGATCTGCGTATGGATCAACCCTTACGTGGCGCAGGGAACCGGATTCTTCAGGGAAGGGGCGGAGAACGGCTACTTTCTGAAAAGAAAAGACGGGAAGGGCATCAAGCAGATTGATTTCTGGCAGCCCGGCATGGCAGTGGTGGATTTTACAAACCCGGCAGCAAAAAAATGGTATCAGGATAAATTGCGCGGATTGCTGGAAATCGGCGTGGATTGTTTCAAATCGGATTTCGGCGAAAGGATTCCGATCGATGTTACATATTATAACGGGGCGGACCCGCTTTCGATGCACAATTATTATACCTATCTCTATAATCAGGCGATCTTTGAACTGCTGCAGGAAGTAAAGGGGGAGAAGGAGGCGGTGCTGTTTGCGAGAAGCGCGGCGGCGGGCTGTCAGCAATTTCCGGTACACTGGGGCGGCGATTGTTCCGCCAGCTATCCTTCCATGGCGGAAACGCTGCGGGGCGGCCTGAGTTTTTCGATGTCTGGATTTTCCTTCTGGAGCCATGACATCTCCGGGTTTGAGCAGACGGCAACGCCGGATATTTATAAAAGATGGGTACAGTTCGGACTGCTCTCCACCCACAGCAGACTGCATGGTTCCACCAGTTATCGTGTGCCGTGGGCGTTTGATGAGGAGGCCTGTGATGTGCTGCGGTATTTCGTGAATCTGAAATGCAGGCTGATGCCTTATCTTTACAGACAGGCAGTGATCTCCCATGAGACCGGGATTCCGATGATGCGGCCGATGGTGCTGGAGTTTGCAAATGAGCCCGGCATGAAGGATCTGGATATGCAGTATATGTTGGGAGACAGTCTGCTCGTAGCGCCTGTTTTCCGGGAGGACGGGAAGGCGGAGTATTACCTGCCGGAGGGAATCTGGACACATCTTCTCAGCGGCCAGGGAAGGGAGGGCGGATGCTGGTGTGAGGATACTTATGATTACTTCTCGCTGCCTCTGTATGTCAGGGAAAATACGCTGCTTGCCATTGGAAATAATGAGAAACTCCCGGACTATGATTACGCGGAGGGCGTAAACCTTTGTCTGTATATGCTGCATGACGGCGGACGGGCAGAGTGTCTGGTGCCGGATCTGGAGGGAAATACCGTGTTGACGGCGTCGGCGGAGAGAGAAGGAAACCGGATCACACTGCGTGTTGACGCACTGGAAAAGCATCCTGTATTTGTTTTGATGGGCATCAGAAGGACGGGAAACATAACCGGCGCCACGGCGGAACTGAAAGAATGCGGGCTGGTGGTCGTACCGGAAAGCGCGGAAGTGACGGTGGAACTGGTGTGAGGAGCTTTTTCCGGCAGGATGAACAGACTCCGTGCAGTTGAAAAAGACTGTGCGGAGTTTTGCGCTGATCTTTATTAAAATGACACGTGTGTCACAAGTGAAGGGGAAGGAATGGAATTACAGAAAAAAATAGAAATACAGGAAAACGGTATCTGTCTTGTATTCGGGATCACAAAGCAGAACAGGATAAAGCTGTTGCATTTTTCTTCCGTGCCCTTGAAGGAGGAGGAACTGTGTTTTCCGGCAGGGGCGGACGAGGACGAACTGCTGGAGGAGGGCTTTTTGCCGGTGCAGCTTAATTTTTCCGGATATGACAGGCCCTTTGAGAGGCATGGTAACAAATATATCGTGACGGCGCCGGGATGCAGCCTGCGGTTCGCGGGTATGGAGGATGAGAGAAATAAAAACGGAAGGCTTCTTATTATAAAACAGCAGGACGGGGAATCCGGTGCTTATGTGGAAAGCTTTTATCAGTTTTATGACAAGACAGGCGTCGTCAGGGTATGGCAGCAGATTACAAACAGGGGCTTGGAGGAGCAGACGCTGGAATATATTTCGAGTTTCAGCTACAGCGGATTGGGGAAGAGCTGCGGAGGGCAGGCGGAGGAGAAACTTTCTCTTTTGCTGCCCCACAACGGCTGGCAGAAAGAGCTGAACTGGAGAAGATATACGCTGAATGAGCTGGGAATGTCGGGCATGCAGAATACTGTGCTCGGCAGGAGCTCAAAAACGATCGAGGCGGCAAATACCGGTAACTGGTCCTCGAAGGAGTATCTGCCGATGGGCTGTCTTATGAATGCGGAGACAGGAGAAGGGTTGATCTGGCAGATAGAGCACAACGGCTCCTGGCATGTAGAGATCGCGGATCAGAATGACCATCTTGTCTTAAACATCAGTGGTCCCACGGAGATCCAGTCCCATTTCAGCAGGCGGTTAAAGCCGGGAGAAAGCTTTACCAGCGTGCCTGCTGCAGTGGGTGTTTTTCGGGGAGCGCCGGATAACGGTTTTGCAGAGTTGACGAAATACAGAAGATTGATACGGCGGGCGAATGAGGACAATGAAAAGCTGCCGGTCATCTTTAATGACTATATGAACTGCCTGTTCGCGTCGCCGACGACAGAGAAGGAAATGCCGTTGATCGATGCGGCGGCGGAGGCGGGATGCGAGTATTTTGTGATCGATGCGGGGTGGTATGCAAAGGGCGACTGGTGGGACAGCGTAGGAGAATACCGGGAGAGCAGGGAGCGATTCCCCGGCGGTCTGAAAGAGGTCACAGACCGCATCAGGGAGAGGGGGATGATTCCGGGAATCTGGCTGGAGATAGAAGTGATGGGCATTCACAGCCCGAAAGTAAAAGAGATGCCGGAGGATGCTTTTTTTATCCGCCATGGAAAGCGGGTTTACGACAGAAGCCGTTTTCAGCTTGACTTCCGGTGTCCTGCGGTGATCGCCCATGCAAATGAAGTGGTAGACCGGGTGATACGGGATTACGGTGTGGGATATATCAAGATGGATTACAATATCGAGCCTGGTATCGGAACGGAACTTTCGGCGGACAGTTTCGGTGACGGACTGCTGCAGCATGAGAGGGCGTATCTGAAATGGCTGGACGATGTGCTGGAGAGATATCCGGATCTTGTGATAGAAAACTGCTCCAGCGGCGGCCTGCGTATGGACTACGCGCTGCTCTCGAGATGCAGCATCCAGTCCACCAGCGATCAGGAGGATTATCACAGTTATGCCCTGATCGCAGCCAATGCACCGACGGCGGTCACACCGGAGCAGGCGGCAGTCTGGTCCTACCCCTTGAGGGATGCGGGCAGAGAGGAATGCATTTTTAATATGGTAAATGCCATGATGTTGAGGATCCACCAGAGCGGGCATCTGGCGGAGATCTCCCGGGAAAATTTTGCGCTGGTAAAAGAAGGGATCGAATGTTATAAGTCCATGAGGGCAGATATTCGACATGCGGTGCCTTACTGGCCGTTGGGACTGGCGAAAGCAGAAGATACATGGCTGAGCCTTGGACTTTGGAATCAGGAAAAACAAACAGGCTATCTGGCTCTTTGGAAAAAGGACGGGGAAGAGAAAGAAAAAAATATTGCGCTGTTGCCGGAGGGGATTTTTGCCGATAAACAGAAAGAGGTACAGGTGTCGCAGATCTATCCGCAGGGGGATTTTTGTGTGGAGAGGATCGACGGCAATATGATGACGGTGTGTTTTCCGGAAAAAACGATGGCAAGGATATTCCGGATCGAACCTTGTTTTAAGGGCGAAGATAAATACTGAAAGAGGTGGACGAAGAGACAGTGCAAAAAGAAAAGTTTGGGGGATCGTGGGATATCAGGGTGATCCGAAGCGGGAGGAAAACAGTATCTTTGCAGATCGATAAGGACCTGCAGATCACGGTACGGGCCCCATACCGGATGTCCGATGCCGCCATTCAGAAATTTATAGCAGAAAAGTCCTCCTGGATCGAAAAGCATATGCGGAAGATGGAGGAGAGGCAGGAGGCGTATCAGACGGAACCGGAGGAACTCCTCACAGTGGAGGAGCTCCGGGAGCTGGCTGAGGAGGCGGCAGGATATATACCGGGGAGGGCTGCTTTCTATGCGACCCTGATCGGCGTAAATTACGGCAGGATCACGATCCGGAACCAGAGAACCCGCTGGGGAAGCTGCAGCAGTAAAGGAAATCTGAATTTTAACTGCCTGCTGATGCTGACGCCGCCGGAGGTCATAGATTATGTCATAGTACACGAACTTTGCCACAGGCGGGAAATGAATCATTCCCCGCTTTTCTGGCGCGAGGTGGAGAGGGTGATGCCGGATTATAAAAGCCGGAGAAAATGGCTGAAGGACAACGGGGAAAAGATCATGCGGCGGATGACGGCGGAGTGATATAAGAAAAAATTTCCGGCGCGCTCTAAAGTCTTTTTTGAAATATCCGATACATTAAGTATAAAACGTGTTATCAAATGGAAAATTTACAGGTTGGGCACGGAAGCGGATCCAGAGAAGGAGGAACCTGTTATGAAAATTAATCCTTATATTCAGGTGCAGCAGACATACAGCGCTAAAAAAGCGGGAGCTGTAAAAAAGACGGGGACTGCCGGACGTGCAGACAACGTTGAGATATCGAACATCGGCAGAGAGATCCAGGTGGCAAAGCAGGCGGTTGCCAATGCGCCGGATATCAGAAAAGATGTGACCGAGCCGATCAGGGCGGCCGTAAATAACGGGACCTACGCGGTGAGCGGGGAATCCTTTGCCGAGAAGCTGCTGAAGGCGGCGGGAGAAATTTGAGAAATGAGGTAATAGCCGGTGGCAAGCTTGATTGAAAATTTAATGGACACATTAAATCGGGAGAGCGACGAATATGAGGCACTGGTGGAGTTATCCCTGAAGAAGACCCCTGTGGTGATCAGGGGAGATCTGGAAGCCCTGCAGGCTATCACGGAGGAGGAGCAGCTTGCAGCGGCAAGAATCAATCGCATCGAGAAACAGCGGCGCGATGTGATGAAGGAAATTGCAGGCGTACTTAACACGGATGTTGAGGCACTGAAGCTGACGGATATGATTCGGGTTCTCGAGAGAAGGCCGGTGGAAAAGAAGCAGATGGAAGACTGCCAGAACCGGCTGAAAGCGGTGGTATACCGGATGAAGCAGCTCAATGAGCATAATCTGGAGCTGATCGAGAGAGCGCTTGAGATGACGCAGTTCGAGCTGAATCTCTATCAGTCGGCGAAATCCGCACCCGAGACGGCAAACTATAACAGAGACGCTTATAATGACGGATCTGCGATAGGGGCTGTGAGGGGAAGGTTTGATGCAAAGCAATAACATTTGAGGTGAGAGTATGTCATTATTCAGTGGATTATACGTCGGTACGACGGCTTTAAGAGTCGCTTCCGATGCTTTAAATACAACAGCACATAATATATCTAATGCGGATACCGCGGGCTACACAAGGCAGCAGGTATCGCAGTCTTCACGACATTACAATATTCTTGCGGACGCAACGAAGAGCACATCAGCCAAAGAGATCGGTATGGGTGTAAACTATGCGGAGACAAGAAGGATCAGACATTTTTTCCTGGACCAGGTTTATAGAAGAGAATCCGGCAGAAGCGCTTATTATGAGGTATCATACGAGGCGCTGATCCATGTGCAGGATCTGCTCGGTGAGAGCGGAGACAGGAATTTTTCGGAAGCGATTACGGATTTATGGGAGACCATACAGGATATGGCAAAAGAGCCGGAAAATCCGGTGGCACAGGGACTGTTTATCTCAAAGGCACAGACTATGATTGAGCGTGCGACTAATGTCTATAAGAGTCTGGTGGATTATCAGAATAACCTGAACAATGAAGTGAAAAAACAGGTGAAAAAGCTCAATGATTACGGTAAAGAGCTGGTGGAGCTGAACAAGCAGATATCCAAAATAGAAGCTGGTGGGATAGAGCACGCCAATGACCTTCGGGATAGACGGGACTATATTCTGGATCAGATGGGTGAGATGTGCAATATTTCTTATTCGGAAGATGCAAACAATCATGTTTCTGTTCAGATAGAAGGTGTTGATTTCGTGAAAGGTAATGTCTTTTATGAGATGATGCTGAGCGAGAATGAATACGGTTATGTTACGCCGTTCTGGCCTCATATTATAGAAAGCGCAGTGAATGAAAAGGGCGAGAGATATTATCCGCCGGAGGAAGTAGAGAAGGGAAAGGTATTTGACCTTGAGAGAGAGATTTCCACTGCGGCAAATACGGATGTGGGCAGATTGAAAGGGATTCTGCTGGCGAGAGGAGATCATCCGGCTGACTGTAGTGAGATGGAGAATGCGGAAGAGTACGACAAGAAGATAGCGCCCTCCATCATTATGAATGTGGAGGCGGAGTTTGATAAGCTGATTAACCGGATCGTGATAAAGATTAATGATATCTTAGACAAGGCTGGATATAATGACGGTACAAAAAATACGGATAACTTGCTGTTTGTGCGGATTAATACAGAAGGAATGAAAAATGAGGAAGGCTGGCATATCGGCAATATTGCAGTGAACGAGAAATTCCTGCAACAGCCTGCGCTTTTAAATTTTGTGAAGCCGGATGGAGAGACGGATTATGAGACCGCAGCGAAGATAAAAGACGCTTTTGAATCGGAAGAATACACGTTGAATCCCAACACGGAAAAGCGTGCCAGCTTTATCATTTTTTACACGGATCTGGTGGAACAGGTGTCTTTGACTGGAGAAGTCAACCAATTGCTTTATGAATATCAACTTGACACGCAGGAAGAGACGAGTTTCGCAAGAGAACAGATACTTGGGGTTTCTACAGATGAGGAACTGCAGTTTATGATCAGATTCCAGAATGCCTATAATGTGGCAAGTCGATATATTACAACGCTGAACAGTATGTTAGAAAATATGTTGAATCAGTTCGGCGCATAGATATAAAACAGCAGAATTTCCGGGAGCAGAACTGGAATAGGAGAATTAGATATGGCATCAACTTTTTTCGGGCTTATGATAGCGGGCTCAGGACTCAGAGCGGCGAATGCATCCATTAATACAGCGGCAAATAATATCGCCAATTCAGATACAACTGGCTACAGCAGGCAGCGGGCTGTGCAGGAGGCGGCAGATCCCCTGCGGGCTTTTGCGGCATACGGCTGTGCTGGTGCAGGCGTAAAGACTCTTGCGATCGAGCGGATCAGGGATGAATTTTACGATATCAAATATCGTGAGAACGAGACCAGCTACGGCGAATACAGTGCAAAAAATTATTATATGCAGATGATCCAGAAGTATTTTCAGGATGATGAGAAAATAGGAACTGGGTTCGGCTCTATCTTTGATAATATGAAGATTCATGGGATAGAGGAAGTTCTGAAAAACGCAGGAGATCCTACAGCAAAGAAAGATTTTATAGGAACCGCGGAAAAACTGGTGGAATATTTTAACACATCAGCGAAGAATCTGGAGAAGCTCCAGCGGGATATTAATGACGAGATCAAAGTAAATGTATCGAAGATCAATTCTATATCCAAAGAAATCCAGACATTGAATAAGCAGATCAACGTGATTGAGCTTTCTGGCAGTAAAGCTAATGAACTGCGGGATAAGAGGGATCTGCTGGTGGATCAGTTGTCTCAGATTGTGGATGTGGAGGTGTCGGAATCTCCGATCAAGGATACCAACGATCCAGACAGAGAAACGGGGGCAACTCGTTATATGGTTAGGATTGGCGGCGGACAGATGCTTGTGGACAATAATGAGAGATATGAGCTGGAATGCAGGGGGAGAGATCCACATAATAAGGTGAATCAGAGCGATATCGCAGGACTGTATGATATCTACTGGGTGGGTGGTGATATGTTTAATACCACCAACTCTCAGATGGGTGGTTCTCTGGCGGGACTGTTACAGCTCAGGGATGGAAATAACAGTGAAAATTTCTGGGGCACAGTTGCAGGTAATGCGGAGGATAAAAAGGATGAGAATGGAAACACTGTTATCGGGACAGATGGCAGACCTATCCAGACTGTTAAGATCAATGTGACTGCAGATTATCTGAAGGATCTTAATAAGTGTAATCTGGCGGAGGGCGGTACGATCAATATCGGAAATACGCTCTATAGATATGACACGTGGAGCTTCGAGAGAGATACGAATGGAAACTGCAGCTATACCTTTACGCTGTCGGATGGTGAGCATATTGACACCGGTATAACCGGGAAAAATGCTTCTGTTGGAAGCAGTATTGATTATCAAGGGATTCCCTATTATATGGAGCAGATGAATGAATGGCTGAGACTCTTTTCAAGGTCTGTGAATTCTATTCTGGAATCCGGCTATACAGATGATGGGAAAAAAGGGTGCCTAATGTTTACATCAGATTATCCGAACAGTAAGGAAGGGTTGTTTAACTATAAGGATAAGAATGGTGGCGATAGTGTGGATCTGTTTTCAGGGGATTATAAAGTCGGGCAGTCCTACACAGTATCTTGTCAAGATGACACATACTACCGGATGACGGCAGGAAACTTTACGATACTGGATGCAATAAAGGCTGATCCTGAACTTTTGGGGGTAAAGAAAGATCCTAGTTCAGACGGAGAATCCCAGTATGATAATATGAAAGAAGTGTTGGATACCCTGAATGATGAGAAAAAACTCAGCTTTAGGGGTGCTAATGCGGGACAGTTTCTCGTCTGTGTACTGGGGGATATCACACTGGCAGCAGGCAATGCGGAAACCTTTGAGGAAAATTATGAGGTCCTGCAAAAAACGCTGGCGAACCAGAGGCTTTCGATCTCCGGCGTGGACCAGGATGAAGAAGCGCTCAGCGTAGTGCATCTGCAGGACAGCTACACTCTGGCATGTAAGATGATATCCACTTTTTCGGAGATATATGACAGACTGATTCTGGAAACCGGCGTATAAAGCGCTTTGTGATAGAAAACGGAGGACAGTATGAGAATTACAAATAAGATTATGCAGAACAACTCCCTCTCCAACATCAACCTGGCGAAGGTAGCGGAAGATATGAGAGGCAGTCAGGTTTCTTCGGGAAAGAAGATCGTACGGCCCTCGGATGATCCGATCGTGGCGATCAGGGCGCTCAGGCTCCGCACCAGCGTGGTGGAACTGACGCAGTACTATACCCGTAACGCAAAGGACGCCGATGCATGGCTGAAGACAACGGAGGATGCGTTGCAGCAGGTGTCGGATGTTCTGACGGATATGATGAAGCAGTATGACAAGGGTGCCAACGAGTATCTGACCACCAGCAACAGAAATGTTATTCTGGAGCAGTTGAAGTCCCTGCAGGGTGAAGTGTATGCGACCGGCGATGCGGACTATGCGGGACGGTATATCTTCACGGGATACCGGACGGAAGTTTCGCTGATGTTCAAGGAGGATACGAAAAAACCTTATCAGATCACAGAGCAGTTTACGGCCTCGGATCTGAAGACGAATATGTTTGTGAATACAAGTTATCAGGATGCAAATGGCTGGCATGATCTGACGAATCTGCAGGAAGGTACGCAGGGAGACTATGCGGGTATTGAGGAAAAACTGATCGATAAATCGGAATATCACAGGCTCAGGCTGTCCTACAAGGATTGCACGGAGGGTATGAAGCCGTTTATTGAGTATGACTTCAAGGCGGATGCGAATGGCAATGCAGTGCCGCAGAAGACACTGACGGCTACAAAAGAGGCAAAATCCACAGATGTGCCCAGCCCTTATATGAATATCGGCGAAAACGATGTAGTATATCTTTCCGATACCGGTGAAGTCCTTTTGGGCAATAAAGTTTACGAGGAATTATCCGGCCTGGTGGATGATCCGACCAGTAATGGTGTAAATGAAGGCGAGATTCGGGTAACTTATCAGAAAGAGGACTTTAAAGAAGGTGATCTGAGGCCGGAGCACTATTTCTACTGTGTAGGAGCAGGAGATGACGGAAAGCTGGGGGTAACGCCGGCGGATACGAATGCCGATCCGGATGAGAAAGAGGACAATATCATATACAATCCCAAGTACCTGACATATGGTGAGAGCCGTCAGGTGATCGAATACGATGTAGGCTATAATCAGCGCCTGCAGGTCAACACAAAAGCGGAGGAGGCATTTAACCCTTCCGTGAACAGAGAAGTGGACGATATGATCCAGGCTCTGGAGAGGCTTCAGAAGATCGAGGATGTGACGACCACATTGAAAGGCATGCTGGATAAGGAGTCGGATCCGGCGAAGCAGAAGATACTGAAGGACCAGATCGATGCGGCGAATAAAGCCTTTACCTATGAGAGGGATGTGGTGCAGAAGAAATTCTCTGCCGGGCTTACGGTGATGCAGGGCTTTTTGAATGAGGTGAGCGTGGCGGTGACGGCATGCGGCGCGAGAGGCAGCAGGCTGGATCTTGTGAGCAGCAGGCTTTCTTCCCAGAAGTCCACCTTTGAGATATTGCAGTCTGAAAACGAGGATGTAGACCTTTCGGAGGCAGTGGTGCAGCTCACCAGTGCGGAGATGACTTATGAAGCTGCGCTGAAGGCAACCGGAAAGATCATGCAGGTAAATCTGATGGACTTCATTTAAAGGAGAAATGACGTGCTAAGTGCATTGTCTGTACTCTGACAGAGATAGTATAGAAAATATATAATACGGAATGGGAGAAAACTATGGTAATAAAAACCAGAGTATTTGGGGAAATTGAAATTGATGACACCAAGATCATTACGTTTGAGAGCGGCATCATCGGATTTCCAGATTTGAAAAAATTCACGTTGCTTTATGACGCGGAGAAAACGGGTGGTATTAAATGGCTGCAGTCTCTGGATGAACCTGCCTTTGCGATGCCGGTTATGGATCCGCTCTATGTAAAAGAGAGTTATAACCCGATGGTGGAGGATGAATTGCTAAAACCTTTGGGGAAGCTGGACCCGGAAGAGATATTGGTGCTTGTCACAGTGACAGTGCCAAAGGATCTGACACAGATGAGTGTTAATCTGCAGGCCCCGATTATCGTCAATGCAGAAAATAAAACGGGCTGTCAGATTATCATAGACAACGATAAGGGAGAGTTCCCAGTGAAATTCAAGGTCTATGATATTCTGCAGAAAAAGAAAGAAAGGGCGGGTGATTAGGATGCTGGCATTATCCAGAAAGAAAAATGAAGCCCTTGTCGTGAATAACGATATCGAAATCACGATTCTTGACATTAGGGGTGACCAGGTGAAGATTGGCATTTCCGCACCGAAGGAGGTGCCCATCTATAGAAAGGAAATATATCTTCAGATACAGGAAGCGAATCAGGATGCTATGAACACAGAAAATCTGGAAGCGCTGAAAGAACTGTTTTAGAGTTTGGGAAAATAACGAAAAAGTCAGAAGGAGCTGCTTTATATGAATAAAAAGCGGCTTTTTTTGAGGAAAATTTTATAAGTGGGACTAAAGATTTTGGGCAATTATCCGATATACAGGATAAGAAGTCTAAAAATGTCTCACACGGAGGTGACTAAAGTGGCAGCAATAGAACCATTAGGAAGTATTATGACAATGCAGGCACAGCCCCTGCAGCAGAATGTAACACAGAAAACAGAGTCGGTTAGCACGGATGCGAACCCAACAGAGACTCAAGTAAACAATATTGATCCCACTACAATATCAGTGGCGGCAGCTACAGATTCATCAGAGAACAATAGTGAAAATACCGGCAGTGATCAGAAGGAAAATATTGACTATGCTGAGATGACAAAGCAGCAGAGCGATAAGATCAAGAAAGCTGTAGAGCAGTTTAATAAGAGCTTGAGCCATTCTTCAGCAATATTTGGAGTTCATGAAGCAACTAACAGAGTAACGATCAAGATTGTTGATAAGGACACTAAGGAAGTGATTAAAGAACTTCCTCCTGAAAAAACACTTGATATGATTGCCAAAGTTTGGGAGATCGCAGGTATCCTGGTTGATGAAAAGCTGTAAAGAGCAGATGCCCGGATAAAATATGGAGGTAAACGAAGATGACTATTAGAATTACCGGTATGAATTCCGGACTCGATACAGAAGCTATCATTACGGAATTGGCAAGCGCCCGTTCGGTTAAAGTGCAGAAAATTGAAAAAGAACAGACAAAGCTGAGCTGGAAGATTGACGCATGGAAAGAGTTAAATACAAAGATATATTCTTTATATTCCGATGTGGTCAGCGATATGCGTTTTGACTATGCGTATGCGAAGAAAACAACGAAGGTTTCCGATGAGAGTGCGGTTACGATTCTTACCAGCGGCGATGCCATGAATGGTGTGCAATCTTTGAAGATAAATAAGGTTGCAAAAACCGGTTTTCTTACCGGCGGCAAGATTGATGCTTCCTCAGGTGAGAAGCTGCTTGCCAATATGGAAGGTATGGACTGGCTGAAGGATAATACCCAGTCGGTTGCGTTCAAGGTAAATGTCGGCGGCGAAGAAAAGATGATCACTTTCAACGGCTATAATACCTTGAATGATATGGTTACAAAATTCAAGGAGGCAGGCCTTGAAGCGAAATTTGACGAGAGTTCAAAGCGTTTCTTCATCACTTCCAAGGAAACCGGAGAAGCGGCTGATTTTAAGTTTGAACCTCTTACTCTGCAGAAAGTTCCGGAAAAGCAGGTGCCTGTAGTGGGCGATACAGAGGAAATTCTGGCCCAAAAAGAAGCGGAGAATGCGAAGAGGGATAAGATTATAGCGGCTAACAATGAAATTATAGCTGCGAATGCCAATACAGGTTTGTTGCATGTGCCAGATGAAGAGGTAATAGAGTTCAGCGATTCCCCGGAAGAAAGGGCACGAAAAAATGCGGCGAATGCTGAAAGAGACAAGATCATAGTAGCTAATAATATTAAGATAGGCGAAGCATCGAATATTGCAGATATTAATAGCAAATACAAAGAGAATGCTGGTAAAGCGCTGAAGGCTCTTGGCCTGATGACGGAAGGAATGGCAGATGGATTTGGTGTAACGTTTACTCAGGCGGAGAAAGACGCCGGTAAAGTGGCATCCAAAATTGACGGACAGGACGCAGTGATAGAATTAAACGGTGTTAAGTTTACCTCTGCCACAAACAACTTTGAGATCAACGGCTTGACATTGACTGTACATAAAGAGACAAAGGATGACGATGAGATCACGCTGACTACCGAGCAGGATACCAGCGGTATCTACGATGTGATCAAGAATTTTATTAAGAAGTACAGCGAACTGATCAACGAGATGGATAAACTCTACAATGCGGAGAGTGCATCCAAGTATGAGCCTCTGACCAAGGAGGAGAAGGAAGCTCTGTCCGATACGGAAGTGGAGGAGTGGGAGAAGAAGATCAAAGAGTCTCTGCTCAGGCGTGATACCACTTTATCCAGCGTATCTTCCGCATTGAAGAACGTGATGCTGCAGACTCATATTTCGGGAAGAGCAGGTTTCAATGACGGGCAGGATATCTACCTTTCCGCTTTCGGTATTGAGACGCTGGGATACTTCAAGGCGAAAGACAATGAGAAGAGCGCATATCACATCAACGGTGATCCGGATGATTCGGACGTAAAGAATTATGAGGATAAGCTGAAAAAAGCCATTGCAACAGATCCTGATACTGTGATAGAATTTTTTAAGGAACTTGCAAATAACATGTACGATACGCTGGAAGACAAGATGGCAAAAAGCGAGTACAGCAGTTCCTATACGGTATACAACGATAAACAGATGGCTACCGAGCTGAAGGAGTATGACAGCAAGATTTCTACGGAGCAGAAGAAGCTCAATGATTATATCGACAGATGGTATGAGAAGTTCTCACAGATGGAGGTTGCATTGTCCAAACTGAATTCCAAGGAGAGTTCCATTTCCAGCCTGTTCGGTTAAACGGCATGGGCCATCTATCGTCAGGTATGGCGTTTTAAGTGGAGGAAAAGAAATTGAGATCTATGAATCAGTACGCGCAGTACAATAACAGCAAGGTCTTGACGGCTTCACCGGCGGAACTTACCCTGATGCTCTATGACGGGGCGATCAAGTTTACCAATATTGCGATCATGGCAATAGAGAAAAAGGATGTAGAGAAGGCCCATAATAATATTGTCAAGGTGGAGAAGATCATCAATGAGTTTCGCGCAACTTTGGATTCCAAATACGAGGTGTCCAAAGACTTTGACAGAGTGTATGTTTACATGCTGCAAAGGCTTCTGGAGGGGAATGTGAAAAAAGACCCGGCGATCCTTGAGGAAGTAAATACACACCTTCGGAGCATGCGGGACACCTGGAAACAGGTAATGGAAGCAAATAAACCTCAAAAACAGGCATAAATGTAAAGTGAAAAAATGGCCATGCAGAAGTATGGTCATTTTTTATAAAGCAGTGTCGGCATGGCGGGTATATTGTTTCGGGAAGCGATGTACCGGCGGAAAGGAACAGTTTAAATGGATACATATTTGGATATGCTGCAGGACAGCCTGAAAAAGAAACTGGATATTCTGAACAGGATCATGAGATATCAGAAGGAAGAATCAGATATGCTGAAGCAGGGCAGCATGGATATGGAGGCTTTTGACAGAAGCATCAATGAAAAGGTAGTGCTTGCGGAGAGCATTGATTCGCTGGATGACGGTTTTGAGCAGGTTTACGACAGGATACGGGAGGAAATGATCGCCCATAAGGAGAGATACGCTGTTCAGATCAGGGCGATGCAGGATATGATCGCGGAGATCAGTGAGAAGAATGTGCTGATCCAGGCGGAGGAAAACCGCATTAAACTGGAAGTGGATAATTTTGCCAGAAGGGAAAGCGCGGCGCTGCGGCAGAAGAGAAACGGCGGGAAGGCGGCGCTCAGCTATTATAACAATATGAAGAAGCTTAATTATATGGATTCGCAGTTTATGGACAAGAAGAAATAGAACTTTTCTTCTCGAAGAAATAGAGCTTTTCTTCTCAAAAAAATAAGAGAGGCTGATAGATCAGCCTCTCTTCCACAGTCTGAGAGTTTTCAGAATTTTTTTCTGTTCATCGGGTGAATAACTCTGGAAAATACGGAGCAGCTCCGTATTCATAGCTTTGCTCGCTTCCTGAGGAGTGCGGTCTGTGAAGCCGGGCTCAAGAATTTCATCAATAGTTACGTTGCAGAGCTTAGAGTAATAAAGCAGAACCCGAAGATTCAGTTTAGCACGATTGTTTTCCAGATTGCTGACAAAAGCAACTGTACAATCCAGGTCCTCTGCCACCATTTCCTGCGTATAGCCTTGCTCTACGCGGAGCTGTTTCATTTTTAAACCTACTTTTGCAAAATCCAGTTCACTCATATGCAAAAACTCCTTCTGTATATTTAGTTATATTCATTTTATTATATTTTTGGGAATCAGGCAAGACATATCTTGTCAATTGTGCAAAAAAAGAAAGGAAGCAATGCGGGATGTATTATGATTATCTGATAGTCGGAGCAGGGCTGTTCGGCAGTGTTTTTGCTCATGAAATGAAAAGAAAAGGAAGGACCTGTTATGTGATAGATAAACGGGAACATATTGCGGGAAATATCTATACGGAAGAGCGGCTGGGAATTTCCGTACACCGCTATGGAGCCCATATTTTCCATACTTCCGACGGGACGGTCTGGGATTATATCAGGCAGTTTGCGGAGTTCAATCACTATGTCAATTCTCCCGTGGCGGTTTATAAGGATGAACTGTATAACCTGCCGTTTAATATGAATACGTTCAGCAGGCTTTGGAATATTAAAACGCCGGCGGAGGCAAAGAGAAAGATCGAGGAGCAGATCGAGGAGCTTTCCATCGAGGAGCCCCGGAATCTGGAGGAGCAGGCGCTGTCTTTAGCGGGCAGGGATGTCTATGAAAAACTGGTGAAGGGATATACGGAAAAGCAGTGGGGGAGAGATTGCAGGGACCTTCCGGCTTTTCTGATTAGACGGCTGCCTCTTCGTTTTACCTATGATAATAATTACTTTAACGATCCGTATCAGGGCATTCCGAAAGGCGGGTATACGCGGATCGTGGAAAAGCTTCTGGAGGGGATCGATGTGCGGACCGGCATATCCTGGCAGGATTTTGTAAAAGAAGATCAGGATATTACTTACGGGAAACTGCTCTATACAGGCATGATAGACGAATACTTTGATTATTGTCTCGGAACGCTGGAGTACCGGTCCCTGCGGTTTGAAACGGAAGAACTGCCGGAGGAGGAAAACTATCAGGGCAATGCGGTCGTAAACTATACGGAGCGGGAAGTGCCCTATACACGCATTATCGAGCACAAGCATTTTGAGTTTGGAAAACAGCCCGGAACGGTGATCACCCGGGAGTATCCGGCGGAGTGGAAAAAGGGGGACGAGCCCTATTATCCGGTAAACAATGAGAAAAATGACCGGTTATACAAAGCCTATCTGGAACTTGCCGGGAAGGAGGAAAATGTGCTTTTCGGGGGAAGGCTGGGGCAGTACCAGTATTATGATATGGACAAGACGATAGCGGCAGCGCTCAAGATGGCGAGCGATGAAGCATAGCAGATAAAAACAGCCGTGGGCATCTGCCTGCGGCTGTTTCAGCAATAGTAATTGAACAACATGCCGATATAGTTGCTGGAGTGGTAGGGGGCTGCAAAATTATGTCCCGGATTTTTATAGGCAACCACCGTTTTATCCACATACTTCATGGGATTTAAGGAGATCTGCCGGGTCTTGCGGAAGATCTGCTGGGTGAAATTTTTGACCACCTGAAATTTATCGTCCGCGTCGCCGGAATGGATGGCGCCGGAGAGAGCCTCTTTATCTACATCGATATGGCCGTCCTCCTGCACGTTCAGCCCGATGCTTGAGAGGTTATCCTTGTACAGGGAGGCGATCCCTGCCATTTCTCCTTTCAGTTTACCGGAACTGCTCTGTGCGGCTTTAAACTGGTCCACGGCGCTTAAGAAACTGTTGTAGCTGCCGGCAAGCTGTGCCACGTTATCGGCGAGGGCTTCGTAGTCCGCCTTGAGGCCGATGGAGGCGACGCTGTTTTCCTCGGAGCTGACGCCCTGAAGCTGTATCTCATAAAATTTATCCAGCGTAAATTTATTGGAGGAGGCTTCCCTCGCCTCGCCGTTTAGGGTAAACATGGCGTTGGAGGCTTCGCGGGAAATATAATCCAGTCCCAGATAGGAAACCATGCCCGATGCTTTGCTGGTCTTATCGTCGGAGATGGAAAACAGTTTATTCCTGCCGGGTTTTAAACCGGTTGCCTCCGATTCGATATGGAGGGAAGAAGTATTATTTTCCCCCTCTATGACTTCCGCCTTCAGCCCGATCCTGGAATGATTGATCAGGCGTCCGAGACGGCTCTGGATATTCTGGTTGGTCTCGCCGTCGCGGATCGTGAACTGGAATTCATAGTTCATGTCGTTGATATTGATATCAAAAGAGTAGGTATCAGGCGGCAGGGCGATAGGCGCGCCGTTTTCCAGAAAACTGCCGAGGTTTATCTGAGGCGAAGCCAGAGACTGCACTTCGATATCCAGCGGCATGGTGTTTTCGTCTGAGGGATGTTCGCCGATAAATCTGGCGGTCACGAGATCTTCATTGCTGGAATATGCCACTTTGCGCTCTAACAGTTCTTTACTGTCAAGGTTGCCGCCGAGATCGGCAAGTTCCATGTGAAGCTCCCTTGCGTTCTCCTTAAGGCCTACGGCAAAACGGGCGGATTCCCGTTTGTCGGAGATCATATACAGAGGGGATTCTTTATTGAGTTTTATCATGGAATTATAAATATGACGAAGCTCACTCCGCTTGTGGGCATCATATTTGCCGGCATTTTTGGGAGTATAAGCAGTCAGATAATAATTATAGATATTATCCTGAATGGCATTATAAGCCATGCGGTCCCCTCCTTTCTTCCTTGAAATCGGGTTATAAATCCATTTATACCTATCCCGTATTTTAACACTTTTCAAAACATGTTACAATAGTTATCGGATGTTTTGGGAGGATTTTTAAGGGTTTTTCTGAAAAAGGATTGACTAACGGGCTTTCTTATGTTATAGTGGCAGAACGAGATGAGATTAGGTCTTTTTTTTATGCTCGAAATGACGCTTGGAGGTGGAAAAATGCGTACGAGAATAACACTTGCATGTACGGAATGTAAAAGGCGTAACTACAATACAACAAAGGATAAGAAGACTCATCCTGACAGAATGGAAATGAAGAAGTATTGTAGATTCTGCAGAAAGCATACGATACACAAAGAAACAAAGTAAAGCACGGCTTTACGGCAGTATGTAAAGCATCGGAAAGATGCGAAAGTGGACTGACCGCGGGCATATATCAGCCCGGGAAGGAGTAAAAAATGGGAGATTCCTCAAAGAAAGGAAACAAAACAGGATTCTTTGACGGCGTAAAGATTGAGTTCAAAAAGATTTCATGGCCGGATAAGACGTCCATCATCAGGCAGACCGTTGCCGTTGTTGCCATTTCTCTTGTGCTGGGGGTCATTATTACCATATTAGATTTTATCGTACAGTATGGTGTTAGTTTCCTGACGATGTAACACACACAAGAACAAGACAAATAAATTTGTCTTTACAAATAAATTTGCCTTAAGGATTCGTCTGAGGCTGTATGCGCAGACGGAAACAGGAGTGGAGAGTATATGGCAGAAGCGAATTGGTATGTAGTGCATACTTACTCAGGATATGAGAATAAGGTAAAAGCCAATATTGAGAAAACCATTGAGAACAGGAACCTTCAGGAGGAGATCCTGGAAGTGCGCGTGCCGATGCAGGATGTGATGGAGATGAAAAACGGCGTCCGCAAGACCGTGCAGAAGAAGATGTTTCCGGGATATGTTCTGATCAACATGGTGATGAATGATGATACGTGGTACGTGGTGCGTAACACAAGGGGCGTTACCGGTTTTGTAGGTCCGGGAAGCAAGCCTGTGCCGCTTACCGAGGCGGAGATGAAGCCGCTCGGCATTAAAGTGGACAATATTACGATCGACTTCAGTGAAGGCGATACGATCGTGGTTGTTGCAGGCGCGTGGAAAAACACAGTGGGCGTTGTCCAGAGGATAGATTTCAATAAGCAGGCGGTTACGATCAACGTGGATATGTTCGGAAGAGATACACCTGTTGAGATCAGCTTTGCAGAAGTCCGGAAATTTAACTGAAGCCCGCCGGGGCTTTGAGGGGTGCATTTTCGGGTATATGGATATATCTGATGATGCGCGGTAAATGTATGGAGAGTGTGCAGGTACATGCTCTGCATGCATTGTAAACATGGTTGGGACAGTGGGAGTCATAAAACGACGCTGACCACAATTTATTATAGGAGGTGCCATTATGGCAAAAAAAGTAGTAGGATATATTAAATTACAAATCCCTGCTGGTAAAGCTACACCAGCACCGCCGGTTGGTCCTGCACTGGGACAGCATGGCGTGAACATCGTTGAATTTACAAAGCAGTTCAACGCAAGAACAGCAGATAAGGGTGACCTGATCATCCCTGTTGTGATCACTGTTTATGCAGACAGAACGTTCAGTTTCATTACAAAAACTCCGCCTGCTGCCGTACTGCTGAAGAAAGCATGCAATATCAAGTCGGGTTCCGCAGTGCCGAACAAGACCAAGGTTGCAACTATTTCCAAGGCAAAAGTACAGGAGATCGCTGAAATGAAAATGCCTGACTTAAATGCTGCAAACCTGGAAGCGGCTATGAGCATGATCGCAGGCACAGCCAGAAGCATGGGCATCACAGTAGAAGATTAATGGAGGAACGACAATGAAACATGGTAAGAAATATATGGAAGCAGCAAAGCTGGTTGACCGTGCCGTTCAGTATGATCCGACTGATGCAGTGGCTCTGGTAAAGAAAGCGGCAACAGCAAAATTTGACGAGACCGTAGAGGTGCATGTCAGAACAGGTTGTGACGGACGTCACGCTGAGCAGCAGGTTCGTGGCGCGGTTGTACTGCCTAACGGAACCGGTAAGACGGTAAGAGTGCTTGTATTCGCAAAAGGCGACAAGGTGGCTGAGGCGGAAGCGGCAGGCGCTGATTATGTGGGCGGCGACGAACTGATCCCGAAGATCCAGAACGAAGGATGGCTTGACTTTGATGTTGTAGTAGCAACCCCCGATATGATGGGTGTTGTGGGACGTCTCGGTAAGGTGCTTGGCCCGAAAGGACTTATGCCCAACCCGAAAGCCGGCACAGTAACCATGGATGTTACGAAAGCGATTAAAGATATCAAAGCCGGTAAGATCGAATACAGACTGGATAAAGCAAACATTATCCATTGCCCGGTAGGAAAGATTTCCTTCACAGAGGAGCAGCTGATGGAGAACTTCGATGCTCTGATGGGCGCAATCCTGAAAGCGAGGCCGAGCGCATTAAAGGGCCAGTATATCAGAAGCGTGACACTGGCATCCACAATGGGACCTGGCGTAAAGGTTTCTGTGGCAAAATTAGCATAGAGAAAATGAGAAAGGGCGCGGCGATGGCTGCGCTCTTTTGGAATTATGTCGGTTATCAAGGAGGATAACGGAAACGGACGTCTGGGGAGAAATATCTCTGCCGCAGCCCGCTCTCGCTTCGGGCGAAACGCAGCGGTACTAAGCTCGTGAGGGACCTCGCTAAGTACCGGCGTTTAGCAGAGCTGCGGCAGAGATATTTCTCTCCAGACTGGGTGTTGGTGCTAACTGATAGAGGATAGCTGGGATATGGGGAAAAAGAAAAGGAAAAAGACTAAGGGGAAAAGTTTTAAGATAGCATTTTTGATAACGCTGGTCATCACTTTATTTGCAGGTGCTTTGGCTTTGACTCTTATGATGTTTTTTGGGAGAGGGACAGGGATAGAGCTGGAGTCGGTGGAGAAGCCGGCGGAGATCACGACGGTTGAGAAGGAGGATATTCCGGCGAAACCGATGGGCAGGGAGCCTGAAAATAAGGGGGCGGCTGTTGTCGAAGAGGTGCAGGATGCGGAGAAAGAGGCAGATGACGGGTTTGATGAGAGCGGCTGTATCCGGAATGAAAACGGCAGGATCCTTGAGAAAAAGCAGGAGACGGCGGGGGATGAGGCGACCCTGCTCTTTGCCGGAGATATTCTTTTTGACGACAGCTATGCGGTGATGGGAGCCATGCGGCAGCGGGGCGGCATCAGGAACTGCTTTTCCGAGGAAACGCTGAGGGAGATGGAAGAAGCGGATATCTTTATGCTGAACAATGAGTTTACCTATACAAACCGCGGGGAGCCTACGCCGGAAAAACAGTTTACGTTCCGGGCGAAACCGGAAAATGCGGCGCTGCTCCATGAACTGGGGGTTGATATCGTATCCCTTGCCAATAACCATGCCTATGACTATGGCGAGATATCCCTGCTTGATTCCCTTGCGACACTGGAAGGTATTGACATGCCCTATGTGGGGGCGGGAAGGAATCTGGCTGAAGCCTCCGAAACTGTATATTTTCATGCCGGGAACCAGAAGATAGCCTTTATCTCGGGCACCCAGATAGAGCGCATGACGCCCTCGGATACAAAGGGGGCCACAGAGAATTCGCCGGGCGTATTCCGCTGCATGACGGAACAGGAAATCTATATGAAGGTGGCGGAAGCGAAAGAGAACAGCGATTTTGTTGTGGTATACATCCATTGGGGCACCGAGAAGACCGATCAGCTCGACTGGCTCCAGCCCGAGACGGCGAAAGCTCTCGCCGAATCCGGCGCCGACCTGATCATCGGCGACCACGCCCATGTTCTGCAGCCCCTTGCAAACGTGGACGGCGTCCCCACGATCTACTCCCTCGGCAACTACTGGTTCAACTCCGGCACGGTGAACACCTGCCTTGTAAAAGTCACCCTGAAAGACGGCGAAATGCAGAGCTTCCGGTTCCTGCCCGCCCTCCAGTCCAACTGTTATACAAAGCTGTTATCCGGCGCCGAGAAGGAATCCGTGCTTGCCTACATGCGCAGCATTTCCGGGACAGTGACGATCGACGGGGAAGGATATGTAACTTTTTGAAAAACCCCGATTTTACTCTTGACACAGCCATCTTCATGTGCTATCTTGAAAAAGGTCGCAAGACCATGCCGAAGACAGCAGGTGCCGGAAAACCGGCGTAAGGACAGCCGCCTGCCGAGGAAAAGTTATCGTTTGTATGAACTTTTGCCTTCCTGTCTTTGGGAAGGTTTTTTCGTATATTACATTTCCTGCATTGCGGGGAACTTCGGCGTAAAATCTAAAAGGAGGTAGAAAAATGGCAAAGGTTGAACTGAAAAAGCCTATTGTAGAAGAGATTTCCGCTGCGATCAAAGATGCGCAGACTGTCGTGCTGGTAGACTATCGCGGACTTACCGTGGAACAGGATACCGTTCTCAGAAAGCAGCTTCGTGAAGCAGGGATCAACTACAAGGTTTACAAAAACACTTTCATGAATTTTGCGTTTAAGGGAACTGACTGCGAAGGACTTTCAGATTTACTGGAAGGCCCCAGCGCTATGGCAACCTGTGATACGGATGCTACTGCGGCGGCAAGAGTTCTTTGCAAATTTGCGAAGACAGCACCTGCACTGGAAATCAAAGGCGGTGTGGTAGAAGGTACTGTATATGACGCAAAAGGAATCGAACAGATTTCCAACATTCCTTCCAGAGAGGAACTGTTGTCCAGACTGCTTGGCAGCATGCAGTCACCTGTTACAAATCTTGCCCGCGTTCTGAATCAGATCGCAGAAAAGGGCACAGAAGCGGCTCCCGCTGAGGAAGCAGCGCCCGCTGAAGCAGAAGCACCTGCAGAGGCATAAAGCAAAACTGAAACCAAGTAAAACTATTCAAATAAAAATGGAGGAAGAAAATCATGGCAAAATTATCCACACAGGAATTTATTGATGCTATCAAAGAGTTATCCGTAATGGAATTAAATGATCTTGTAAAAGCATGTGAAGAGGAATTCGGCGTATCCGCAGCAGCAGGCGTAGTTGTTGCAGCAGCAGCCGGCCCGGCAGAAGCAGCGGAAGAGAAGACAGAGTTCGACGTTGAACTGACAGAGATCGGCGCTGAGAAGATCAAAGTTATCAAGGTTGTTCGTGAGGCAACAGGCCTTGGACTGAAAGAGGCTAAGGAAGCAGTTGAGTCCGCTCCGAAGGTACTGAAAGAAGCGGTTTCCAAGGAAGAAGCTGAAGAGCTGAAGAAGAAACTGGAAGAAGTAGGTGCAAAAGTTACTCTGAAATAATCTCTGCGAAAGATAATGCCATCTGTCCGGCTGCGGGCAGGTGGCTTTCGTCATTTAACAAAAATTTCTCAAAATTTTTCTTGACGGGCAAAATCAATTTGTAGTATACTGGATAATGCACTATTGTGGTGAGGTATGCTTTTTCGAGCCCAAAATACCGTAAAATAGGCAATAAAATAGAGAACGGGGTGAATGTTGATGGAAAAAAACAGAATACGTCCGATGGCTTCCGGGAAGCAGATACGTATGAGTTATCAAAGGCACAAAGAGGTTCTGGAAATGCCGAATCTGATCGAAGTCCAGAAAGATTCCTACCAGTGGTTTCTGGGCGAAGGTCTGAAGGAAGTCTTTGATGATATTTCTCCGATCACAGATTACAGCGGGCAGCTCAGCCTGGAATTTGTGGATTTCGAGTTATGTAAAGACGACGTTAAGTATTCTATTGAGAAATGCAAAGAGAGAGATGCAACCTATGCGGCTCCCTTAAAGGTACGAGTACGTCTTTATAATAAGGAGAAAGAGGAGATCAGCGAGCATGAGATATTCATGGGCGATCTTCCGCTGATGACGGAGACGGGTACTTTTGTGATCAATGGCGCTGAGCGTGTGATCGTCAGCCAGCTTGTTCGTTCCCCCGGTATTTATTATGATATCACGAAAGCGAAATTTGGTAAAGAGTTATATGCCTGCACGGTGATCCCGAACCGCGGTGCATGGCTTGAATATGAGACGGACGCCAACGATGTGTTTTATGTCCGCGTGGACAGGACGAGAAAAGTGCCGATCACGGCGCTGATCCGCGCACTTGGCGTGGGTACAAACGAGGAGATCGTTGAACTCTTCGGAGACGAGCCCAAGATTCAGGCGAGTATCGGAAAAGATCCTTCCACGAACTATCAGGAAGGCCTGTTGGAGCTGTATAAAAAGATCCGTCCCGGCGAGCCTCTCAGCGTGGACAGCGCGGCGAGTCTGATCAACGGTATGTTCTTCGACCCGAGGCGTTATGACCTGGCGAAGGTGGGCAGATATAAATTCAATAAAAAACTGATGCTGAAGAACAGGATCCGCGGCCGCGTGCTGGCGGAGGATGCTGTGGATATGCAGACCGGCGAGATCATAGCTTCCGCAGGAACAGAAGTGACTGCGGAGATCGCGGATGCGATCCAGAATGCGGCGATCCCTGCCGTATGGATCGCGACACCGGAGAAGAATGTCAAGGTACTTTCCAGCATGATGGTAGACCTGAAGCATTATGTGGACTGTGAGCCGAAGGAGCTGGGCATCAGGGAACTGGTATACTATCCCGTTCTGGCGCAGATCCTGGAAGAGTACGCGGGGGATGAGGACGCGATCAGGGAGGCGATCCGGAAGAACGTGCATGAGCTTGTGCCCAAGCACATCACGAAGGAAGATATTCTGGCTTCCATCAACTATAATATTCATCTGGAATACGGCATCGGCAATGCCGATGATATCGACCATCTGGGCAACAGACGTATCAGGGCTGTGGGCGAACTGCTGCAGAACCAGTATCGTATAGGGCTTTCCAGGCTTGAGAGAGTTGTGCGGGAACGTATGACTACCCATGATGCAGAGAATCTTTCTCCTCAGGGGCTGATCAATATCAAACCGGTACAGGCTGCGGTGAAGGAGTTCTTCGGCTCTTCCCAGCTGTCTCAGTTTATGGATCAGACAAACCCTCTGGGTGAGCTGACGCATAAGAGGCGTTTATCTGCTCTCGGACCCGGCGGACTTTCCAGAGACCGTGCCGGATTCGAGGTACGTGACGTACACTATACGCATTACGGCCGTATGTGTCCGATAGAGACGCCGGAGGGACCCAACATCGGCCTGATCAACTCCCTTGCCTGCTACGCGAGGATCAATGAGTATGGTTTCGTGGAGGCTCCCTATCGTAAGATCGATAAGAGCGATGCGCAGAATCCGAGAGTTACGGATGAAATTGTATATATGACGGCGGATGAAGAGGATAACTACTATGTAGCGCAGGCTTCCGCCGCACTGGACGACGAAGGGTATTTTATCGGAAAGAGTGTTTCCGGCCGTTATATGGAGGAGACGAAGGATTATCCGAAGAGACTGATGGATTATATGGATGTGTCTCCGAAGATGGTATTCTCCGTGGCGACTGCGCTGATCCCGTTTTTGCAGAACGATGACGCGCACCGTGCGCTGATGGGTTCCAACATGCAGCGTCAGGCTGTACCGCTTCTGTTCCCGGAGGCGCCTGCGGTAGGTACAGGTATGGAGCAGAAGGCGGCGGTGGACTCCGGCGTCTGCGTGGTGGCGAGAAAAGACGGCACGATCTCCTATGTGTCATCCAGGATCATCAAGATGGTGTGTGATGACGGGGAGCCGGATGAGTATCATCTGACCAAGTTTGTGAGAAGCAACCAGTCCAACTGTTATAACCAGAAGCCTATCGTGAAGAAGGGTGACCATGTAAAAGCGGGCGAGGTGATCGCGGACGGCCCCTCCACGGCACAGGGCGAGCTGGCGCTGGGCGAAAATCCGCTGATCGGTTTTATGACCTGGGAAGGCTATAACTACGAGGATGCGGTTCTGATCAGCGAAAGGCTGGTGAGAGAGGATGTTTATACATCCATTCATATAGAAGAGTACGAGGCGGAAGCCCGCGACACGAAGCTGGGCGCTGAGTGCATCACGAAGGATGTGCCGGGCGTCGGCGACGATGCGCTGAAGGATCTGGACAGCAACGGCATCATCCGCATCGGTGCGGAAGTGCGTGCCGGAGATATTCTGGTCGGGAAGGTAACACCGAAAGGTGAAACAGAACTGACAGCGGAGGAGAGACTGCTCCGTGCGATCTTCGGTGAAAAAGCGAGGGAAGTGAGAGATACCTCCCTGAAAGTGCCTCACGGCGAATACGGTATTGTCATTGACGCAAAGGTATTTACGAGAGAAAACGGCGATGAACTCTCTCCCGGCGTCAATATGGCTGTCCGTATCTACATTGCGCAGAAGAGAAAGATCTCCGTGGGTGATAAGATGGCAGGCCGTCACGGCAACAAGGGCGTTGTTTCCCGCGTGCTGCCGGTGGAGGATATGCCTTATCTGCCCAACGGCCGTCCGCTGGATATCGTGCTGAACCCGCTGGGTGTGCCTTCCCGTATGAATGTAGGACAGGTACTGGAGATCCATCTGTCCCTGGCGGCAAAGGTTCTGGGCTTTAATGTGGCAACGCCGGTGTTTGACGGAGCCAAAGAGATCGATATAGAAGATACACTGGAGATGGCAAATGATTATGCCAACACAGAATGGGAAGACTTTGAAGCAAAATATAAAGATATCGTACTGCCGGAAGTGATGCAGTATCTGTATGAGAATAGAGATCACCGTAAAGTGTGGAAGGGCGTTCCGATCACCAAGGACGGTAAGGTAAGGCTGCGGGACGGCAGAAGCGGAGAATATTTCGATGCGCCTGTCACGATCGGACACATGCATTACCTGAAACTTCACCATCTGGTGGATGATAAGATCCATGCGCGTTCCACGGGACCGTACTCCCTCGTAACGCAGCAGCCTCTGGGCGGTAAGGCACAGTTCGGCGGGCAGCGTTTCGGTGAGATGGAAGTCTGGGCGCTGGAGGCTTATGGCGCATCCTATACGCTGCAGGAGATCCTGACAGTGAAATCCGATGATGTGGTAGGCCGTGTGAAGACCTACGAAGCGATCATCAAGGGTGAAAATATACCGGAGCCGGGCATTCCCGAGTCCTTCAAGGTACTGCTGAAAGAGCTGCAGTCCCTCGGCCTGGATATCCGTGTGCTGCGTGAGGATAATACCGAGGTTGAAGTGATGGAATCCATTGACTATGGCGATACGGATTACCGTTATGAGATGGAAGGCAACAAGAACTACAGCCAGGAGGGAGAATCTTTCGAGGGCTATCAGACACAGGAGTTTTCACAGGACGGCGAGCTTCAGAGCGTGGAGGATGAGGCCGAAGCGGAAGAAGATTACTACGGCGACGGTGAAGAATATGTGGATGAACCGGAATATGAAGATTCTATCAATGAATGACAAACAATACTTTCACATGAAAAATGGAGGGAATCATGGCAGAAGTAAAGAATGAAAGTTATCAGCCTATGACATTTGATGCAATCAGAATCGGCCTTGCGTCACCTGAAAAGATCAGGGAATGGTCCCGTGGTGAAGTATTAAAACCGGAGACGATCAATTACAGAACTTTGAAACCGGAACCCAACGGCCTGTTCTGTGAGAAGATTTTCGGACCCAGCAAAGACTGGGAATGTCATTGCGGAAAATATAAGAAGATCAGATATAAAGGCGTAGTCTGTGACAGGTGCGGCGTGGAAGTGACCAAGTCCGCAGTGCGAAGAGAACGTATGGGCCATATTGAACTGGCTGCTCCGGTATCCCATATCTGGTATTTCAAGGGCATCCCCAGCCGCATGGGGCTGATTCTTGACCTCTCCCCCAGGGTGCTGGAAAAGGTATTATATTTTGCATCCTATATCGTGCTGGATGCGGCGGAAACAGATCTGGAATACAAACAGATCCTGACAGAGAAAGAGTATCAGGATGCCAGAGAGAAGTGGGGCAGCAGATTCCGTGCCGGCATGGGTGCGGAATCCATCAAGGAGCTGCTGCAGGCGATCGATCTGGATGCGGAGGCGGAGGAACTGAAAGCAGGCCTCAAGGAATCCACAGGACAGAAGAGGGCGAGGATCATCAAACGTCTGGAAGTGGTGGAATCCTTCAGGGAATCCGGCAATATGCCGGAGTGGATGATCATGGATGCCATTCCTGTCATCCCGCCCGATCTGCGTCCTATGGTACAGCTGGACGGCGGACGTTTTGCGACTTCCGACTTAAATGATCTGTACAGAAGGATCATCAACAGAAATAACAGGCTGAAAAGGCTTCTGGAGCTTGGCGCGCCGGATATCATTGTCCGCAATGAGAAGAGAATGCTGCAGGAGGCAGTGGATGCGCTGATCGATAACGGCAGAAGGGGCCGTCCCGTGACGGGGCCGGGCAACAGAGCGCTGAAGTCTCTTTCCGATATGTTAAAGGGTAAAGGCGGACGTTTCCGTCAGAACCTTCTTGGAAAACGTGTGGACTATTCAGGACGTTCCGTTATTGTTATCGGGCCGGAGCTGAAGATCTATCAGTGCGGGCTTCCGAAAGAGATGGCGATCGAACTGTTTAAGCCTTTCGTTATGAAAGAACTGGTATCCCAGAATATCGCGCAGAACATCAAGAGCGCAAAGAAGATGGTGGAACGTCTGGATGTGCAGGTGTGGGATGTGCTGGAGGAGGTTATCACAGACCATCCTGTTATGCTGAACCGTGCGCCGACGCTGCACAGGCTGGGTATTCAGGCATTTGAGCCGGTGCTGGTGGAGGGTAAGGCGATCAAGCTCCATCCCCTTGTATGTACTGCGTTCAATGCGGACTTTGACGGCGACCAGATGGCGGTGCATCTGCCCTTGTCCCAGGAGGCACAGGCGGAGTGCAGATTCCTTCTGCTCTCACCCAACAACCTGCTGAAGCCTTCCGACGGCGGCCTGGTTGCGGTACCTTCTCAGGATATGGTACTGGGTATCTACTATCTGACTCAGGAGAGACCGGGTTCCGCTGGAGAGGGAAATGCCTACAGAAATATTAATGAAGCGATCCTTGCCTATGAAAATGGCGAGTGTACGCTGCATTCCCGCATTAAAGTGCGGGTGACAAAGGAAAACGCGGAGGGCGAGAAGGTTTCCGGTATCGTGGAATCCACGCTGGGGCGTTTCCTGTTCAATGAGATCATTCCGCAGGATCTGGGCTTCGTGGACAGAAGCAAGCCGGAAAACCTGCTGAAGCTGGAAGTGGATAAACTGGTCGGCAAAAAGCAGTTGAAGCCGATCCTTGAGAAAGTCATCAATATACACGGCGCGTCCAAGACCGCTGAGGTGCTGGACGATGTGAAGAACCTTGGTTATCATTACTCCACCAAGGCGGCGATCACGGTTTCCATTTCCGATATCATCGTGCCGAAGGAAAAACAGCAGATGCTGGACGAGGCACAGGCGGAGGTTGATAAGATCGCCTTTGAGTACAGCCGTGGTAAATATACCGATGAGGAGCGGTACAGAAGGGTTATCGAGACATGGGATAAGACGGATGACGTCTTAAAAGAGATGTCCATGGACTGCATGGATCCCTACAACAATATCAAGATGATGGCGGATTCCGGTGCCCGTGGTTCCAAGGAGCAGATCAAACAGCTCGCAGGTATGCGTGGACTGATGGCGGATACTACCAGTAAGACCATTGAACTGCCGGTTAAGTCGAATTTCCGGGAAGGTATGGACGTACTGGAGTACTTCATATCCGCACACGGCGGGCGGAAAGGCTTGGCGGATACAGCGCTGCGTACTGCTGACTCCGGTTATCTGACACGTCGAATGGTTGACGTCTGTCAGGAGCTGATCATCCGCGAGGTGGATTGTTCAGAGGGGGCCGAGGTGCTTCCAGGCATGGTGGTCAGGGCGTTCCAGGAAGAGGGCAAAAAGGACGGAGAAAAGAAAGAGGATGTTCTGGAAAGCCTGAAGGAGAGGATCACAGGACGTGTATCCTGTGAGGAGATCCATGACAGGGACGGCAATGTGATCGTGAAGAGAAATCATATGATCACCCCGAGCCGCGCGGAAAAGATCATGAGCGTGGGCGTGGATAAGGACGGAAAACCGATCGAGGAAGTGAGGATCCGTACTATATTAACCTGTAAATCCCATGTAGGTATCTGCGCGAAGTGCTACGGCGCCAATATGGCGACCGGTGAGACGGTACAGGTGGGTGAAGCGGTCGGCATCATTGCGGCACAGTCCATCGGCGAGCCGGGTACACAGCTTACGATGAGAACTTTCCATACCGGCGGTGTGGCAGGTGAAGATATCACATCCGGTCTTCCCCGTGTAGAGGAGCTCTTTGAGGCGAGAAAGCCGAAGAGAACAGCGATCCTGACGGAGATCGACGGTGTGGTGAGCATCAATGATAATAAGAAGAAACGGGAAGTTATAGTGACAAGCTCCGAGACGGGCGAGACCAAGACTTATCCGATTCCTTATAAATACCAGATCAGAGTGGAGGACGGCGATGTGCTGAAAGCCGGCGATGAGCTGACAAAGGGCGGTTCCATCAATCCTCACGATCTGTTGAAGATCAAGGGAGTCCGTGCAGTACAGGATTACATGATCAGAGAAGTACAGAAAGTTTACCGCCAGCAGGGTGTTGACATCAGTGATAAGCATATCGAGATCATCGTACACCAGATGCTGAAGAAGATCCGGATCGAAAATAACGGTGACGCACCGTTCCTGCCGGGGACGCTGGTGGATGTTCTGGATTATGAAGAGATGAACACAAAGCTCATCGAAGAGGGAAAAGAGCCGGCTGACGGTAAACAGGTAATGCTGGGTATCACAAAAGCGGCACTGGCAACAGATTCCTTCCTGTCGGCAGCTTCCTTCCAGGAGACGACGAAGGTGCTTACCGAAGCGGCGATCAGAGGCAAAGTGGATACACTGATCGGCCTGAAAGAAAACGTGATCATCGGTAAACTGATCCCGGCGGGAACCGGTATGAAGAGATACCGCACCACCAGTCTGGATACGGATAAGAATCTGCTGATGAATCCGGTGGATGCGGAGGAAGAGTTCCTGTTTGAGGACGAAGCGGAGGAGGTTCCGGAGAATGAGGAGGATCTTCTGATCGATCTGGAGGAAGAGATCGATGAAGAGATCGAGGATGAAGAGTATCCGGATGAGGAATCCGCGGAGGATATCGAGGAGGAAGCCCTTGAAACTGTGGAAGAGTGAAAAAATTGAGAAGGTTCCGTAAAAAACAGTTGACAGGGAATTGTGAAGTTATTATACTGTAAGTTGCTGTGTAAACGGCAGCTTACAGTTAATATAGATCATTTTAAGGAGGTGAAACAGAATGCCAACATTTAACCAGTTAGTAAGAAAGGGACGTCAGACAGTTTCCAAGAAGTCTACAGCACCTGCACTGCAGAAAGGTTACAACTCTCTGCACAAGAAAGTGACGGATGTATCCGCTCCTCAGAAAAGAGGCGTGTGTACGGCTGTGAAAACTGCTACCCCGAAGAAGCCTAACTCAGCTCTTAGAAAGATTGCCAGAGTACGTCTTTCCAACGGTATGGAGGTTACATCCTACATTCCCGGTGAAGGCCATAACCTGCAGGAGCACAGTGTTGTACTGATCCGTGGCGGCAGGGTAAAAGACTTACCCGGTACAAGATACCACATCATCAGAGGAACACTGGATACAGCAGGTGTTGCAAACAGAAGGCAGGCACGTTCTAAGTATGGCGCTAAGAGGCCGAAAGCTGCAAAATAAGTTGTCTTGATTTGCAGAAGGAGCGAACCTGTTCGCAGACGGACTCGCTCGCGTTATATGGGACCACGAGGAAACTAAGTATAGTGTTGGAATTCTGTGTTAAAGTAATACAGCACAACACATTAGTCTGCAGTTATCTGCACATTGTGAGTACCTGTGATTTAATCAGCGGCGGCCGTTCATAAAAACGGAGCAGCCGTAAATAATTAAGGAGGGAAGAGACGTGCCACGTAAAGGACATATCCAAAAAAGAGATGTACTGGCAGATCCTTTGTACGATAACAAGGTAGTTACCAAGCTGATCAATAACATCATGTTAGACGGTAAGCGCGGTGTTGCCCAGAAGATCGTATACGGCGCATTTGCCAGAGTAGAAGAAAAGACCGGTAAACCGGCAGTAGAAGTATTTGAAGAGGCTATGAACAACATCATGCCCCTTCTGGAAGTAAAAGCAAGACGTATCGGTGGTGCTACCTATCAGGTGCCTATCGAGGTAAGGCCCGACAGACGTCAGGCACTCGGCCTGCGCTGGCTGACAAACTTCTCACGTAAGAGAGGCGAGAAGACCATGCAGGAGAGGCTTGCGAATGAGATTATGGATGCGGCAAACAACACAGGCGCATCTGTAAAGAGAAAAGAAGAAATGCACAAGATGGCAGAGGCAAACAAGGCTTTCGCGCACTACCGTTTCTAAGACTGTCATTTTAGATTTAGGAGGAAGAAACTTTGGCTGGAAGAGAATATCCGTTAGAGAGAACCAGGAATATTGGTATTATGGCCCATATCGATGCGGGTAAGACCACATTGACAGAGCGTATCTTATACTATACTGGCGTAAACTATAAGATCGGTGATACTCATGAAGGTACTGCGACGATGGACTGGATGGAGCAGGAACAGGAAAGAGGTATCACAATCACATCAGCCGCTACGACATGCCACTGGACCTTGGAAGAGTTTACAAAGGTCAAACCAGGTGCATTGGAGCATCGTATCAATATCATTGATACGCCGGGCCACGTTGACTTTACGGTTGAGGTTGAGCGTTCTCTGCGTGTACTGGATGGCGCTGTTGGCGTATTCTGTGCAAAAGGTGGCGTGGAACCTCAGTCTGAAAACGTTTGGCGCCAGGCTGATACCTATAACGTACCCAGAATGGCATTCATCAATAAGATGGATATTCTGGGAGCTGACTTCTATGGCGCCGTAGAGCAGATCAGGACAAGACTCGGCAAAAATGCTGTCTGTCTGCAGCTGCCCATCGGTAAAGAAGATGAATTTAAAGGCATCATCGATCTGTTTGAGATGAAAGCATATATCTACAATGATGACAAGGGCGATGACATCACGGTGACTGACGACCTTGGCGATATGCAGGAGGATGCGGAACTGTATCGTTCCGAACTCATCGAGAAGATATGCGAACTGGATGACGATCTGATGATGATGTATCTGGAAGGGGAAGAGCCTTCCGTTGATCAGATGAAGGCGGTGCTCAGAAAGGCTACCTGCGACTGCAGGGCAATTCCGGTATGCTGCGGCTCCGCTTACAGAAACAAGGGCGTACAGAAGCTGATCGATGCAGTGGTTGAATATATGCCTGCTCCGACAGACATCCCGGCTATCAAGGGTGTCGATATGGAAGGCAATGAGATCGAGAGACATGCATCTGACGATGAGCCGTTCTCCGCGCTTGCGTTTAAGATCATGACAGATCCTTTCGTAGGAAAACTGGCATTCTTCAGAGTATATTCCGGTACATTGAATTCCGGTTCTTATGTTCTGAATGCCACAAAAGATAAAAAAGAGCGTGTGGGACGTATCCTGCAGATGCACGCAAATAAGAGAGCGGAGCTGGATAAGGTTTATTCCGGTGATATTGCCGCAGCGGTCGGGTTTAAACTGACGACAACCGGTGATACTATTTGTGACGACCAGCATCCGGTTATCCTGGAATCCATGGAATTCCCCGAACCCGTTATCGAGCTGGCTATCGAGCCCAAGACAAAGGCAGGCCAGGGCAAGATGGGTGAAGCGCTGGCAAAACTGGCGGAGGAAGATCCCACATTCCGTGCACACACAAACGCTGAAACAGGACAGACTATCATTGCAGGTATGGGCGAGCTCCATCTGGAGATCATCGTTGACCGTCTGCTCCGTGAATTCAAGGTGGAGGCTAATGTGGGCGCGCCTCAGGTTGCTTACAAGGAAACCTTTACAAAACCTGTGGATCAGGAATACAAGTATGCAAAACAGTCCGGTGGACGTGGTCAGTACGGACATTGTAAAGTGAAATTCGAGCCCATGGATCCGAACGGCGAAGAGACATTCAAGTTTGAGTCCAGCGTTGTCGGCGGTGCGATCCCGAAAGAGTATATCCCCGCTGTCGGCGCAGGTATCGAGGAAGCTGCGAAAGCAGGTATCCTGGGCGGATTCCCTGTACTGGGCGTACACGCCAATGTATACGACGGCTCCTACCATGAGGTTGACTCTTCTGAAATGGCATTCCATATTGCCGGTTCCATGGCATTCAAGGAGGCTATGAAGAAAGGTAACGCCGTACTGCTCGAGCCCATCATGAAGGTGGAAGTGACAATGCCTGAAGAGTATATGGGCGACGTGATCGGTGATATCAACTCCCGCCGCGGACGTATCGAAGGTATGGATGATCTGGGCGGCGGCAAGATCGTACACGGATATGTGCCCCTTGCCGAGATGTTCGGTTATTCCACAGACCTGCGTAGTAAGACTCAGGGACGGGGAAACTATTCCATGTTCTTTGAAAAGTACGAGCAGGTGCCGAAGAGCGTACAGGAAAAGGTGCTTACGGCAAAGACAAAGTAACAGTACGCAGGCAAGAGCAGATTAAGCCGAAACTGTTATAAAATAAATGAGAAAACTCTTGAAAATATCAAGAGTTTTGGTATAATCAGAAATAGCTGATTGTAAAGTTTTGGGAAAAACATCAATTTTGGAACAAGGTAACAAAAATAAGGAGGACTTTAGAAAATGGCTAAAGCTAAATTTGACAGAACCAAACCGCATTGTAACATTGGTACCATCGGCCACGTTGACCATGGTAAAACAACTCTGACAGCGGCGATCACAAAAGTGCTGGCTGAGAGAGTAACCGGTAATGAGAAAGTAGATTTCGAGAACATCGACAAAGCTCCCGAAGAGAGAGAAAGAGGTATCACGATCTCCACTGCTCACGTAGAGTATCAGACAGATAACAGACACTATGCACACGTTGACTGCCCGGGCCATGCTGACTACGTTAAGAACATGATCACAGGTGCTGCTCAGATGGACGGCGCTATCCTCGTAGTTGCTGCTACCGATGGTGTTATGGCTCAGACAAAGGAGCACATCCTTCTGTCCCGTCAGGTAGGCGTACCTTATATCGTAGTATTCCTGAACAAGTGCGATATGGTAGATGACGAAGAGCTGATCGAGCTGGTTGAGATGGAAGTTACAGAGCAGCTTGAAGAGTATGGTTTCACAGATTGCCCGATCATCAAGGGTTCCGCTCTGAAAGCTCTGGAAGATCCCAATGGCGAATGGGGCGATAAGATCATGGAACTGATGGAGACAGTTGACTCCTATATTCCTGATCCTCAGCGTGACACAGATAAGCCGTTCCTGATGCCTGTCGAGGACGTATTCACGATCACAGGCCGTGGTACAGTTGCTACCGGTAGAGTGGAGAGAGGTACTCTGCACCTGAACGAGGAAGTTGAGATCGTTGGTATCAAGGAAGAGACAAAGAAGACTGTTGTAACAGGTATCGAGATGTTCCGTAAGATGCTGGATGAGGCACAGGCTGGTGATAACATCGGCGCACTGCTTCGTGGTATCAACAGAACTGAAATCGAAAGAGGACAGGTTCTTGCTAAACCCGGTTCAGTAACATGCCATACAAAATTCACAGCTCAGGTTTACGTTTTGACCAAAGATGAGGGTGGCCGTCACACTCCTTTCTTCAACAACTACAGACCTCAGTTCTACTTCAGAACAACAGACGTTACAGGCGTTATCAATCTGCCTGCAGGCGTTGAGATGTGCATGCCTGGCGATAACATCGAGATGACGATCGAACTGATCCATCCGATCGCTATGGAGCAGGGTCTTACATTTGCTATCCGTGAGGGTGGTAGAACAGTTGGTTCAGGTAGGGTTGCTACTATCATTGAGTAATTAATAGAATTACAGTAAATTCAAGGGTTTCGGAGAGTTCTTCGGAACCCTTTTTACATGAAAAGCCACTTTAGAGAACTAAAGTGGCTACAAAATGGCTACATTATTGTATTTTTCTATTTTATATCTTTCAAATCAGCAGTTCTTTCGGGAGAAGTATGATTCTTCTTTAACATTTTTGTACATTCAAAGAGCTCTCGTCTTATAGTGTCATCTAGCACATATAAATCGGCAATCGACTCATCCACCATAGGCAGTTCTGTGTAATCGAACTTCTTCAGGATGCGGGCAGTGCGATCTGATATATAACTATTTTTATGGCTGTTAATATTCCGCTTTTCGCTGTCAGATGGAAGTGCTGGTAAAGTCTCAATATCGTCATATGGATTATCCTTGCAGATAGAACTGATAGGAATATCCAATATATTAGAAATTCTAAGCGCAGTGTCAAAGCGGATAGCGGTATCTCTCTGGATAATGGAATAAAGCGTTGTTGGCGCAATCTTTGTCTTTAGTGCAAGCTCTTTTATTGTCATGCCCTTGTTGTCTTTCTAAACTTGCAACGAAACAAGGTTTTGATGGAGGCAGCGCTGTTTTACCAATCAAATATCTCACAAATGCCTATGGCGCATAGAGGATCTCCTCCGGATAGACTCCAAAATACCGGAATGCGTTCTGATGACACCGGATCAGTGTATTCGTGTTCATATCTGCTACAAATTAGATGTAGCGCATTCTTGAATATCCCAGTATCATGAGGAAACAGTAAAGCTTTCTCCATTTTCCATCTTCATAGACCAGATGGTCTTCAAAGAATCCCCAGTCCATCTGCCCCTGTTTTCTCGGCATGGTTTCGAACCGCACCGTTGCCTTTTCATCCAAATCCATTTTCTTCTCCACCTGCTATTTGTAGGCTTTGGCTGTGTCAGCGTGTATTCCGGTTTTTGTGGTGACTGCGCATACTGCTTTGCTGTCCGGGGATCCATGTGGTACTTTTTTCCAAGCTCCACATAGATCATCCTAAATCTGCATTTTGTGTTTGACGTTTTCTTACATTTTATCATCGGCGCTGGCAGATTGTGAGGGAGGAAATTATATATTGTCTATGAAAATGTGGGGCAGAAAAATCTGCTCCATAATCATTTGCACTAAAAATATTTGCCTTCTAAATTATAATATTTGATTTTCCGAATTGCTAATTTGGTAAAATGATGATAGACTTTATAATAAATATTGAATGCTGATTCGTGGAAAGTGAGAGGGACTATAATATGGCAATCAGTTATAATGGATTATGGAAGTTGTTAATTGATAAGGGAATGAAAAAAGGGGATTTATGTAAAAGTATAGGCTTAAGTTCTAGCACTATGGCGAAAATGACTAATGGAGAACCTGTGAATTTATCAGTTTTGGAGCGTATATGCGAAAGCCTTGATTGTGATTTTGCAGATTTGGTAAATTATAAAAAAACGCAGGAGAAAAACGAGGAGAATTGATAAAAATGAGCAACGATAAAATCAGTGATGTTGGAATCAATATAGCGGAAAAGGCTACCGTCATTTGGAATGTGGCAGATATGCTTCGAGGACCGTTTAAACCGCATGAATATGGACTTGTTATTTTGCCGATGACGGTGGTTAAGCGATTTCATGACTGTTTGCTGCCTACGCATGACCAAGTGCTTGCGCAGTATGAAAAAGTGAAACATTTGGCAGTAATAGACGGTTTTTTGACAAGGGCATCCGGTTATCAGTTTTATAATACAAGCAAGTTTACGTTTGAAACACTTTTAGCTGATCCAGATAATATAGAGACAAACTTTAGAGATTATTTAGCCGGTTTTTCTGCAAATGCACAGGATGTATTATCCAAGTTTGACTTTGATAATATCATCAAAAGAATGGTAGAGAGTAATACGCTGTATCTTATCATTAAGGAATTTAATTCTGAAAAAGGGTACTTGGGAGCCGATAAAATCAGTGCTGTGGATTGTGGATATATTTTTGAGGATTTGGTGCGTCGCTTCTCAGAGTCCTTTGGAGAAGAAGCGGGAGCGCATTTCACTAGCAGAGATATTATTTACCTTATGACAGATTTACTTCTTGCAGATGCTGATTTAGATACAGGCGGAATGACTGTTTATGATATGACTATGGGAACATCACAGATGCTTTCCTGCATGGAGGAGAGAATCCATGATTTGAACAGCGATATAGAGGTAACTTGCTTTGGACAGGAGTTTAATCCATCTACCTATGCGATTGCAAAAGCGGATATGATGATTCGTGGAGGAGATCCTGATAATATGCGGTTTGGAGATACTTTATCCGATGATCAGTTTGCGGGTTTTACATTTGACTATTGTATTTCTAATCCGCCGTTTGGAATTGATTGGAAACGTGAACAAAAGAAGGTGGAAGAAGAAGCGGCAAGAGGGGAACGGGGGAGATTTGCGCCCGGACTTCCTAAAATTAGTGACGGGCAGCAGTTATTTGTGCTAAATGGACTTTCTAAGCTTGCGCCAAATGGAAAAATGGCAATTATACAGAATGGCTCGCCTTTATTTTCAGGCGATGCTGGAAGCGGTCCGTCCGAGATTAGGAGATATATTTTGGAAAATGACTGGCTGGACTGTATTGTACAGCTTTCTACGGATATGTTTATGAATACGGGTATCAGTACATATATTTGGATATGCTCTAAAAATAAACCGGCATATAGAGAAGGAAAAGTGCAGCTCATAGATGTTTCTCATTGTTATGAAGCGAGAAGAAAGAGTATTGGTACGAAACGAAATGATATTACAAATTTATGTCGGGAATTGATTGTGAAAGCCTATGGTTCTTTTGAAAATTGTGCTGTGTATGGAGATAAGGACGGAATTTATTGTGAGAGTAAAATATTTGAGACTGTAGAGTTTGGATATAACAAAATCGTGGTGGAAAGACCACTTCGGGATGAAAACGGTGAAATTGTATTGAAAAAGGAAAAACCTGTTGCAGATGCAAATTTGCGTGATACGGAGAATGTTCCGTTGGTACAGGATATTGACAGATACTTTGAGAGGGAAGTGCTGCCTTATGCGGAAGATGCGTGGATTGATAAGAAAAAGACTAAGGTAGGGTATGAGATACCTATGACGAGATATTTCTACGAGTATCAGGCACCGGAGAGGGTGGAGAATATTGTAGCGAGATTCATGTGTTGGAGGCTGATATTTCTGCTTCTTTGGAGAAGTTGTTTGCTGAGGAGATATAAGGATGGCTAGAGAGATGAAGGATAGCGGGATTGAGTGGATTGGGGAGATACCTAGTGATTGGGCTGTGACTAATATTGGAAGATTATTTGGGGTTAAAGCAGGCGGTGATGCAAAAATAGATTTATATTCTGATGAAAAAGATGAAGAGCATCCTTATCCTGTTTATACAAATTCTACTGTGTCAAATCAAGTATATGCTTATACATCAGTACCTGTTTTTGACGAAAATACAATTACTGTTACTGGCAGGGGTGAGGTTGGACGAGCTTTTTTTAGGAAAGAGAAATATGATGCTATTATTAGATTGCTTGTTTTGAAACCGAAGTTAAGATTAGATTCTCGTTACTATACTTATTGGATAGATAATGTCATTGTTTTTTTTACTAATAGTGCAGCGATTGGACAGTTATCGGCACAGCAGATTTTGCCTTATAAGGTATGTTTTTTGTCTTATAGAGAGCAGCATAAAATTGCCGATTTTCTTGATAAAAGATGCACAGAACTTGACAATATGCTTGAAAAAACCCGTACAAGTATAGAAGAATACAAAAAATTAAAGCAAGCTGTTATTACCCAATCTGTTATCAAAGGAATAAGAAGTAACAGAGAAATGAAAGATAGCACAAGCGCATGGTTTGGGCAGATTCCTAGCGATTGGAATATGAAAAAAATTAAATATATTTTTAAAATCCAAAAGGATATTGCCGGGGAGGAAGGGCATACGGTACTATCTATAACACAAAAAGGAATTAAGCCAAAGGATTTAACAAAAAATGAGGGACAATTAGCTGAAAACTATAGCAATTATCAACTGGTACATGTGGGTAATTTTGCTATGAATCATATGGATTTATTGACTGGCTGGGTAGACGTTTCCCGATATGAGGGCGTAACGAGTCCTGATTATAGGGTATTTAAGTTGACTAATGAGGAGGATTATTATAGCAAATATTATTTATATTTAATGCAGATGTGCTATACGAATCGAATTTTTTATGGATTAGGACAAGGAGTAAGTGGATTGGGAAGATGGAGATTGCAGGCAGATAAATTTCTAAATTTTTCTATTACCGTACCTTGTTATGAAGAGCAGAAAGAAATAGCAGATTATCTGGATAAAAAATGTTCCGCAATTGATGATCTTATTACCAAGAAAGAACATTATTTCTCCGAGATAGAAAATTATAAAAAATCATTGATTTACGAATATGTTACAGGCAAAAAGGAAGTACCGCAGAAATACCAAGTGTAAACGATAAGATATACAAATTTCCGAAACAGTGTTTAGGCAATTGCAGGAAGTGAAATTTTAGCAAAAGGGTGACTAAAATGGAAAATGAATTGATTTTACCGGAAAATTATAAACAAACATACAACAATATTGTTAAGCTCATTGAAACTGCAAAACGGAAAGTATTTGAAACCGCTAATTTTGAAACTGTATATTTGTTTTGGCATATAGGGCAGGAACTTAAAGATAATATTCTAAATGGGCAAAAAGCAGAGTATGGAAAATCAATTGTAAAAAATATGAGTAAGGAACTAGAATTTCAATATGGACGTTCCTATGAGAAAAGCTCTATTTTTCGTATGATACAATTTTATGAGGAATTTCCTGATTTTGAAAAAGTTGCTACACTGTCGCAACAATTATCATGGTCTCATTTTAAAGAATTATTGCCGGTCAGTGATGAATTGAAAAGGGACTTTTATGCGGTCCTGTGTAAAAATGAGAGATGGAGTGTAAGAACATTAAGAGAACGGAAAAAGTCAATGCTATATGAAAGGACGGCTATTTCCAAACGTCCGGAAGAAACAATTAGAAATGATATTCAGCTTTTGGAAGAAAAAGATATCATGACGGTGGATATGTTTTATAGAGATCCCTGTATTTTAGATTTTTTGGGATTGCAGGATACTTATAGCGAAAAGGATTTAGAGAATGCAATTTTGGCAGAATTAGAAAAATTTATTTTGGAAATGGGAACTGATTTTGCTTTTATGGCACGTCAGAAAAAGGTTACAATAGATGGAAGAGATTATAAGATAGATTTGCTGTTCTTCCATAGAAAATTGAGAAGATTGGTAGTAGTTGAACTGAAAATCGGAGGGTTTGAACCAGAGTATAAATCACAGGTAGAACTATATTTACGATGGTTAAATAAATATGAACGGATGGAAGACGAAGAATCCCCGATTGCTTTAATATTATGTGCTGAAAAGTCAGACGAAGTAATTGAACTGTTAGAATTAGATAAAGGCGATATCAGAGTGGCTCAATATCTGACTGCTATGCCGTCAAAAGAAGAGCTGGAAGAGAAACTGCGTCTGGCGATTCAGAGAGCAAAGATACAATTGGAACAACGCAAAGAGTAAAAGTTGCTACATGTAGCGATTTTTGATTAATATAAGAATGTTGTGTGAAGCGGGGCATCGTTGTTTGGATATTTGAAATAATAAGCGGATAAATGCAAGCAATGAACTCAG
>CANSLJ010000020.1 GCA_947647735.1 uncultured bacterium | reverse complement strand
TCTTCTCCATCATAAGAAAATATATCATCCTTATAAAGTTTTCTCCCACGGCGGAGTTCTACTTCATCATTTACGGTTACCTGACCATCCTGAATCAGCATTTTTGCATCTATACCTGAACCAACCGCTCCGGCAAGTTTCATAGCCTGCCCTAATTTTATAAATTCATCTTTTATCCTTACTTCCTGCATTTATGTGGTTCCTCATAATTTTCTTTTCTATAACCTTCCGCCGGTCTGCACTTACTTACACGACGATGCCCACCACAACGTAAACTAAAAATCCTTTATGAAACCGTAGTAAAATTAACCGGCAGTATCATATAAACATAACTGTCCTCAGAATCCTTAATAAAGCATGGCGCTTTAGGATTCACAAGATAAATATCTACTTCCTCTCCATCTATCACACGCAAAGCATCGATCAGGAACTTCGGATTGAATCCGATCATCAGATCTTTGCCGTTTTTCGTAATATCGATCAGCTCACGCATGCTGCCGATGGTGGAATTGATCTTTAACTCCATATTTTCATCTGTAATATTGATGATGATCGGTTTTTTATCTCCCTCTTTTACAAGAAGTGTAGCCCTGTCGATACTGTCAAGGAGTTTTCTCTTATTGATGGTCACCTTTGTCTCATAATCGGAGGAAAGCATCTGGTCTATGTTAAAATAATCTCCTTCGATCAATCTCGAAACAACGGTCGTATTTTCAAACTCAAATACGATATGCTTATTTGTAAAGAAAATAACCACATCCTTATCTGTATCGCCATTTAAAATTTTACTGATCTCATTTAAAGTCTTCCCGGGAACCACAACTTTTTTCCGCGGATAGGAATTTTTTAAATAAACCTTCCTGATGGAAATACGGTGTCCATCCAGAGAGGCAACCCTTAATTTGTCTTCGTTTACTTCAAACAGTTCTCCTGTCATCAGTTTATTTGTATCATTATCCGCAATAGAGAAGATCGTCTGGCGGATCAGTTCTCTCAATGTAAACTGTGACAAGATGATGGAATCCAGTTTTTCAATACTGGGAAGGTAGGAAAAATCCTCTCCCGATTTTCCTACGATCTTGATATTCGCATCTCCGCTTGTAATGATCGTTTCATAAGAAGAATTTGTTTCTATCCTGATGTCGCCATCGGGATATTTACGCACGATCTCAAGAAATATCTTTGCATCCAGTGCGACAATACCGGGTTCTATGATATCTCCGTCTACGATCGTTTCAATACCAAGTTCCATATCATTGGCAGTCAGTTTTATTTTATCAGAAGCATTAATCAAGATGCACTGTAAAATAGACATTGTCGTTTTATTCGGAACAGCTTTTGATACTGTCTGAACACCGTTTAAAAGATTTGATCTTGAACATACTAATTTCATCTGTGCATAATCCTTTCCGTTGAATACTGGTTTTTGTGTTTCATCGTGCGTAGTGCAGTGACTGTATATTAATAATGAATTTCATAATACATATTAATAAGGGATGTTGAAATGTTCATAACCCTGAAAAATTCCGTAAATAAGCCAAAATATGGCAGGTAAAAGATTATGGATAACAAAGGCAAAACTTTTGATAAGTTCGTAATAATCCACTTTAACTGAAAAGTTCTTTTGTTTTCAGGAAACTCTTCCGTATGAATTATAAAAGTTATCCTCATCCATTCACAGGTAATGTTTATAAAATTGTGGAAATATCAGGAGGGACTTAAAATATTTTTGATGATGTTTATTTTGTTTTTCAGTTCCTCATTATATTTCATCTCTTCTTCTATCTTTTTAATACCATGAAGAATGGTAGTATGGTCTTTTTTTCCAAGCGTTTTTGCTATATTGATAAGCGGTGTATCTATTAAGTCTCTGCAAAGATACATGTAAACCTGTCTGGGTATAACATATTCTGCATTTCTTCTCTGAGATCTGATATCTTCCGGAGATACTTCAAAATGTTCTGAAACAATATTTATGATCAGGTCTGTTGTTATCTCCTTGGATTTGGATGGATAGATCACATCTTTTAAAGCGTCTTTTGCATGTTCTATCGTAAGGTCATCCAGGCTTATCTTATTAATTTTAGAGAAAGCGATTATCTTATTAAAAGCGCCTTCGAGTTCTCTGATGTTGGACTGGATGTTGTTTGCAATATATTCAAAAATGGCGTCATCTATTTTCTTTTCATAGATCTCCGCATTTTTTCGGAGGATTGCCACTTTTGTCTCGTAATCAGGAGCCTGGATATCTGCGATCAGTCCCCACTCGAAACGGGATCTGAAACGCTCTTCCAGAGTTTCCATCTCTTTTGGCGGTTTATCGGAGGACAGTACGATCTGTTTTCCGGCGCTGTGCAGTACGTTGAAAGTATGGAAAAATTCTTCCTGTGTGCTTTCCTTTCCTATTATAAACTGAACATCGTCGATCATCAGTACGTCTACAGTCCTGTATTTCTCCCGGAGTTTGGTCATGGTGGACGCATTACCGCTTCTGATGGATTCTATGACTTCATTTGTAAATTGTTCTGAAGTGACATAGAGTACTTTCATTTCGGAATTCTGTTCCAATATGAAACGTCCGATAGAGTGCATCAGATGGGTTTTACCAAGCCCTGCTCCTCCATAGATGAACAGGGGATTATAAGCACCTCCCGGAGTTTCCGCAACAGCAAGGGCAGCGGAATGTGCAAACTTATTATTGCTTCCCACAACAAATGTATCAAATTTGTATTTAGGATTCAGATTCGCTCTTTCGTATATAATATTATAGGTAGAGTTTTTGGCACTGTTTTCCTTATCTGAATCATCTATAATATCTTTTTCCAGAATAAAAGAGACGGTGTAATCTCTATCCATCATTTCTGTGATAGTGACCTGAAAAAAGCTTGTATACTTATTGGAGATATAGTTGATGGCATGAGCCTGATCCATGGGAATGATAATGAGTACATTATTACCGTCCACTTTATAAAATTTTAAAGGTTCGATCCAAGTAGAATAAGAGATATTGGATAATTCATATTCTTTTCTGATTGTTTCTTTGATCAATTCCCATTTTTCCTGAATGGAATCTGAAAAGGCATTTTCCATTTTAATGTCTCCGTAGTGATGTTGCTATGGTTTATGGTACAAAAAGCCTTTCAGATAATATGTTTCTGATAAAAGGCGTTAGATTCCATTATAATATAAAAGAGTGTTTTTTTCAAATCATTTATATCCACATTTATTGTAGCATAAAAGAGATGAAAAGGAAATGTTATCCACATAAATTGTGTCTTAAAACTGTGGATAACAGAAAGTAAATAATGTAATATTTTAAGATAATAAGCGTTAATAAAATGAAAAAAAATAGATATCCTCAGTCAAAATAAAGCAAAACAGAGTATTTTAATAATATTATCCACAATTTATCCACATTTTGTGGATAGCTTTAGATAGAATAAGTTATCCACATCTCATAAAATGTTGATATGTGGATTTCTATATATGGTAGTCGATAACATCATATAATTACTATATATAGATTTTGAAACATAATAATAAAAATCCTTTGTTTTACAGGGATTTTGTGGATAAGTTTCGTTAAAAAATTTGGCATATCTGCTTGACGAAAAAGATAATTACTTATATAATTGAAAACGATATTTTCCACAAATAAGCCGTTTTTTGGACGGTGATACGAGCAAAAAGCAAAGCGTTTGCGAGTTAGAGTTGTTAGATAAATTAGAAAATTTAAGGTTTTAAGAAGGAGGTGTATCTGATATGAAAATGACATTTCAGCCGAAAAAGAGACAGAGATCTAAAGTGCATGGTTTCAGAGCAAGAATGAGCACTCCCGGCGGAAGAAAGGTTTTAGCTGCCAGAAGGAGAAAAGGAAGAAAAAGATTATCTGCATAAGGTATTTACATGGGCCACAAAACAGAATTTGTGGCCTGTTTCTTTCAAATTCGGAGAAAATGTAGATGAATTTTTCGACATCATTGAAAAAAAATGAAGATTTCCGGTATGTTTATAGAAATGGAAGAGTAAAGGCAAATCGTTATCTTGTGATGTATGTTGTGGAAAATGATCAGGCTATAAACAGACTGGGTATTTCTGCCAGTAAGAAGATCGGAAACAGCATTGTAAGGCATCATTTTTACAGACTGGTCAGAGAAAGTTACCGACTGCATGAAAAAATATTTAATAGTGGTTTAGATATTGTAGTCGTTGCAAAAAAGAGTGCGGCAGATGTCGGTTTCAGGGAGATCGAGAGCGCACTGTTACATCTTGGAAAGCTGCATCATATTTGTAAGCAGTGATTTGAATTAACTTATAGATTTTGCCCGGCAAATAAAAGATGCAGAAAAATCGTTATTACTATGAAAAGTATTATGATTTGGTTGATTAAAATTTATAGAAAGTACCTGTCTCCTCTGAAAAGTACGAAATGTCCTTATTTTCCAAGCTGTTCGGAATATGGATTGGAAGCGATAGAAAAATATGGCGCATTAAAAGGGGGGATGCTGGCTTTATGGAGAATTTTGAGATGTAATCCTTTTTCCAAGGGAGGATATGATCCGGTTCCTTAAGGGGTAGAGCCAGATTAACGTAAGGAGGCTAAATGTCTAATATTTTATTAACACAGTATCAGGGCATGTTTATCGGTCCTATAGCAAAAATACTTGGTTATCTGATGGAAGGGATTTTTTATGTACTGAATATGATAGGTATTCAGAATTCCGGCCTTTCCATTATTTTATTTACGGTAGTTATTTATCTTTGTCTGACACCTCTTACTATCAAACAGCAGAAGTTTTCAAAGCTTCAGTCGAAAATGAGTCCTGAGATACAGGCAATTCAGGCAAAGTATAAAAACAAAAAAGATAATGATTCCATGATGGCAATGAATCAGGAAACACAGGCTGTCTATGCAAAGTATGGTGTTTCCGCTTCAGGAAGTTGTATACAGCTTCTTATTCAGATGCCTATCTTACTTTCTTTGTATCGTGTTATTTACGCGATCCCCGCTTATGTTGCATCAGTGAAAGAAGTATTTTTTCCGTTTGTGGACAAACTGATCGCGCAGAAAGGCAGTGCTGAATTTATTCAAAATTTTGCAAATGCCGGCATGTATGCAAAGCAGTTTGAAAATGAGAGTTTTATCGGTGGTGTGACATCTTATATTCAAAATACTTATATCGATGTATTGAACAGAGCAAGTACGGCAGACTGGCTGAGTCTGAAAACACAGTATCCGTCTCTTACGGCAGATATAGATACAACGATATCCGCGCTTGACAGATATAATAACTTTTTAGGTTTGAATATAGCAAACTCTCCATCCTTTATTATTAAAGATGCTTTTTCAAGTGGAGCATATCTTCTTGTTGTAGGTGCTATTTTAATTCCTGTTCTGGCGGCTGCCACACAGTGGATCAACACAAAGCTGATGCCTACTCAGGCAAAGAGCGGAAATGAGCAGGCAGATCAGATGGCTGCACAGATGAAGATGATGAATACGATGATGCCTCTTATGTCTGCAGTTTTCTGTTTCACGCTTCCTGCAGGTATGGGTATCTACTGGATCGCCGGTGCCGTGATCAGAAGTATTCAGCAGGTTGTTATTAATAAGCATATTGATAAGATGGATTTTGATTCTATCATTGAAAAGAACAAAGATAAAGCTGCAAAGAAAATGGAGAAGAAAAAAGTCCAGACTGAGAAAATGCAGCAGTATGCTAATATAAGTACCAGAAATATTGACGTAAATAAGAAATCAAATATAAGCGAGGCAGAAAGAGAAGCTGCATTAAAAAGAGCAAACGAATATTACAGCAAAAACGCAAAACCTGGTTCCATGGCTGCCAAGGCAAATATGGTGCGGGAATATAATGAGAAGAATACCAGAAAATAGTCAGAAGGGGGAAAGGTTAAAAAATGGAATTTGTTGAATTTTCTGCAAAGACAGTAAATGATGCGATAATTGAAGCATGTCAGAAGTTTACGGTGGCAAGTGACAAACTGGAATATGAAGTGATAGAAGAAGGTTCTTCCGGATTTTTGGGGATAGGTTCCAAACCTGCTGTTATTAAGGCAAGAGTAAAGTCTTCTATAGAGGATACAGCAAAAGATTTTCTGAACAGTGTTTTTGAGGCAATGAATATGGTTGTTGTTTCGGAAGTAAAGTATGATGAAGAGGAAAAAACCATGGATATCGAGTTGAGCGGCGATGAAATGGGAGTCCTGATCGGTAAGAGAGGACAGACTCTGGATTCTTTACAGTATCTGGTATCTCTTGTAGTGAATAAGGATACGGAAAATTATATCAGAGTAAAAGTAGATACGGAAAATTACAGGCAGAGAAGAAGAGAGACTCTGGAAAATCTTGCCAAGAATATTTCCTTTAAAGTAAAGAGGACAAAGAGGGCTGTTTCTTTGGAGCCTATGAATCCTTATGAGAGAAGGATCATTCATTCGGCGCTTCAGAATGACAGATATGTTACAACACACAGTGAAGGAAATGAACCTTACAGGCATGTTGTTGTTACCATTAAGAGGGAAAGATAAGTAAAATTGCGGACGCCCGGATAAAAATATCTCTTACGTAACTCGCTTTCGCTCCGGGCTAAACGCAGCGGGCACTAAGTTCGTGAGGGACCTCGCTAAGTGCCGGCGTTTAGCAGGGTTGCTACAGAGATATTTTTATCCGGGCTGTGTAATGGATTTGGTAAGATCTGTAAAATAAAGATAATTGATTCGGACGTCGGAGATGGCGTCCGAATTTTTTAGTAAATCGATAGGTGTGAGAGGTTTGTATGAGGTCAGATACGATTGCGGCGATTGCGACAGCTTTTTCGGAAGCAGGGATTGGAATTATCAGGGTAAGCGGCGAGGATGCGTTTGGTATTGTTGACAGGATATTTTTAGGGAAAAAGGATTTTCCGGCATTTTTCAGATGGAAGGAGGAAGGAAGTCCTGAAGGGAAAGAGTTCCAAAAAACATATATTTTGGAGAGGGCAAAAACCTATACTTTGCATTACGGGTATATTTATGATGGTGAAAAAATAATCGATGAAGTTTTGATTTCTGTTATGAGAGCACCGGGAAGTTATACGGCGGAGAATGTGGCGGAGATCAACTGTCATGGCGGTATTTTGATCTTACAGAAAATTATGGAACTGGTTGTCAAAAATGGAGCCAGGGTTGCCGAGCCGGGGGAATTTACAAAGAGGGCATTTTTGAACGGGCGTATGGATCTGTCGGAAGCGGAGGCGGTGATGGATCTGATACAGTCTAAAAATGAGTTTGCTCTGGAGGCTTCTGTCAATCAGTTGAAGGGTTCTGTTTCTTCTATTATAAAGGAGTTGAGAAGCAGGATCATTTATGAGATTGCTTTTATAGAATCTGCTTTGGACGATCCGGAAAATTATGATACGGATGGATATGGAGAAAGATTGTCTTCTGTTTTATATGAGATTGATGAAAAGGCAGAAGAATTGATCAGACATGCGGATGACGGAAGGATTTTGAAAGAGGGGATTCAGACTGTTATCATAGGAAAACCGAATGCAGGAAAGTCTTCTTTTTTAAATGAGTTATTGGGGGAGGAAAAGGCGATCGTTACTGATATTGCAGGGACAACGCGGGATGCCTTGGAGGAAAATATCAGGCTCGGCGGTATCAGTCTGCATATGATAGATACGGCAGGTATCAGAAAAACAGAAGATACTGTTGAGAAGATTGGTGTGGAAAAAGCGAGGAAGTATGCGAAAGAAGCTGATCTGATCGTATATATTGTGGATTCCTCAGTGGATCTGGATGAGAGTGATGAAGAAATTCTGGAAATTTTGAAGGATAAGCATTTTATTGTGCTTTTGAATAAATCTGATCTGGATATGGCTGTGACAGAAAATCAGATAAAAGAAAAGCTAAAAGATTTTTCAGATTATGAGGTGATAAGGATATCTGCTTTACAGCATGAGGGAATAGAGGAATTTGAGGAAACTGTAAGGAGGATGTTTTTTGGAGGTAAGGTTTCTTTTAATAACGAAGTGATCATTACAAGTATGCGGCATAAGGAGGCTTTACTGGAGGCAAGAGAGAGCTTTTGCATGGTGAGGAGGAGTATTGAAGACGGGATGTCGGAAGATTTTTATTCGATCGATCTGATGAATGCTTATGCGGCTTTGGGAAGGATCATTGGGGAAGAGGTTGGAGATGATCTGGTGAATGAGATATTTGAGAAATTTTGTATGGGGAAGTGAAATTTAGATTTTTTTTGATAATTTTGAAGCCGGACGCATGAGCAATATATATTCCTTATTCTGCCGCGCTTTCGCTCTATAAAAAACGTAACGGACACTAAGTTCGTGAAATACCTCACTAAGTGCCGACGTTTTTTAAAGGGCAGAATAAGGAATATATATTGCTCATGCTGTTTTCTCATATTTTCAAGACAAAATCTAAATTATGAGAAATTGTTGATTATGTGAGGAAAGTAATTTATACTTTGAGATAGAATTGTGGTAGGGTTATTTAAAAGAATATCATTATATTTCTTTTGTTTATGATATTTTGTAAATTGTAATTTGAAGTATTGTGTGTGAATAAATGATAAGAGGATGGGATATGCCGGAATTTAGAGAGAGAGCAGATGTTTGTGTCATAGGTGCCGGGCATGCCGGGTGTGAGGCAGCGCTTGCCTGTGCGAGGATGGGGCTTGAGACTGTTATTTTTACAGTGAATGTGGAAAGTATAGCGATGATGCCGTGTAATCCGCATATTGGCGGTTCTTCCAAAGGGCATCTTGTGAGGGAGATAGATGCGCTTGGCGGAGAGATGGGAAAGAATATTGACAAGACTTTTTTGCAGTCGAAGATGCTGAATAAGTCAAAAGGCCCTGCTGTACATTCTTTGCGCTGTCAGGCGGATAAGGCGGAGTACAGTCGTTCGATGAGAATGATTCTGGAAAATCAGGAAAATCTGACGATCAAGCAGACGGAAGTGTGTGAGCTTTTACTGGAAGATATTGATGATGGTTCAGGGAAGAAAAGAATAGTCGGTGTTAAAATATTGACCGGTGGTATTTATGAGTGCAAAGCAGCTATTTTGTGTACAGGTACTTATTTAAATGCCAGATGTCTTTGCGGTGAGGCGATTACATATACAGGGCCTAATGGAATGCAGTCTTCTACACATCTTTCAAAAGCTTTGGAAGATGCAGGGATCAAACTGAGAAGATTTAAGACAGGAACACCTGCCAGGATGGACAGGCGTTCCATAGATTTTTCTAAAATGGAAGAGCAGTTTGGAGATGAGAGGGTAATTCCTTTTTCCTATGAGACTGATCCGGAGGATGTTCAGATCAGGCAGGAATCCTGTTATCTTACTTATACGAACGAGGGGACTCATGATATCATCAGAGCAAATCTTGACAGGTCGCCTATTTACGCCGGCGTGATAGAAGGTACAGGTCCGAGGTATTGTCCTTCTATTGAAGATAAGGTTGTAAAATTTTCTGATAAGACAAGGCATCAGGTTTTTATTGAACCGGAAGGAAAATATACAAATGAGATGTATGTGGATGGTATGTCTTCCTCTTTGCCGGAGGATGTACAGCTTGCCATGTACAGAACTGTACCCGGTCTGGAAAATTGTAATATTGTCAGAAATGCTTATGCGATAGAGTATGATTGCATTGATCCGGGGCAGCTCTATCTTACTCTGGAATTTAAGCATATTCAGGGGTTGTTCAGTGCGGGACAGTTTAATGGGAGCAGCGGTTACGAGGAAGCGGCAGCACAGGGATTGATGGCGGGTATCAATGCAGTGAGGGAGATTCAGGGAAAAGAACAGATCGTGCTGGATCGTTCCGAGGCTTATATTGGTGTCCTGATAGATGATCTTGTGACAAAGGAAAATACAGAGCCTTATCGAATGATGACTTCCCGTGCGGAGTACAGATTATTGCTCCGTCAGGATAATGCTGATTTAAGATTGAGAAAGATCGGATATGAGGCGGGACTTATTTCAAGAGAACAGTATGAAAAGGTTTGCGAGAAAGAGAAGCAGATAGAGGAAGAAATAAAGAGGTTGAAAAAAACAGTGGTGGGTGCTTCCAAAGAAGTACAGGAATTTATGATCTCTATGGGAAGTTCTCCTTTAAGAACAGGGGCAAGCCTTGCAGAGATTATGTGCAGGCCGGAATTTACTTATGAGAGTCTTGCTCCTATTGATAAGGAACGTCCGGTGCTCAGTGATGCTGTAATTGAACAGGTTAATATTTCTGTTAAATATGAAGGATATATTGAAAGGCAGATCCGTCAGGTTGAGCAGTTTAAAAAAATGGAGAAGCGTTTGATTCCGGCGGATATCTGTTATGAGGATATTTCCGGTATTCGGATCGAGGCAAGACAGAAGCTGGCAAAGCACAGGCCTGTATCGGTGGGACAGGCATCCAGAATATCCGGTGTTTCTCCTGCGGATATTTCGGTTCTTCTTGTCTATATTGAACAGATGAGGAGAACAGTTTAAATCTGAAATATAATAAAATAATTTTATAGGATATTTGGTGAAATGACGGATCGTAATAATATTGAAAATTTTAAAGATAAGTGTTTTAAATTAGGTTTGGATCTATCTGAGGAACAGGTGAAAAAGTTTGTGGATTATTACGAGCTTTTGGTGGAATGGAATTCTTTTATGAATCTGACTGCTATCACAGATTTTGAGGAAGTTGTTTTAAAACATTTCGTGGATAGTCTTGCTGTTTTTCAGGCGGAGATTTTTCGGAAGAGTTTGAATTTATCTGATCTGAATACAGTTAACAGTGAAAGTATTTTAAAGATAGAATCTGTTTTTGAGAAGCAGGTAAAACAGAAAATATCTGTTATAGATATAGGCACAGGCGCCGGATTTCCGGGTATTCCTTTAAAGATTGTGTTTCCTGAACTGAGAATTACCCTGTTGGATTCTTTAAATAAAAGAATAAAGTTTTTAAATGCAATAATTGAAAAATTGAATTTGAAGGATATAGAGACGATTCATGGAAGGGCGGAAGATTTTGCACATCAAAAAAAGTATCGAGAGCAATATGATTTCTGTGTATCCAGAGCTGTTGCAAATCTGTCTACTTTGACAGAATTGTGTCTTCCTTTTGTAAAAGAAGGCGGTTATTTTGTTTCTTATAAATCTGAAAAAGTAAAAGAGGAATTATCTGCCGGGGAAAAAGCAGTAAAGATACTTGGAGGAAGGATAGAAAATCAGTTAGAATATTTACTACCTGATACAGATATCAGGAGAAGTTTGTTATTTATAAAGAAAGAAAGAAGTACACCAAAAAAATATCCGCGAAAAGCAGGAACGCCTGCGAAGGAGCCTATTTGTTAAAAATGAAAGCTGCCTGGTTTTAAAACTTATATAAAAAATATGTGCTTGAATGTAGAGGAATAGATCATCATGAATGAAATTATAAGATCATTGTATAGCAGAAAATCAGTAAGAGTTTTTGAGGAGTGTTCTATACCGGAAGAATGTAAAAGAGAAATCCTGATGGCGGCAATGGAAGCACCGACTGCCGGTAATCAACAGCTTTATACAATTCTTAATATTACAGATCAGGCATTGAAGGATAAGCTTGCGGTAAGTTGTGACAATCAACCTTTTATTGCCAGGGCGCCGCTCATTCTTATTTTTTGTGCGGATCTGTTAAAGTGGGTAGATGTATTTAAAGAGGGCGGTGCGGATCCGAGAAAACCGGGATGCGGTGATCTTCTTCTGGCGGTGGACGATGCTTTGATCGCTGCACAGAATGCTGTTGTTGCGGCGGAGAGTATGGGAATTGGTTCCTGTTATATAGGGGATATTATGGAGCAGTGTGAATTGCATCGGGAAATGCTGCATCTTCCTGAATATGTATTTCCGGCAGCTATGCTGGTTTTTGGTTATCCGACTGAGCAGCAGAAAAACAGGAACAAACCGAAAAGATGCAGGCTTGAAGATATAGTGCAGGAAAATGTTTATAGAAGAAGAGATGGCCGGCAGCTTCGAAAAATGTTTGATAAGGAGACAGAGAACAGAAGCTTTGAGGAATGGAGCCAGGCATTTTGTAAGAGAAAATATAACTCTGATTTTTCAAAGGAGATGAGCCGGTCGGTGGAAGAATATTTAAAGGATTATATTTGAAAATGATCGGTTCATTGGCAATTAGTTAAATTGAAAAAACAGATGAAAAACGGAGAGAATATTGATGAATCAAAATATAGAAGTTTTGGAAGAAGTTCTGGATGTATTGGAAGAAGAAAAAAGAAAATTATATAATCTGGTAAACCAGAATGAATTTCGGATAGAAGAGATAAATTCTTATTTGAGAGAAATTTCAAAAAAGGAGGATGAGGATTTTAAAGTTTTTTCTCCGAGAAATGCAGAAAATATACATAGAGAACAGATAGAAGAAGACACTTCGGAGATGAAGAGATATCAGGATGAAAATGCAGAATATCATAAGAAGATAGATGCTTTGAAAGCTTTGATAGATAAGGTGAATATTGTAATTGGGAATCTTCAAGATTTTAATAACAATGAAAAGAAAATATCGGAGAGTGAGGATTATGGACATGATATTGAAAATTTTATCGTTGAAGAAATGGAAGATAACGGGGAAAATGCTGTAGAAAATAACAGAAAAAATGATGTGGAACATTGTAATGAAGATACAGAGAATCAGATAAATAATAATATGGATAGAAGTGAGACTGTAGAAAATATGAATATTGAAAATAATTTAGAAAAGAAACATATAGCGCATCAGATTTTAAATTGTGTATCTTTTATTATTCCGGATGCAGAGAGAGCAAGGATAGAATTGACCGCACTATCAAAGAAGCTTATAGAATAATTTTTTCTGTGGAGAGTTTTATGAAAAAATTAATATAGATAAATAATGGTTATATCTATATATTGTATAGAAATAGTATTTTATAAGTGTGATAGATAGAATGAGTACAGAATGTTTCACGTGAAACATTCTGTATTATTATTATTTCAAACACAAGATAATGTTTCACGTGAAACATTTTAACCACAAGATATTGAATGATATTTTGTGAAACATCGCTATGAAACTATAATATTTTGTGAAACATTATATAGTTAACTTTAAATAATATAAATAATTTCAAAATGGAAACACTATATATAGTGGACTAACTATGATCGGTTTTATTTTATAGTATTAAAAAATATTTCGTTTGATTTTTATTTAATAGTTGACAGGATATATTTTCAGAGTTATATTATAAAACAGTCAAACAAAAAGAAAGAGGTGTGAGTGTGATTATTATTACCTGCTAATTATTTAATTGAAAAAGCATGACAGAAAAATGAATTGAAAAAGTTATAATAAAAGTTTTATTGTCATGCAGGCAGGAATATTTTCACATGGATTCTTTTATAGAAAATAAATTGTAATAGACATAAAATTTTTTAGGCAGAGATAAAAGTATAGTATTAAAATGACTGTCTGACTGATTTTAAGTTTGTTATTTCTTCAAAAGACTGAGATGCAGAAAATATTTCTGCATCTTTTATTGTTGCATTAATTTAATCTGTCAGATCATCACACAGATTACTACAACTTTTGAGGAAGGAGAAACTTATATGTCATTGATAAGTGTAAATAATCTAACTTTTCACTACGAAGGAAGTTCAGATAATATTTTTGAGGATGTATCTTTCCAGATCGACAGCAATTGGAAACTCGGATTTACAGCAAGAAACGGAAGAGGAAAAACAACTTTTTTGAAGCTTCTTATGGGAAAATATGAATACAAAGGAAGTATCAGTAGCAATGAAAGTTTTGACTATTTTCCTTTTGAGATAAAGAATAGAAAAGAATCTTTTCTGGAAAATATAGAAGAGCTGTATCCGGAGTGTGAATTGTGGAAAATCTGCAAAGAATTATCTCTCCTGAATGTGGAGGAAGATATATTGTACCGTCCTTTTGACACATTGAGTAATGGAGAACAAACGAAGGCCATGCTGGCAGTCCTATTCTCCCGGGAAAACAGATTTTTACTGATAGATGAGCCCACCAATCATCTGGATGTAAAAGGCAGGGAAAGTATCAGGGAATATTTAAAACAAAAGAAAGGCTTCATTCTTGTTTCCCATGACAGAGATATTTTAAACCATTGTGTAGATCATATTCTTGTTATTAATAAAACAAATATAGAAGTGTATAAAGGAAACTTTTCTACATGGTGGGAGGAGAAGAAAAGAAAGGATAACTGGGAACAGCAGGAAAATGAACGTCTGAAAAAGGATATCAAAAGGTTGGAACAGTCTGCCCGTGTCAAGGAAGAATGGGCGGATGATATCGAATCCAGAAAAATTGGAAAAAAAGCAGCAGAGGAAGCAAAGAAAAAGGGATTGTCCACTAAGGGGAGAAGAGCTTATATTGGAGAAAAAACAAAGCGGATGCAGAAACGCCGTAAGAATCTGGAGCACCGGGAGGAAAAAGCAATTCAGGAAAAGTCAGACCTTCTCAAAAATCTGGAAAGTGTAGAAGATTTAAAACTCTTTCCGTTAAGGCATTATAAAGATATTCCGGTAAGTTTATCAGATGTCGGTATTTATTATGAAACTCCCGACGGAAACCGTAAAAATCTGGGTAAAGTAAGTTTTGATCTGAAAAATGGAGAATGCGTTGTACTTCACGGAAAAAATGGTTGTGGAAAGTCCAGTATATTAAAGGCAGTTATTCAGGCGGCGGAAGAAAAAGCCGGCAGAGAGACAGATCAAAATAGTATGTCCTTGACAGATCCAATCTGTTATACAGGAACTATTACAACAGCCGGCGGTCTGAAAATATCCTATGTGCCACAGGATACTTCTCATTTAAGAGGAAGTTTGCGAGATTACGCAGAACAATACCAATTAAATCTGACTGATTTTTTAATGCTTCTTCGGAAACTGGATCTGGGCAGAGAACAGTTTGAAAAAAATATGGAGGATTATAGCGGGGGACAAAAGAAAAAAGTCCTGATCGCAAGAAGCCTTTGTGAGCAGGCGCATCTCTATATATGGGATGAATCTCTGAATTTTATTGATGTCTTTTCCAGAATGCAGATAGAGGAACTCCTGATAAAATATCGTCCTACCATGCTTTTGGTGGAACATGATGCTGCTTTCACAGAAAAAATAGGAACAAGGATCATAGAACTGTAAAATAAAAATGCAGGAATCTTTACGAAAAAGCCGAAGAATGGTATTATGGTGTTAAAAGAATTACTAAAATACAGGAGGGAAAATTAAATGGGATTATTCTCAAAAAAACCAAAAGAACTGGAGTATGATGCGGCAGATTGTCAGAGAAAAAAAGATATCATGCGTAAAATGTGGAATGAGGAAGTGGCGGACGGAGACAGCTATGAAATTCTTCACTGTACGCAGACTTCTTCCAAATTTGAAAAGGGATTTGTTTTTGATACAAATACTACGACATTTTACTACTATATCGTTGGCTACAGGAAAAGTGACAGCAAGGTCGGACTGATACAGGTGGACAGAGAACTGACACAGCATTCAGAGCCATATTTTGTGGATATGAGCGCGGTGGTCGGCGTAACCTATTATCCGAAAATACAGCAGGCATGGCTTAACTATCGTAAGAACTATGGTTCTGTCGGCGAGCAGTTTAATATCAGTGACAGTGGAAGCAAGACAGTAGCCGGTATGAAAAATATGGTTCAGAAGGAAGAAAGAGAAAAATTCCTGGATTTCCTGGAGGCACTGAGGAGCCGCCTGGAACAGGAAGGACATAAACAGGAGAAGTGGAAAAGATCATGATAGGGAGATTGATAAGAAGCATATCGGGATTTTCGGTAACAATTTTAATATTTGGATGCATTTTTCTTGGCGTACTGATCAAAGATAAGGATTTTCCGAATCTTTTTCTGCCATCCCATGACTATGATCATGTGTTGGAAAATGGATTAAAGGAAGGACAGCATATCAAGGGAGAAATTTTTTACAGCCTTGGCAGCTTTGCTTCGGAAGAAAGCTATACACAGTATGAAAATTCCAGAACGGCATCAAAGACTACCGGTTATTACTATATGATCCCGGTAGGAGAAAACGGGATGGCGGCAGTTTATATCCGCAAGGATGATCTGGATGCTATGGATGCGCTGACAAATGAAACATATGAATATCTGATGGGCGGTGATGTTCCACAGACGGAAGTACACTTTGAAGGCGTGGCATTAAAAATGGACAAGCAGCTGCATGGTCTGGAGAAAGCTTTCCGGGAAGAACTGGAGTATATGGGATATACGGAAAGCGATATAGAAGAAATGCTCTCTTCTTATTCAGACGGAGAATGTCTTGTACTTTATGGACCGGCAGCAGCGTCAACGGTATATGTTATGACAGCTATTGCACTACTTGCAATCCTGATAGGAGTCATTCTGATCGCACGAAACTACAGGAGAGAAGTTGAGTATGACGAGATGAAAGCAAGCGGACTGACGAAGCCGGAGGGTGTGACAAAAAGAGATATGTCCGGAAACTCCCAGACAACAACATATTATGTGAACAAATAACGAGTGTAATAAAATGAACATAGAAAGTGTCTGTATTTTGATCTGAAGTACAGACATTTTTCTATGTTCATTTTTAAGAATCTGATGATCTGCTTATATGATACGCAGGCAGATGATATTTAGTTTTATTTATTATCCTTCCAGAATTTATCTTTCTCCTGACTGGAGGAGACTGCTTTGGCAGTCTGCATGACGATCTCACTGAAATAGCGTTCCGGTATCTCTTTGATCTTTTTGCTGAATGTCACGTCATACACGGTAACATCTTCATTTTCTCCGGCAACATAAGTACCGGAAAAATTGAGTTCCGCCTTCAGATCCTGTTCCTTATCCTCCCTGTAAAAATAGGAAAAGATACCTGCATCTTCCGCGTATCCGCGATACCATCCCATATTTTGCATCTTTCCGATCAGAGAAAGATCATTTAAGATACATCCGCCAAATCGTTCCATGGATTTGGATTCCGCCTCCTCCTCCGTCATATGGTAAACAGGGCGGGAGAGCTGTTCTATGGGTTGTGTGATCTCGTAATCCTCCAACTGGGTTTTCCACGCCGAAATGGATTCTTCGGATAGTTCGACCGGATGAACGAGACCGATCTTTTTACTTCTACCATGGCTTCCACTATGCTCTGAACTGCCGGGAATTTCAGCAGAAGCAGCATTTTTAGAAGATATAATGTCATCCTCCGGAAGTACAAATTCTTCTTCCTCCTCCGTATTAAAACTGCCGTCCTCCATATAGCGGAAAGTCTGTGTCAGTCTTTTCCCTTCATAGATCCCCCAGATCAGCCCGATCGCAAACTGATGCATGATAGGATTTTCCACAAAGAGTTTCTTCCACGCCTCACAGCTCCACTGTCTTTCTGTGGAGAGCGCCAGCTCCAGACGCATTTTCTGACTGGCGACAGTGGTCTTCATCTGCTTTTTCATCTCCTTGAATGCAGCATAACTTTCCGCAGATCTCTCAGGATCATCCCGCTTCCCGGGGGCGGGCAGGTTTTTCAGTTTCTTTCCGCTTTCATCAAAGACTTCGATCTCCAGAGCAGGCGTGATCGTCACGGTGAACTGTCGTGTGCCATAGTCAAAATGCCGTTCCATATTTTCGTCGAATCCAAGGTTCGGCACGATACGATCCGCAAGTTCCTCTGTGGTAATGCCAAGCTGCTCAGCGGCAAATTTCAGGGCTTCCCCGGCGGCAGCCTTCACCTGCCGGAATTTAAATTTCCGTGAAATACTGTCTACGATCAGAAGCGCCTCCGGATTCGGATTCAGAGCCAGCGCCTGTACCGCATCGGAAGCAATGGCTCCCCGGGAGTGCTGGGGCCACTCGCTGATCTGATGCTGCAATTTTTTGATGATCTCCGTTCCGCCGTGGATGGCAGCGGCATAGAGCACCCAGCGTTTTTTCGCCTCCGCGCCGAGGGCAAGCCATTTATCAAAGAGTTCGTTTACATAGACGGCAAATTCTTTTTCGTCCAGTTCCGCTGCTAGCGCCAGAGCATCTTTATTTATACCGCAAGTTGTCATAGATGAGTAGCAGAGCAGGATCGCCTGCAGGTAATCTTCCTCCGCAAGTATCGGCTCATGTTTTTCCGGATTTGCGGAGAAAACTGTATCTGAGGAAATTTTTGTATTATCCGGATTATTGTCTGTGAAAGAAGCCGCACTGTCTGCATTATTGTTCCCAACAGAAGCGACCTTAGATTTTTTATGTACCTCTGAGAAAGGCGTCTCATAAGCCCAGGCGAGAGTGCGCTTCTTTTCGCCCTTATGGAGTTCCTTCACAAGATCCTGCAAAGTAAGAACACCGCCTGCCTGAGAGAAATCCGTATTGAGTAAATCCAGCAAAAGAGTTCTCACCTTATTATTTTTTTCCTTTTCAAGTGCAGCGGAGAGTTCAGCCTGATATTTTTCCAGGTCCCATTTAGCGAGTACACGGACAGCAAGTTCCCGCTCCGATGCTTTTTTTGAGGAAAGGAATTTTAAAATTTCAGTCTCCCAGTCACGCTGTTGATGAAGCGCATCATAGAGAGATTCTTTAACAAGTTTGGAACTGTCCTGAGAAAAAGCAAGAATTTCTGTTTTATTTTCCTCTGCATTTTTGCCTAAGACTTCTATGGCAAAAGCCCTGCAGACAGCATCGGATTCCCTGAAAGCGGACAGCACTTTCTCCCGGTCTACGGTGAGGTATTTGCAGAACACTTCCACAGATACATTTTTCAGTGCATCTTTGTGTTTCTCCTGATAAAAATACTGATACATAACAGAATAAAATTTTAACTGATGCGCCGTATCGAGATGTTCCGCATCGAAAGATGCATAGGTCTCTCTGACTTTTTGAGTATTGAGATTTTGGTTTACAAGCAGTTTCCAATAGAAAAAGTAAGTGGAGCCTTTCAGAAACTGATATACGATAACACGATTGTAAAAATCCTGATCAGAGTAGGTTTCAGCGTAGGAATGCAGCAGATTAAGCTGCTGGGAAATATTACCTCCATATCCGAATCTGGAATGGATCTGGTCCTCATAAGGATAGAGAGAAGAGACCTCGGTTTCACCTCTCAGATATTTTTTTACTTCTCCGATAAGAGAATTTTTATCAGCGAACAGGTCGATCAACTTATCCCGTTCCTTTGTGCCGTTTTTACGCTGCTGCAGGAAAAGGAGGTGATCCTCCTGCTCAAGCACACGCATCATAACAGAAGACTCATGCGCCTTTGCATTATCCAGAACCTCCATAAAAAGTGTTTTGTCTTTCCGGAAGAGGGTTTTCAGAATATCATCCAATCCTCTGGAGGCAGCCTGCAGAAGCAGGGCTTTCCGATCGATTGCAAAAAGTTCATCGTAATCTCCGCCCATCACTTTGACATCCATCCAGAGACCGGTGGTGACAACGACAGAGGAAGTAAACATTGTCATAATATCTGCGGCGAAGCACACTTTTACCACATTTTTCAGAATATCCGACAGATGGAAATTGAAAAGAGCCGTTCCGCCCAGAAGATGAAGCGTGTAGGTGGAAAGCTTACATTTTCTGTTTGCAAGTTTTAATGTCTGATCCGTAACCTTGTTTTCCCTGATCGCCTGAATGATCTCCTGCAGGGCAGACGCCGGCATGGTGTGCGGCTCATAAATATTGCCGAGATTGCCAAGCAGAATATCTTCATATTGCTGCATCAGGGGAATATCCTCTTTTTCTATCCGCCTGATTATCTCAGGAGTTTTCTTAAAAAACCTGCTCACTTCAGATAACAGACTGCCCTGTTTTTCCTCTCTTTCGGACAGATCAGGGGCATCCGGGTATTTGGCAAGAAAATAGGAGGCAAGCAGAATCAGTTTTGTGTGGCCGCAGTTATGCATCCGATCATTTGATATGTTTTTTATACTTTGAGGATAATCCGCAAGCAGGTATGCTCTTTTAAGAATATCCGTATCATGATCGATCTGTTTTATAAAGCGCTGCATGTAACCAGAGGTGATGCGGGATGTCTGCGCGCCGATCTGTGCCGCATAGAGGACAGCGGCTTTTTCTTTATCAACAGGAAGGTTAAATAAGTAGGAAAAACCATCACCGCCGCCCATGCCGTAGGGAAGCAGAGCGGAAGAGGTTGTGCCGCCGATCTCAAACAGAATATGAAATAATCTTGTCACCTCCTCTGTTTTCATGCGTTTATAAAGGTCGATAAAAGCAAATTTGCTGTTTGCTGTAGACAGATTTTGATAGGGAAGATCTGATAAAACCTCCTCTCCCTTTTCTCCGGATAAATAACCTTCCAGATCATTTAATTGTTTCGGGGTCAGCTTCAGTGATTCCAGAAGCTGCATACATTTTTCAAGACTGGTCTCTCTTTGACTTCTCATAGTGGGTATTCATCCTCCGTTTTACATTTTATCTTTCCAGAGTTTATCTCTTTCTTCACTGGAAGAAACAGCTCTTGCGGTCTGCATAACGATCTCGCTGAAATATCTTTCCGGCAGCTCGCCGATCTTTTTGTTGAATGTCACATCATATACCGTGACATCCTCATTCATTCCGGCAATATAAGTGCCGGAGAAATTGAGTTCCGCTTTTAGATCCTGCTCGTTGTCCTCTCTGTAAAAATAGTAGAAGCCGCCTGCATCCTCCGCAGGAGCGCGATACCAGCCCATATTCTGCATCTTTCCGATCAGGGAAAGATCATTTAAGATATATCCGCCGAAACGCTCCATGGATTTGGATTCCGCTTCTTCTTCAGTCATATGATAGACAGGACGGGAGAGCTGTTCTATAGGTTGTGTGATCTCGTAATCCTCCAACTGGGTTTTCCACGCCGAGATGGATTCTTCGGATAGTTCAACCGGATGAACGAGACCGATCTTTTTACTTCCGCCTTGCTCTGAACTGCCGGGAATTTCAGCAGAAGCAGCATCTTTAGCAGATATCATGTCATCCTCGGGAAGAACAAATTCTTCCTCATCCTCCGTATTAAAACTGCCGTCCTCCATATAGCGGAAAGTCTGTGTCAGTTTTTTCCCTTCATAGATCCCCCAGATCAGCCCGATCGCAAACTGATGCATAATAGGATTTTCCACAAAGAGCTTCTTCCACGCCTCGCAGCTCCACTGTCTTTCTGTGGAGAGCGCCAGCTCCAGACGCATTTTCTGACTGGCGACAGTGGTCTTCATCTGCTTTTTCATCTCCTTGAATGCAGCATAACTTTCCGCAGATCTCTCAGGATCATCCCGCTTCCCGGGGGCGGGCAGGTTTTTCAGTTTCTTTCCGCTTTCATCAAAGACTTCGATCTCCAGAGCAGGCGTGATCGTCACGGTGAACTGTCGTGTGCCATAGTCAAAATGCCGTTCCATATTTTCGTCGAATCCAAGGTTCGGCACGATACGATCCGCAAGTTCCTCTGTGGTAATGCCAAGCTGCTCAGCGGCAAATTTCAGGGCTTCCCCGGCGGCAGCCTTCACCTGCCGGAATTTAAATTTCCGTGAAATACTGTCTACGATCAGAAGCGCCTCCGGATTCGGATTCAGAGCCAGCGCCTGTACCGCATCGGAAGCAATGGCTCCCCGGGAGTGCTGGGGCCACTCGCTGATCTGATGCTGCAATTTTTTGATGATCTCCGTTCCGCCGTGGATGGCAGCGGCATAGAGCACCCAGCGTTTTTTCGCCTCCGCGCCGAGGGCAAGCCATTTATCAAAGAGCTCGCCTACATAGACGGCAAACTCTTTTTCGTCCAGTTCCGCCGCCAGCGCCAGAGCATCTTTATTCACACCGCAGGTCGTCATGGAAGAGTAGCAGAGCAGAACCGCCTGCAGGTAATCTTCTTCAGCAAGTATCGGTTCATGACCTGCATCATCATTTCTGACAGAACCGATCACAGATTTTTTATGTACTTTGGAGAAAGGCGTCTCATAAGCCCAGGTGAGAGTGCGCTTCTTGCCTCCCTTATGAAGCTCCTTCACAAGATCCTGTAAAGTTAGTACATTTCCTGCCGATACGGAGTCCTCATCCAAGAGTTCCTGTAAAAGCGTCCTCATCTTACTGTTTTTCTCTTTCTCCAGCGCCTCAGTAAGCGGAGCCCTGTACTTTTCCAGATCCCATTTTGCCAGTGCACGGATCGCCAGATCCCTCTCGTTTGCCTTTTTAGCGGAGAGCAGCGCTAAAATTTCTGTTTCCCACTCCTTATGTTCATAGAGAACATTTAACAGTTCCTCCCGCACTGCTTTTGAACTGTCCTGTGTATAGGAAAGAAGAGTTTCCCTGTTTTCCTCAGCATTTTTGCATAAAACCCTGATCGCGAAGACTCTGGTGAGAGCATCGGACTCTTTAAAAGCAGAGAGAACTTCCTCCCGATTTTCGATGAGATATCTGGAAAATACTTCGATTTCAGCGAGTTCCAGTTTGTCTTTTCCCTGCCCGAAATAATAATACTGGGACATCAGTGACACAAATTTTAACTGATGAACCATATCGAGATGCTCTGCATCAAAAGAGGCAAACACCTGTTGGATAGAGATCAGTGAAGTGCTGGTCTCCGAATAAAAGAAGGAACTGCTGCCGCGCAGAAGCTGGTAGCAGAACACTCTGTTATAAAAGTCCTCATCGTGATAAGTTCCCACATAAGAATGCAGTAATGACTTTGCCTGCATGATGCTGGGAGTGTAACCATATTGATTAAAGATCTGGTCTTCATAAGGATAAAGAGAAGAAATATCCGCCTCACCCCTCAGATAAGTTTTCACCTGATTGACAACAGGATTTTTATCTGCGATAAGATCGATCAGTTTATCCCGTTCTTTACTGCCGCCGTGCTTTTGTCTCTTCATGAAAAGCAGTTTATTTTCCACTTTCAGAACACCCATCATAACGAAAGAATCGTGGGCATTCGCCTCATCCAGAATCTGTAAAAACAGATCCCTGTTTTTATGAAACTGGGTTTTTAAAACAGTATCCAGTTCTCTGGAGGCGGCCTGCAGGATCAATGCTTTGCTGTCAATATCAAATAAGATATCATAATCCCCGCCGATCATTTTTGTATCCATCCAGAGGGATTCACTGACAAGGACCGCATTTGTAAACATATTCTGAAGACTTGCGGCAAAGCAGATCTTCGCAAAATTTCTCAAAATGTCGGACAGTCCAAAGTTAAGAAGGGCAGCGCCGCCGAAAAGAGTCATAAAGTAGGGAGATACTCTGTAATTTCTGCCGGCAAGCTTCAGGATCCTGTCATTCACCTGATCTCTTCTGATCGCCTGATTCAGTTCCTGAATAACAGAGATAGCGATCGTGTTTGTATCGTAAATATTCCTGAGATTCTCTGTCAGGGTATCTTCATAATATTTCATAAGGGGAAGATCCTCATCTGTCAGAGGGCCTTTTCCATCCGGATATTTTGCCAGAAAATAGGCGGCAAGCAGAAATATCTGACCGGCGCCAAAGGAATGGATCAGGGAATAAGATATATTTTTTTGAGTCAGCGGATAATCCGAAAAAAGGTATGCCTTTTTGAGGGCTTCGGGATCACTGTTTAACTGTCTGATGAACCGGGCGATGATGATTCCTCTGAGATGATAAGAATTGGAAGCCATCTGCTCAGCGGCAACAGCAGTCAGCTTTGCCGGATCGATGCCCGGAAGCTTCAACAGGCGGGAGAAGTTTTCTGCCTTGTATATATCTGGAACAAGACATTGACAGCTTGTGCCTCCGATCGCAAAAAGAATATTGAAAAGCCTGCCCGCCTGTTCGAGATCATCATAACCATAGGTAATAAGGTTGATGTGAGCGGGAAGATAGGACTTCGGCGATACCCCCAGATGTTGATAGGGGAGCCGGTCCAGGATTTCTTCGTCCCTTTTTCCGGACAGATAATCTTCCAGATCATGGAGCTGTTCCGGCGTCAGTTTCAGACCTTCCAGTAACTGCATGCATTTTTCGAGATAGGTTTCTTTTTGGGTTCTCATAGTAAATATTAATCCTCCTTACCATATTGAAAATATTCGGAATAATTTCTATAATTTTATCCTCTGTTTTCTGAATAGTAATTTTTGCCCTTATCGTAAGCAGTTTTTTCCCTGCCGAGTTCAATGGATTCCACAAGCTCCGTATAGTATTCGGCACAGATAGAATCTGTATTTTTGTCTCTGGAGATCTTATGTCTGTTTTGGAATAGTTCTCCCTGAAGGGCAAGAAGTAATCCGGAGAGATACTGCATGCCGCAGCGGGCAGCGGTTTCTCCTTTTTCTCTTAATTCTTCCAGAGTGCTGTCGTGAACCGTATGAAATCCGCTCTGACAGAGATCCTCCAGAACGGAACTGATATCTGCGAAAAGTTCTTCAAAGTAAACTTCCTTGTTTTCTGAATACATGGGGGTTTAAGATCCTTTCTGGTTTTTATTGTAATTCCACGTATCCACCGGGATCAGGCGGATACGTCCGTCTTTCAAATAAACTTTACCGATAAAACAGGGTGGTTCATCTTCCCTTATTTTTTCCAGATAGCGGATATTCTTTGCCTCCTCTTTGGAATAGGCAAGTTCCAGTATGATCTCCCGTTTTGCCCCGTCATATAAAGTCATCAAAAGCGTTTGGTCTGTATCAGAGAAGACCGCCTTCTCACAAAAGGCAGGTTGTACAAATACCAGATCTCTGCCCCAGATATTCTTCCCCGGTTGTTTGTCATTTTCATTCTGTGAAGCAGATTCCGCAGGCGATAACATTTGCTCTGTGATCCGTTCTGAAAATAATTTCTGAAAATCCTCATAGTACCAACCGGGAACTATTTCGGGATCAGGATGGCAGGTTCCAAGGATCTCTCCCCTTGTTTCCCTGCTGGAGGAGAGACGCCTTCGCGCATCGCATTTTGCGTTCTTGAGGCGGATCTGCATCAGGATCAGATTTTCGAGAGAACAGGTAAGCCCCCAGGGAGCTTCTGCCTTTTGGGGCCTGCCCCATTTTTTTCGTTGGTCATAAAAGACAGGGCGTGCCAGCGTGTAAGTATACCACTCATTAGAGTTTGTTTCCAAAAAATAGACGGTTTCGCCTTCATAGCCTGAAGTATCTGAAAAGTGTTCCATCGTAATACCGGTCAATTCCAGATCGCCGACAGGAAGATATTCGGCATGAAATTCTCCTGCCTCTTTTGCAAGAGCGGAAATATCTTCCGTATCCAGTAAAAGACAGCTTTTTCGGTAGAGTTTTGTCAGTTTTTTCATCAGATCGGCAGTCTGGAAAGAAGCCTGCCGTTTCAGGTAGGACTGATAAAGAGAACTGAGCGACCGGAAAGATCTCTCAAAATCCGCAAGACCTGCATTATGACTGATGATTGCAAAGCGCTCCAGAGAATCCGTGACATCCGGAGAGATTCTGGATAATCCTGTTGCCATCAGTTCTTCCAGAAAAGCTTTCATCTGGACTGCCGTGTTTTTTACCTGTTCCGGATCTACAGGGGCATCTTTTTTCTGGGATGCCTCCAACTCCTTTAAAGAAAGAACGCCTGCTTTCAATTTGCACCAGAGAACAGCTTCGGCCTTATGAGGACAAAGTTCCTTTTTGTGACAGGTGCAGGATGAATATTCCAGAGGAGATAATAATTTTACCGTTGTGCTCTCTCCGGGGAGCTGTATTGTAAAAACGGAGGACTCTTCGATTTCCGGCGTGACATTTCCCTTTACTTTATTCTGGAAAGAAGTAAGGCGGCGTGCGCCCATGGCTTTGTACAGTATTTTTTCCGGATAGGAACGGATCTCATTCCATAGCTGTTCCTGTAGAGAGGATTTATTACTTTCTGTAGAAAGGGATGCGTTATCGGTATCTGTTATATTGTTTTCTTTTAAAGGAGAATCTGCCTCCTGAATATTGTTTTCTTTTGAAGAGATATCAGCAGGCACTATACTATTTTCTTTATCATTTACAGAGGAGACACTGTTTTGAAAATATTCTTTCAACACAATGATACCAAGTATGATATGCCTGCAAATACTTCTGGAAGGACAGGTACATTTACTCTCGCCGAGCGGAAGACGGAGCGTGACAGTTTCCCCGTCCACCTTTAGGACAGCTTCATCTGCCACCTGTACAAATTCCACACAGGCGCTTTCTTTATCTTTATAGGCGCGTTTTACAATACCTTTATTGGTAAGCCCGATCAAATATTCGTCTCCGGTTTCGGCAAGCTGTGTTTTCCAATCAGCCATGTTTTACCTCTTTTCATTTCTTCCTTTTCAGATTTCGTCAGATGATCTTTCCCATCCACTCTGTCAGCTCCTCCGGTGTCATTGCCCCTACATGTGCCCCCAGTTCAGCCAGCCTGGCAGCAGCGTGCCGGTCATAGCTTGGATTTGCCTCCATATCCAGCGCTGTCAGCGCGATCAGTTTCGCACCGCTCTCAATGATTCCTTTGCTGACGCTGTAAAGATTCTGATAGCCTCCGCCCTCATAGAGATCGGAGATCAGGATAACCATTGTACGGTAAGGAAAATCGATCAGCGTTTCGCAGTAGGAGAGAGCACCGGCAATATTTGTGCCGCCGCCGAGCTGTATGCTCATAAGAGTTTCCACCGGATCTTCCACATAGCCGCTCAGATCCACCACACTGGTATCAAAGATCACGAGCTTCACATCCAGCATAGGGAGCTTTGCAAAAATACCCGCCATAACCGCACTGTGAATGATGGAGTCCAGCATGGAACCGCTCTCGTCCACACAGAGGATCACCCGCCAGCTGTTGTACCGCTTCATGCGGGAGTTAAAGTAAACCTGTTTCAGGACCAGCATCTGTTGCTCCGTATCATAGTTTTTCAGATTCTGCCGTATCGTTTTTTTGATATCCAGATTCCGGGCGGATTTTACGGGACTGCTGGAAGTCTTATCCAGCTTGCCGAAAAAGGAACGTTTCATCTCCTGCTCCAGCTTTTTTGTCAGTTCTTCCGCCACCTTCCTTACGATCTCTTTGGCAAGAGTCAGCACCTCGCCTTTCATCATATGCTTTAAGGTGAGAATGGTCTTTAACAACTCCCGGTTCGGCTCCAGCTTTTTCAGGACTTCGGGATCTGTCAGAAGTTCCGTCATATTATATTTTTCCAGAGCATGGCGTTCCATGACTTCCACGGTCTGTTTCGGAAAAAGTTTTTTGACCTTCTGAAGCCAGTAGGGTACGGTGAGGCGGGTGTCTTCACTTCCGCCGGAGCGATCCTGACGGATGCCCTGTTCCTCCCCATACTCTCTGGAATACAAAAAATCCAGCGCCTCCTCCATATCCATATAATGCAGCTCATCCCCGGAGAAGGGCAACGTCTCCGCCGCATATTTTCCGAGAACAAGCCGCCACCTATTTAAAATTTCCTGACTATCTATTGCTGCCATTATACAATCCTTTCCTGTTTAGGATGAACTTAGCCCGAGGAGAAAATATCTCTGTAGCAACCCTGCTAAACGTCGGCACTTAGCGCAATGTGAAGAGATTTTCTAAGGCGCTAAAATACACCGCCTAAGAAAATCTATGCTTCACATGAGAGCTTAGTGTCCGCTACGTTTAGCCCGGAGTGGGAACGAGTTGCGTAAGAGATATTTTCTCCTCGGGCGTCCGCCTTTTCATATAAGCATCCAACTCTCTCCCATAAGTATACCAGTCCGCCGGAATTTCTTTCCGGCTTGTAATATCTTTCCCTGTTTTGCCATGAAGAGCGGCAGCTTTTTCCGCGATCCTGTCAATCTCCCTCGGCGTAAAATAAGTGAAAGCCATACGCAGTTCCGGCAAAAGTTCCATAAATTCCGTATCTTTCGCCTGCACTAAAAAGGTATCCAGCATTTCGAGGATCTGACTGCCGATAAAGATAAGATCCCTCGCGGAGAAAAACAGTCCCCGGAAAAAAAGCGCTGTTTTTTTCATCTGTTCTTTTGTACCCTGAAAATAACCGAGACAGGCTTTTTCGATCAGAGCGGCATCCTCTCTGCCGCCTCCGTAGAGAATGCCGTGAATGCATCCGTCCAGCCCCGGTTGTATCTGTACATCCTTCTGCATCTGTAGCAGGATATCATAAAATTCTTCCTGTGCGCTGTCTTTAGTCAGTTGATAAAGGAGTTTTACAGCATTCATGCATCTGTTCAGATCTTCCTCTTTCACTCTGGTCATAGAAGGCAGCAGAGCGATGAGCTTTCTGACCGTAAGCCGCAGCAGTATGTCAAAATCCAGTTCAGACTGATAAAGGGGACCGAGTTCCTGCATCATTTTCAGATAGGAAAGGGCATCTGCAAGGGAATAAAAATCCGTATCTTTCTGGATCAGTTCCTGAGCCTGTTCATAGATAGCCTGAAGCTGATTTTTCAATCCCATCTCAAAAACCTGTGTGAGAAGGACAGCGCATCTGCCGGCGCCGATCTCCTTCTTCAATTCCTCTTTGACAAGACTGTCCGCCGCTTCCTCGATCGTAGCGCCATAGACAGATACATCGATCAAAGCTGCGGTTACCTGTGTACTCCATTTATACCGCCAGATTTCCCGGATCAGATTGCGGTCCTTCTGTTTCTGGAGATTGGGACCTTTCACTTTTCTTGCATAACCGGTATGTAAAAATGCCATACGGTGAAAAAAGCAGCTTTCCCGGCGGTGCTTTTCGGAGGAAAACAGAGAAAGAGTAACTTCCGTCTCCAGCGTAGAGCCTGTTTTCAGGGAGAACTGACGGCACAGCGCCTCAAAATCATGGATGATCGGTGGAACAAGGGCATCATCGCAAAGCTTTCCCATGGCATTTCCGGTCATATTTTTTCTGAGGATCCGCATAGGCGTATCTGTGGCGATATTGTATTCACCCTTCACGTAAGAAGATAGGACAGCGTCAAAAAGTTCATAGGCGCCGGGCTCTTCTTTGCCCCGGAGCGCAGCAAGCCCATCCGCCATCTGATCCGCACAGATCTCATCGTATGTGGAAAGATTTCCCTCTTTTCTTCGCGTTTGTTTTCCGCAGGATACCAGAAAATCAAGAACGGTCTGCCGGTAGCAGTTTTCTGTGGACTCCGAAAGCCTTTCCCATATTTTCTGGTAAAAAGCGGGATAAGGCATACCGCTGGCGTAGCCGTTTAAAGAATCCGCAGCCTCCATGGAATAAGGCATAAGATAGACTTCCTGATTTTGAAGCCTGATATTGGCAGGTGTTTTATCTTTTCTGTTTTTTTCGGAAACCGCTGGAGATAAACCATCGTCGGATTTTGAGCGGGAAGATTTATCTGCCGGAGTCTCCCGCAGAAGCGTCGCCAGCGCAGGCGTATGAAAACCGCCGGTTACCGCCAGAATGCGGAGCGGCTTATCGCCGTTTTTACGAGCCATCTGTAGGATCACTTCCGCCATATGTGCTTCTCTCGCCAGGGAGCCTTCATCCCGGATCACTTCCTCAGGCGTGCTTTCTCTCGCCTGCGTGCAGTAGAGCAGCAGATCGGAAAACCATGACTCGCTGTCTTTAGAAAGCCCGCCTATCTCAAAATATTTTTCCCAGAATTCATCAAAGCTTCTTAAATTTGCTTTTTCACAGAGTCTTTTGACATAGGTATTCCGGGAAAGCAGATAGTCGTCATTGTAATTGTTTTTTTCCTCTTTTTTCCGAAGCCCTGTCCCCTGTTTCGATGCGGCAAGGATATTGCCATAGGACAGATCCATAAAGGAGGCAGGAATCCCGAGCTCATCTGCCGCTCTTAAAGCGGCGAGTTCCGGAGAATAGTCCAGAAAAGGATAATAGCATTTGTAATGTTCTTTTTCTTCCGAGAGCTGTCCCGTCTTATCATGATAAGAATAGTAGATGGCAAAGGGAGCCATTGTATCCGGATGTACCATAACAGGTATGAGCTCATTGGCATTCTCAGGCCCTTCTATCAAAATAGCAGAAGGCCTGAAGCGTTCAATGACCTTCCTGACATGAAAGGAGCAGGCGGGACTATGATGTCTGACCGGAAGCAGTACTATTTCAGCCATTTCCTTGCTTCGTAATATTTTTTCCATAATCCACCTTCTTTACTGCTCTTATCTTTTATCACGGTAGAGAAATATTCCTTTACCTTGCCGAGATCCTCCTTGTTTTCTTTGGAGACGGCGCCCACCAGATTCTGCACCAGGCAGTCCATATCAAAGGAACCGTCACCATAGTAATAGCCGGAGATCATGGTCTGGTAATAGACGGATACGGCTTCCGCCGTGCTCATAACAGCACCGGGTTTGTCGATCCTGTGCCCGTAGGAGGAAATGCCCTCTCGCAGTTCATGATAGGTGGAGGCAAGAAGTTCAGCCGCCTCTTCATCCGGTGTCATGGCAATACCGTTTTCCCGGGCAAGTTCGCCGACTTCGTTTAAGATGATCTGCTTTTCGAGGGCAACCTCCCGCACCGGCATGACCGTTTCAAAATTAAAACGCCGCTTTAGAGCGCTGCTCATTTCATTGACACCTTTGTCTCTGGTGTTTGCCGTTCCGATCACATTAAATCCGGGTTTTGCAAATAAAAAGCCATCATCGCCAAGCTCCGGCACGTTCAGGACTTTATCGCTCAATACGCTGATCAGAGAGTCCTGAATCTCGGCGGGGGTTCTGGTGATCTCTTCGAACCGGGTTAAGATACCCCTCTCCATGCCCACATAGAGCGGAGACGGGACAAGCGCTTCCCTGCCGGGCCCCTTTGCGAGAAGCAGAGCATAATTCCAGGAATATTTGATCATGTCTTCGGTGGTGCCGGCAGTGCCCTGAATGGTGTTGGTGCTGACGCCGCTGATGGCAGCAGACAGCAGCTCCGAAAGCATGGTTTTGGCAGTGCCCGGTTCACCCACAAGCATTAAGCCTCTGTTGCCGGCCAAAGTGACAATGCAGCGTTCTACAAGGGCATCATTTCCAAAATATTTTTTCCGGATGGAGATGCTTTCTCCCTGATATGTAATGGGTTTTTGGGTTCCTAAGATAAAAGTGCGGACTGCCTGAGGCGAGAGGCGCCAGTTCCCGGGTTTTCTCGCGGTATCAAGAGCTTCCAGCGCCGCAAGCTCTTTTTGGTAACGTATTTCTACCGGTGGTTTGATACTTTCTTTCAAAAGATGGTTCCTCCTTTTTGTATTATAGGTAACGGACGCCCGGATATTTTTATCCGAGCTGACAGAGGTTATAACCTGATAATATTTATCTTAAGTATACACAGAAATGGAGAAAATTTGAATAGTAATGGTAAAATATTTGTGCTATATTGATAATAAGGGTCATGTACAACCCGTGAGTTATATTATAGAAGTAATTATACAAAAACAGGAGGACAGGGTATGGGAAAAGATTTGACACCGACACCACATAACGAGGCAAAATACGGGGATATTGCAAAGACGGTATTGATGCCGGGAGATCCGCTCAGAGCGAAGTTTATTGCGGAAGAATGGTTGGAAAATCCGGTTTGTTTTAATCAGGTGAGGAATATGCTCGGATATACCGGAACCTATAAGGGGAAAGAAGTTTCCGTGATGGGGAGCGGTATGGGTATGCCGTCCATAGGAATCTATTCTTATGAGCTGTATCATTTTTATGGGGTGGAAAATATTATAAGAGTCGGAAGTGCTGGTGCACTGCAGGATGATATGAAGTTAAAGGACCTTGTGATCGCAATGGGTGCTTCCACGGATTCCGCTTATCCGGGACAGCTTGAAGTACCGGGACATTTTGCGCCGCTTGCGGATTTCGGATTACTGGAAAAAGCTGTTTCTGCTGCACGGGAGAAAAATATCAATGTGAAAGTCGGTAATGTTCTTTCAGCGGACGGTTTTTATAACTTTAATCCGGAGCGTACAAAGAAGTGGGCGGATGCCGGCATTCTTGCGGTGGAGATGGAATCAGCGGCACTTTATATCAATGCGGTGCACGCTAAGAAAAAAGCGCTCAGTCTTTTGAGCATTTCTGATCATGTATTTACAGGAGAAGAATTGAATGCAGAGGAAAGAAGAGTCGAATTCAGGAATATGATAGAGGTGGCGTTAGAGTTAGCATGAGTATGACAGCAGATAACATGCAGAGAGGCATTATACTTTTTGTAATGAGTATATTGGTACTGGCTTTATGCCTCGTTTTCTGGAAACCGGGAAAGAAATCCAGATTTCGTTTTATCCGCCTCTCTGCGGGAAATCTGCTGATCCATCTGATGGATGGATTTATCACTTATGTGAATACGCCGGATCTGAAAAGAGAGTGGAATCCGCTTGTCAGAATATGGGGATTCGGATGGGAAGCGCTTTTTATTGCAAACCTGATTGGTTTTATATTGATCGTGCTGGCAGCATGGTATTTCGGGAAATATGAGTATGTCAAAATTCCGGCTGAAAGTGTTTTTGATTATTATATGAAGTTATTCTATGGCGAAAATTATAAGCCGGTCTGGTTCTGGTTTAAGCATTCCAGAAACTGGCGCGCCCAGTCTGCGATGGTCGGGTATGCAGCTTACTGGGGACTGACGCTCGGAGCGGTTGTTCCTGTGATCGGCTGGTTCTGGTATATGCTGGATATTCATATTTCTTGGTGGCACAGTGCTTATCTCAGTGCAGGAACAGGGATTGTTATCATGTTTTTTCAGGTATATGTATGGACGAGGAGAGGGTATCGGGAGAGTGCGGGAAGATGAGAAATAAAAAGTTAAGAAGAATAAAATTTTGACATCTTTTTTTCTAACACATTTTCCAGCTTTTTAAAATCTAGACATCGCTTTTTGAGACTATGATTTATTTTATCAGAACAGATCATGTTATATAGTTTATTTGCTTTTTTGATAATAGCATCTTGGTTTTTTTGTATCCAGTCTAATTCTTTTGTACAAAGAATTTTATATGCTTTTTCAGCAGGGGAATCATTTTTAGAGATTTTAACATTAAGATGTTGGATAAAGCAATCTTCAACAGGAATCATATTGTTGAAATTAAGAACGCCGAGCAGCTTGTTGCTTACAAAGATTCGAGAGAAATCAATATCATTTTTCATGGTGTAGTGTTTCTCTTTTGGATGATCTAGAGGAATGCAGTATTTATATTTTCCGCAAAGAACGACGACACCAACAAAAGGGCGGTTATTCTTATGTATTTGGGGAGATATAGATTGTACGCGGTCATCTGCATTATGCAGGTCACGGACATATTTCATATCCATTATATATAATTGTAGTTTTTTCTGTTTCATACGCCTCCTTTACTAAATAAAGCTGCACAATGTGCAGCCTTAAGTGATTTCCACTTACGGTAGGATTCACCGCTTTCATTGTTCCCACTCACAGTAGGGTTCACTGCTTTTATGGTTCCCACTCACAGTAGGGTTCACTGCTAATACCAGTGTATGCAGAAAAGAGAAAAAAGTCAATGGAAAATTTTTAAAGCTGCAAAAGAAAAACCTACACGCCTCTCCCCGGCTCCGGCAGATACAAAAACAACTCAAACACCCCGTCCAAAGCCTTTATTTTAAGGTCTCCCTTATAATGATTCACAATTTCCTCCATGCTGCGAAGCCCGTAGCCGTGGTGTTCGGCGTCCGGTTTTGTGGTGGAAGGAAGGTGTCCCGCTTCTATGGAAAGAGAGGCGGGATTTTTTATGGACAGAGCCAGCATCCCTTTCTGATGGCGGGCGGTCAGCTCGATGTAACGCTGTTTTTCCGGGAAAGCAAGGCAGCTTTCTATCGCGTTATCCAAAGCATTGGCAAACAGAACGCAGATATCCGCATTATCAAAAGGCAGCATTTCGGGAATATCCAGTTTCAGGGAAAGTGCGATATTTTGCTGCCGCATAAGTTGTTCCTTTACCGATAGTACGGCATTTACCGTATCATCACCGCAGTAGTTCATGCGCTGCAGGAGGGCAGGGCTTTCCAGCAGGTCGGCAATATACGCCTCCTTTTCCCCGGCGGGAAGAAGCGAGATAGCATGCAGATGGTTCGACAGATCATGTTTCAACCGCCGGATCTCAAAATGCTGTTGTTTCATAGATTCATAATATTTCCTGTTCATTTCCGCATAGAAATTCTGCTGTTCCAGTTTCCGGTGTTTGGATAAAACGGCGATCGCCCATAAAAGGCCGACCAGAGAGAACAGGACAAGCAGCAGCAGTACGGTATACAGTAATAAGATCCATCGCTGCTCCGCCACTCTGTTTTCGGGAACGAGTACGATACTGAGTACAATGCCGGTGGGAGGAAGCGTCAGAAAAAGCATAAGGCGCCACAGGGATTTTCCCAGCTCTGTCTCTGCATCCGGTCCCCGGAAGCGCATGATAAGATACAGCAGGATAGAAAAGAGAATGCGGAAAGGAATTGTCTGCCAGTGATCATGGGCAGGAACAATGTTATCCAACAGAGCGTTCCAGGCAAAGACTGTGCTGGCAAGCATAAGGGCAAGCGTAAGCTTTTTTATCCGGCTGCCTTCACAGGCATACTGGATGCCGGCAAGATAGAGCACAAAAGTCGGGGGGAGATTGCCCCAGTCTCCGATATAGATGACCATTCCTATGAGAAGAATGCTGATAAACAGGCGTACGAATTTTGCAGGAAGCGATTTTTTGATGATGAAAAGTCTTTTTATCGTCAGATAGTGAAGGATATAAGCAACAAGCTCAGTGCACAGTACAAGCATAATAGATACTCCATAGTTTATAATAGTCTCAGCAGGGATTTTGCCAGTTTTTCCGCCGCATCCTTTCTGCATGCTCTGCTGACCGGAAGCTTTTCACAGGCGGGGTTATCCACGGTTACAAAGTTATTTCCCAAAAAGGTCACTTTATCACTGTTTACAAGATACCGCTGGTGAATACGGATAAAGTTTTTCTGCACCTGCTCTTCAATGTCGTTTAACTTTCCATAAAAAGTATATGTTTTTGCCGCTGTGACAAGATGGATACAGCGGCGGTCGCTGAAAAAGTAGAGGATATCCTGATAAGACAGACGGTAGATACCGTCGCTGTTTTTCAGCACGAAAAATTTTTCGGCCTGTGAAGAAAAAATATTTTCCGCCCGCAGAAGAACTTCTTTCAATTTTTGGAGGGAAGCCGGTTTGATGAGATAGTCCAGAGCATTCACCTGATAGCCGTCAAACACATAGTCCGTATATCCTGTCACAAAAACAATCTGAAGAGATTGGTCAAATGTTCTGATCTTTTTTGCTGCGTCCATGCCGTTTTCCGCACCCATTTCCACATCCAGAAAAAGCAGGTCCACCTCCCCGGGATGGGCCGCAAGCCAGTTTACACAGGTATGTCCGTTTGAAAATTCATAGACAATCTCATTGTCGGTCTCGTCTATGATCTTTTCAAGTTGTATCCGCAGGTTATCTCTTGCGTTTTCTTCATCATCGCAGATGGCAATCCGAAGCATATGGCAGTTTCCTTTCTTCATACCGGGATCTTTTCCTTCAATGTATCATTTTTTCTCGATTCTCTCAAGTTATGCAGAACCAAAGATGACAATATAAGCGCCAAACTTTACATATTTTGCAGAAGAAAAACAGGTTGTTACAAAAACAGGGCAGAACTTGACGAGGTAAAATCCGGCAGTCAGAACCTGTTTTATAATAACCATACAAAAACAAACAGCTGTCTGTTCAGGCATGTCAAAAGATCAGTGATGGAAAAGAAAGGAAACTATTATGTTACAAGTAAAAAATTTATACCAATCATACGAAACGGCAAAAACCCGGTATCCGGTATTAAAAGGAGTGAGTTTTCATGTAAATCAGGGGGAATTCGCGGCCGTCATGGGGGCTTCCGGTTCCGGCAAGAGCACTCTGTTGAACTGTATTTCCTGCTATATACCTTATGAAAAAGGCGAGATCCTGCTGGGCGGCCAGAACCTGGGCGGTTTGGATCAGGAAGGGCTGGCAAAAGTCAGAAATGAGAAGCTGGGTTTTGTTTTTCAGGATTTTATGCTGCTGGACGGCCTCACTGTAAAGGAAAATATCCTGATTCCCAGGATCATCAGGGGGAGCGCGGACAAAGAGGCGCTGGAGTATGCGGAGAAGCTGATGGAGCTGTTTGGCATTTCTCATATAAAGGATAAGTATCCGGCGGATATTTCAGGAGGAGAAAGACAGAGGACGGCAGTGGCGAGGAGCTTGATCAACAATCCTCTGCTTCTTCTGGCGGATGAGCCCACGGGAAATCTGGACAGTAAGGCAAGCCGAACGGTGATAGAAGCTTTTGAGAAAGCAAAACAGGAAATGAAATCTACGATCCTGATGGTAACCCATGACAGTTTTTCGGCATCCTTTTGTGACAGGGTGATTCTGGTCAGGGACGGCGTTATTTATAAAGAGCTTAAAAGAGTGGGAGGCCAGAGCAGTTTTCAGGGATATCTGCTGGATATGATAAAAGAGATGAGTGGTGGTGAAGAAGAATGACGATGAGAGAATTAGAAAAGAAATTGAGAAAGCTGGATTATCATCAGGCAAGGCTGTATTTATTCTGCAACTTTATTTCTCTGATGCTGATCACGGCATATTCTGTGATGATGCAGTCCTCCACCGTGCAGGAGGTATTTCCTGAGGGCGGTGATTCCAGGAAACAGGTTATGGCGATCTTTGTACTGACCATTGTGGGCTGTGCGGCCTTTACCGTCTATGCAACGGCATTGTTTTTCCGGAAAAAATCGAGGCAGATCGGTATTTTGATGGCGCTTGGCAGTTCCAAAAAGCAGCTTGCACCGATGCTTTACCGGGAGATCCTCGTGCTTGGCATTCTGTCTTCCGTATGCGGGATCGTAACGGGGTTTCCGTTTGTCATGCTGATCTGGAACGGCTTTCGGATGCTGATCGTGGACAGTGAGGAAATGGTTTTGAATATACGGGCGGTAGGTCTGGTGATTCCTGCCGTATTTTTGGTACTGGTACTGATGCTCGCCTGTTTGAGCGCGAAAAGGTATCTGGCAAGGACGGATATTTTGGATACGATTCAGGAAGAGCATAGAAATGAGCCGGTGAAAGAGCTCGGAAAGTGGTGCGGGCCGGTGGGTATAGTGATCCTTTTAGTGGGAGCTATTGCAGGGTATGAGGCGCCGGGAATCTCGATGCGGTATCTGAATTTTGTTCCGCCCTGGTGGCTTAGTCTGCTTTATACACCCGTATTTATAGGACTGTATATGATCCTGCTTCATACGGTGGTGCATGGCTGGCATTTTCGGAGGAAAACTTTTGACAGAGATCTGGTGTCCCGGAGTATGATGAAATTTCAGGGGAAACAGACGATAAATAACCTGCTTGTCTCTACCGTGCTGATAGCGGGAGCCTGTTTCGGTATCTTTTATGTACCGATGCTGTCGGCTGGCAGCATCAAAGATATAAGTACCCGTCCCTATGATTATCTGTATCATTACCGGGCGGATCAAAACGTACCGGGAAAGGCGGAGGTGGAAACAATGGCGTCCGGGTACGGGCTGTCATTGAAGGACTGGCATGATGCATCCTATATTACATTGGGGATGGACGGTATGCATATGATAGAGGAGGGAAGCAGGATCCGTTATGAGTATCGGGAACTGCTGCATGAGGGCAAGTTTTTCTCGGAGACAGGTTTCCGGGAACTGACCGGTGTATCCATAACGGTGGAACCAGGGACTTATCTGGCGGTCAGCGACGATGAGGAACGAATGGGTTATATGTTAGCCGTAAGCAGTACGCTTCTGACAAATATGGATACAAGGGATACATTGGATATCGGTTTTGCAGGCTATGCGCATTTTGGCATGCTGACAGATGAAAATGGATTTTATGTGCTGAATGATGCTGACTTTGCTGAGATAGCGGAGGGCATCAGCGGAGAGTGGAGCGGAAGAGCGGCATTATTTAATGCGGATGGGGAAGATGATTATCAGTTTGCAAAGGAACTGTTTTATGAGCTGATTCAGTCCTCGGATGAGAGCTGTGAGCTGCCGAGCTACTATAACAGAGTGTATAAAATTGCGGAAAATGAGGCGGGAAGAACTTACTGGGGTGATACGATGGCTATATCCGAGATCCATTACGATGATCCGGACAGTTCGGAGTTTCGGAGATTCTGGACCTATATGCCGAGATTCCGGATGCTGGATAAAAATGATTTTATACGGACTTATGCGGTATTTTTGATGATGTTTCTTTTCATTTTCCTGATCTGTACCACGGCAGGCTGTGTGATCTGTTATACCAGATGTCAGACGATTGCGCTGAACAACCGTTATGTGTTTGATGATCTGAGAAAGCTCGGGGCACCGCCCGCCTTTTTGAAACAGGAGGTAAAACGGCAGTGCTGCACGGTGATCCGTACTCCTTCGGTCATTGGAATCTTCAGTATGACATTTCTGTATACCCTGATCATGTTCGCAAATGACGGAAGGCTGACGATAGATGAGATCATGGGGCTGAGCGCCTGCGGTGTGGTCATTGTGGGGATCGGTTTGCTTTTGTATGTTGTATACCGGAAGACTGTGAAAGCATTGGTGAAGGAGCTGGGGATAGAAGGATGAAATGCTTTATGGCAGCAGGATAGATCAATAGCAGCATCAGTAAAATATTAGGAGGCAGGGAAAAGGCAGCCTTTTATCTTATGAGGGCATTGAAGAACAAATGTCTGAAAATTTTTTTAAAATAGGCAGTAAGGGCTTATATAAAACCAGAGTCAGAACAAAATTTCCGGCGCAGTGCAGGATATCATAGGGAATACCGTTTGTCCAGTAGGCAAAAGCCGCTCCCGGACCGCCGGATATCAGGTAGGGGATGGCACAGAGCGCGCCGAAAGATAGCCCAAAAGCGCCGGAGATAACTGCCCAGAGAATAACGGAGTCTATTTTTTGCAGGGCAAGCACGATCAGGGCGAGTATACTCCAGATATAGAGATAACTCATCCACCATATTCCGAAGCCGTGAACGATCCCCTCCAGTAAAACGAATGTATAAATAACAGAAAAGACATGTTTTTTGTAAGTCAGGGTATAGAGGATGATCAGGGTAGTGACCGGCTCGATGTTGGGCAGGAAGGCCATGCCTACCTGCCCAATCAGTAAGATCGCGCTGAGAAAGCCCATTGTTACGATATAATTTATTTTTTCTGAGTGATCTGTCTGTTTCATATATTCTGTCTTATATAAATATCCGGTTTAATAACCGACCGTAAGAGTCAGTTCATATTTTTCTCCGTCGGCGATCGGTGTCTGGTCGGCGGAAGTGTTCAGTTTTTCGTTATTCTTCGTGATACACCACCATTCCTGATTGGCATCATCGGCAGTTTCACCGTCCACAGTTGTGATGAACATGCCATAAGGTCCCTCCTCACCGGATATAAGCGCTTCATCGGTGAGAACTTCACCGAGATATTCACGGTCTGTCTGATATTCAAATGTTTTCAATGTGCTATCCCTGTGAACCACCTCGATGGTGATGGATTTTGCACCGGCTGTTGTGCCTTGCCTTGTGACGCTGTAAATGCCAAAGAATATAGCAATGACAGCAAGCAGGGCGATAAGGGAAATCATGATTTTTTTTGTGTTTTTCTGTTCTGTTTTCATAAAGTTCTCCATTTCTTTTGGTATGATAAGTTCATTAAGTTTTAAATATGTTGAAAGTTTTAAATACATTTCAGCGGAATCAGTTTATTTTTCCCGAACTGGCGCTCTTTCTAATATATCTTGATTTTTCTGTCTTATCAAGTATTTTATTCCGTGGGTATTTATTGAATTTCCCGCTCATATGTAGTACATTGATAGAAAATCAGGAGAGAAGGAGAAAAACAATGGGAATATCAGCAGCATTTATGGTGCCTCATCCGCCGCTCATCGTACCGGAGATCGGCAGGGGAGAAGAAAAAAATATTCAGGATACGATTGATGCTTACAGGGAGATCGCAAGGCAGATAAAAGAATGTGCGCCGGAGACGATCGTGATATTGTCGCCCCATCAGATCATGTACGCCGATTATTTCCATATTTCTCCGGGACGGGGAGCAAAGGGAGATTTCGGGAATTTCAGGGCGAAGGATGTGAAATTTGAAGTTTCCTACGATACGGAATTTGTGGATGAGCTGTGCCTGCTGGCAGGAGAGAGAAATCTGCCCGCCGGAACAATGGGAGAGCGGGATAAAAAGCTGGATCACGGGACGATGGTGCCGCTGTATTTTGTGAATCAGTTTTACAGCAGTTACAAAATTGTGCGGATCGGGCTGTCAGGGCTGCCTTTGGTAAAGCATTATGAACTGGGAGAGTGCATCAGGGAGGCAGCCAGGCGGCTGGGCAGAAAGACGGTGGTGATCGCCAGCGGTGACCTGTCCCATAAACTGAAAGAGGATGGTCCTTACGGTTATCAAAAAGAAGGGCCACAGTATGATAAACGCATTATGGAAGTCATGGGAGCCGGAAATTTTTCAGAACTGTTTGCCTTTTCGGAGAAGTTCTGTGATAAGGCAGGAGAATGCGGGCATCGTTCCTTTACGATCATGGCAGGGACATTTGACAAGATGGATGTAAAGGCAGAACGGCTTTCCTATGAGGGGCCTTTCGGTGTGGGGTATGGAATCTGCACCTATCAAGCATTGTCTGAGAATCTGGAAAGAAACTTCAGAGAACAGTATGAAGAGAAAGAAAGACAGCGCCTTTCGGCACTCAGGGAGAAGGAAGATGCCTATGTAAAACTTGCCCGCAGAACAATAGAAAAGTATATTATTTCAGGAAGAAAACCGGAGATACCGGAGAGCCTTCCGGAGGAGATGCGTGAACGCAGAGCAGGTGTTTTTGTTTCGATCAAAAAAGACGGACAGCTTCGGGGCTGTATCGGAACGATTCAGGCAGTCAGGGATTGTGTAGCGGAGGAGATCATAGAAAATGCCGTCAGCGCGGCGGTGCGCGATCCCAGATTTTCACCTATAGAGCCGGAGGAATTAGAGTATCTGGTGATCAGCGTGGATGTGCTGGGAGAGACGGAAAAGATTTCTTCACCGGAGGAGCTGGATACGGAAAAGTACGGCGTGGTCGTGACAAAGGGGCATAAGCGGGGTTTACTTTTGCCGAATCTGGAAGGGGTAGATACTGTGGAAGAGCAGATTGCGATCGCGAAGCAGAAAGCCGGGATCAGGGAAAGTGAGACGGTGGAACTGGAACGGTTTGAAGTAGTCCGGCATTATTAAAACTTTACGGAAAGATAAGCTTTGTAAAAAATTTGGATATGAATGCAGTTGACTGGTTGGCTCTGTTGAGACCAGAGTTGTAAAAACAATTTATAAGAAGGCAGGGATACTATGGAGAAGGTCTGTCAGGTATGTATGCACCATTGCAGGTTAAAGCCCGGACAATGGGGAATATGCAGAGCAAGAAAAAATGAGAACGGGGAGATTGTCTGTAAAAATTACGGGCAGATATCTTCTCTGGCGCTTGACCCGATCGAGAAAAAGCCGCTCAGGCGTTTTTATCCGGGAAGCAGGATCCTGTCTGTCGGAAGTTTCGGCTGTAATCTGCGCTGTCCTTTCTGCCAGAATCATGAAATTTCCATGATAGAGCCGGAAATGTCGGAGGATTCTTATCTTTCGCCGGAGGAACTGGCTGATATAGCGGTAAAGTGTCAGGAACAGGGAAATATAGGACTGGCGTTCACCTACAATGAGCCGTTGGTAGGATGGGAATATGTTTTGGATACGGCAAAGCTTGTAAGGAAAGCAGGTATGAAAAATGTGCTCGTGACAAACGGGTCGGCTTTGGCGGAAACAGCAGAAAAGCTTTTGCCTTATGTAGACGCCATGAATATTGACCTGAAAGGCTTCCGGGAGGAATATTACAGGAAACTGGGTGGGAGCCTTTGGGTTGTAAAAGAGTTTATTATCCGTGCGGTGAAGGAGTGTCATGTAGAACTGACTACATTGATCGTACCGGGGGAAAACGACAGTGTGCAGGAGATGGAGGAGGAGGCTCGCTGGATCGCTTCTTTAAATAAGGAGATCCCACTGCATATAAGCCGTTTTTTTCCTCGTTATCAGATGGCGGATGCGGCGGCGACAGAGGTGAAAACTGTCTATGCGCTTGCGGATGCGGCGGGGAAATATCTGAAATATGTGTATACGGGAAACTGTTAGGCGGTTTTAAAAACGGTTTCGATACAGACTTAAAAATTTACGGGAAAAATATTTCCGGTTTGTGAAATCTACATAGAAAAACCGCAAAAAAGCCATAAAAATAGAATTATTTGTTATGGAATATAGAAAAAAAGAATGATATACTCTATGATAGACACTTAAGACGAAAGAAAAATGGAAAAGCCGTTTAAACGGCAGAATGAGAGGAATAATGGCAAAAGTAATAGCAGTTGCAAATCAGAAGGGCGGTGTGGGGAAGACAACAACTTCCATTAATTTGACAGCAGCTCTCGCTGAGCAGGGAAAAAAAGTTTTACTGATCGATGCCGATCCGCAGGGAAATGCTACCAGCGGATATGGTGTGAATAAAAACGAACTGGAAAATACGATATATGAACTGATGCTTGGAGAATGTTCCGTTGGGGAATGCCTGTTGGAGGATGTTATCCCGAATGTATCGCTGATTCCGGCAAATGTCAATCTGGCAGCAGTCGAAATTGAGCTGATCGATGCGGAAAAGAAAGAATTTATTTTACGGAATGAGATTGACTATATCAGGGAGCAGTACGATTATATTATGATAGACTGTCCGCCTTCTTTGAGTATTCTTACCGTAAATGCGATGGTGACAGCGGACACGGTACTTGTGCCGATCCAGTGTGAGTATTATGCGCTGGAGGGACTCAGTCAGCTGATCTATACGGTAAATCTTGTCAGGGAACGGTTGAATCCGGTGCTGGATATCGAGGGCGTTGTATTTACGATGTATGACGCCAGAACAAACCTTTCCATGCAGGTGGTGGAAAATGTGAAGAGCAATCTGACACAGCATATTTTTGAGACAGCGATCCCGAGAAATATCCGGCTGGCGGAGGCGCCGAGCCACGGGGTTCCGATCAATATGTATGATGAAAAGTCAGCCGGAGCGGAAGCTTACGCAAAGCTTGCACAGGAAATCATTGCTAAATGAAATCAATGCCCTATCTGGTAGAATACATAGTAGGGTATACCGAACCGGAAAACATAATAGATAAAGATTAAATAAGCACACAGATAAGAATGGGGACAATATGGCAGCAAAAGCAGCAAGAGGATTAGGTAAAGGATTGGATGCGCTGATACCGAGCGCACAGATTCCCAAGAAGGCGAAAGAAGGGGCGGCGGAGATTTCCGAGGACAAAGGACAGGAAAAGCTTGTCAAGATCACAAAGGTAGAACCCAACAGGGAGCAGCCGAGAAAGAACTTTGATGAAGACGCTCTGCAGGAGCTTGCGGATTCCATTAAGCAGTTTGGCCTGCTCCAGCCGATCCTTGTACAGGACAGGCAGACCTACTATGAGATCATAGCGGGTGAGAGAAGATGGCGCGCGGCAAAGCTTGCCGGACTGAAAGAAGTGCCGGTGATCGTTAAAAGCTTCACGGAACAGGAGATCGTGGAGATATCTCTGATCGAGAATATCCAGAGGGAAGATTTAAATCCGATTGAAGAAGCGCTTGCCTACAAGCGGCTTTTGACAGAGTTCAGTTTAACACAGGATGAGGTGGCGGAGCGGGTATCCAAGAGCAGGACTACAGTCACAAACTCGATGAGGCTTTTAAAGCTGGACGAGAGAGTTCAGCAGATGATCATTGATGATATGATCACCACCGGACATGCCAGAGCGCTGATCAGTATCGAAGATAAAAATGTGCAGTATGAACTGGCGCAGAAGATATTTGATGAAAAGCTGAATGTGCGTGAAGTGGAAAAACTGGTAAAGAGCATTCAGAGCCCGAAGCCGAAAAAAGAACCGAAAAAGATAAATGAGAGTCTGGAACTTGTATACAGGGATATCGAGGAAAGGCTGAAACAGTCCCTTGGAACGAAGGTTTCCATTCAGTCTAAGGAAAACGGGGCAGGGAAAATGGAAATCGAATTTTTCAGCCATGAGGAACTGGAGCGGATCACGGAATTTTTTATGAAGATAAAGGAGAAGTAGATGAACAGTGATTTTTTGACGATGATCGGTCTGGGTGGCGTGGATATCGGTTATATTTTAACCGGTATTGTGGCGGTTTTACTGATTCTGCTGATCATGCTGATCGTATTGATCGCAAAATACAGTAAAGTAAAAAAACGTTATGATAAATTTATGCGGGGAAAAAATGCCTCCAGCCTGGAGGACGATATGCACGGTGTTTTTGAGGATATGAAGCTTCTGAAAAACAATGTGGATAAAAATAAGAAGGACATCCGCGCATTATATAAAAATATGGAAAGAACATTCCAGAAACTCGGCATTGTAAAATACGATGCATTCAACCAGATGGGCGGGCAGCTCTCCTTCTCACTTGCGCTTCTGGACGGCAACAATGACGGATTTATCATAAACTCCGTCCACAGCAGTGAGGGATGTTATTCCTACACGAAGGAGATACGGGGCGGTACATGTAAGATATCCCTCGGAGAAGAGGAACAGCAGGCACTTGATATTGCCATGGGAAATCACTGAGTGTCCACGGAGGCTTTGGCGCCTTGTGAGGCAAAAGAGAAAGTATTAAAAAGACAGAAACGTAAATAATGATACAATGGGTGTCGGCAGAAAGAATGAGTTTACTCATTCGGGGAGCGGCGGATATTGATCATGGAATCTATAGATCCTGTATGGCGGGGTCAGAAAAGAGGAGCATATGATAGATATTAAATTTTTAAGAGAAAATCCTGAGGTCGTAAAAGAAAATATCAGAAAGAAATTTCAGGACAGTAAACTGCCTATGGTGGATGAGGTGATCGTTCTCGATGCGGACAGAAGAAAAGCCCAGCAGGAGGCAGACGAATTAAAGGCGGCAAAGAATAAGATCGCCAAACAGATCGGTATGCTGATGGGGCAGGGCAAAAAAGAGGAAGCGGAGGAAAAGAAAAAAGAGGTTGCCGCAAATGCCGCACGCCTTGCGGAGCTGGAGAAAAAGCAGGCAGAACTGGAAGAAAAAGTAAATAATATCATGATGGTGATCCCGAATATCATCGATCCGTCCGTGCCGGTGGGTAAAGATGATTCTGAAAACGTTGAGGTTCAGAAATATGGTGAACCTGTTGTCCCTGAGTTTGAGATTCCCTATCATACGGAGATCATGGAACGGGTGAAAGGTATCGATCTGGATGCGGCAAGAAAGGTGGCGGGAAACGGTTTCTATTACCTGATGGGAGATATTGCAAGGCTTCATTCCGCAGTGCTTTCCTACGCCAGAGATTTTATGATAAACAGAGGATTTACTTACTGTATTCCGCCCTATATGATCCACGGCAATGTGGTTTCCGGTGTTATGAGTTTTCCGGAGATGGATGCCATGATGTACAAGATCGAGGGTGAAGATTTATATCTGATCGGAACTTCCGAACACTCCATGATCGGAAAATTCATTGATACCATGATCCCGGAGGGAGAACTTCCGAAAACACTGACCAGCTATTCCCCCTGCTTCCGCAAGGAAAAAGGCGCGCACGGCCTGGAGGAGCGCGGTGTTTACAGAATTCATCAGTTTGAGAAACAGGAGATGATCGTAGTCTGCAGACCGGAGGAATCCCCCATGTGGTTTGAAAAACTCTGGCAGAATACGGTAGACTTATTCCGTTCTCTGGATATCCCTGTGCGGACTATCGAATGCTGCTCCGGCGATCTGGCAGATCTCAAGGTAAAATCTTTCGATGTGGAAGCCTGGTCCCCGAGACAGAAAAAATACTTCGAGGTGGGAAGCTGTTCCAACTTAGGAGACGCTCAGGCAAGAAGACTGAAGATCCGCGTAAAAGGCAGTGACGGAAACAAGTATTTTGCACATACATTAAATAATACGGTAGTTGCTCCGCCCAGAATGCTGATCGCTTTCCTGGAAAATAACCTGGAGGCGGACGGAAGCATCCGCATACCGGAGGTACTGAGGCCTTACATGGGCGGAATTGAGCGGATTTCCTGATAAAATGTAGAAAACGTAGTTCGCTGAGGGGAAAATATCCCTGAAGAGCCCTTTGAAAAGCGTCGGCACTTAGCGAGGTATTTCACGAGCTTAGTGTCCGCTACGCTTTTCACAGAGCGAGAGCGTGGCGATGAAGGGATATTTTCCCCTCAGCGAACGGACCTTTACCAAAACCGCAAGAGGAGGTGAAATCTTTGCACAAATATTTACGCGCCATCGGTTTCAGCAAGATTGAAACCCCGAAGCAAATGCACGATCTGATCATGGATGTCATCCAGAGTGCAGACAAAAGGAGCTATACATCAAATTCCGAGACGACGATGCTGGCAGAATTCTGCAAAGATTTCGCTGATCGCGTCGGTATTACTGTCTGTGGTGAATTTGATGAGAAAGACGAATTCACATATGAATACAGCTTCCCCTATTTCCGTGGGGACGGTATCTCCACGGAGGAGGATATTTCCGTGGAACGCCATGCGGAAAAGGAGTCCTATGCGGGAGTCTGTAATGATATGCGGGTAGGTGTTTCTCTGATATTCTATCTGCAGAATATGATGGATTATGCCAAAATAAAATACGGAAACCGCCTGCCGGTGCGGGGAACCAGCCTGACGCTCAGCTCTCTTTCCACCAGCGGGAAGATTCTTCTGCCTATCTTGAAAAATGAGGCGGATATGGCAAAGATCGAGAAGGAAACAACCAACCGTAATAAGTTGATCGCACAGGCAAGGCAGGGCGACGAAGAGGCGATAGAAACATTGACTCTGGAGGATATGGACACTTATAACGCCATCTCCAAAAAGATCAGGAAAGAAGACGTTTTAAGTCTTGTGGATAGTTATTTCATGCCCTATGGGGTAGAGTGCGATCAGTATTCCGTACTGGGAGAGATCACAGAGTGCAGCAGTACGAAAAACAGACTGACAGGAGAAGAGCTCTGTATCATGACTCTCTCCTGCAATGACCTGGTATTCGATGTGTGTATCAACAAAAAGGATCTATATGGAGAACCTGCACCGGGACGCCGGTTTAAGGGAACGATCTGGATGCAGGGCACCATTAATTTTCCGGAAGCTTACGGGGTTTCCTGAGGCGTTTTCTTTTATGCAGCTTACGCATTTCCTTTGCGTGCTGAAGACGACCTTTGATCGCCTCCATCTCCTCAGGGGAAATGAATTTTTCTGTTTTTACGACATAGACAGTGTTGTCCTCTGTTTTGCGGACACGGATCTTACCTTTCATGTAACCGTGTTTATCACAACAGGACACCGCAAAATAATGTTTTCCGTTGGGAGAGAACCATTTGATCTTCCGACGGATATTTTTATGGCAGATATAACAGCGGCAGCTCGTCACTTCCTTATCTGCCAGCGCTTCCGATTTTGTGGGGAACTCTCTGGAAATATATTTTGCGTAATTGTCAAAAATGATCTTGATCTCTTCTTTCCGGGTTTTGGGCTTGATAAAAGTATCAAAGGAATAATGCTCTAATGCACTCTTATCTTTGATCCTTGCCAGCACCCGTGCCGTATAATAGGCATCGCTGAAAGCTCTGTGAAAAGGGATGTCTTTTTCAATCTGTAAAAAATCCACCGCATATTCCAGGGAACGTCTCGTTTTCTTATCTTCAAAAGCGATGCTGAACAGCTTCTGTACATCATAAAATTTCAGAGGTTTATCGGATAAAGGCTCCAGATCATAATATTTCATGTTTTTCTGAAGCTCTTCCAGATCCAGCGGTCCCCATGTGCAGAACAGGAAATCATCGCCGCACCACTCCAGAAAATCCTGAAAGACTTTCGGAAAGGGCCTGCCATGTTCAAGTTGTGCCATCTGCAGATGGATCAGTTTTCTGGTGATATGGTTTAATTCATGGTAAAGCTGCGGCTTTACAAGCTGATTGAACTCACCGATCATCTTTTTTTCTTCATTTAATTTTATAGCGCCGATCTCTACGATCTCAAAAGGAACGCCGTATACTTCCGGCTCACGCTGTGGATTACCCTGATTCCATTCCAGATCAAGTACGATGTAATTCATGTATCTCTCCTTGAGCGTTGATGACCATTATATCGATTAAATAAAAATGCTGAAAACCTCAAAATCAAGATTTTCAGCATTTTTCACGTTCCTGAGCGGATTCGAACCGCTGGCCTTCCGCTTAGGAGGCGGACGCTCTATCCTGCTGAGCTACAGAAACAGATTTTCAGGTTTTTAAATTTCCCTGCCACATAGTGTAACACAAACGGGCTTCAAAGGCAATAAAAATTTATCGCCTCCTTCTTTTGCGTTTGCGCTTTGCGAGCCTGCGTTCCCTCCGGTTCAGGCGGCGGTCGCGGCGGATCTGTTTTTTGCGCTGGCGCCCGTGACGGTAATCCTGCCTGCTGTAGAAAACGGAGTGAAGGATCAGTATCAAAATGGTGACAGCGGCGATGGAGGAAATGATGATGATAAGCAATTTAATGTTGATAAAGATCACATTATCCGGTCTGCCCGTAACAGGTTCATCACTGCTGTTAAACTCATAGGTATGTGTGCTCCGGGAGGAGAAAACAATTTTTCCGGAACCGATGAGATTATCGTGATAATAATATGATATCTCTGCGATCTCATTTTTCTCCAGATCTGCGGCTTCATAATCGATTTTGGAGGTGAGATCATTGAAACTTGCCATATTCGGCAGAATAACATAATCCCCGGGAGCGATGGAGAGAATGGGAGAGGAATTTCCAAAAATATCGTTTCCCGTGTAAAAAAAACTGGAATTACTGATGATATGCAGCGTATCATTGTCCGCAATACCTGCTTTTACAAAGTTCTGATAACCATAGTCAAATAAAGTCATGGTATCTTCAAACTGCGCGGGAGCATTTTCCAACATAACCACACAGATCAGACGCATGCCCGCCTGTTCGCATCCGGTAACAAGCGTTTGTCCCGCCGGGTCGGTATAGCCGGTTTTTCCGCCTATAATGCCCTCATAAGGATATTCTCCGGTGATCAGTTTATGCTTGTTTGTCTTATAAAAATCATCGGGCTGTCCGGCGGAAGGAATAAAATGATAGGAAGGCGTATTGCCGATACGCCGCAGAACATCATTTTGAAAATAGGCTCTTGCGATCAGGGCAAGGTCATAAGCGCTGGTGTAGTGGTCGTCCGAATGAAGCCCGTTTGCATTGACAAAATGAGTATTCTGACAGCCCAGTTCCGCGGCTTTCTGATTCATCATCTCCGCAAAACCGTCCAGAGAACCTGCCACATGTTCCGCCACAGCATTCGCCACTTCGTTGGCGGAGGCAACCATGATCCCGTAAAGGCATTCCTCCATGGACAGATATTCTCCCGCATCCATACCCATGTTGGAACCGTCACCGGGAACGGCGCTTACAGCTTCATAAGAAAAATTTACGGTTTCGTTCATGGCGCACTGTTCCACAGCGACCAGGCAGGTCAGCATTTTTGTGGTGCTGGCAGGGTAAAGTTCCTCGTGAATATTTTTGGCATATAAAACAGTGCCTGTATCCGCTTCCATTAAAATGGCAGACTGTGCGGTAACAGCAGGGCCGGTAGGCCAGGCGGCAAGATCGTTGGTCTGCACGGGAAGCAGGAGGCGCTCCTGCGCCGCCTGATCCACCTCGTTTAAAGGTTCCTCCTCAGGTGCCGCGAGAGCAGGAAAAGAGGACTGTATCAGAACAGACACAGACAGTAAAAGGGTAATTATATAGATAACAAAAGATTTTTTCTTTTTGAAATTCATAAACGGTAATTTCTCCTGCGGGCGTTTGGATTCACAAACCCGCATATTTAGTGCCCTATGTATGACTTTATCAGATGTTTGCTATTATAGCACAGAATATTTAAATTTTCTATAAAATCGGGATTTATAGTTTTTCTTCGCCTGCAGCCCCGGTTGATCCGCAGAACCAGATCCGGCTGAGGGTGATTTTATCACGGAAGCCGGGTTCGGTTTCAGGTAAACTATGTAAAATAGAAGCCTGCAAATAAAAGTCAAGGCTAAATTAAAAAGGAGGATAACTTATGTCAGCTATAACGATACACAAAGGAAATTTTCAGGAGGAGGTCATTCACTCTGATAAGCCGGTTCTGCTGGATTTTTGGGCATCCTGGTGCGGCCCGTGCCGTATGGTTGCTCCGATCGTGGAGGAAATTGCGGGAGAATGCTCCGATATCAAGGTCGGCAAGATCAATGTGGACGAACAGCCGGAACTTGCCAGGCAGTTTAACGTAATGAGCATTCCGACTCTGGTGGTGATGAAAGACGGCAAGATCGTCCGTCAGTCTGTGGGCGCAGGCTCGAAGAGCCAGATTCTCGCAATGCTGTAAGGAGGTGAGACAATGGGATTTTTCGATTTTCTACGTGGTCCTGATATCAATGAGGGAGTAAAGGAATATGGCGAAACAGGCGGTGCGGTTCTGCTGGATGTCCGTACGGTTCAGGAATACCAGACAGGCCGTATTCCCGGCAGCAAAAACATCCCGCTTCAGGAGATCAAAAGGGTGGAGACGGTGGTTCCTGACAAGGATACCCCGCTCTTTGTATACTGCCAGAGTGGAGCCAGAAGCCGGCAGGCGGTGGAGGAATTGCAACATATGGGGTATCTTCGTGTAAAAAATATCGGCGGGATTTCCGCTTATACCGGAAAGGAGGAATCGAAATGAAAGTAGTGATCGTAGGCGGCGTGGCGGGAGGCGCTACTGCGGCGGCACGCATCCGCAGACTGGACGAACAGGCTGAGATCGTAGTTTTCGAGCGGTCAGGCTATGTCTCTTATGCCAACTGCGGCCTTCCCTATTATATCGGGGATGTGATTTCCAATCCCGAGGCGCTGACACTTCAGACGCCTGAGAGCTTCTTTTCCCGTTTCCGGGTTCGCATGAAGGTACATCACGAAGTTACCGCCATCCATCCGGATCAGAAAACGGTCTCCGTTAAAAATCTGGAGACAGGAGAGATATTCGAGGAAAGCTACGATAAACTCATCCTGTCCCCCGGAGCCAAACCCGCCAGACCCAGAGTTCCGGGGACGGGGCTGGAGCAGGTGTTTACTTTGCGAACGGTAGAGGATACCTTCCGGATCAAAGAATACATTGACAGGCATCACCCGAAATCGGCAGTGCTGGCAGGAGGAGGGTTTATCGGCCTGGAACTGGCGGAAAATCTGCAAAAGCTGGGTATGGAAGTCACCATCGTCCAGCGGCCAAGGCAGTTGATGAATCCTTTTGACCCTGACATGGCAGCGTTCATCCACGGTGAGATGCGCAGGCACGGTATCAGGCTGGTTCTGGGACACACGGTGGAGGGATTTGCGGAAAACGGCGGCAAGGTGGACATTCTGCTGCAGGACGCACCGGCGCTTCGAGCCGATCTGGTGGTTCTGGCGATTGGCGTCACTCCGGATACTGCCCTTGCGAAGGATGCGGGGTTGGCGCTGGGCGTGAAGGATAGTATCATAGTAAATGAGCGAATGGAGACCTCAGTTCCGGACATCTATGCCGTGGGGGACGCAGTGCAGGTGAAGCACATTGTCACCGGACAGGATGCGCTGATCTCTCTGGCGGGTCCTGCCAACAAGCAGGGGCGTATCGCCGCCGATAACATCTGCGGCGGGAACAGCCGTTATTCCGGTTCCCAGGGCAGCAGCGTCATCAAAGTCTTTGACCTGACTGCCGCCGTTACAGGCGTCAACGAGACTGCCGCGAAAAAAGCGGGACTGGATGTGGATAAGGTCATTCTCTCCCCCATGAACCATGCCGGTTACTATCCCGGCGGAAAGCTGATGACCATGAAAGTGGTGTTCGAGAAGGAGACCTATCGTCTTTTAGGCGCTCAGATCGTCGGTTATGAGGGCGTGGATAAGCGCATTGACGTTCTGGCTGCCGCCATCCGTATGGGGATGAAGGCTGCCGAACTGAAAGAGCTGGATCTGGCCTATGCTCCGCCCTATTCCTCCGCGAAAGATCCGGTCAATATGGCGGGCTTTATGATTGACAATATCGAAAAGGGCATTCTCCGGCAGTGGTTTCTGGAGGATCTGGATCGGCTTGCCCGGGATGGAAGCGCTATTCTGCTGGATGTCCGGACGACAGGGGAGTACAGTGGCGGACATATCGACGGATTCCGGAATATTCCTGTAGACGAGCTGCGGGAGCGGCTGGATGAGGTGGAGCGGGATAAACCGGTCTATGTGATCTGCCAGAGCGGCCTGCGCAGCTATATTGCCTGCCGGATCCTGGCAGGGTATGGTTATGAGGCGTATAACTTTGCCGGAGGCTTCCGGTTCTATGACGCGGTGACCCACGACCGCCGTCTGATCGAATCCGCCACTGCCTGTGGGATGGATCGATAAAATAGCGAGCAAAGAATAAAAGCGCCGTCAGCTGCAGATTCGGCTGACGGCGTTGATTTTTTCTATGTTCCGCTCAGGATCTTCAATTTTGTCATGTCTGTAAGCTCCACCGTACCCCGGGATAATTTAGTCATGCCCTCGCTCTGAAAATAGCGGAGCATACGGGTCACCACCTCACGGTGCGTTCCCAGATGATTGGCGATACTCTCGTGAGTGATGTGCAGAAGGCTGGTGTTTTCAATGGCGGCTTCCTCCAGAAGGAATGATGCCACCCGTTTGTCCATACTGTGCCACATGATCTGTTCCATCAGCCACATGACCTCCGAAAACCGGGAGGCCATTATTTCGTTGGTGTAATTGGATACAACGGCGGATTGCTCCATGAGCTGTTTATAGACATCCGCGGGGATGACCCATAGTTCCGTGTCCTTTTCCGCCATGATCGTTACGTCAAACTGGATGGAGTGCAGGACGCAGGGGGCAGAAAACAGGCAGATATCCCGGTCAAACAACCGGTAGATGGTAACCTCCCGCCCCTCCCTTGAGAGGATAAACGCCCGGAGCTGCCCGGTTCTTATCAGCAGCAGACCGGTACAGTCCATACCGCTGTGAAGCATGGTTCCCTTTTTTACGGTGTGGAATGATATTTTGGCAGCAACTTTTTCCTGCTGCCGGGGCGTCAGTTGATTCCAGATCGGAAAGTATTCGTAAAATTCTATTGAAATCGGGTCAGAAATCATGGGCATATCTCTCTATATATCGCTGTTTTGCCAAGTATAGCACAGATTTTTGGCGGCATCAAGCGAAGCCCGGGACCGTAAATGCATCTGTCTATATGGAAATCCCCGCCCGCTATAAAATTGAAGATTGATTTTTTTTTAAAAAAGTGTAAAATAATGAGGAAAATCAAGATCATCACACGAAGGAGAATACTATGCGCCTGCGAAATATCCCCGGCTCCAGAGAAGCGATCGGAGCCAGTGAATATGTGGTTCCCGAAGAGAGCGAATGTGCCGGAAAGTGGCATGAAATTTTTGGCAATGACAACGATATCCATATAGAGATCGGAACCGGAAAAGGCAGATTTATAATGGAACTGGCGGAAAGGCATCCGGAGATCGATTATGTGGGCATTGAAAAGTATTCCAGTGTGCTCCTCCGGGCAATCCAGAAAATGGAAGAAAATCCGCTTCCCAACGTCCGGTTTGTCCGTATGGAAGCAGAACATATCCTGCGGCATTTTGCGAAGGGGGAAGCCGCAAGGATCTACCTGAATTTCTCCGATCCCTGGCCAAAGGAGCGGCACGCCAAAAGGCGTCTGGTATCCCGGGAATTTCTCGCCCGGTACAGAGAACTGCTCAGTCCCGGCGGACATCTGGAATTCAAAACCGATAACAAAGACTTATTTGACTTCGGTGTGGAGGAGACGGAGCCTGCTCACTGGGAAATAGCGGAAATAACCTACGACCTTCATCATGATGAGAAAATGAATGAAGGAAATATCATGACAGAATACGAAGAGAGATTTTCCTCGAAAGGAAATCCGATTTATAAATACATTATTAAACCTGTATTAAAATAAAGTCTGTCCAGTGCGGACGGTTTGGAGAAACCCATGTTCATTTTACTACTCTTAATCTGGTTCATATTCAACGGAAAAATAACCCTGGAACTCACGATCCTCGGCATCATTCTCTGTGCCCTGATCTATCTTTTCATGTGCCGGTTTATGGACTACAGTATCAGAAAGGATATTGCGCTGATACAAAAGGGCCTCTTCTTTTTATATTATATATGGATACTGGTCATAGAGATCATAAAAGCAAATGTCCAGGTGATGCATCTGACACTGACAGACAGAGAGATCGTGGAGCCTGTGATCGTGGAGTTCCGGACACGCCTGAAAACAAGGCTTGGCAGAGTGATCCTTGCAAATTCCATTACGCTCACGCCGGGGACGATCACCATATCCCTGGAGGGGGATGAGCTTGTGGTTCACTGTCTGGATAAAACGCTGGCAGAGGGGATCGATGATCTGGTATTTGAAAGGCTGCTGATAAAGATAGAGAACAGCAGCGGTTTTGCATTGCCTGAAAAAGTATAGAGGAAAGACGCAGGCATAGATAAAAGAAAAAATGTATGCGGAAATGAGGATGAAGATGGAACTGGTACAACAATATGCCGGAATTTTTCATATTATTTTAGTAGTGCTGGCACTGCTTACGATATTCTGTCTGATCAGGGCGGTACTGGGACCGACGATCGCCGACAGGCTGGTTGCGGTGAACATGATGGGGACGATCGTTATGACGATCATTGCGATCCTCGCCCTGCTGATGAACGAGGACTATCTGGTGGATATCTGTCTGATCTATGCGATGATCAGTTTCCTTGCGGTGGTGGTGCTGACAAAGGTATATACCGGGGTATATATCGAGCATAAAGAGCATCTGGCTGAAAGAAGGAAACGGGAAGAAGAGAAAAAACAGGAAGGGTGATATCATGTTTGAATGGATAAGGTTTGTTTTGGGAACAGGACTTTTATGTATCGGCGCAGTCACATTTTTGCTTGAGATTTTTGGCGTTTTTAAGTTTAAATATGTTCTGAACCGGATGCATGTTGCGGCGATGGGCGATACGCTGGGGATCGGCGCCTCGCTTGCCGGGCTGATGATCCTGTTCGGCTTTCGGTTTGTAACGCTGAAACTGGCGCTCGTACTTGTTTTTTTATGGTGCGCGTCCCCGGTCTCCTCTCATCTGATCTCCCGGCTGGAGTATACGGTGGATGAGGATCTGGAGAAGTTCTGTGAAATGAAGCTGCAGAACAAAGAGCGGTGAGGGAATCAAACGGTGGATGAAAAAGAGCATCTACAAATCTGAACAGGAGGATGAATCATGCAGATTTTTCAATATATCCTGCTTGCATTTTTGGTAGTATGTGCCGTTTCGGTAAGTTTTTCAAAGCGGCTGCTGAACTCTATTTTAATATTTATGTCCTACAGCCTGATCATGTCCATTATCTGGATCATGCTGGAGTCTCCGGATCTTGCGATCACGGAGGCGGCGGTAGGGGCAGGCGTCACCAGCGTGCTGTTTTTTGCGACGCTGAAAAAGATCCATGCCATGAGGGAGGAGGACGAAGAGAAACATGAGTAGACCGATTCCTGAGGAAGAATACGGAAAGAGAGCGGGCGGCGCTTTTAAACTGTGGATGAGAGGAATAAGAGATCCGTACCTCGGTAATGTGGAGGTTGCGCCGGGTGCCGGAGCAGAAGAGGATGAAAAACGGCTGAAAGAGTATGAGGCGGAAAAGGACCAGATCATCCGGAAAGTTTATGATATCGAGCATAACAGGCGTTACCGGCTGTTTCGGAAATTTTACCGGGCGGCGGCTCTTGTCTGCTGTCTGACGCTTATCGTGATGCTGCTGATCACGGTGGCTTATCTGCCCCCTGTGGGCAGTGCGGATAATCCGGCGCACAACGAGGTTGCGGCGAAATATATCGAGGACGGTATGCAGGATACCGGGGCGGTGAACATCGTCACGGGCATGATCCTGGACTATCGTGCTTTTGATACCTTTGGGGAATCCAATGTGCTGTTTATCGCGACCTGTACTGTGTTGATCCTGATGCGGAATGATAAGAAAAAGGGAAAGGGCAGCGCGGAGGAGGAAGAAAAGCGGGACAGCCATTATGAGCCGAAAAGCGATAAGATCCTGCAGACGATGGCGATGGTGCTGGTGCCCTTTATCATATTGTTCGGTGTCTATGTGATATTGAACGGGCATCTTTCGCCGGGCGGCGGCTTTTCCGGCGGCGCTATCATCGGTGCCGGGCTTATCTTATATCTGAATGCCTTCGGTTTTGAGAAAACAGAGCGGTTTTTTACAGCAAAGACTTATAAGTGGATCAGCTTTTCCGCGCTCAGCTTTTACTGTATTGCAAAGAGCTATTCCTTTTATACGGGGGCGCACCATCTGGAGAGCGGTATTCCGCTGGGAACGCCGGGAGATATTCTGAGCAGCGGGCTGATCCTGCCGCTGAATATCTGTGTCGGACTGGTGGTTGCCTGTACCATGTATGCTTTCTTTGCACTGTTCCGTAAAGGAGGGTTTTAGGCATGCTTGAAACAAATTTTCTGGTTAATTATGGAGAGGAAGTTGCCATTTTACTGTTCGGGATCGGTTTTGCCAATCTGCTGATCCAGAAAAATCTGATCAAAAAGATCATCGGGCTGAATATCATGGATACGGCGGTGTACCTGTTTCTGGCGGAGAAAGGGTATATCACGGGCAGGGTTGCGCCCATTGTTGTGGACGGCGTGCAGGAAGTGGAGGCCTATATCAATCCGATCCCCAGCGGGCTTGTGCTGACCGGTATCGTTGTGTCGGTTTCCGTGACGGCGCTGATGCTGTCCCTGACTGTGCGTTTGTATCAGCGGTATCATACGCTGGATCTGGATGAGATTTCCATTCAGTTGCGGAAGGAGGGGCTTTGATGGATTTTATACAGAATGTGCCCTTTTTCTCGATCATGATATCGATGTTTTCGGGCATTGTTTCCTCGATCCTGTCCGAGAAGTGGGCAAAACGGTTGAATACGGCGGTGATCATCGTGATCGGTGTGATGTCGGGCGCTCTGCTCTGGTATATCTGCGACAGCGGTATCGGCAGTTACATCTTTATGATGGGACATTTTCCGGCACCCTGGGGAAACGAGATCAGGGCGGGAGCGCTGGAAGCCGGGATGGCAATGTTTTTCTGCATCGTGATGCTGCTCTCCATGACAGGCGGCAGGAAAAAACTGTTCGATGAAGTGGAATATACGAAACATAATATTTATTATATCCTTGTGGATATGATGCTGAGTTCCCTGCTGGCGCTGGTTTACACAAACGACCTGTTTACCGCGTATGTGTTTGTGGAGATCAATACGATCGCAGCCTGCGGGCTGATCATGATCCGGCAGAACGGCAGGACCATAGAGGCGGCGGTCCGTTATATGATTATGAGCCTTCTGGGTTCCGGTCTTTTACTGATGGGAATCTGTATGTTGTATGACCTGACAGGACATCTGTTGATGAGCAATATTCAGGAGTCTATGGCAGGCATCATGGCAAGCGGGACCTACCGGATACCGATGCTGGTGACAGTGGGTATTATGACCATCGGCCTTGCCATCAAAAGTGCCCTGTTCCCCTGCCATGCCTGGCTGCCGGACGCTTACGGGTATTCCACAGTCTCTTCGGCGGCGATGTTGTCCTCCCTGGTGTCAAAGGGCTATATCTTTCTGCTGATCAAGATCTTTTACAGAGTGATCGGGCTGGATATTATTTACAGCAGTCATATTATCAATATACTTTTTATATTTGGACTGTGCGGCATGATCTTCGGTTCCGTCAGCGCTATCGGGGAAAAGGATGTCAGAAGGATGATCGCATTTTCTTCCGTGGCGCAGATCGGCTATATCTACATGGGTTTCGGCCTCGGAACAGAGGAGGGTATGATTGCAAGCGTTTATCATATTCTGGTACATGCGGCAACAAAGTCACTGCTGTTTATCAGCGCTATCGGACTGACAGAGGTGTCAGGCGGCAGCAGGAGTTTCTTTGAGCTGAACGGTTCCGCCTATCGAAATAAGATAGCGGGTATCGGCTTTGCGGTGGGCTCCCTGTCCATGGTGGGCATTCCGATCTTTTCCGGTTTTGTCAGCAAGCTCCTGTTCGCAAAGGCGGCGGTCATCAATCCCACCGGAAAGATGTTTCCGACAGTGATCGTTCTTGCCATCAGTACGATCCTGAATGCGATCTATTTCCTGAAAACGGTGATCCGTATCTATACGCCGGAGAAACAGGCTGTAATAGAGAAAAAAGGATATTTCAGCATAGGCTGGAAAGAGCAGAAACTGTATACGATAACGATCATCCTGTTTGTGATCCTGAACCTGATCCTGGGTATGAATTCCCAGCCGATCATTCATCTGATAGAGACAGGACTTGCAAATTTTGCATAGTGTGAAAAAGAGAAAGGGCATGGTTATTTAAATTATGAATGCTTCAATAATAATGTTAACCGCCATATTTTTCCCCGTACTTCTGGGCGTGGTGCTTTTGCTGATGCCGGAGTTTTCATCCAGAAAAAATCTCCTCGCCATAACAGGAGCAGGGCTTGTGATAACCGGTATTCTGGCGTTTTGTGCGCTGGGCGTCGGGGATGCAGAAATTTTACTGCTGAGCCTGGAAGAGAAAATGAAGATTACTTTCTGCCTTGACGATCTGGGACGGATCTTTACGGTGATCGTCACCATCGTATGGGTGCTGGCGGGATTTTATTCCTTTGAATACATGAAACATGAAAAGGAGGAAAAACGGTATTTCGGATTTTACCTGATGTCTTTCGGTGTGCTGCTGGCGCTGAACTTTGCCGGAAATATCGTAACCTATTATCTGTTCTATGAGCTGATGACTCTTTTGTCCATGCCCCTTGTTCTGCATTCCAAAACAAAGGAAGCGATCATGGGCGGCCTGAAATACCTGTTTTATTCGCTGTGCGGCGCCTACATGGTGCTGATGGGAGTGTTTTTTGCGGGTAAATATGCAGATACCTTAAGATTTCAGGCAGGCGGAACGCTGAATATGGAACTGGCGGCAGGCAACGAAAAAGTGCTGCTTATCGTAGTCTTCTTTATGATACTGGGCTTTGGCGTAAAAGCGGGCATGTTTCCGATGCATGCGTGGCTTCCGACGGCTCATCCGGTTGCACCGGCGCCTGCCAGTGCGGTATTGTCAGGGTTGATCGTAAAGGCGGGTGTGCTGGGCATTATCCGTACAGTATACTTTTTATTCGGAGCATCCTTTATCAGAGGAACCTGGGTGCAGACCGCCTGGCTGAGCCTTACGCTGATCACGGTCTTCATGGGTTCCATGCTGGCATACCGGGAAAAAGTCATGAAAAAAAGGCTTGCCTATTCCACAGTCAGCCAGGTTTCCTATATTTTATTCGGGCTTGCCCTGCTGCAGCCCCAGGCAATGACGGGCGCGCTGCTTCATGTAGTATTCCATGCCTTCATCAAATCCGCCCTGTTCCTCTCCGCCGGCGCGATCATCTATAAGACCGGCAGAACGAACATTGACGATATGACAGGCATCGGCAAGGAAATGCCGGTCACCATATGGTGCTACACCTTTGCGTCACTGGCGCTGATCGGTATCCCCCCTGCCAGCGGATTTATCAGCAAATGGCATCTGGCACTCGGCGCGCTCCAGTCCGGTACCGGCATCTTCACCTGGCTCGGCCCCGTGATCCTGCTGATCTCCGCCCTCCTGACCGCCGGCTACCTGCTCCCGATCACCATAAAGGGATTTTTGCCCGGCGCGGACTTCGACTATAAAAATCTGCAAAAGAGAGAACCCAATCTGTTGATCACGATTCCTTTATTCATTTTTGCGGCACTGTCAGTTCTGTTAGGCATCTTCCCTAACCCCCTGACAGCGTACATTCAGGGAATCGTAAGCACAGTATTGTAATAATATATACATTGAAAAACTTATAAATATTTTAAATCGCTTATGTTTATCCTCACTCATGATCTTTAAAATATAGAGGTAAACATAAATCTGATATAATGAGAAAACGCAGCCCGGTGAGAGGGGATTTATATCCCAGAGGAGCCCCTTGAAAAGCGTCGGCACTTGGCGAGGTACTTTCGAGCCTAGTACCGCTACGCTTTTCACGGAGCGAAAGCGTGGCGACGAGGGATATAAATCCCCTCTCACCGGGCGGAAAGTCACCACTACGGAGAACCTAACATGAGCGAATACTGGATTCTGGCAACGATCCTCCTCCCCATAATCGGCGGAGTATTAACCCCGTTGCTTCCCTTCAAAAACAGAAAGACCATGATGTGGTATCTGGAAGCCATCATGTTGTTGACTTCCGCGATCGTATGGAAACTGATCCTGAACGGTCCCACAGAAGTATTTCATATCATATACTTTGTAGAAGATCTGTCGATATCCTTTAAAATAGACGGGGTATCCATGGTCTTTGCAGGCCTGGTTTCCCTGCTCTGGCCGCTGGCTACGCTGTATTCCTTTGAATATATGGAACACGAGGAACGGGAGAGGATATTTTTCCTGTTTTACAGTACGACCTATGGCGTAACGCTGGGCATCGCTTTTGCTTCGGACCTTTTGTCCATGTATTTCTTTTATGAGCTGCTGACGCTCTCCACGGTACCGCTTGTGATCCATACGCTGAAAAGAGAAGCGATCCTGGCGGCAAGGAAGTATTTATACTACTCCATCGGCGGTGCTGCCTTTGCGATGATCGGCCTGGTGTTTGTCATTATTTATGGCGTAACCTGTGAGTTTCAGCTTGGCGGCGTTCTGGATATGGCATTGATCGGGGATAAGAAAAATCTGCTGCTCTGGGTGTACCTGATCGCTTTTATGGGATTTGGCGTAAAGGCGGCGATGTGGCCGATGAGCTCCTGGCTGCCTGATGCGGGTGTGGCGCCTACGCCGGTAACAGCGCTTCTGCATGCGGTTGCGGTTGTAAAAGCGGGTGTGTTTGCGATAATCCGTCTGACATATTACAGTTTCGGTACTTCGTTTTTGAAGGATACCTGGGTACAGCATGTGGTGATGGGTTTCGCTATGTTTACGATCGTCTATGGATGCAGTATGGCGGTGAAGGAGACACATTTGAAGAGGCGCCTTGCCTATTCCACGGTCAGCAATCTGTCCTATGTGATCTTTGGTGTCACTCTGATGACGCCTCTTGGATTGGTTGGAGCTCTTTGCCATCTGGTGTGTCATGCGGTGATGAAGATAGGTGCATTTTTCTGTGCGGGAGCTTTTATGCAGCAGACCGGGAAGAGTTATATTTATGAGATGGATGGTGTCGGCAGGAAAATGCCGGTCGTGTTCGGCTGTTTTACGGTGGCGTCTCTGGGACTTATGGGTGTGCCGGGACTTGCCGGATTTATCAGCAAGTGGAATCTGGCATCGGCGGCGGTGGAGAGCGGTAATGTGCAGGCTTATTTTGGCATCGGGTGCCTGCTGGCTTCCGCACTGCTTACAGCTCTTTATATGATGAATATTGTGATCCATGCATTTTTCCCGAAGAAGGAATTCGATTACGGCATCCTTTCGGGCGTGACAGATCCGGGATGGAGGATGTGTGTGCCGCTTGTTATCTTTGCGGTGAGTACGGTGATGCTGGGACTTTTTTCGGGACCGCTGGTGGAGTTTTTCAAGATGATCGCGGTTGAAGGGGTTTAGGATTGTGGAAGGAGGCCGGCGGGATACCATATATCCCTTCGTCGCCACGCTTTCGCTCTGTGAAAAACGTAGTGGACACTAAGCTCGTGAGAGACCTCGCTAAGTGCCGACGTTTTTCAAAGGGCTCCTCAGGGATATATGGTATCCCGTCTGGTTTGCTGGTAATAACTAAGGGTGAAAAACGGAGGTTTTTCTATGAGTAGTTTGATTTATATAATTGTTTTTATGCCGATGATGGGGGCATTATTTTCCTATATGATAGGGAGAAAATATAAAAAATATAGGGATTATTTTGTCAGCAGTGTGACAGTTTTGGAGTTTGCGCTGGCATTGGTCTTGCTGGTTCGGCTTGTGACGGGGAATGGCATAGATGGGGCTGGAGGTAATGTAGTTGAGTTGTCCGGGATCTGTGGGATGGGGCTGAAATTTGCGGTAGATGGGTTTCGGGCGGTTTATGTGTGTATCGCTGCTTTTATGTGGATGGCGGCGTCTCTGTTTTCCATAGAGTATTTTGCGCACTACCGGAACCGGAATCGTTATTATCTGTTTCAGCTGATCACTCTGGGGGCGACAGCGGCGATATTTTTGTCGGCGGACCTGTACACCACGTTTGTATTTTTTGAGGTAATGTCTTTTGCGTCCTATGTCTGGGTGGCACAGGACGAGAGGGCGGAGTCTTTGCGGGCAGCGTCCACGTATCTGGCTGTTGCGGTGATCGGTGGCTTGGTGATGCTGATGGGATTGTTTCTTTTGTATGCTCAGACAGGGACACTGGAGATCGATAAGCTTTACGAGGCATGCCGTGGAAAGAACGTTTATGTGGCGGCGCTCTGCATGCTGGTTGGATTCGGGGCAAAGGCAGGTGCCTTTCCGCTTCATATCTGGCTGCCGAAGGCTCATCCAGTGGCGCCTGCGCCTGCCAGTGCGCTGCTTTCCGGTATTTTGACAAAGACTGGTATTTTTGGTGTGCTTGTGATAAGCTGCAGGATATTTCTGCACGATGGAGTTTGGGGAACTTTTATTCTGATACTGGGTGTGCTGACAATGGTGATCGGCGCGGTGCTGGCACTGTTTTCGGTGGACTTTAAGCGGACGCTCGCCTGTTCCTCGGTGTCCCAGATCGGTTTTATCTTAGTGGGAGTCGGTATGCAGGGACTGCTCGGGGAAGAAAACAGGCTGGCGGTGCGCGGAAGTTTTCTGCATATGGTGAACCATTCGCTGTTCAAACTGGTTTTGTTTATGGCGGCAGGCGTTATTTATATGAACCTGCACAAGCTGGATCTGAATGAGATCAGGGGCTTCGGGCGGAAAAAACCTCTGCTCAGATTTATTTATCTGATGGGAGCGCTCGGCATCGGCGGCATGCCGCTCTGGAGCGGTTATATCAGCAAAACCCTGCTTCATGAGAGTATTGTGGAATATGCGGAAGAACTGGCGGAATTTCCGGGAGAGGCAGTCTTTTTTACGGCAGGCGGCATGAGAGCGATAGAGTGGGCTTTTCTGGTCAGCGGCGGGCTGACGGTTGCCTATATGACAAAGCTGTTTGTGGCAGTCTTTGTGGAGAAAAATGCGGATGCGGCGCTGCAGGAGAAATATGATGCACAGGAAACTTATATGAGCCCTCTCAGCAAGGCGGTTTTGACGGCGGTATCTCTGCTGTTTCCGGTGATGGGAATGTTTTCCGGTTTAACACTGGATAAGCTGGCGGATCTGGGACAGGGTTTTATGGGGCTTGCGGAAGCGGGGGAGAAGGTTTCCTATTTCAGCTTTGGAAATTTAAAGGGCGGTATTACCTCTATCGCGATCGGCGCATTGCTTTATGTGGTGGTCGTGCGGCTGTGGATGATAAAAAAACAGGAGGACGGCAGCAGTGTTTATCTGAACAGGTGGCCGAGATATATCGATCTGGAAGAATATTTTTACAGGCCGGTGCTCCTTGTTATACTGCCGGCGCTTTGCGGCGGGATCTGTGGGATACTGGATAAACTGATGGATGTACTGACAAAGTTTTTCATAAAAGCTGGCGCTGTCATCGCAGGATTTCTGGATACGGTGACAGATGCGCTTGTGGTTGTTTTGAGAAAGACTGTTTACAGGGACTATACGAAGATGGGTGAACTGAAAGAAGGAAACGGGGTAACGCATTTTCTGGGAAAAGCCGCCAATCTTATCAATAAGCTTCTGAACCGGACGCTGCGCAAAAACCGTCCGAAGGAGGCGGATTATGAGCATAAGCTTGCGCTTGGTTATTCCGGGCTGATGGAAAATATCTCCATTATTACAAGAAGCCTTTCCTATGGCCTGATCCTGTTCTGTATCGGTCTGTGTATTACGTTGATTTACCTGCTGGTGGGTGCTGTGAAGTGAGGAAAGATATGCTGAAGATTACATTGGGTGATATTACGAAGGTGAGCGTGGATGCGATCGTGAATGCCGCCAACACCAGCCTTCTTGGCGGAGGCGGTGTGGATGGCGCCATTCACAGGGCTGCGGGACCGGAACTGCTGGGAGAGTGCCGGATGCTTAACGGCTGCAGGACCGGGCAGGCGAAGATCACAAAGGGATACTGCCTTCCGGCAGAATATGTGATCCATACACCGGGACCGGTCTGGAACGGCGGAAAGAAAAATGAGGAGCAGCTTTTGAAAAGCTGTTATGAGAGCTGCCTGAAGCTGGCGGCAGAACATGGGTGTAAGACCGTGGCGTTTCCCTCGATCAGTACCGGGATATACAGATTTCCTTTGGGTAAAGCATCTGAGATCGCCGTGGGGACGATCCTGAAGTTTCTGGAATCGCATCCGGAAATGGAGATTCAAATGGTATGCTTTGACAGGGAAACATATCGTTATTATCAGGAGGCTTTGGATAGAATAAAATGAAAAAACTTTTATTGATCTACAATCCCGTATCCGGCATGACAAAAACAAGGCTCAATCTGCAGAAAGCGGTAGAGTATTATGACAGCCAGGATTATCTTGTCACGGTCTGTCTGGTAAGCCGGTTGGAGGATTATGCAAAAAATATAGATTTTAAATCATATGACCTGATCGTATGCAGCGGCGGAGACGGTACGCTGAATATAACGGTCTCTTTTCTGATACGGAAAAACCTGCCGGCACAGATCGCTTATATCCCCTCCGGCTCCACAAACGATTTTGCGTACAGCCTCGGGCTTTCCGGAGATGCGGATATGCTGTTGGAAAACACAGTGAAGGGAACACCGAGATGGATCGATGTGGGACGGTTCAATGCCTCCCGGTATTTTTTGTATGTAGCGGCATTCGGACTTTTTACAAAGGTCTCCTATACCACATCCCAGAAGGCGAAAAACCTGCTGGGGCATGCCGCCTATATTCTTGAAGGGATCAAGAGCGTTACGGAGTTGAAGAGTTATCATATGGCGGTGGAACTGGAAGATGAGACCATAGAGGGTGATTTCATTCTCGGTATGGTCACAAATTCCTTATCCATCGGCGGCTTCAAAAATATCCTGCCTTCCGATACTTCCCTGGATGACGGGTTGTTTGAGGTAGTTCTTGTTAAGGTGCCGAAGAGCCTTGTCGCTTTAAACGAGATCGGGCTTTCCCTGCTCAGTGAGAAGTTTGCGGATAATCAGCATATTTTTTATAAAAAGACTTCAAAGGTGATACTGCGGTCGGAAGAAAAAGTTTCCTGGGCGTTGGACGGGGAGTTCGGCGGCGAGGAAGCGGTGGTAAGGATCGAGAACAGGAGGAAACTGTTGTCGATCGTCTGTTAAGGTATTGGTATAGTAGTTTCTGGTTCCGGCGCCACAGCTCCGCTATCCGGTGTTATCTGCCCTTCCGGTATGACGGTTCCATCCGCCGGTACGGTCTGCGCGTCAGGAGGCAGAATGCTGCCATCGGGCAAAACAGGTATCACCGGTTCCGGTTCGGGAGCTACAGCATGCCCTCCTACTTTATCGCCGGAAAGATTGGTGGCGTGAGTCTGTTCCGTTCCCCCCAAATGATAGCATAAAACAGGCATCCCCTGCTCAATGTTTTCAAAAATCGTTGCGGCCACGGAAGGCGGAAGGTTGATACAGCCGTGGGAACCGTTTGTTTTATAGATAGAGCCGCCGAAGGTAGAACGCCAGGAACTGTCATGCATACCGATATTTCCGTTGAAAGGCATCCAGTAAGATACAGGAGTCCTGTAATTCTGTCCTTTTAAGGTGGCATTCCGTTCTTTGTAAGTCAGGGAATAGGCACCTGCAGGCGTATCGTTGCCCCGGGCGGGATTGCCGGAGACGAAGTCGGATTCTATCAAAAGTTCCCCGTCTTTATAAAAAAACAGATGTTGCGCCGTAAGGTTGATCTCCACATAAGTATCGCCGTAGTCAGGACCGTCATGGCTTGCCGCCTCCATAAGGTATGCAGGTTCTATGGTGACGCTTTCGCCTTCGCGGAGAATCTTCATCAGATTATCTGTCTCTGTTTCCTTATCGATCATCCAGCCGTAATAGCCGTTTTTGATCGTGACAGTTTCCCCGTAGGAGGTTTCCAGTGTTTTTGCGGAGTAGGCGGTATTATATTTCTTTGCCAGTTCCTTTACATACTGTGCTACAGCTTCCCGGTCAATGGTCCTTCTTCCGCTTTTGCTTACAGAGATCCATTCCGAAAGGGTATCTCCATCCAGCACTTCTGTCTGGTTCCCGAACTGATAAGTGACAGTCATGTCAGAATAGCCCTGCAGCAGGGCAAGCTGTTCCTGCAGGGAGGAATCTTCCGAGGAAATACGGGGAAGCCTGTAAACTTCCGCATCCCTCAGGGAGAGTGTGTCATCCATATGGCAGACAGCCTGCGATACGGCTTCAAAAAGTCTGTCTGCCAGAATCTCATTACCGGCAACTTCGGGTTCGATCTGATAGCCGGTGCTCTTTTCATAACGGATATATGCACTTTCGGGAGAGATCCATTTAGACTGATCCATACAGGATAAGGCATCTACTGCGGCGTGGAGTTTTTCTTCGTCATAATCTGCATCCAGAGAGTAGTTTTTCTGATGAAAAGCCTGAAAGCCCCAGGTCAGCATATTCTGGCTGCCCAGTATGGCGTGCAGCGATCCGTCGTCTATCGTATAAAGCCCGATGTCGCTGCCGGATATCTGTTCTGTCCTTTCTTCCGCTTCTTCCAGTGTTAATATGTATTCTCCGGCGGCGGCGTTTACCGCTTCCTGTGCCTGCCGGATATCAAGCCCGGATACATTGACGCCGTTTATGATGGTGGCGGGAAAAAAGACTTTTTGGTAAGTGGTTCCGATGAGAAGATATAAAAGGATCACGATTCCCGAAATACCGATAAGCCAGAAAGGCAGTTTTGATCTGAGGGGACCGCTTTTTTTACTGTTTTTCTGCTTTTTTTGTTCTGTGTTTGTTTCTTTCATTGCCTGCACCTGCATTACTGTTTTCTCTGTTAATATATCGGCATTTTAAATATATGATGATAGGGAGAAAAAAAGGTTTTTAAATTTTTGGAAATCTTTTACGGAAATAGCCGGCAGTCCGTTGAAGGCAGAAATGGCAGCAGAAACAATCTTTCTGCTGCCACACTTTTACAATATTTTTCAGAGAATTTAAAATTTAGGGTGTTTCTACAACACGCTTGAACATGGATTTGTCAATGCCGCATACAGGGCATACCCAGTTGTCCGGCAGATCAGTAAAAGCTGTTCCGGGAGCTATGCCGTGTTCAGGATCACCTTTCTCAGGATCATAAGTGTAACCACAGGGATTGCAAAAATATTTGTCCATAATAAAATCTCCTTATCGTTTGTATTTTATAGTGTAAATATTGTTACAGATTAACCAAAGTACCTGTCTAACAGGCCTTTGAATGCTTTGCCGTGGCGAGCTTCATCTCTTGCCATTTCATGTACGGTGTCATGGATCGCATCAAGGTTGGCAGCTTTTGCTCTCTTGGCAAGGTCAAACTTACCTGCTGTAGCGCCGTTTTCAGCTTCTACTCTCATCTCAAGGTTCTTCTTTGTGGAATCTGTTACCACTTCACCGAGCAGCTCTGCAAATTTAGCAGCATGTTCAGCTTCTTCATAAGCAGCTTTTTCCCAGTAAAGGCCGATTTCCGGATAGCCTTCTCTGTGAGCAACTCTTGCCATAGCAAGGTACATACCAACTTCTGAGCACTCACCGTTAAAGTTTGCTCTTAAGTCTGCTAAGATGTCTTCGGAAACGCCCTTAGCCACGCCTACAACGTGCTCTGCAGCCCATGTCATTTCTTCGCCCTGTGCTGTGAACTTTTCAGGACCAACACCACACTGGGGACATTTCTCAGGAGCCTGATCTCCCTCGTGGACATAGCCGCATACCTGACATACAAATTTCATTGTTTTTTCTCCTTTTCTCTTTAAAGATATGATTTTTTATTATAACCGGGAAAATACCCGGCTGTTACCGTTTTTATGCATTGGCAGGGATTTTTTCCTCCAAAGTATCCGCAATGTGGGTTTTGCCCGCCATTTTGCAGCAGTTGCCGCATACGCCGTAGAAATAGGTGATATGCCCGGCAATCTGTCCGTCAAAATTAACTCCCGCGATATCCTTTATCGTATCGATATTGTCCATCTGCAGATCGATCACACTGCCGCATTCCTTACAGATAAAATGATAATGCGGAAAGGTCTTCGCGTCAAAATGATCCACACCGTCCCCGACGTTCAGCTTCTGGATCTCACCTAAATCCGTAAGGAGCTGAAGATTACGGTAAACCGTACCGAGGCTGATATTGGGAAAAGTTTCCCGGACATCCATATAGACCATATCCGCCGTGGGGTGGTCATCTCTATTCATAAGGCATTCTTTGATAACTTCTCTCTGCCTGCTGTATTTCAGTGCCATATAGTCTCCTTTATAAAAATAGGAATGATTACTATTTTAATATAGCATAATTTTTAAACTTGTCAACACTAACGGTTCATTTTTATATTTTTTTTAGAAGATTATTCTTCTCTTGAACAGTTGGTATGTGATACAATGCTGTAAAATTTATTAAAAAGGAGGAAACCATGAATTTTTTGATCTTGGATGTGGGAACATCCAGCATGCGCGGGATTTTATTCCGGCAAAACGGCGAGCTGTTACATACAGTTCAAAAGGAGTATCAAGTCATTACACTGGAAAATGGATGGCTTGAACAAGATCCACTGGATTTCAAAAACAATATGACGGAGATTGTCAAAGAAATGGCAGTTTTTGCCGATAAAAAAGGAGAGAGAGTTGATGCAGTGGCATTGACATCACAGCGTTCTTCCGTAATCCCGGTGGATGAAAAAGGCAACCATTTGCATAATGCTCTGATGTGGCAGGATAAACGGACAGTGCCGATCTGCCAGGAAATGGAGCCGTATCACAGGGAGATTTTTGAGCTTTGCGGTTCACGGGTGAATCCGGTATTTTCCGGAACAAAGATGAAATGGCTCAGGAGGAACTGCCCGGAAATTTATCAGAAAGCTTATAAGCTGACGGTAATTCCTGACTATCTGGTCTACCATATGACCGGCAATTTTTATACGGATCACACTTACGGCAGCCGTTCTCTTTTAATGAATCTGAAGACCCGCACATGGGATGCAAGATTACTGGAACTGATGGAAGTGGAGGAAGAGAAACTCTGTGAACTGAAAGAGCCGGGGAGCATTATGGGATATACGACAGAAGCGTTTGCCAGAGAGAGCGGCATTTCGGCGGGAATTCCCGTGATCAGCGCCGGCGGCGATCAGCAGTGCGGTATGCTGGGGCAGGGCGTGGTAGAGGAAGGGCAGGTATCTCTTACTCTTGGCACCGGAGGATTTCTTTTGACAACCTGTCATAATGTGCCGGAAGGTCTGGATTGGAATGTGGTCTGCAATGCATCTTCTGCCGCCGGAGAATATATCCTGGAAGCTAATATGCTGACATGTACTTCAGCTATGGAATGGTTTAAAAGAAACTTTTATCAGGAAGAGACGGATTTCTATGGACGTATGAATGAGATCCTGAAGGAGATCCCTGCTGGTTCGCATGGCTGTCGGGTACTGCCGTATTTTCAGGGAAGGTCCACGCCGGACTGGAACAGTGATGCAACAGCTTCTTTTAGCAACATTACATTAAATACTTCCAGAGAAGACATGCTGAAGGCACTTTTGGAGAGTATCTGCATGGAAATACAAAATAATATTGCTTCTTTCGAGGGATATGTACCTATCGATAAGATCCTGATAAACGGAGGGCTTTCCAGAAGCGAGGCATTTAATCAGATGCAGGCGGAAGTTTACGGAAAACGTATTGTGCGTATGGACAACGCGGAAAGTACGGCGATCGGCGCGCTGATGGTTGCGGCAGTGGCAATGAAACAGTATCAGAGTATGAAAGAGGCTTTTTCTGTGATCCGCGCCGGAAGCAGGTCAGAAGAATATGAATGTCATGCGGAAATTCACAAAATTTACGAAGAACTGCAGGAAGAAATGAATGAGCTTTATGAAAGATCAGGCAGATAAAGGCGCAACATCTGCAGCAGAAAAGAGGGAATTTACTTGGTTACAATTAAAGAAATGGCTAAAATGCTTGGCGTAAGCACAACTACCATATCGAATGTACTGCATGGAAAGACAACGGAGGTTTCCCCGGCTACGATAGAACTGGTGCAGAAGACCGTAAAAGAATGCGGATATATTCCAAATATCAGCGCACAGAATCTGGCACGCAATTATTCTAAGATCATAGGTATCGTCATGAAGGAAAAGACCGGCAGGCATGAAAACATGCTCCGAGATCCTTTTTACAGCGAGATTGTAGGCGCTATCGAACAGGTGGTGCGTGCGAAGGGATATTATCTGATGATGCATATTGCGGATAATATAGGAGATATCATAAAATGTGTCAATTCCTGGAATATTGACGGACTTATCGTTGTCAGTGTGGATTATGAGGATGTGGAGGCCTTAAAGCGGGGCTACAAAAAGCCGATGGTTCTGATCGACTGTGTGAATTATGTGAAAGAAAGTCAGGAAGTAAATATTGCGTTGGATGATGAGAAAGGCGGTTATGATATTACAGAATACATTATCCGGTGCGGCCATAAGAAATTTGCTTATTTTTCTTATGGAACAGATGGAATCGCGGGGGAACGCTATAAAGGGAGCGTCCGGGCACTCAAAAAATATGGGCTTCCCAGTGACAGGGAAAGCTTTCCGGCTGTCAGTATAGGAGAGCTGGGTATGGAAGGCGCGATGGAAGCGATATACTGTATGGTAGGGGAATATACGGCTGTGCTCTGCAGCTCGGATTATTATGCAGCATGGCTTGTAAATTATCTGGAAGACAGAGGTGTCAATATTCCGGAGGATATTTCAGTTGCAGGTTTTGATGATAATGATTTTGCTCAGGTGGTCAGGCCCCATCTTACGACTGTAAAGCAGAATGTGATGGAAAAGGGTATCAAGGCAGTCCGCATTCTGATAGATCTGATAGAGGGGAAAGAGCGGACTCAGCGGGCGATAGTCCTTCCGTTCAGCATTGTAGTTCGTGACAGTATAAAGATTATGCAGTCTTAAGACAGGAAAAAATTTTAGCCTGATACTTATACGCATAAGGAAAAACAAAGAGGATTTTGGTAAAAAAACAACTGCCAAAATCCTCTTTTATTGTGCAATTTTTTGCGCGGGAATTAAAACAATCATAAAATACTGCAAATAACGCATAAAAAGGGGTTGTGCAGAAAGAAAAATAGTGATAATATTATAAAAATCAAAACCTTATGCGCATAAGGAAACATTAAAAACAAATAAAATGTAAGAAGGGAGTAAAAAAATGAAAAAAAGACATGTGGCAATGCTCATGGCAATGGCAGTAACAGTTTCAACTGTATTGGCGGGATGCGGCGGTTCACAGGAAACAGCGGAACAGGCTCAGCCGGCTGAAACACAGGAAGAAGGCGGAGAGGAAGCAGCAGAAGCGGAAGCTGAGGCTCCGGTAGAAGGAAGCGAAGGAAAAACAGTTATTAAATTTTACAAACAGGATAACGGTAACGGGGGCGTTGAGGCTTTAATTGAAGCATTTAACAGCTCACATGATGACATTGAAGTGGAATGGGTGATCGCACCGAAAGATTCCGGCGATGTGAGAAGTCAGTTGAATACAGCATTCGGAGCAGGCAGCTCGGAATATGATGTGGTGTGTATTGATACCGTATGGGCAGGAGATCTGGCTGGAGCCGGTTATCTGGAAGCGCTTGATCCGTATATGATGGAAGCAGGGCTGACACCCGCTGACTTTAATGCAGGATCTATTGCGGCAGGTACATACAGCGCAAAAACCTATGCGATTCCTCTGTATCCTGATTTCGGAAGCCTTTTCTTCCGTAAGGATATTGTTTCCGAGGAAGATGCGGCTAAGCTGGTAAGTGGTGACTACACATTTGAAGACCTTCTGGCGATGGCAGAGACCTATTGCGGAGAAGGCGGAACTTCTGTAGGATTGTCTATTCAGTCCGCACAGTATGAAGGCCTGATCTGTAACACCAATGAATGGACTTCAAACTTTACGGATATCACACATGGTCTTGAGCTGTTCAAAACAGCTACGGACGCAGAGTATACACCGAAGGATATTCTGGTATACAGAGAGTCCGAATGTAATAACCTGCTGGCAAATGGCGAGACAGTATTCTCCCGCGGATGGCCTGGCACATGGGGCGTTCTCACAGACGAGACAACTGTAAAGCAGGATCAGATCGATATCGCACCCCTTCCGGGCGGTTCCTGCATCGGCGGCTGGCTGATGGCAGTGAATGCTTATGGCGAAAACAAAGAAGCAGCATGGGAATTCCTTCGTTTTGCAGCAACAGACGGACAGATTCCTTTCTGCAGCGCAGGCGGCTATGTACCCGGATATAATAAGGTTCTGGATAATGAAGAGATTCTGGCTAATAATGTTCTGTTGTCAAAACCCGGTTTTGTGAAAGCGCTTGAAAATACGATTCCGAGACCGAGCTCCAGTAAGTACAGCGAACTGTCTGACGCGCTTCAGATCACGATCCACAAGTATCTGTCAAATGAGGCGGAACTGGACGCAACAGCAGCAGAAGTAGAACGTTTGCTGGAAGAATATAAATAACAGCATGGCTTAAAAGCTGCTGAAACACAGAAAATACAGAAAGGGCGGCTGTGCATCAATGTACGCAGTCGCTCTTTTTATAGCAACAGGCACTTTTTAATGAACGGAGGGTACATATGGTAAAGAGAATGAGCTTAAAGCAGTTTGTGTTTATTATTCCGTTGTTGTGCTTTATGGGAGTGTTTTCGATCTATCCGGTAGTCACTTCCTTTATGTACACATTTTTTGATTACAGAACGAACGATCAGCAATATAACAGCTTTTATATGGACGAAAAGTTTAATGAGGCGTTGTTCGTGGAGGACTGTCAGTATGTAAATTATTTTATCAGTGCGGATATCACGCTGGTGGATGAGGAAGATCAGAAGGCGTTCACGACAGTCCAGGAAAAAGTAAGTGCCATGATGGAAAAATACGGTACGGGCACAGCAGAAGGGCAGACAGAGCCACGTAAAATGACTTCTCAGGAGAAGGAGGAAATAGAAAGCTTTATAGGAGAGATCACGGAAGAGATAAATGCCATCTATGCAAAATATCCGGATGTTCAGTTCTATAATAAGGAAAATATGCCGACTATTCTGGAAGGCTTGTCAGGATCCATCGTACAGAGTAACTACATAGGGGCAGACAACTATAAAAAACTGGCAACAGATGAAAGATTTGGGAAAGCTCTGCTTCATACTTTTGTGTTTATGGTCTTTTCTGTGACGGCGGAGTTTATCCTTGGTATGGGACTGGCGCTCATTATGAGTAAATCCATGAAAGGAATCGGAGGCGTTCGTACGATCGCTTTGATACCCTGGGCGATACCAACAGCAGTTTCAGCACTGATCTGGAGTTATCTTTATGATGGAAGTTATGGTATTATTTCAAAAATTTTCTCTGAGATAGGGTTGATCAGCAGTCAGGCAGATATGCTTCTTACAACGCAGGGGGCTATGGCTTCCGCGATTCTGGCGGATGTATGGAAAACAACGCCTTATATGGCACTGCTTTTGATGGCGGGCCTGCAGACTATTGACAGAGGGCTTTATGAGAGTGCAGCTATTGATGGAGCATCTCCGGTAAAAACCTTTTTCAGTATTACATTACCGTTGATGAAACCGAGTATTCTGGTGGCACTGCTTTTCAGAACGCTGGATGCATTCCGCGTATATGACCTGATCTCCGTATTGACTGGCGGCGGTCCCGGTAACGGTACAGAAACTTTATCTATTTACGCATATAAGCTTATTTTTAACCAGAGTAATTACGGTTACGGCTCAACGGTCGTGGTGGGTATGTTTGTCTTTGTGGCGATCATTGCAATGATCTATGTGAAAGTATTGGGCGCAGAACTGATCAGTAATGACTAGAGGGAGGAGAGATTATGAATCAATCAAAATTATTTAAAATATGTTGTTGGTTTTTTATTATTCTATTTTTAGGTATCTCCGTATTTCCATTTCTCTGGATCCTGATCACTTCGTTTAAACCGGAGGTGGAGATACATGGTACTGGCGCCTATAATATTATTGCCAATAATCCTACGATCCAGAACTATATAACAGTCATTGTGGATAAGCATATTCTGAACGCAGTAAAAAACAGTTTTATCACGGCGATATCCACAACATTGTATGTGGTGATCGTGGCATCGATGTCCGCATATGTTATTGCGCGGTTCAAATTTAAAGGAAAAAGCATTCTTATGGGATTGATCCTTTCTATCTCCATGTTTCCGCAGATGATCGTGATCGGACCGATCTTCAATATGTTTTACAAGTTGGACTGGTTGAACAGCTACCATATTTCTCTGGCTTACTGTACGATCACGCTCCCCAGTGCTGTCTGGGTTATGGTGACACACTTTAAACAGGTTCCTGTTTCGCTGGAGGAAGCAGCAAAAATTGACGGATGCAGCGCATGGGGAATTCTGTGGAAGATCATTTTTCCCATTGCGGCGCCGGGTGTATTTGCTACAGCGATCATAACTTTTATTTCCGCATGGAATGAGTATCTGCTTTCGTGTACGTTGAATATCGTAGAAGCTATGCAGTCAGTACCTGTCCGTATCAGCTACCTGAGGGATGAGTACAGCATTTTCTGGAGCCAGATAACAGCGGCAGCGATCGTGGTGATCATTCCTACACTTATCATGGTTCTGTTGTTCCAGAAACAGATCGTAGCCGGCATTTCGCATGGAGCGGTAAAAGAGTAAAAAGCAGGAAGGAGCTTTACATGAAAAGAAATTGGTGGAAGGAAGCTGTGATCTATCAGATATATCCCAGAAGTTTTAAGGATTCTAATGGAGATGGAATAGGAGATCTCCGGGGAATTACGGAAAAACTTGACTATTTGAAGGAATTGGGTGTAGATGCAGTATGGCTGTCTCCTTTTTATAAATCGCCAAATGATGACAATGGCTACGATATTTCTGATTACAGAGGCATTATGGAAGAATTTGGGACGATGGAAGACTTCGATGAGATGCAGAGAGAAATGCATAAGCGGGGTATCCGTCTGATCGTAGATCTGGTGGTAAATCATAGTTCTGATGAACATCCGTGGTTTGTGGAAAGCAGGAAAAGCAGGAACAATCCATACAGGGATTATTATATATGGCGGGATGGAAAGGAAGGCGGGGTACCAAATAACTGGATTTCCCATTTTTCGGGAAGCGCCTGGGAGTATAGTCCGGAAACAGATCAGTATTATCTCCATCTGTTTTCCAGAAAACAGCCGGACCTCAACTGGGAGAATCCTGCTGTGAGAAATGAAGTGTATGATATCATGGATTTCTGGGCGGAAAAAGGAGCGGATGGTTTTCGGCTGGACGTAGCCGGTATGTATTCTAAAAGAGAGGGGCTTCCTGATGGAGCTCCTCAAAAAGGAATGGTTGGAGCGGAACATTATCAGAACGGTCCACGAATCCATGAATTTTTCCGGGAGATGCATAAAAATGTCATGTCAAAGTATCCGGAAATGATGACTGTAGGAGAAACCTCAGGCGTTACGGTGGAAGAAGCAAAAAAATATGCAGGATTTGATACAGATGAACTGAGCATGGTGTTTCAGTTTGAACATGTAAAGCTGGAGTATGTGGACGGGGATAAATTTACGCTGCGTAAAGTGAAACTCCCTGAATTCAAGGCGGTAATGAGCAAATGGCAGAGGGAGCTGGACGGAACGGCATGGAACAGCCTGTATCTGGCAAATCATGACCAGCCAAGAAGTGTGTCCCGTTGGGGCGATGATAAAAAGTATCGGGTGGAAAGCGCAAAAATGCTTTATACCATGCTGATGACGATGCAGGGGACGCCCTATATTTATCAGGGCGAAGAGATCGGGATGACTAATGTCATATATGATTCTATTGAGGATTATCAGGACATTCAGATTCGTAATGCATGGCAGGAGAGGATCGTGGAAAAAGGTGGAGATCCTGAAGCACTGATGAACGCTATCCGGTATATAGGAAGAGATAACAGCAGAACGCCTATGCAGTGGGATGATACGGTTAATGGGGGATTTACGGAAGGAACGCCTTGGCTGAAGGTAAATGAGAACTATAAGAAGATCAATGCTGCTCAAGCTTTGGAAGATGAGAATTCCATTTTTTATTATATGAAAGAATTGATCCGGCTCCGCCATGAAAATGAAGTGGCTGTTTACGGAAGTTTTCAGGAATATGAAAAAGAGAATGAAGCCCTCTATCTTTATAATCGGGAACTGGATGGAAAAAATCTTTTTGTGGTTTTGAATTTTACAGGGAAAGAGCAGCCAGTTGCGATACCAGAAGGGATAAAAGGCGCTGTTTCATCGCTCTATATTTCCAACTATAAGAATAAAGATGCGTTAGAAGATCGAATTTTAAGGCCTTATGAGGCAGCAGCGTACCTATGGACGAAATAAAAGAAAATATAAAGGGAGACAGTGGCGAATGGACAGGATTTATCAAATAGAGGGAAGCCCTGTATGCAGGCCGGAGAACGTGGTGCAGGGGGATACATACCGATTTACCGTACTGACAGACGGCCTGATCCGTCTGGAATATGATAAAGAAGGACAGTTTGAAGACAGGGCGACCCAGACGGTATTAAACCGTGATTTTAAGCCAGTTGATTTTACAGTAAGGGAAACGAAGGAAGAACTGCAGATTTTTACAAAGAGAGTACACATTATTTATAATAAAAAAGAATTCACATCTTTTGGCTTAAGCATACAGGTATTGGGTAATATCAGTAATTATCACAGTATATGGCATTATGGGGAGGAACCCCAAGACCTTTTGGGAACTGCCAGAACGCTGGACCGGGTTGACGGAGCCTGTGAACTGGAACACGGACTGATTTCCCGGTTTGGATTTTCTTATTTTGATGACAGCAGTTCTCTGCTGCTGACTGAGGACGGCTGGGTGGAACCCAGAAAAAAGGGGATACAGGATATTTATTTTTGGGGCTACGGGCATGACTATCGGGAATGCCTGAAGGATTTTTATCATCTTTGCGGCAGAATGCCCATGGTGCCCAGATATGCGTTGGGCAACTGGTGGAGTCGGTATTATGAATATACTGAGGAAAGCTATAAAGCTCTTATGAAAGAGTTTGAACAGGAGCAGATTCCTTTTACAGTAGCCGTGATCGATATGGACTGGCACCTGACGGAGGTTGATCCTAAATACGGAAGCGGCTGGACAGGTTATACCTGGAATCGTGATATGTTTCCTGACCCGAAGCGGTTTATGGACTGGCTTCATGAAAAGGGCATGAAGGTGACGTTGAATGTTCATCCGGCTGATGGTGTGCGCGCCTATGAGGAAATGTATGAACAGATGGCGGAAAGGATGGGACTGGATCCAAAGACGGAAGAAAAGGTAAATTTTGATATCAGTGATTCTGAGTTCGTGAAAGCATATTTTGAGGTGCTGCATCATCCTAACGAAGAAAACGGTGTGGACTTCTGGTGGATAGACTGGCAGCAGGGAAAGAACAGTAAAATAGAAGGATTGGACCCTCTTTGGATGTTGAATCATTATCATTATCTGGATCATGCCCGTGACGGGAAACGCCCGATGATATTTTCCCGTTATGCGGGACCCGGTTCTCACCGGTATCCCGTTGGCTTTTCAGGAGATTCTTATATTACTTGGGGATCTCTGGCTTTTCAGCCTTATTTTACAGTGACAGCAAGCAATATTGGCTATGGTTGGTGGAGCCATGATATCGGCGGACATATGAATGGCTACAAAAATGATGAAATGATGGCACGCTGGCTGCAATTCGGCGTATTTTCACCAGTCAATCGGCTTCATAGTACAAAGGATATGTTTTACAGCAAGGAACCCTGGTTCTTTAATAGTGAAGTGCGAAAGGCAATGGGAGATGCTTTGAGGCTCAGGCATCAGTTGATCCCTTATCTTTATACGATGAACTATCGGGCTTATAAAGAAGGGCTGCCGCTGATGGAGCCGATGTACTATACCCATCCGGAAGAGCCGGGGGCTTATGAGGTTCCTAATCAGTATTGGTTTGGAACAGAACTTCTGGCGGCGCCGGTTACGGAACAGAATATACAGGAACTTCATATGGGCAAAGTAAAAGTGTGGCTTCCGGAAGGAACCTATATTGATTTCTTTACCGGTATGGTGTATGAAGGTGGCGGGAATATGATCATGTACAGAGACATACAATCTATCCCGGTTCTTGCAAAAGCGGGAGCGATCATACCCATGACAGAGGAGATCTATGGAAAACAGGCGTCCTCAAATCCTGATAAGCTGGTGATCAGGGTATATCCGGGAGCTGATGGAGTATTTGAGCTGTATGAGGATGACAATGAATCTCAGAACTATCAGAAAGGTGCCTGTGCCATAACAAAAGTGCAATGGGATTGGGCTGAGAGAAAATTTGTCATTTTCCCGGTGCAGGGAGAAACGGACCTGATACCTGAAGAAAGAAGTTTCCGGATAGAAGTGCGGGGATGCACAGACAGTGAGGCAAAGCTTTTCAGAAATGGTGTTTCCGAAACATGTGAAGCAATATATTCCCCGGAAACAGCAATGCTTGTCATAAAACTGGGGGCAGTACATGCCGGAGATATGTTGGAGGTACAATTCGATCCGGATATGGAGCTTCGTGCGCCGGAGAAAGAAAAAAGGATATTTGATTTTCTTAATAAAGCAGAGATATCTTATATTCTTAAAAGAAAGATTTATGATATGATATGCGGCTGTGAAAATACAGCAAAAGTACTGGGAGAATTAAGAGCGGAAAAAATAGATCAGGATTTATTTGACTGTATCAGTGAAATGCTGATCAGCGGATAAAATATGGATATATGAAAAGCAAACAGGGCTGTGAATCAGAAACAAAAAGGATTCACAGCCTTTTCAGTGCTATTTTTAGATTTTTTTTAGAAGATTATTCTTCTCTTTTTACAAAAGTAAGGTGAGAATATGATATAATAGCCAGAAAGGAAAACAGGTTCGAACCATATAAAACCCCGGGAAAAAATATGAAATTAAAAACAAGGCTGATAACTGCATTTTTGATCATGATATTTGTGCCGCTGACACTGACTGCGGTGGCTTTCTGGAGTATCGGAGCGGCTATCCGGGGACAGGAGATAAAATTTTCGGCAGATCCCAATGCCTATCTCTATTTCAGGGATCTGATCGCACCGGATTTCTTTACATCTATGGCGGTGGCGATCGTGGTCATTTTAGTGTTTACGGCATTACTTCTGAGTATCTGGATCTATTCAAGCGTGTTTAATCCGGTGCAGGAACTGAATATCGCCATGAAAAACATAGCAGAGGGAAATCTGGATTATCAGATATCCACACCGGAGCAACGGCAAAAAGGCGAGATGGCGGAACTTGCCATTAATTATGAAGATATGCGGCTCCGCCTTAAGGAATCCACAGAAGAAAAGCTGCAGCGCGAGAATCAGAATAAAGAACTGATCTCCAATATTTCCCATGACCTGAAAACCCCGATCACTGCTATCAAGGGATATGTGGAAGGCATTATGGATGGTATTGCCAATACGCCGGAAAAGATGGATAAATATATCCGGACGATCTATAATAAAGCTAATGATATGGACCGGCTTATCAATGAACTGTCGCTTTATTCGGGTATTGACTCCAACAGGATTCCCT
>CANSLJ010000019.1 GCA_947647735.1 uncultured bacterium | reverse complement strand
AGCAGAGGACTGAAAATCCTCGTGTCACTGGTTCGATTCCGGTTCTGGGCATTAATCTTTAGAAAATTAAGGTCTATGGATTCAACGCAAGTTGAATCTATAGGCTTTTTTGATACAGAGGAGCAGAGCTGTTCTCCACTGCTCAAAATAAAGACAGAGTGTCAAAAGAAAAGAGACATAAAATGGGAAGCATCAAAACATACCTGAATGCGCACAGAAGAGAAAGGCGCAGGAAATTTTTTGAAAAACAGAAAAAAATACAAAATGAACTGAATCATTATGGGTGGGATATCCTTCATTCTGAAAATTTTGACAGCAGTAAAAATAATATGCAGCATGGAAGGATATCTGTAAAGGAGCACAGTATCCAGGTCGCGCGTCAAAGCGTAGCACTTGCAGAATTACTTGGAATTGAGCATAGCCGCAGGGATCTGGTGAGGGGAGCGTTGCTGCATGATTATTTCCTCTATGACTGGCATAAAGTTGATAAGGAGAATCCTCACAGGCTGCATGGCTTTCATCATCCTGCCAGAGCGTTAAAAAACGCGGAAAGAGAATATGAGCTGACAGAGAGGCAGAAAGAGATCATTATAAAGCATATGTGGCCGCTTACGATAAAGCCGCCTATGTGCAGGGAAGCCTGGGTGGTAACGGCGGCGGATAAATATTGCTCGCTTTTGGAGACCATACATTTACAAAAAGGACATCGGAGAAAAAAGAAAAAGTGAAAAGTTTATGGGAAGAATTAGCAGATTACAGTGCCTCTGATCATTACCCCTTCCATATGCCCGGCCATAAGCGTTTTCCGAAGAATGAGGAAAACGCGTTGGGCTGCTATAAGCGGCATCCGAAGAATGAGGAAAACGCGTTGGCCTGCTATAAGCGGCATCCTGTTGATGAGATGTATCAATATGATATTACAGAGATAGAAGGCTTTGATAACCTTCATGATGCGAAGGGGCTGCTGCTTGCATTACAGCAAAAGGCAGCCCGGGTTTATCATGCGGAACAGAGTTTCTTTCTGGTAAACGGCAGTACGGGAGGGATATTGAGCGCCGTCTCTGCCGTGGCGCAGGATGGAAAGAAGCTTCTTATCGCCAGGAACTGTCATAAGTCAGTCTATAACGGAATCGCCCTGAACCGGCTGCGGGCGGAATATCTGTGGCCTGAGACGATAGAGAGCTTTGGTATTCAGGGTGAGGTTTCTGCGGAGCAGATCAGGGCACATCTTGAGGGGAGACAGGACTTTTGCGGTGTTGTGATCACTTCGCCGACTTATGACGGGGTCATATCGGATGTCCGGAAAATAGCGGAGGAAGTACATGCTTTCCACATCCCCCTTATTGTGGACGAGGCCCACGGGGCTCATTTTGCGTTATCGGAAGAAGCGCCGGAAAGTGCGCTGGAGTGTGGAGCGGATATTGTGATAAACAGCGTCCACAAGACATTGCCGGCTCTGACGCAGACTGCGCTTTTGCATGTGCAGGGGACGCTTGTCGACAGGGACAGGCTGAAAGACTTTTTGACCATGTATCAGAGCAGTTCACCCTCCTATCTTTTGATGGCGAGCATAGATCACTGCATTGATTTTATTGCCGCGCAGGGAAAAGAGGCATATGAAAAGCTGTTGGCGCTCAGAAAACAGATAGATACGAGTGCGGCAAAATTTTCCCGTATTCGGATCCTGCCTGCCGGACCGGGCCGGGATTTCGGGAAACTGGTGATCTCCGTGAAAGGAACGGACATGGACGGGTGGGAGCTGTATCGGATCTTACTGAATCGGTATCATATACAGATGGAAATGGCGGCGCCGGCCTATGTGCTTGGAATCCTGACGGTGATGGACACCTGTGAAGGGGTGGAGCGGCTGATAAAAGCGCTGGAAGAGACAGACCAGGAGCTTTCCGGGAGCGCAGAGATAAAGGAACAAAAGGAAAAGGACGATATTTATCATATAGAACCTGCTGCTTCGGGCCTGAGTATTTATGAGGCGATGCAGAGAAAAAAGGAATGGCTTCCACCGGAGGAGGCGGCTGGGAGGATTAGCGGGGGATTTCTTTATTTTTATCCGCCCGGTATACCTGTTCTTGTGCCCGGTGAGATAATAAGCGGGGAACTGATCTTTAAAATTAAAAATATAAGGGAACGGGAAGAGTATCTTACCGGGATTTCGGATGAGGGAAGGCTGTGTGTTTTGGAAGCGCGGTGAAAAATGGAAAATAAAAGCGTCCAAAATGCAGGAAATTTCCAGTAATAGACCTTCTTTTAAGATGGAAAGTATGTTAAACTGTAATCAAGTATGCACAGGAACAGCCAGAGCTGTTATTTTGAGGGCTTTATGGGAAAAATCGTCTATCTTATGGGAAAAAGTTCATCAGGGAAAGATACCATTTATAAAAGGCTTCTGGAACAGAGAGAGCTTTTGTTCCACACAGTGGTACTTTATACAACCCGCCCTATCCGCGCCGGAGAGACAGACGGCGTGGAATATCATTTTACGGATGAGGCGGGCTTTCAGAAATTGCAGCAGGAAGGTAAAGTGATCGAGGACAGGACGTACCATACAGTGCAGGGAATGTGGCGTTATTTTACGGTGGTGGAAGAAAAAACATTCCATGAGGACAGAAATTATCTCATGATCGGGACGTTGGAATCCTATGAAAAAGTCCGGGCATACTTCGGGCAGGAAAAAATGGTGCCGGTGTTTATTGAACTGGATGACGGAGAAAGGCTGCAGCGGGCGCTGGACAGGGAACGGATGCAGGATATCCCCCAATATGAGGAAATGTGCAGGAGATTTCTTGCGGATGTACAGGATTTCAGTGAGGAAAAAATTGCGGCGGCGGAAATAGAAAAGCGGTTTTTGAACCGCGATCTGGAGAGATGTATTTCGGAGATCTCAGAGTATATCAGAGAGAAATGTAAGGAGAGTGTCTAAGCGGACCGTGGATACGGATTGAGAGGCGACAGGAATAAATAAGAAGGAGGTGCGTTGTGGACATCAAAGTAAATCAATTGACACAAGTGTCACAAGTGGCGCCGACAGCGGAAAAAACGCAGGCGGACGGCACCTTTAAATTTACATTGGCGAGCCGTGTGGAGGAGCAGGAGCTGCAGGCAAGGCTGACGGCGCTGATGGAAGAGATCACAATGCAGGGAAAGCGCCTTGGGAAGCGCCGGGATGTGAAGGATATGAAGCGTTACCGGGGGCTGATCAAGGAATTTATGAATGAGGTGGTGAGCCGTTCCCATAATTTTTCCAGAGAAAATTTTCTGGACAGGAAGGGGCGGCACCGCGTATACGGTATTATCAGGCTGATCGATCAGAATCTCGATGAACTGGCACAGGAGCTGATGAAGGATGAAAAGGATAATCTTCTGATCCTCAGCAAGATCGGAGAGATAGAAGGGCTGCTTTTGGATATTTTTACATAGGGGGAAGGTGAGAACATGCGTAGTTTCAAGGATATTATCGGACAGGAGCATATAAAAGAGCATTTGCAGAATGCTATTTCACAAAATAAGATTTCCCACGCCTATATCATTCAGGGAGAGCGTTTTTCCGGAAAGGAGTTTATTGCGAAAACCTTTGCGGCAACCCTGCAGTGCGAAAAACAGGGAGCAGAGCCCTGTGGGGAGTGTCATTCCTGCAAGCAGGCGCAGACCGGGAATCATCCGGATATCATTTATGTCAGCCACGAGAAGCCGAATTCCATCGGCGTGGAGGATGTACGCACCCAGATCAATGGCGATATTGCGATCAAGCCTTACAGCAGCCCCTATAAGATCTATATCATAGGGGACGGGGAGAAGATGACGCCTCAGGCACAGAATGCCCTGTTAAAGACCCTGGAGGAGCCCCCTGCCTATGCAGTGCTTTTAATATTGACAACGAATCTGGAGGAGCTTCTGCCGACGATCCTGAGCCGCTGTGTGGTGCTCCATATGCGGCCGGTGCAGGATGAGCTGGTAAAGGAATATCTGAAAAAGGAATTGATGGTTCCTGATTATAAAGCTGACATCTGTGTCGCTTTTGCCAGAGGAAATATCGGACAGGCAAAACAGCTTGCCACCAGTGAGGAATTTGAGAATATCCGGAATGAGGCGTTGAGCCTGGTAAAAAATATCCGCGGCATGGAATTGCATGAGATGATGGCGGCGGTCAAAAGAATCAGGGAATATCGCATAAATGAGAACGAATATCTGGACGTACTTTCCATCTGGTATCGCGATGTACTTCTGTTTAAGGCTACAAATGATACAAATCACTTGATTTTCAGGGAAGAAATACAGTATATTAGAAAGGCGGCTGATAAGAGCGCTTATGAAGGGATTGAAAATATCCTAAAGGCATTGGACAACGCGAAGAGCAGGCTGCGCGCCAATGTGAGCTTTGAACTGGTGATGGAACTTCTGTTTATCACCATTCAGGAAAATTAATGGAAAATGTGAGGTTGATAGATGAAAGTGATCGGTGTTCGTTTCAGGACAGCGGGCAAGATTTATTACTTTGCTCCCCTGGAATTTGAAATAAAAAGAAATGACAATGTGATCGTGGAAACGGCAAGAGGCATTGAGTTCGGCACGGTGGTGCTGCCACCGAAAGAGGTGGAGGATGCGAAAGTAGTGCAGCCTTTAAAACCTGTTCTGAGGCTGGCGACAGAGAAGGATGTTGAACAAGAGGCGGCAAACCGGAAGAAAGAGAAAGAAGCATTCCGGATCTGCCTGGAAAAGATAAAGAAACATGATCTGGATATGAAGCTGATCGATGCGGAATATACTTTCGATAATAATAAGGTGTTGTTCTATTTTACGGCGGATGGACGCATCGATTTCAGGGAACTTGTGAAGGATCTGGCGGCAGTGTTCAAGACAAGGATCGAACTGCGGCAGATCGGTGTCAGGGACGAGACGAAGATCGTAGGCGGCATCGGTATCTGCGGCAGGCCCCTCTGCTGTCATACCTATCTGTCGGAGTTTGCGCCGGTTTCCATTAAAATGGCGAAGGAGCAGAATCTGTCCCTGAATCCGACCAAGATTTCCGGTGTCTGCGGCAGGCTGATGTGCTGCCTTAACAACGAGGAAAACATTTATGAGGAACTAAACAGGAAACTGCCCAATGTAGGCGATCATGTCACAACAGAGGACGGTCTGAAAGGGGATGTCCACAGCGTAAACATCCTGCGCCAGCTGGTGAAAGTACTGGTGGAGGTGAATGATGAGAAGGAGCTCAGAGAGTACAAGGTGGAACAGCTCCGCTTTAAGAGACGCCATAAAAACAGAAAAGACCATACTTCATCAGAGGAATTAAAGGAACTGAAAGAGCTGGAGAAACTGGAAAAGAAAGAGAAGAAGGAACAGTTATCCGGGCTTGACGAATGATAAAGGACAGGTTTATGGAAGAAGATAGACTGATCATGCCGGGAGAGCGGGTGGATGATCTGCTAAGAAACGGCTATCGCATCATCCAGGATACAGGGCGTTTCTGCTTTGGCATGGATGCGGTACTCCTTGCCGGTTTTGCAAAAGATGCGAGGGGAGAGCGCCTGCTGGACATCGGTACGGGAACCGGCATCCTGCCTCTTCTGATGGAGGCGAGGACAGAAATCCCCCGTCTCTGGGGGCTTGAGATTCAGGAAGAGAGTGCGGACATGGCGAGGCGCAGCGTCAGGCTGAACGCCCTGCAGGAAAAGATAGAGATCATAACCGGAGATATCAAAGAGGCCGACAGGTTGTTTGAGACGGCCTCTTTTGACGTGATAACCTGTAATCCGCCCTATATGATCGGGCAGCATGGCCTCCAGAATGCAAATCAGGCGAAAACCATCGCCCGCCACGAAGTATGCTGTACCTTTCAGGACATAGCCGGGATGACTGCGAAACTCCTGAAACCGGGCGGCCGCTTCTATCTCGTACACCGCCCCTTCCGCCTTGCGGAGATCCTGGTGACCCTGAACGCCTGCAGGCTGGAACCCAAACGAATGCAGCTCGTATACCCCTATGTTGACAAAGAACCCAACATGGTCCTGATCGAAGCCATACGGGGCGCAAAACCCCGCATGACCGTAGAAAAGCCGCTTATCGTCTACCAGAGCCCCGGGGTATACACGGACGAGATATACGATATATATGGCTATTAAACGACACAGCCCCTGTCAGGGGCGGAAGGGAAATTACAAATATGTCCGGAAAATTATATCTCTGCGCCACTCCCATCGGCAACCTGAAGGACATGACACCGCGCGTGATAGAAACTTTGTCATCCGTGGATCTGATCGCCGCGGAGGATACGAGAAACAGCATCAAACTTCTGAATCATTTCGGGATTAAGACATCTATGACAAGCTACCATGAATATAATAAAGTGGAAAAGGCACAGGTGCTGGTACAGAAGATGAAAGAAGGACTGAATATAGCCCTGATCACGGATGCCGGGACGCCGGCAATCTCTGATCCCGGGGAGGTGCTTGTGAATATCTGTCAGAAAGAGGGGATCACAGTAACTTCCCTGCCGGGGGCGGCAGCCTGCATTACGGCGCTGACACTCTCAGGGCTTTCCACAAGGCGCTTTTGTTTTGAGGGTTTTTTGCCGTCAGAGAAAAAGGAGAAGGCGGAGATCCTGGAAATTCTTGCGGAGGAGACAAGGACCATGATCCTGTATGAAGCGCCGCATCACCTGGCGAGCACTTTAAAAGAGCTTTATGAGGCGCTGGGGGAGAGGAATATTACGATCTGCCGGGAACTGACAAAGAAATTTGAGACGGTGATGCCGATGACGCTGGAAGGAGCCCTCGCCTTTTATGAGAGCGAGGAGCCCCGGGGCGAATATGTCCTTGTGATAGAGGGAAAAAGCCTTTTGCAGAAAAGGAAGGAGAAGCAGGAGGGCTTTCTGAGCCTCAGTATCGAGGAGCATATGAAACGGTATGAAGACGCCGGCATGGAGCGAAAAGAGGCGATGAAATCGGTGGCAAAGGACAGAGGCGTCAGCAAACGGGAAATTTATCAGTATATGCTTGACAAATAGGGAAAGTCTAACTAAACTATAGTCTGTACAGAACAAGAAGGCCGTCTGCTTTGAGAAGGAAAACCGGAAGCAGAATAGAATAAAATGTGATAAGGCTGGAATTAAAAAAAGGAGACAGGAAAGATGTTAGAAAAAGTTGCGGCACTTATAGAAGAGCAGTTAGGAACAGTAAGCGCGAGCGAGATTACGGAGGAAACTTCATTTAAGGACGATCTGGGTGCGGATTCTCTGGATCTGTTTGAACTGGTAATGCAGTGTGAAGAGGAGTATGGCGTGGAATTCCCCTCTGATGATCTGGAAAATATGAAGACAGTGGGAGATGTGATCCGGTTTATCAAAGAACAGGGTATCGATGCGTAATGAGAACTGAATAAAAAAGATAAAAAACCTTCAGGACAGTTTATGTTCTGAAGGTTTTATTAAAACAGGGGGAGACAAGGGTATGAAATATGGGATTTATTTTGCGTACTGGGAGAAGGAATGGTTTGCAGACTATAAAAAATATATTGATAAAGTGGCAGATCTGGGATTTGATATTCTGGAGATTTCCTGCGGGGCATTCAACAATACATACACGACAGACGAGCAGTTGTATGAACTGCGCGATTACGCAAAAGAGAGAAAGGTTATCCTGACAGCAGGATATGGTCCCCAGGCGTCTCAGAATCTGGGTTCTGCCGATCCTGCAATACAGGAAAATGCGATCCGGTTTTTTATGGAAACATTACATAAGCTGAAAAAGATGGATATCAAAATGTTTGGCGGCGGCCTGTATTCTTACTGGCCGGTAGATTACTCCGCACCGATCGATAAAGAGGGGGATCTGGAGAGATCCATTGCAAACATGAAAAAGGTGGCAAAGGTTGCGGAGGAGTGCGATGTTGTACTTGGCATGGAAGTGCTGAACAGATTTGAGGGCTATCTTTTAAATACCTGTGATGAGGCCGTAAGATACGTGGATGCGGTTGGCAGCAAAAACGTGCAGATCATGTTGGATACGTTCCACATGAGCATAGAGGAGGACAATATAGCGGCGGCGATCAGAAAAGCCGGAGACAGGCTCTGCCACCTGCATTTAGGTGAGAGAAACCGTAAGGTGCCCGGCAGGGGAACGATGCCCTGGGATGAGATAGGGCAGGCGCTTCGCGATATCGATTATCAGCATGCGGCAGTGATGGAACCTTTTGTTATGCCGGGCGGTACGATCGGCTCGGAGGTGAAAGTCTGGAGAAATCTGGTGGATGACACTTCAGAAGCAGCTTTGGATGCAGACGCGAAGGGCGCGCTTCAATTTATAAAACATGTATTTGATCTTTGATAATGCATGAAAGTATATATTTGGAACTGTTTTGTGTTTGAGAGAGGACCGTATACGAGTTATGCCGTATACGGTCTTTTTGCAAAACGGACTGTGGGATGTAAGAAAATATCAGCCGGAAGGTCAAGTTTTGCGGGACAGGCGCATAAAGATATAAAAACAGTCTTTTAAGGGGAAAATATATGTTGAATTATATTTGGGCGGGCATGCTGCTGATCGGCATTATTTATGCGTTGTTTACCGGGAATATGGAGGCGGTTTCCAACGCCTGCCTGGAGTATGCGGAGTCGGCGGTGACGCTCTGCATAACGATGGCGGGAGCGATGGCGCTCTGGGTAGGGCTGATGGAAATTGCGGGACAGGCGGGACTGATCGATAAATTTACGGGAAAGCTGCAGCCTTTCATCAGTTATCTGTTTCCCGATGTGCCAGAGCAGCACCCGGCAAGGGGCTACATTGCCACAAATCTGGTGGCGAATATTCTGGGGCTGGGCTGGGCCTGTACGCCGGCCGGCTTAAAGGCGATGGAGGAGCTGGCAAAGCTTGAGGAGGAGCGGGGAATGGCAGGATATGAAACGGCAGGCCGGAGGAAAAACGGAAATCGTGCGGCAAGCGACGCCATGTGCGCTTTTTTGATCCTGAATATTTCATCCCTGCAGCTGATCCCGGTCAATATGATCGCCTATCGCAGTAAATATGGTTCCCTGAACCCTTCCGGCATTATCCTTCCGGCAATTCTCGCCACCTGTTGCTCTACAATAGCGGGTATTATTTATATTAAGATGCGGTACGGGAGGAAAAACGGATGTTGATGCGGCTTTCGGTGATCATTATCCCTGCACTGATCTTTTATATCGTATTAAATGGCGTCCTGAATAAGGTCGACGTGTATGATGCCTTTGTGAAAGGGGCGATGGACGGATTGAAAACCGTTGTGACGGTACTGCCGACGCTGGTGGGACTGATGATCGCGGTGGGAGTGCTCAGAGCCTCCGGTTTTCTCTCGATGCTGGGGGCGCTTTTCGGGGGCATTACCGAGCGGGCGGGGATAGGCGCGGAATTTGTTCCGCTTGTGTTTATCAAAATGTTTTCTTCTTCGGCGGCAACCGGGCTGGTGCTGGATATTTTTGAAGAGTACGGGCCGGATTCCCGAACGGGGCTTTTGACGTCGATCATGATGAGCTGTACGGAGACCTGCTTTTATACGATGAGCGTTTACTATATGGCGGCGAGGGTGAAAAAGACGAGGTGGACGCTGCCGGGGGCACTGCTTGCCACAGGCGTGGGGATTGCGGCAAGCGTAGTGCTTACGGAGATGATGCTGTAGAAGAAAAGGACAGTGAAAGAAAGGTTTGTGAGAATCTTTTAAAGTATGTTATAATGAAAACAGATAAATTCTATTTTTCCCACAGATGAAAATGAAAAATACAGGAGTATGATGATTGTGATAAGTGATAACGGAATTTTAAACCATTATATTGAATCTAAAAAACTTATAACTGTGGCAAGAAATAATGAACAATTAGTTATATTTGTTGGAGCAGGAGCTTCTATATGTTCCGGAATGCCTACATGGGGGCAGGCAGTAAAAGAAATTGCGGATCATTTAGGTATTTGTGATGAACCGCTTGATTTTTTGCGCATTCCGCAATACTATTTCAATGCCAGAGGAAAAAAGGAATATACACAGTTGATGCGTAAGGTATTTAGATTTGGGGATTTTCTTCCAAAGCATGAGGTTCACGATAAAATTATTGAACTGAATACTCGCACAATTATCACGACAAATTACGATAATTTGATAGAGAAGGCAGCAGAAGATAATAGCGAAGTTATCTGTGTGGTTAGCAAAGATGCGGATCTCCCTTATAGAAAAGGAGGGAAAGAACTCATCAAAATACATGGAGATTTTGAAAATGATAATTTTGTACTGAAAGAAGATGACTATCTCTCATATTCACGAAATTTTAAATTGATTGAAAATTATGTAAAATCTATTATCGGTACTAAGGTTGTTTTATTTCTGGGGTATTCTTTTAGTGATCCGGATATTAAACAAATATTTTCATGGGCAAAAGATATTCTTGATGGAGACTTTCAGAGAGCATATTTGATTGAAAGTGGTAAGGAATATGATGCGAATGAAGCGGACTACTATAAAAACCTTGGAATCAATGTATTGTATGCATCTCTTCAGCTGAAGACAGATTTTAGTAAAGATGATTTAACATTGAATCTCCTTAATATGCTTAAATGGCTATTAGCTGAAGACAAGCCTACAAAGTTAGATAAACTATATGATGATTTAAAACCTTTTAAGTTCATGAATTTTGCAGGTGATCGATATATAAAGTCTGCTTTTTATAAAGCTGATATCAGGGTTGAGAATGGATGCGTAAGTGAGTTTAATATGGTAAAAGGAACAGACGAGACTGGTAAACTTATCAGGAATCTTGCGTATGAGCAGTATACAAGAATTAGTTTAGCAGACAGTAAGCAAGTGGTAAATGAAGATGAAATGAAGATAAATGAGCACATCGGCAAGTTGTTGAAAGGGTTTAGGCCGGAGAAAAATGATAGAGAAAAAATAAAGACAATTTGGGATATTCTTGTTAAAAGTGATGTGCGTTATATAGAACTATACAGTCCATTAAAGAATAGTAGCGAGTGGCGTCGGGATAGTATAGAATTGACGAATTATGACACGCCTGAATGGTTTGAGGCGATTAATACTTTTGACTATCAGGCATTAGAAAATATTATTGATAAAAATAATTCTCACCTTGCGGAGAGTCGGCCTCAGTTATATATGGAACAAGGATATATTTATTATGTATTAAAAGAATATCTTGATGCTTATAATTGCTTTAAGATGGCTGCCAATATTTTTTATAGACACCAAGAATATTTCCGATATTTTATAGCTGAAATGAATCGTTTTTATGTGGGAAAGATAGTTAGTGATAGAGAGGGTATAATTAGCGGCGTAAATATTGAAGATGCCAAGATAGTAGGTGAAGAAATAAAATCAATTAATTTGGATAGAACATATAGAAGTTTGCCTGATTTTGGCGGTAATAATAAAATTCTGAAAGATATTTATACTTTTAATATAGCATATACATTATTTCAAGATGCATATTTGACATCTGAAAAAGTAAGAGAACAGGCGAAAGCAAATTATATATTTTTCAGTGGAACAGCAGCATTTGCTTCTATGAGAAGAAGTATGGAAAATTATTATAATTATATTGTTCTAAATCAACTGACAGTTGATCAATATGCAGAAAACAGGGAGATTTTTAGAATATATTTTCAAAGTATTTTTGGATCGGTAATGACAGGTGAGATGGATGCTTCTAACGATAGTATTAAAAACGGAAATATACATGCGAATACGTTAAATAAATTTGATTTAATGATAGCGCTCAGATTTGAGGAGATAAAAAATTTACAAAGACTACTACAAAACATTACTATAAATCTTCCATTGGAAGAAGATGCAATAGATTATTTATTGACCGTAGTTATTAAATATAAAAAGAGACCAGTAAAGAGCATCTTTTTAGGGGATAATGTGTTCTGGAAGGCAGTTTTGTTGTTGGGGCATAGTAAGCTTAATAGCAATGTAGTGGATAAAACATTTGATAAGATTAATAAATGGATAGTTGGTAATGATTATGGAACTTATAAAAATATACTAATTCTATTTATAAAAAATGCTGAGTTGCAAGGCTTGTTAACAAATGATAATGTCAGATATATTAAATCTCTTTTGGATAAGGAACTTGTGTATTTGTGTGATAATAAAGCCGAATCGCTAAAACACATTAATTTGGTTCTTCAAAGTGCATGGATAAGTCAGAAATATGGGCATTTATTTGATGATAAAGATATCATTTCAAAGCTGATTTCTGATGAGTGCAAAATGTTATGTGTAGAAATGTATCCCTATGTTGGAGACGAATGCAAAAATATAATCAGTTTGGCTTATAAAGATTGGAAATTGAAAAAAGAAAAATTGGATATAGATTTTTATTGTTTATTAGTAAACAAAAATATATTAGCACCTGATAAAAATGCTGAGCGAATTATTTATTCCTGCTATGAAAATAAAAAGTTAAAAAATGGGACAAAGCAAGAAACTCCATTTATGATACGAAATCAAAATGATGATTCATTAATATTTGGTCTTGTTGAATTATATCTGAAAGGGCTTATTGTTGATACAGAAAGTTTACTCAATATTGTGAAAGAACAAAATATTAAATCTGCTTTATGGCTCATAGATTATGAAAACTTTGATTATAGCTTTTTTGATGTAAACTGGGTTAAGTTATGTACACCTAATCTTCTGAAGGAGATATCTGGTAAACAATCTACAAGAAGGAATATTGCAGAAAGATTTGTTGTAGCATATAATATTAGTCAAATTGATCGGGAACTTTTAGATATTTATTTTCGTTATTTTGCAGATACATTAAATTCAGAGAATTAAGGGGATGAATCTGTATAAATAGTAATTAATTATTTAATAATTAACTGGTCATTTGTTATTCGATATATTTTGGAAAGAAGATTTATAAATTTTTAATTGATCCGGTCTATTACCCCCAGCAGAGCTGGGGCGAACGGAATACACGGAACTGGTATCATGCCCCGGAGGGGCTAAAATCAATCCTGCCATTTGAAATGAGGGTTGTAACTTTGTTATGTTAATAAAGTTGTGTCTATTGTTACAAAAATATATGAGGAAGGTGGTAATTGATATGACAGTATTGCAGAGCCAGGTGATTCAATCCCTTGAGGGATTGTCTGATGATAACTTACAGTTTTTACTTGATATGATTCAGCGTTTTATGAGAACTGATCAAATGGCGAAAAAGGATAATAATAAATTAGCAATGGAAAGAAATGGCATTCATAGGCTTGGCAGTTTGGAAGGTCTGGACCTTATTGATGCAGATTACGATATAGACGAGTGTAATAATGAGATTGCAGAAATGTTTGGGGTAAATGGTATATGAAAGTGTTGATAGATACACATATAGCTATTTGGGCTGTATTAAATGATCCTAAATTACCCAAACAGGCAAGAGATATCATTCTTGATAAAGGAAATGTAATATATTACAGTACAGCTTCTGTGTGGGAAATCACAATAAAGCACATGTTGCATCCGGATAAACTGCGCATTGATGGAAGTCTTCTGGAAAAGGGATGTGAAGAAAGCGGATATATTGTATTGCCTGTTTTTAATAAACATGTTTCGGCATTGGAAACATTAAAACGACACGAGAGTGCACCAAGACATAATGATCCCTTTGATAGAATAATGGTTGCTCAGGCAAAGGCAGAAAATATAATGTTTTTGACACATGATTCCTTGATTCCGTATTATGATGAACCGTTTATTATTTTTGCATGATAGATGTTGCTTGCCACAGGTGTGGGGATTGCGGCAAGCGTAGTGATGGTATGGTGTCTGTGATACTTATTGTTCCGCCAGCAGCCGCTCATACAAAGACAGAAAGTCCGAAGGGCCTGCATCCAGATAAAACTGGTGAAAACGATAGTCTGAATAGGCATCCTTCCAGAGCGTTTCAGCTTCCTGCTTTAAGGACAGGATCTCAAGGTAGCTGAGATAATATTTCAGATAGTTTGCGGGTTCCTGCTCAATATAGGAATAAATATTCGCTGCGGCATCTTCGGAAATACCGAAACCTGCAAGAAGAGCCTGCGCCTGAGGGAGGGTAAGCCCATAATAATGAATATGAAGGTCCAGCAGGGCGCATAGACAAAGCTCCAGAGAACGGGCGGTTTTCAGAACTTCCGTATCAACAGTATAATAACTGGCTGCATAGTCATAAGAACACAGTTCTACATAAAGCGCCCAGCCCTCGCAGTATCCCGGATAATCAAGAATGCCGCGCAGCGGGTTTTGGCGGTCCGCAATGCCGCTTTCTCTTGCATAAACGGTCTGGTAAAGGTGGCCGGGAAAGCCTTCGTGGGCAAGGGTGGTAAAAAGAGCGGCGCCTTCTAAAGAAGAGTCCGGGTTGATATAGATCACGTTTTTATCGAAGGCATCCATCGGCGGCGTCAGGTAAAAAGCCGGTGCGCTGGATGCGGACAGGCTTTTGGAGATATATTTGATGTCACAGGAGACAGCGGGAAGCTGTTTTTTTAGCGGACTCTTTGACTGTTCCGAAGAGCCGGACAGGAGGGAGGGAAAATCCTCCTTCATATCCTCCTGCAAAAAGGCGAGGATGTCTTCCACAGAGAGAGGATGGGTATGCCGGGCGGAGGTTTGGGAGGCCTGCGCCTGTTTTCTGAGGTTTATCAGTTCTGCGTGCAGGGTATCAAACTGTGCATAGAGCATTTCTCTGATCTCCTCCGGAGAGCGGTATGAGCCGGTAGATTTTTGTATCAGAAGGCTGTAGTGCTTCTGTTTTTCTGAGATTTTACCGGAACCACCGGGATTGCCGGCGAGATCAGAATCGGCGGAGCGATCGGGCCCGCCTGTGGTGTCGCTGTGACAGACATTTTCTGACAACTGTGTCATTTCTTCTGCAAGCATCTGATAGGCAGGCATCACATCTTCTTTTAAGATTCTTACGTTTTCCTGATAATAAGTGTCAAAGGCTTCTTCGCTGAGCAGTTCAGGATATGTCTTCTGAAACTCCAGAAGGCGGGCGGCAAAAGAATCCACTAAAAAGTGGGAACCGTTGTTTATGGAATCTTCCGTGATAAAATCCTCACACCCGCTGATCAATGCGTCTGCGCTGTCTTCGGACATGAAAAGTCCGGCATCTGCTTTTTCACGTTCATAGGCAAGGAGGCCCTGAAAATAATCGCCGGTCTGGGAGAGCAGGGACAGGTAATCGTCGATATCTTTGCGCCTTGTAAACCGGTATTCGGAAAACAGGACAGGGAGCGTCTGCTGCATGCCGCTGTTGGGGGAGAACGGTTCTTCGTGGCAGCTATAGGCGGACAGGGATTGCTGAAGGGCGAGATAACGGGTGAGCAGTGTATAGCTGTATCTGTTTTCATCAGACAGTTTTTCCCGATCGATAGCGGAAAGCCGCTCTGACCAGTCCGTAACGGCGGCGCCGGAAAGGGCACGGTTTTCGGCGGAATAGACGGGAAGGCGCGCTTCATCCTCATAGATGCCGTAATCTGCCGGATTCTGAAGCGTATAGTGGAGCGTCAGGGTGTTACCGGTAAGTTCGCTCCGAAAGATCTCCCGGCAGAGTTTATTGTAGGAGGCGTCTGCAAAATAAGAGGCGGCGTTCTGCGAGAGAAAAAAAGCGGAAAATCCTGCAAGAAAAAGCAGGCAGGCAAAGGGCAGAACAAGGAATCGTTTTTTACGGGTGGAAAGGTTATGGATTCTGGATAGGATGTGCATAAAAGCTCCTGAGAGGGTAAGTCCTTAAAATATATGCACGGGAGAGCATGTATTAGCACCGGATGAATCAGACAGGGGAAATAAAAAGATTGGAAAATATTAATTTTGCAGTATAATAAGGATATAAAAATGGTGATTTTATAATATGGAAGAATTTTCGACATTTGCAGAGCAGTTGGGGAATAAACAGGATTATGGATGCAAAAATATACATCATTACAATCATAGCAGTATTTGTTATATGTGCAGGCTTATGGCTTGTCATAACGCATGTCAGAAAAAAACGCACATACGGAAAGGATTTTGACCTGCTGGACGGCCATGACTTCGAGTACTATTGCGCAGACCTTCTGGTAAAACGCGGCTTTCAGGAAGTGGAAGTGACGAAGGGCAGCGGAGACTACGGCATCGACATTCTGGCAGAAAAAGAGGGGATCACCTACGCGATCCAGTGTAAATGCTACACCACCCCGGTCGGCGTAAAAGCCATTCAGGAGGCCTATGCCGGGCGGGACTACTACGACTGCATGGTGGGCGCCGTCCTGACCAACCAGTACTTCACCCAGCCCGCGGTAGAGGCGGCGAGGAAGTTAAAGATCCTGCTCTGGGACAGAGGATATCTGGAAAGTATGCTGGAAGAATAATTTTTGTTGATTTTAAAATCCATGCTATGTATAATGCTTTATAAGCACTGATAGGAGGAATATACTATATGAATAAGGGGAAATATTACATTACGACGGCGATCGCTTACACATCAGCCAAGCCGCATATCGGAAACAGTTATGAGATCGTACTGGCGGACAGCATTGCCAGATTTAAAAGAAAAGACGGTTACGATGTGTTTTTCCAGACAGGAACGGATGAGCACGGCCAGAAGATCGAGCTGAAAGCACAGGAGGCGGGTGTTACGCCGAAAGCCTATGTGGACGGTGTTGCAGGGCAGATACAGGAGATCTGTGATTCCCTGAACACTTCTTATGATAAATTTATCAGGACTACGGATGATTATCATGAAAAGCAGGTGCAGAAGATCTTTAAACGTCTTTATGATAAGGGTGATATCTATAAGGGGGCTTATGAGGGCCTGTATTGTACACCCTGTGAGTCCTTCTGGACGGAATCCCAGCTTGTGGACGGGAAGTGCCCGGACTGCGGCAGGGAGGTAAAACCGGCGAAGGAAGAGGCATACTTTTTTAAGATGAGCAAATATGCGGACAGGCTGATCGAGCATATAGGCAGCCACCCGGAGTTTATCCAGCCGGTATCCCGGAAAAATGAGATGATGAATAACTTCCTGCTGCCCGGCCTGCAGGACCTGTGCGTTTCGAGAACTTCCTTTAAATGGGGCATTCCGGTAGATTTTGATGACAGGCATGTGGTTTACGTATGGCTGGATGCACTCACAAACTATATTACGGGAATAGGCTATGACGCGGATGGAAATAAAACGGATCAGTATAAAAAGCTGTGGCCGGCGGACCTTCATCTGATCGGAAAAGATATCATCCGTTTCCATACGATCTACTGGCCGATCTTCCTGATGGCATTGGATGAGGAATTGCCGAAGCAGGTATTCGGGCATCCCTGGCTGCTGCAGGGGGACGGTAAGATGAGCAAGTCCAAGGGAAATGTGATCTATGCCGAGGATCTGATCTCCTTCTTTGGTGTGGACGCGGTGCGTTATTTTGTATTGCATGAGATGCCTTTTGAAAACGACGGGGTGATCACTTGGGAGCTGATGATCGAGCGGTTTAATTCCGATCTGGCGAATACAATGGGAAATCTGGTGAATCGTACCGTTTCCATGAGCAATAAATATTTCGGCGGCGTGGTCACGAATAAAAATGAGGCGGGAGAACAGGCGGATATCGATGCTGACCTGAAGGCTGTGGCAGCAGACACTTATAAAAAGGTTTCCGCGAAAATGGAGAGCCTGCGGGTGGCGGATGCGATCAGCGAGATATTTGCATTATTCAAAAGATGTAATAAATATATTGATGAGACCATGCCCTGGGTACTGGCAAAGGACGAGGCGCAGAAAGACCGCTTAAGCACAGTGCTGTATAATCTGCTGAACGGTATTTTAGTGGGGGCGAGCCTGCTGGAGCCGTTTATGCCGGAAACCGCGCAGAAGATAGCGGAGCAGATCAAGGCGCCGCTGTGCGGATTTGATAAACTGGAACAGGGAGACGCAGAGGAGATCGGAAGCCTTTATCCCTCCGGAAATCAGGTGGTGGGGGCACCGGAGATCCTGTTTGCAAGATTGAAGCCGGAGGAAGTGATGGAGAAGGTGGACGCCATGTTTGCGGAGCAGAAGGCGACTGCCGGAATCGTGGAGGAAACGGCTGCGGAAGGAGCGGAAGAAAAACCGGAGGAGGCAGACTGTATGGATATCGAGGCAAAGCCGGAGATTACCTATGATGATTTCGCAAAATGCCAGTTCCAGGTGGGCGAGATCATTGACTGCAGGGAAGTGCCGAAGTCCAAAAAACTTCTCTGCTCTCAGGTGAAGATCGGTTCCCAGGTGCGTCAGATCCTGTCCGGCATCAAACAGTATTATTCACCGGAAGAGATGGTCGGCAAGAAGGTCATGGTGCTTGTGAATCTCGCGCCGAGGAAGATGGCAGGACTGGAGTCGGAGGGAATGCTGCTGTGTGCGGAGGACGCGGAGGGCAATCTGGCGTTGATGACACCGGAGAAGGCAATGCCTGCGGGCGCGGAGATCTGCTGATAAATGCTGCTTTATGGCGGGCGTGTATGAATAGACGGGAAGTGATCATGGACGGATCCGGTACATGCAGACGGGGGCAGCATGGCATCGGATGATCCGGCCGACGGGGGTATGGACTTAAATGGTGTGGGATAACGGAATAGAGATCAGGCGGGCGAATATTTATGACTGGGATGAGGCGATCGCGCTTGCGTGGAAAACATTCCTGAAATTTGAGGCAAAAGATTACGGACAGGAAGGGGTGGACAATTTTCGCGAATTTCTGTCGGATGCGCTTTTGCGCCGCATGTTTCTGACGGGAGATTATCCGGTGTTCATCGCGCTTGACGGGGATAAGCAGGCGGGCATGATCTCCCTGCGGAACAAAAAGCATATTTCGCTGTTGTTTGTGGAAGAGGGACACCACCACCGGGGCATCGGAAGAAGGCTCATCGAATGTATGGAAAAATATATCCGGCGGGAGTATCAGGAGGATAAGATCACGGTAAATGCCGCCCCCTATGCCATCGGGTTTTATCACCAGATCGGCTTTGAGGATGTGGCGCCGCAGCTCTCGAAGGACGGCATTATCTATACGCCGATGGAGAAAAAGATATACTGAAACCCCGCATTGTGAAAATTGTACAGAAATCAAAGATTTCTTTATGCAATCTGCCGGAGGAGAAGTTTGAGGGCGGATTTCATGAACAAGTTGACTAAGGAGAGATGAAAAACTTTATGGAATAGTGGTATGGAAAAAAAGTTCCGGTTTCTGTATACTTCCTAATTAGAGACAGGGAGAGCCTGTCAGTAATCCACACAAATTTCAGGAGGAAAAGAAAAAATGTCAAGCTTATCATTAAAGAATATCTGTAAAAAGTATCCCAATGGTTTTGAAGCTGTAAAAGACTTCAATCTTGAAATCGAAGATAAAGAGTTTATCATCTTCGTAGGACCTTCGGGCTGTGGTAAATCTACTACACTTCGTATGGTAGCCGGTCTGGAAGATATCTCTTCCGGTGAACTGTATATCGACGGCAAGCTGGTAAACGATGTTGAGCCGAAGGACAGAGATATCGCGATGGTATTCCAGAACTATGCTCTGTATCCTCATATGACAGTATATGACAACATGGCTTTCGGTCTGAAACTGAGAAAAGTACCGAAAGATGAAATTGATAAAAAGGTTCGTGAAGCAGCAGAGATCCTTGACCTGTCCGCACTTCTTGACCGTAAGCCGAAAGCTCTTTCCGGTGGTCAGAGACAGCGTGTGGCTATGGGCCGTGCGATCGTTCGTAAACCGAAAGTATTCCTGATGGATGAGCCGTTATCCAACCTGGATGCTAAGCTTCGTGTACAGATGCGTATTGAGATCGCTAAACTGCACCAGAATCTGGGCACAACGATCATCTACGTTACACATGACCAGACAGAGGCTATGACACTTGGTACAAGGATCGTTGTTATGAAGGCAGGTATCGTACAGCAGGTAGATACACCTCAGAATCTGTATGAGAAACCCGCTAATCTGTTCGTAGCAGGCTTCATGGGATCTCCTCAGATGAACTTCCTTGATGCAACTGTTAAGGTGAACGGTAATGTGGCAAGCCTTGAAGTGGCAGGCAAGAGCATTCCTCTGCCGGCAGCAAAATCCAAAGCCCTGATCGACGGCGGTTATGATGGAAAGACTGTTACTTTCGGTATCCGTCCTGAGGATGTATATGATTCCGAAGAGTTCCTTGCAAAGGCGCCTACAGTATTTGAATCCAAAGTTAAAGTATACGAGCTGCTTGGCGCAGAAGTTTATCTGTACTTTGATGTGGACCAGTTCCCGATCACAGCAAGGGTAGACTCCAGAACAAATGCAAGACCGGGCGATGCTATCAAGTTTGCATTTGATGTAGAGAAGATTCACGTATTTGATAAAGAGACAGAGGTTACAATCTGTAACTAAGCCGCTGCTTCTCAAGCGGCGATACGAGCAAAAAGCGAAGCGTTTGCGAGTCAAGCACATTGCTTATAGAGTCGAGCCGCAGATAAAAAACAAAAATAAAGGGGGATGTGATGAGCATCCCTCTTTTAGGCTTTATAGAAAACCATAAAAATATCACAAAAAGAAAGGGAAGCGCATGATATCAAACCAGATCATTCAAAACAGTATTGAAGAATTAAAGAACATCACAAAAGTTGATTTTGGCGTATTTGATTTAAATGGCAGCTGCACGGCATCGACTTTTGATACTACGGAAGAGGAGAAAGAGCTGGTAGTGAATTTCGTGGCTTCGCCTGCGGATTCCCAGGTGATCGGGGCTCATCATCTTTTGAAGGTGATGGATGAGGAGGAAGTGAATTACATTCTGGACGCAAGGGGGCTTGGCGATGATGCCTATATGATGGGCAAGGTTGCCGTATGCCAGCTTCAGAACCTGATGATCGCCTACAAGGAGCGTTTTGACAGAAATAATTTTTTCCAGAACCTGATCCTGGACAATCTGCTTCTTGTGGATATTTACAATCGGGCAAAACGCCTTCATATTACGGACCAGCAGGACAGGGTGGTCTATATCGTGGAATCCGGGGATCAGGATGAGCTGTCGGTCAGCGAACTGATGAAAGGGATGTTTTCTCCGCAGAACGGCGACTATGTAACGACTGTGGATGAGGACAGCGTGATCCTGATCAAGGCTCTGGATGAAGGCGTAAGTGAAGAGGGGTTGGAGCGTATTGCCAAAACCATCATGGATATGATCAACGCGGAGGCGATGATCAACGTCCGCGTGGCGTTCGGGACGATGGTGCATGAGTTGAAGGATGTATCAAAATCATATAAGGAGGCGAAGATGGCTTCCGATGTGGGACGTATTTTCTACCAGGAAAAACAGATCATTTCCTACAGGCTTCTGGGGATCGGCAGGCTGATCTACCAGCTCCCGGTAAATCTCTGTAGAATGTATATCCATGAAATATTCGGCGAGGAGATGCCGGAGGAGATTGATGACGAGACGCTGGTGACGGTTGAGAAATTTTTTGAAAACAATCTGAATGTTTCTGAAACCTCAAGGCAGCTCTTTATCCACAGGAATACGCTGGTATACAGGATCGAGAAACTCCAGAAGGCAACAGGGCTGGACATCCGGGTGTTTGATGATGCCCTGACATTGAAGATCGCCCTGATGGTGGTCAGCTATATGAATTATCTGGAGGAGAAGAACTGAGAACGAAAAAGATTCTGATCAGTTAGCATAATAAGCCCCGTTTTCTCATAATATGGACAATAGGAAGCAGATGAAAGCAATTGTCTAAAGGAGGAAACGGGGTTTGTATTATGATAAAAGAATCAGATATCTGAGCTATTATGAGAGCGGCATTAAATTGCAGAATGCCGGATATGTGAAATTTCAGGTGCGGGACAGCCTCTGTCAGATGGTCATTTATGTGAAGGGCCCGAGGCTGGTGGGAAGCGGGGAAGCAAGGGTGTACCTGCTCTCGGAAAAACCGGATAGAGAGGAGAAGGATGGTTTTTATCGGGAGGGCAGAAAAAATAATTTGCAGAAACACTTTCTGGGGACGCTCAGTATCCGCAACGGACAGGGATATTGTGCCGTGCGCCTGCATGCGGAAAACATGGCGGATTCCGGGTTGTGGTATGATGAGATCTGTGGGATCAAGATCGAACTGCATGAGTACCAGTATCTGGAATCACAGTGGACTGTGGTGAATGTCATGCCGGGGCAGAGGAAAAAAGAGGAAGAACCGGTGGATACGGAGCCTGTGGAGGTCAGCCTGATTGTGACACCTGTGTCAGAAAACTTGAAGGTGGAGAAGGTCATAAAAGAAAAGGATGTCCCTGATATTGAAGTGATAGAGGGATATACAGTGGATATACAGGAAACAGAGGAGGCTTCGATAGAGGAATATTCTGAAGCCATACCGGAGACGTCTGAGCAGAGAGCTATGGAGGACGCATCTGATGAGGAGGAGTCCATGCAGGACATATTTGAAAGAGAAGTTCTGCGGGAGGAGACGGCCAAAGAAATGCAGGCTGCAAAGCCTGTCCCTCCAGATCAGGCGGAAAAACTGCGGATAAAGCAGGCGGAACAGGCGGAGCGGAACATAGAAGCGAATGCGGAAGAAGAGATCCGCCTCGTCGAACAGGAGTTACAGCCCGATAAGTGGGAACAGCTCAGACAGACTTATCCGATCGTACATCCGATCCGTGAGGAGGAGGAATATCTGAAGATCACACCCAAAGATTTTGTGGTCTTTACAGAGAAATATCAGGAGCTGGTACATAACAGCTTTTTGCTGCACGGTTATTATAATTATAAACATTTGATCCTGGGAAAGAGAGAAAACGACGGCAATGCCGCCTACTATCTGGGCGTGCCCGGTACTTTCCATGAGAGAGAGAAAGCCGTGGCGGTAATGTTTGGCTTTGAGGCCTTTGACGGGAAACGGGAACCGGCGCAGACCGGGGATTTCGGGTATTACCTGAGGAGGGTGGAGATATAAAAAACGGCTTCTGCAAAAGCAGGGGTACATAGCGGCAGGAGGCGGCTGATGGCTGCCTCCTGCTGTTATGTACAAATTTAACTGTTATTATGTTCAGTTTTTTTCCGTCCGAAAAACTTCCGCAGAAAATAGGAGGGTGTACAACTCCATGCGTGGCAGAAACTGTTCAGCGCCACCGAGCCGTACGGAGATTCATTTTTATTATAAGGATTATACAGCTCCCAGAAGGTATCTGCGCCGTCCTGCACCATTTCGCCCCAGTAGCGGCGGATCTCCTGCAGAGCTCTCTCTTCTTCCCCGCAACGCAGCAGGGCATCGATATAGTGGTGGACCATATAAGGGCTGACCATGCGGATACGGGGTTCCACATCGATAGTGTGCAGGATCAGTTCATGGCATTTGTCCTGAGGAAAAACACGGGCGAGGATCATCCAGACCTGTGTAGCCCAGGAGACCTGCTTTTCGGCGCCGCTGACAAAGAGTTTCTGCTCTTCATCCCAGAAGTGGCGGATCGCGCTTTCTTTCAGCACTTCCTGCATCTCCTGAAGCCGCCTGATCGTTGCGTTGTCTCCTATATGATCTGCCAGACGCAATGCATAGCGGATGGCGTAAATGAGAATGGCAAGGGATGCCGCCTGTGTGTTGAGGCCGTCTCCCCAGTCCACAAAGCACCAGAAGTCTCCGCTGTGGTCAGGAATGACATGATCTTCCGTCAGGTAGGAAAGCCCGATATCGATCTGGCGCAGTGCAATAGGATATAAGTCTTCCAGAGCGGCACGGTCATTTGTCTGCTCGTAATAATCCAGCAGGATCGAGCCATATAGCAGGGCATAATCAAACAGATAGGTATCATCCGGCTCTGCTTCCGGTTCCAGAAAAATACATCCTGCCAGCATACCGTCATTAAATGTCAGTCCGCCGAACAGATACAGGCATCGTTTCACCAGATCCATGTTACGGAAAGTCTCGTAATTGGCGCGAGCCTGCAGCCGCAGGTCACCCAGCCACATCCGTCTGTCACGCTTGGGGCCGTCTTCAAATACCAGCTGCATGCAGTCGTGCAGTGTACGGCAGCTCACCTGATCGATGGAGGCAAGCAGGGGATCGAAGGACTGCAGCGGCGCCACCTGATCCATTTTTACAGCGGAAACAGCCCTGAGGGATGCGCTGCGTACTGTCAGCCCGTATTTTAAAGACGTATCGATCACGCGGATCTCCAGATAGCGGAAGGCGTATCGGCGGGGCAGAGCCAGCGTGGACGGAAGGACATCCACATGAACATACTCTTCCTGGATCCAGCCTTTACTCAGCCAGCCCTCATAATTGGACATATCGACAGTCAGCTCATCCAGACGCTGCGCGAAACGCAGATAGAGATAGGCGGGGGCATCCGGGTGGCTGCCCAGAAAAGACAGATCCAGTGTTACATAACCCACGTGGTGGGTTCCGAAATCCAGAATGACGGAATCGTCTTTTTTCAACATCAATCCAGGCAGGGTGTCCAGAGGCTTCCTGGAATCAATGCAGGCTTCCCCTTTTATGTTGTGCCCCAGAGTGATAAGGCTCTCCGGAGCGATCATCTCCTCCAGCAGCGGAGGGGTTAAATCCTCGGCTATTTTGAGGAAACGCTCGTTTTTTTCCACTTCAAACTTATCCAGAATACAGATAGCGGGCATAATTGATTCTCCTCCTTGTAAAAGTTGAGCCTATCATAGCATTTCCTGTCCGCTTATGCAAACAGAAATGTAAACAGCCCCTGTCCGGTATTATGAATCTGTACAAGAAAGCGGAGGGATGATACACTGGAATCAGCAAAATATGACAGGAAAATACGGATGGACAGGGATGGACACCGGAGAAAGGACAGGGTGGAGGGAGCGCTATGGAACCGAACGGGATGATATATAAAGTGGTGGTGGTGGATGACGAGGTTATGGCGGTAAAGGCGATCAGCCGTATTTTGGAGAGAGACTGCCCGGGATTTGAGGTGGCCGGTACTGCCGGAAACGGAAGTGAAGCGTTGGAACTGATAGGGAAAGTGTCTCCGGATCTGGTCCTGACGGACGTTGAGATGCCCCTGATGAATGGACTGGAACTGGTCCGGCAGGCGAGTGCGATAATGCCGAATCTGTGTTTTGTCATTATCAGCGGGTATCAGGATTTTGAGTATGCCAGAGACGCCTTCCGCAGTGGTGTGCTGGACTATCTGACAAAACCCATTGTACCATCCCAGATGCTGCGGACCATGAAGAACGTGGAGGAAAAGCTGAGAAGGCTCTACTATGACAGAAGAACAGGGATATTCCGAAAACTCTGCATAGGCGAAACGATCGCGCTGGAAGAGATCCGGCAGTTTTTTCCGTACAGGGAATTCTATGCGGCTCTTTTGCGTGAAAACGGGCTGCCCAGAAGGTATTCGCCCTCAAAGGAGCCGGAACTGTACAGTACCATTGAGGAAGCCTATTCCGTATACGGCCGCGACAATATGGAAGAACTGTTTCTGATCCCGAAGGAGGTACTGGGGCAGCAGCCGTTGATCGATTATATGACAAGGGTTGAGCGGCGCCAGAAGACGGAGGGTTCCTATACAACGCTTCTGTATTATGGAGAGGCGTTCTCAGGACCGGAGATATCAGAGAAGATAAGGAATCTGTATTACTGGCTCAATACGCTGAGCACCGTCGGGCTTTCCCAGGTGGTGGATCTTGATAAAAAACGGCTCCTGGAGGAAAGGATACCCTCTCTGGACATTGCGGAACTTTCAGGACTTTTGCAGGAGATGGGGCAGTATGTCAAGACGGGAAGGTACGACCAGCTTCAGAAATGCATCATAAGAGCCTTTACCCAGTGGGAAAAAGAAAAACGCCCCCAGGTGTGGCTGGAGCAGGCGACCAGAAGGATCAGGAATTTCATCGGGACGCAGACGGGCGATACGGAGTCTCTGATCGAGAGTGAGTATCAGTTTGAAGATGCCTTCTACTATTCCACAAGTATGGAGATGCTGTGGCAGAATCTCTACGCTTCCTTTTATCATCTGCCGGAAAAGGAAAAAGAAAACCATAAAGTGGATTCCCCGGAATTTTTTGAGAATATCAAAATATACCTGAGGGACCATATTTCGGAGCCGTTGTCCTTACAGGAAATATCGGATCTTTTTGCGATCTCGCAGGCATACATGAGTAAACTGTTCCGGAAATATACAAGACAGTCCTACAATCAATATCTGACCGGTATCCGGATAGAGAGGGCGAAACAGCTGATGGAGGAAAACAGCGAGCTTTTTGTCAAGGATATCGCGGAGATGGTGGGCTATCGCGACCAGTTTTATTTCAGCAGGATATTCCGCTCCTACACGGGGCAGAGCCCGGCGGATTATATCAAATAGTTTCAGATTTTCAATCGCTTTGTTTTGAATCGTCCATGTACTTTTTATTTTTCAATGGATAAAATGAAACCATATTAAAATTAAAAGTAAAACAAAGGAGGATTTGATTTATGCGTAAGAAAATAGTATCCCTGGCTCTTGCCGGCGTACTGACAATGGGTCTGGTCCTGACCGGATGCGGCAGCTCTGATTCCGGCGACGGGGCAGCTCCGGCGGCGGAGGCTTCCGGTTCTGAGGAGACATCCGGCGAGAAGCCGTATGAAGGAGTTACCCTGAAATGGTGGGGAGGAAATGCTGAAAATAACGCAGGAACACAGGCGGTTATGGCAGCGGCTACAGAGAAACTGGGTATGGAATTTGAAGTTGAGGTTAACCCGGGCGGTTCTGAGGGTGATAATATCCTCAAGACGAGAATGGCATCAGGGGATCTTCCGGATTTCATGGTATGGAATTCCGGTTCCAAGCTGCATGAGCTGAACCCTTCCCGTGGGTTCCTTGATATTTCCGACTGGGATATCGTTCAGAAGTTTGATGATGCGTTCCTGAGCTCTGTTACGATCGACGGCGCCATTTACGGTGCTCCGCAGTCTTCCACACAGGCGGGTGCGGTGATCTACTATAAGCCTGACTATGAGGAGCTGGGGCTTGAGATCCCTCATACATGGGATGATTTTGTGGCAAACTGTCAGAAACTGGCAGACGCAGGCAAGACACCGGTTTATTTCACAGGCGGCGAGACATGGGCAACGCAGGTTCTGTTCCTTGGCGATTATTACAATATCGCAGCGACAAACCCGACTTTCGCTGATGACTATACAAACGGAACTGCAAAATATGCAAATGTTGCAGAGGCGACCAGAAGCTGGACAAAATACGAGGATCTTGTAGATTTCCTGAATGCGGACAAATCCGCGGCAACAGTTACAGACGGTAACTTTGCGATCGGTACCGGAGAAGCTACGCACTGGTTTATTCTGACACAGCAGCTTCCTCTGATCCTTGAAAATGCGGAAAATCCGGATGATATCGGTGTATTCGGTGTTCCGGGCGATAACGCGGATGATCACGGGCTTACCGTATGGGAGCCGATGAGCTGGTATGTGAGCAAAGACAGTGAACATATAGATGCGATCAAAGCATTCCTTGAGTTCTACTATACGGAAGAAGCAATGGATCTGTACTTCGGAACTTACGGGGCAAACGGCCCTTCCTGCATCAAGGGATATGAACTGCCCGAATCCGTATGCAGCGCAGTACGTGTGGATATGCAGAAGTATTTCGATGAAGGAAAGACCTGTCCTGCTCTTGAGTATCAGTCTCCGATCAAGGGAACGGCATGTGAGCAGATGACTACCGCGGTAGGCCTTGGACAGATGTCCGGCGCAGAAGCAGCCGCAATGTACGATGATGACTGTAAGAAATCTGCGGTTCAGCTGGGCTACGATTGGGAATAATATCCTGATAAAACTGAGATAACAGCGTGGCCGCCTGAAGATATCGGGCGGCCACTCATTGATAGGAGGTTACAATATGAAAACCAAAAAGGAACAGAGTTTATACCCCATTTGGTTCGTCCTTCCGTCCCTGCTTATTTTCGGTATCTTTTTCCTGTGGCCGATCATATCTTCTCTGTATTACAGTCTGACCGTATGGAACTTTGAGACAGCGAAATTCTGTGGACTTGACAACTATAAACTTTTCTTTTCCGAACATTCCATGAGTTCTTCCGTGGTACATACTCTGATCTATGCGTTCGGAACAAGCATTTTAAAAGTGGTTCTTGCGTTCTTTATCGCGATCTTCCTGACCAGCAAGATCAGGACAAAAGGATTTATCCGTTCGGCAGTGTTCTTCCCGAATCTGGTTTCCATGATGGCGGTGGGCCTTGCTTTTTCCTATATGATGCATCCGACAAAAGGGCTTTTGAATGTAGTGATCCAGGCGCTTGGCGGAACAGCCGTTGATTTCCTCGGCAATCCGAACACGGCGCTCGCAAGTATCATTGCAACGGATGTGTGGAAAGGACTTTCCATATCTGTGGTCATCTATATCGCAGGTATTCAGTCCATTGATAAAACATATTATGAAGCGGCATCCATCGATGGAGCGACCGGATGGCAGAAGCTGAAACATATCACGCTCCCGCTGGTGGCGCCTTCCCAGAACTCCATCATCATTCTTTCCCTGATCGGCGGGTTGCGGTCCTTCGACCTGATCTGGGCGATGACAGGAGGCGGCCCCGGTTTCTCGACGGATGTACTGGCATCTGTTATTTACAAGCAGTACGCGGCCGGTTTCTATGGGCTTTCAACGGCGGGCAACGTGGTGATGCTGATATTGATCTCTGTGATAGCATTCCCGCTGCAGCATTTCCTGAATAAGAGAGAGGAGGCTATCCAATAATGAAAAAACAAAAAAGACTTCTTCTCCTTGGTGATATCCTGGGAGTGATCATAACATGCATCCTCTTTCTGGTTCCGTTTTATTTTATGCTTGTACAGTCTCTGAAATCAAAGGCGGAGGCAAATAAACTGTCGATCAGCTGGCCGAGCGAGCTTCACTTTGAAAACTATATTGAAGTATTCAAACATGGAAACTATCAGCTGGTAACAGCATTTAAGAACAGCGGGCTCCTGACACTGTTTACGGTATTGGGACTGCTGGTGACAGCGGCGATGTCGGCCTATGTGATACAGAGAAGGCGCGATAAACTCATGAGCGGCATTCAGGCGCTGATCATGCTGGGACTTATGATACCGGCGGCGATCCTTCCGACGATCCATCTGCTGCAGAGCCTGCATATCTATAAAACCATGTTTTCCATGGTCATGATAGAGATCGCGCTGCAGACGCCTTTTGCGATCATGCTGTACCGGGGCTATATGGCTTCGATACCGCGGGAACTGGAGGAGGCGGCGAGGATTGACGGATGCAACAGATGGCAGATCTTCACGAAAGTGATCTTCCCGCTGCTTAAGCCGATCCAGGCAACGCTTATCATTCTGGTCGGCGTACAGACGTTTAACGATTTTACAAACCCGTTGTATTTCCTGCCGGGTTCTGAAAATACAACAGTTCAGCTGACGTTATACAACTATCAGGGACAGCTTGCGAGCAGCTTCAATCTGCTGTTTGCGGATATCATTATCATTACGGTTCCGATGCTGATCCTCTTTATCATATTTAACAAGAAAATTGTAGATGGTATGGTAGCTGGTTCTGTAAAAGGATAAGGTAACTGCTATGAAATTTCGTAGTAAGATGGTACTTGCATATACGACAGTTGCATTTTTGATCAGTCTGATCCTGGGCATTGCGGTGGCCAGGATCAGTCTTCAATATGAGATGACAAGCCAGAAGAACAATCTTCGGGTTTCGGCAAAGTCCTATGTGGCGCAGATGGATGAGCGGCTGAGGCGGATGGATGCGATCATGCAGTATATTTTGTCAGATGCCGTTCTGCTTGAAAGCATTACCTGTCTGGCGCAGAATCAGGATGGGAGCGTTCCGAACAGGTATGTGCTGGATGCGAAATCGGAACTCAGTACCGGGCTCAGTACAGAGTATATTATGAAAAACTCTTACCGGACGGTTTTTTTTAATCAGGATTCCTTTCTCACGAGCAGTGCCATCCATATAACAAGCAGCGGCGACATACCGACACAGCGGCTTATCTCGGATTTTCAGGTGGAAAATATCCCCTATCTGGAACCAGTGATCGCGGCGGATGGGGAATCTGTTATTGTGACGGCCCATCCTGATTACTGGAGTTCTTATGACACGGTTTCCGTCTATTCGCTGATGAAGGCGCTTCGCGGAGAGGGGATGGGCTTTCTGGAGGTGGAGAGCAGGATGGACAGCTTCGCGTCGCTGGAAAGATCGGACCCGGATATCGACTTTCTGATCGTGGTGAACGGAGAAGACCTTCTTTATGCCAGTGATAGAAGTTATGGAACGGAATTGAGTGAGAAGGATCGCGAATGGATCGAAAATCTGCGGGAGGATACGATACAGGAGGAGGATAATACCATCTACACAAAAGCGTCATCCTCGGATTTTGATCTGGTGGTACTGGCATATAAAAAAGATTTTCTTCTGGAGAGGGGACAGCTTTTTTCCATAGCTTTTCTGGCGACATTATTGACGTTTGGTGTCAGCCTTGTGATGGTTATCTTCTGGGCAGGCGTTTTGACAAAACCGATCAAACGGCTTCAGGAGACAGTGGAAAATACAAATATTGAAAATCTGAAAGATAATCAGCATCTGGAAAAGGCCGGGTATACGGATGAATTTCAGGAACTGATCCGCGCTTATCAGGCGATGATGGAGAGACTCGATAAGGCTCTGCGGAGTGAGAAGCAGGCGGCGATGCTCCAGCTGCAGGCACAGTTCGACACACTGCAGGCGCAGGTGAATCCCCATTTTATCTATAATGTGCTCAATACGATCTCTTCCAGGGCAATATTGGACAATGACGAGACGATCTGTGAGATGTGCGGCTGTCTCGGAAATATGCTGCGTTATTCCACAAATAATAAAGAACGTTATGCCACAGTAGAAAAAGAACTGGAATATCTGGACAATTACTTTTACCTGTTAAAAGCCCGGCATGAGAACCGTCTGGAGACAAGCATAGATATAGATCAGCGGATCGGAAAACAGATCATTCCGAAAATGACGCTTCAGCAGCTGGTGGAAAACTGTGTGAAGCATGGTTTCCGGAACATAGATTCCAGCATCCATATCTCCATTACAGGGAGAGTGCTGGAGGATAGCTGGGTGATCAGGGTGGAGGATAACGGCTGCGGCGTATCCCGGGAGATTCTTCTGGAGCTGCAGAAAAAGCTGGAAGAGGCACGAAAAAACATTCTGGAGAGAGCTATATCGGCGGAGACGGAGATCGGCGGGATGGGGATCGTGAATACCTATACAAGGTGTCTGCTGTTATATTCGAAAGATCTGATCTTTGAGATGGAGAACGTATCGGGGGGGCAGGGTTTTGCAGTGACAGTCGGGCAAAAAATGCCGACGGATAAAAATAATAGAAAGCAGTTATGACGAAAAGAGAACGGAGAGAGGAATTGATTATGAAGATCGATCATTTAAAAGTAAACCATCTGACAAATCCACTGGGGTTTGATCTGGCGAATCCCACGGTTTCCTATGTGGTGACGGAGGCGGCGGGAAGACGGCAGGCCTCCGCGCAGGTACAGGTCTCACGGAAAAAAGATTTTTCAGACATTCTGTATGACAGCGGAGTATGTGAAGAGATTGTGAGTACAGGATTTGAGCTGCCGATAACGTTAAGTCCCATGACCAGATATTACTGGAGGGTCAGGGTGACGGATGAGACAGGTGACAGCATTGTCAGTGATGTACAGTGGTTTGAGACAGCGAAAACTGTGACGGGGAATGACCGTATCTGGCAGGCGAAATGGATTACGCCACAGGCTGAAAAGGATGTACAGGCGGTAGTCTGGCAGGATTTTGAGATCTCAAAACCGGTGGCGGAGGCAAGAGCCTATATGATAGGGCTCGGCCTGTATGAGTTTTATCTGAATGGAGAAAAGCAGGGAGACGAATGCCTTTTGCCGGGATTTTGTGATTATGACAGCTGGCTCCAGTATCAGACCTATGAGCTGAAGCTGGAGACAGGAAACAACCGTGTGGAAATGGTTCTGGGAGACGGCTGGTACAAGGGACGTTACGGCATGCGGACCGAGTTTGAAAATTATGGCGACCGTCTGGCGGCACTGGCTGAGATCCACATCCGATATGAGGATGGCACGGAAGAGATTTTCGGTACCGATGAGACGTGGAGGGCGAGAAGAAGCAGCGTTATATCCAGCGGGATCTACTCCGGGGAGATATATGACACAACGCTGGATGACAGTGAGATATTCGGGGTGGAGCGGATCGAACTGGGATACGAGCGGCTATGCCCGAGGCTTTCCCCGGCTATTACGGTGCATGAAGAGATAAAGCCGGTGGAGGTGATCCATACGCCTGCGGGAGAAACTGTTCTTGATATGGGGCAGAATATGGTGGGCTGGCTGCAGTTCAGATGTAAAGCGCCAGCGGGAACAAAGCTGTATTTCCAGTTCGGGGAGATCCTGCAGGACGGCAATTTTTACAATGATAATCTGCGCTCGGCGGAAGCGGAATTTACCTATATCTCAGATGGAAAGGAACGGGATGTAAGGCAGCATTTTACATTTTACGGATATCGGTTCGTCAATGTTGTCGGCTGGGAAGGAGAGATAGATCCGGAGGACTTCCGTGGGCTGGTGATCCATTCGGATATGGAAGAGCTGGGGGAGATCACGACTTCCGATCCGCTGGTAAACCGTCTTGTTCTGAATGCGAAATGGGGTATGAAAGGGAATTTTCTGGATGTGCCGACAGACTGCCCACAGCGTGATGAACGGTACGGCTGGACCGGGGATGCTCAGATATTTTCCGGAACTGCCTGCTATTTTATGGATACCTGTGCTTTTTACACGAAATATGGAAGGGATCTTTATGCGGAGCAGGTAAAGCTGGATGGCAGCGTGCCGGATGTTGTGCCGGTGGCGAATTATCCGGGGGATGCGTCCACCGCCTGGGCGGATGCCGCTACGATCATTCCCTGGAATGTGTATCTGCATTATGGCGACAAAAATATCCTGCGCCGCCAGTATGACAGCATGAAGGGCTGGGTGGATTACATGAAACGGGAGGATGATGAGGACGGCGCAAAACGCCTCTGGCAGACGGGAAAGCATTATGCGGACTGGCTGGCGCTGGACGGCAATTATCCGGGCGGCGTTTACGGTGCAACAGATCCGAATCTGATTGCATCCGCCTATTATTATCATTCAACAGGCATTCTGGCGAAGGCGGCGAGGATCCTGGGGAAAAAGGAAGATGCTGAGACTTATGAAAAGCTGGAAAAAGAGATATATGACGCTTTTGTAAAAGAATATTTTACACCTGCCGGCAAGCTGGCGGTAGATACTATGACAGCTTATGTTGTTGTTCTGTATATGGGGCTGACGCCGGACTACGCTTATGAGAGAGTATGTGAAGGACTTCTGAACAGGCTGAAAAAGAATTTCTATCATCTGGATACAGGCTTTGTCGGGACGCCTTATCTCTGCAGGATGCTGTCTGAAAACGGAATGAACGATCTGGCATATCATCTGCTGCTGGAGAAAGGATATCCGGGATGGCTGTATGAAGTGTTGATGGGAGCGACCACGATCTGGGAGCGATGGAATTCCGTGGAGCCGGATGGTAAGATCAGCGGTACGGCTATGAATTCACTGAACCATTATTCTTATGGTTCTGTCGTGGAATGGATGTTCCGCAATATGGCAGGTATCAATCCCTGTGAGGAAGGGGCGGGATTTAAGAAGTTCCGGATCGCGCCGATGCCGAATTATCAGATCGGGAAAGCGGATGCAAAGCTTCGTGCCGCATCAGGCATGATCGAATCTTCCTGGGAGATTGACGGGAAACTGTTGAAATTCCGGTTTGTGGTTCCTTTTGATACGGAGGCCAAGATCGTACTGCCGGATGCATCTGTGGAAGTGATCCGTAAGAATGCAGCGGATATGCAGATGTGTCAGGATGGAAAAAATGTGGTGATCCATGCGGAGGCGGGATGTTATGAGTTCTGTTATGAGCCCACCGTACCGTACCGCAAGGTTTACAGTCTGGATTCCACATGGGAGGAGCTGAAGGCAAACCCGAAGACATGGGCGGTATTGGAAAAGGAATATAAGCTGGATAAGATTCCTTTTGAAGATGAACTGTGCACGCTGGAGGAGATGACCTGGGGACCGTTTACCGGATATCATGTTGACAGGGAGAAGAGAGAGAGGATCGACCGGCTTTTGCGGGAAGTGGAATGAATCTGGTATAAAATACCATAATATTTTAGAAAGGGTGTTGTCCAATGTATGTCAGGCAGCACCCTTGATTTTTGACAGAGTAATAATATGGTCTTGAATTTTATTTGTGACCTGCATCTAAGGGAACAACCGTAAGAGTTTTTCCCATTGAAAAAAGAAGCTTTAAAACGGTAGAAAGATGTGGATCAGTTTTACCGCTTTCCATTTTTGCGATCACCGACTGTTTGATCCCGGTAATTGATTCCAGATCTCTTTGAGATAAGTGTTCTTCTTTTCGGGCTTGTATCATCTGGCCAACCAGTTCGGCAACCAGATTATTTTCAGCAATCTCCTCTGAAGTAAAATGGGTTTTGCGGTAACTTTCCCAGTTTTCACCTATTGGAGATATATCAGATTTTTTGTTCATTCTTGCACCTTTCCCTAAAATCATTCCTTAACCGTCGGGCTTTGTCAAGTTCCCGTTTTGGTGTCTTCTGTGTGCTTTTTGTAAAGTGATTTAGCGGGATGAAAGCATTGCCATCCCAGAAAAAGAATAGAATTCTCTCTCTTAAAGGGCGCAGCTCCCATATATCATCAAATAGGTGCTTCATGAAAGGCTCGCCCGCGGAAAGACCATATTGTCTCAATATTTCGATATACTGATCGATTTTGTTGTATTTTATTTGCGCATCCTTGCTTTTTAAGGATTTCTTTTCAAGTTTATCAAGATATTCTTTTACGGGCTGGTTGCCTTTTGAATCCTGATAAAAATAAACTTCGTACATTAAAAACTCCGTTATTGATATTGATGATAGCTTATGAGCTATCAGATTGTCAACAGAAATCTGAAAAATTGTATTTGGAATTTAAAATAAAGACATAACAGATTCTATGAAATGTTAAAAGATAAAAACAACTATACCGGGCAGCCTGCTGCACGTTACCTTGCAGCCAGCTCCGCCAGGCTTCCTTACGTCACATGAAAGGTTCTGTTTAGTGCTGCTTTGTTCCCAACCTGACACGGTTCACAGATTTCCATTGCGTAAGACCCGGCTTCAGCGCCGCTTACGAAGGGCAGCTGCAACAGGCTGCCCGATACAGTTGTGGATTTCAGTATAGAGGTTTTTTGCTGAAAAGTCAAGTGAAAGGTACGCCGTAATCGGGTATAGATATCCTGTTCGGGCACGCTTACGGCTGATTTTTCTTCCAGAAAAGAATCCCGAATAAGAGCGGCGTTGCGAGCATCATGGGGTAGAGGTAGCGGAGCAGCGCCATGGGACCCAGCAGAAGGCCGATGAAGTAGATGGCGATGGGTAAAATGCAGAGCAGTATCTTCCGGTTTCTGCGGTTGATGGAGACGCCGGTACCGATGACCATCAGCCAGATGGAAATGCCGGGCTGCATCAACAGGAAATAGCGCTCTGTTTCAATCTGGCTTTCCAAAAAGCTATAGTAGGATGGAAACAACTCATATCTGGAAATGCTCAGATGAGAAATTTCCGGGAAGGTTTCCGTGAGGGCGAGATCGCGCCGCATGCTCTGTGTCATGTCAAAATACGGCAGTATCATATTGCGGAAGGAACGGAGATAAATGCCGGGATTCTGGAGGCCGACATGGAGGTAGAGCGATATATATTTTCCGGGATCTTCCAAAAACACCTCCGTATCAAACTGGGCTTTCACCAGATCCACTGTATCATGCAGAAAAACCTCCAGAGCCTCAACTGGGATAAGCTCCTGTATCGTTTCCAACTGTTCATCGGTGATAACGGCGGGTTCCGTGCCATAATAGTGGGCATGGCTGACCGCCGCAAGCTGTTGGATCGGAATGCTCATATTTTCCCTGGCATCTCCCGCGGGAATATGCAGGGTGCGGGTAAAAAGCTGGGAAAACAGAAAGGAGATCAGAAATACCATACATAAGGAGAGGATTGTTTTTTTATATTTTCGAAAGGATGGAAGCAGGGCGAGTATCAATACCGCAACCAGATAGATGGCGGCATTTCGCATCAGGCACATGATGATACCGGATAAAAGCAGGCGGAAAGCACCGGTTTGGGCAGATGATATGAGCATTTCCAGAAAATTCAACAGAAAATGCAAAAGACATACGCCCAGCAGAATGTCCTTTGTCACATTGAAGGTCAGGACATGAAGGGAGGGATTAAAGAGAATCCACAAAAATCCTGCCGCTATCACGGTAAAAGGAGTATGGATCCTTTTTAAAAACAAAAAAGATCTTGCCAGCACATGGGTTACTAAAAGACCCTGCATCAGACAGAACAGGGCAAGTCCCAGAGAAGCGTTTTTCAGTATTTTTTCTCCGAAAGAGAGAAAAGTGCCAAGCAGGTAAGTATGCAGCAGAGGGTTGGCGGCAGTGAGTTCCATTTCCCCGAAATACTGTGCCGCCTGAACCGGCGCGTCGTAGCCGAAAGTGCCGGGAAACAGCGCCAGATAGGCGGGGGCGAAAAACAGGGAGATGAGAAGCCACAAAAGCAGCTGCAGTTTTCGGTCGGAAAAGGATCCGTATATTTTCCGGGCGGCCCTGTCGCCTGAAAGAAACTGCCATATCCGTGCAGGCAGCTTTTGAATAACGGTATCGACTAAAACACCGGCGATCAGAAATCCGGAAAAGGAAAGAACAAAGAGCCGTTTTTGTGAATAACGCTCCATGCCGAGCAGCATAATAAAAAGGGAAAAAAGGAGTGCAATAAAAAGTATACCTTTTAAATGAGATGTCCTCAGTTTTTTCATGGGTCGTACTTGATGCCTTTCTGTAAGTTATATTTGTAATTATTACCGTTTTATTATAGAATAATGCTGTCAGTATTTCAATTTCTTTATTGAGAGAAGGATATTTGTGAGTGATATTTGCCTGAAGCGGCGGTGTTTATAAGGAATAAAGGTTTTTATATGACAGAGTTTATCAGTAGGATATCGGTGATCATCCCCTCCTATCAGCCGGATGAGAAACTGTTGGAGGTTATAAAGGGATTAACCGGAAAAGGGTTCAGAGATATCATTCTTGTGGATGATGGCGGCGGGGAGCCATATGCGGCGCTCTTTGAAAGGGCATCCTGCTTTCCGGAGGTGACAGTGCTCATACATCAGGAAAACCAGGGGAAAGGCTGCGCTTTAAAGACTGCGTTTGCCTATTGTATGAAAGAACGCCCGGAATGCAGCGGCGTGATCACGGTGGACGGGGATAACCAGCATCATGCGGACGACATTTACGCATGCTGTGTGAGGCTGCAGGAGAAGCCGGACCATGTGATCCTGGGGGCGAGAAATTTTTCGGCGGAAGATGTGCCTTTCAGAAGCCGGTTCGGCAATGTCCTGACCAAAGGAGTGTTCCGGTTTGTCTGCGGGATCAGGATAACAGATACTCAGACAGGGCTGAGAGCGATCCCTGCCTGCCGTTTGCAGGCGATGACAGAGATAGAGGGCAGCCGTTACGAGTATGAGACGAATATGCTGCTGGAATTAAAGGCGCGCCGCATTCCGTTTGAGGAAGTGCCGATCCGCACCATTTATCTGGACGAGAACGATTCTTCCCATTTTAATCCGCTGAAAGATTCCATCAGGATCTATTGCACGATATTTGCCTTTGCAGCCAGTTCTTTTGCGTCTTCCTTGATAGACCTTCTGCTGTTTTATCTGTGCATCAGCCTGCTCACGCATATGATGCCGGAGGGTGTCTGGAATATTGCGATCGCAACGGCGGCGGCGAGGGTATGTTCTTCGCTTTTCAACTATAATATGAACCGCCGGAAAGTGTTCGGGTCCGGCGGCAGAAGTTCTATTGTGAAATATTATATATTATGTGTGCTGCAGTTTGCGGCGTCAGCAGGGCTCGTGTCTTTTGTGTCTTTCCTTTTCCCGGCGGGCAGCCTGGGGAAGACGCTGATCAAGGCTTTGATCGATATACTGCTGTTTCTGGTCAGTTATCAGATTCAGAGGGAGTGGGTGTTCCGGAAGGAGTAGAAGCCTTCTTCTCCAGCCGGTTCCTGATCCGGAGGTCTTTGAAAAACTGCTTCAGGACGGCACTGCATTCCGCTTCCAACACGCCCCTCGTCACCTGAACCTGATGATTGAATGCAGGCATTTCCAGCAGATTTAAAATGGAACCGGCACAGCCGGCTTTCGGGTTCATGCAGCCGATCACAACTTCCGGGATCCTCGCCTGTACGATGGCGCCGGAGCACATCTGACAGGGTTCTAACGTCACATACAGGGTGCAGCCCTCCAGCCTCCAGTCACCGATCTTTTTTGCGGCGCGCCGGATGGCGGTGATCTCCGCATGGGCGAGGGTGCTCTTATCAGTGTTTCTCCGGTTATATCCGCGGGCGATGATACTGTCTTCATAGACGATCACACAGCCGATCGGCACTTCCCCGAGCCGGATCGCCCTTTTTGCCTGCTGCAGGGCGGCGCGCATATATTTTTCCCGCGTTTTTGTCAGATCTTCTGTTTTCACAAGTTTCCCCCTTTTTGAAATTGCCGGAATCTGCGGAAAGGCAGATGATTTTAGCGTTATATTTTGCTGAGATCGTCTATATTGCTAAAAACAGACGTATAATTTTCATGGAATTTATTATCATAAATCTCATTCAACAGCCGGTTGGCAGTCAGCAGGGAACTTTGCAGAAGTGTATCGGAGATCAGTTTTCGGGACCGGGCCTGGGCCAGCTCATCCATATCGAGCAGCTTGAAAGAACCGTCGGGATAGACAAGAACATCCAGCAGCAGATCGGTGGACAGGAGGGAAGTCTTTTCCTTATTCCATTCGTAGGAAACGATGTCGCAGTACCAGCAGATCAGAATATCGTCTTGTGTGTAGAATCTGCTCACCTTGACGCCCTTGTTCAGGTAATAACAGGAATCACCGTGGTGCAGGATCTTTTTGGGCTTTAAAGTGTTCCATTTTGTGAGGATGTGATCGTCGCTTGCGTCCAGAATGATATCGTCTTTTAAAAGAATGCATTCATCGGGAATCAGACGCTTGCGGTAAAGAGCTGGAGTTGTCATGAAAATCTCCTTATCAGAGCATTGCAGATGCTTTGGAAGACACCTGCTGTTTATAGTGTCGGAAAAATCTGAGAACTGTCAGAAAATAGTTTCTTAAATAGAATACTACGCTGTGGCGGGGGGAAAGTCAATGAAATTTTTTTCATCTTATCAATAGACAGATTCTCCCAAAAGGAGTATAATTTGGTTGTATGTCCAAAGACGACCAAGGGGGAAGGAAAGTGAAATATCACAGGAATGTATACCGCTGCCTTGTTATGATCACGCAGTTTGGTATTTCTATGCTGGTTCCGATTTTTCTTTGCTCTTTTTTGGGTATTTTTTTAGACAGGAAATTCGGTACACAGTTTTGGATGATACTGCTGTTCTTTATAGGTGCGGCCGCGGGATTCAGGAATATATACCGTATGGCGAAAACCATCTACGAAAAAAAGAGTGAAAAGGACAGGTATGAAGATAAAAATAAATGAGACGCTTGCAGAGTTGCTGACAGGCATTTTTCTGTGGGGCGTTATATGGCAGGCGGCAGGCGTCTGGTTTGTATCGGATAAGGCGGGCTGCAGTCTGGGACTATGGCTGGGTGTTGTGACGGCGGGCCTGTGTGCGGTACATATGTATCGTTCGCTGGACCGGGCGCTGGATCTTGCGGAAAAGGACGCTCAGAAATATGTGATGAGCCGGAATATGATGCGCTATGGACTGATCATGGCGGTTCTGCTGGTGCTGATGATAACGGAGGCGGGAAATCCTCTCTGCTGTTTTCTTGGCGTAATGGGGTTAAAAGCGGCAGCGTATCTGCAGCCTTTATTGCATAAAGTATTGAAGAGAAGGAGGTGAAAGTATGGGACAGGGTATTTTATTATCCGGCGCGGATGACATTGATTTTATGATACATGGCGTGTTTTCCTATGAGCTGTTCGGGCAGACATTATGGATCACAACATCTCATGCGTGCATAGCTGTCGTGTTTGTGGTATTGCTGTTGTTTATCTTTGCGGCAAACCGGGCGATCAGGAAAGGCAGTGAAGTACCGACCGGCTTTCAGAATGTGGTGGAGCTGATCGTGGAAAAACTGGACGGAATGGTCGACAGTACGATGGGAAAAAGCGCACCGGGGTTCCGCAATTATATCGGAACGATCTTTATTTTCATTCTGGTCAGCAATATTTCCGGCCTGTTCGGGCTGCGGCCCCCTACGGCGGATTATGGAACAACGCTGGCGCTGGGCCTTATGACCTTTACCCTGATAACGTTTAACAAGTTTAAACATCAGAAGGTAAAAGGCGTTATCAAGGGGCTTTGTGATCCGTGGCCGATCTGGGCGCCGATCAATGTGATAGGCGATGTGGCGGTACCGATCTCTTTGTCGCTCCGTCTGTTTGCGAATGTGCTCTCGGGCGTGGTCATGATGGCTCTGATCTACGGGCTGCTCGGAAAGATAGCGCTTATATGGCCTGCGGCACTGCATGTTTATTTTGATCTGTTTTCGGGCTGCATTCAGACGTATGTGTTCTGCATGCTGACGATGACGTACATCTCGGATGCCTGCAATACAGATTAGCGGATGCATTGTGAGCGCGGCTCACTACAGGAAAGTCAATATTAATTACTAAAATAAAGGAGGAACTACAAATGGAATTTAACAATTATTTTATCTTAGGCTGTTCAGCAATCGGTGCAGGCCTTGCGGTTATCGCAGGTATCGGACCTGGTATCGGCCAGGGTATTGCAGCAGGACATGCGGCGGCGGCAGTAGGAAGAAATCCGGGTGCAAAATCCGATATCACTTCCACGATGCTTTTGGGGCAGGCCGTAGCGGAGACCACAGGTTTGTATGGTCTGCTTGTTGCCATGTTGTTAATGTTCGTTAAGCCCCTTATTATAAAATAAGCCTCATTTTTTTAAAATCTAAGAAAGGAGGTTTACAGGTTGAACGCATTACTGAATGCTAATCTTGTATTGCTCACGGGCGAGGGCGGGTTTGACTATCTGTTTGATCTGACAGGCCAGCTTTTGCAGGATGCTGTTTTGATGATCATAGCAGTGTTTGTGCTGTTTTTGGTAGCATCCCATTTTCTGTTCAATCCCGCGCGGGATATGCTGAAAAAGAGACAGGAAAAGATCAAAGGCGAACTGGAAGACGCCAAAGAGAGCATGGAATCCGCAGATGCATTGAAGGCGGAATATGAAGATAAGCTGAAAAACATTGATAAAGAAGCGGAAGACATTCTGACACAGGCCAGAAAGAAAGCTCTGGACAATGAAAACAGGATTATTGCGGAAGCAAAGCAGGAAGCTGCATCCATTATCAGACAGGCAAGAAATGAAGCCGAACTGGAGAAGCGGAAAGCGGCTGACGATGTGAAGAAAGAAATGATCTCCATTGCGGCACTGATGGCGGGTAAAGTCACAGAGGGAGCGGTGGATGTAACCATTCAGGACAGTCTTGTGGAAGAAACTTTGAAAGAAATAGGTGAAAAAACATGGCTAAGTTAATTTCAAAAACCTATGGAGAAGCGATTTTCGAGCTGGCTGTTTCTGAGAACAGGGTGGAGGCGCTGACTGAGGAGGTTCAGGCTGTGCTGAAGGTGCTGGAGGAAAATCCGGAATTTTCGGATATCATGAAGCATCCGAAGATCATGAAGGAAGAAAAGCTTCAGGTGATTGAGACTGTTTTTAAAGGAAGAGTATCCGATGAACTGACAGGTTTTATGCGGCTGATCGTGGAGAAAGGGCGTTATGCCCAGATGCAGGAGATCATGCAGTATTTCCTGGACGAAGGAAAGAAACTGAAAGGGATCGGAGTTGCTTATGTGACATCTGCCCTGCCCCTTCGGGAGGAGCAGAAAAAGCAGGTTGAAGCAAGACTGCTGGAGACTACCTCATTTAAAGAGATGGAGATGCACTATCAGGTGGATGAGGCGCTGATCGGCGGCATGGTCATCCGGATAGGAGACCGGGTGGCGGACAGCAGTATTCGGACAAAGCTGAATCATTTAGAACAGCAGCTTTTGAAAATACAGCTTCAAAATTAGCTTCAAATAATAAAGAAAGGTGCGTATGATTCATGAATTTAAGACCAGAAGAGATAAGTTCGGTCATCAAGGATCAGATTAAGAGATATGCGGCAGAGCTGGAAGTATCCGAAGTAGGAACCGTGATACAGGTGGCGGACGGCATTGCCCGTATTCACGGCCTGGAAAAAGCAATGCAGGGTGAGCTTTTGGAGTTCCCCGGTGAAGTATACGGCATGGTAATGAACCTGGAAGAAGATAATGTGGGTGCTGTACTTCTCGGAAACACTCAGAATATCAAAGAAGGCGATACCGTTAAGACTACCGGCAGAGTTGTGGAAGTACCGGTAGGCGACTGTATGCTGGGACGTGTTGTGAATGCTCTTGGTCAGCCGATTGATGAAAAAGGACCTATCCGTACAGATAAATACCGTCAGATTGAAAGAGTGGCATCCGGTGTTATCACGAGAAAATCCGTAGATACGCCGCTGCAGACAGGTATCAAGGCGATCGACTCCATGGTACCCATCGGACGGGGACAGCGTGAGCTGATCATCGGTGACCGTCAGACAGGTAAGACGGCGCTGGCAGTAGATACTATTATTAATCAGAAAGGACAGGGCGTTAAGTGTATCTATGTTGCTATCGGCCAGAAGGCTTCCACGGTGGCTTCCATCGTAAAGACACTGGAAGAGTACGGCGCGATGGCATATACGACGGTTGTGGCTTCCACAGCCAGCGAGCAGGCGCCCTTACAGTATATCGCGCCCTATGCAGGGTGTACGATCGGTGAGGAATGGATGGAGAACGGCGAGGATGTGCTGGTCATCTATGATGACCTGAGTAAGCATGCTACGGCTTACCGTACACTCTCCCTGCTGCTGAGAAGGCCGCCCGGGCGTGAAGCTTATCCCGGTGATGTTTTCTATCTGCATTCCAGACTGCTTGAGAGAGCGGCACATATGAGCGATGAGTACGGCGGAGGCTCTCTGACAGCGCTTCCGATCATCGAGACGCAGGCGGGTGACGTTTCGGCTTATATCCCGACCAACGTTATCTCCATCACAGACGGGCAGATCTATCTGGAGACAGAAATGTTTAATTCCGGTTTCCGTCCGGCAGTAAACGCCGGCCTTTCCGTATCCCGTGTAGGCGGTGCGGCACAGATCAAGGCGATGAAGAAGATCGCGGCACCGATCCGTGTGGAGCTTGCCCAGTACAGAGAGCTGGCGGCATTCTCCCAGTTCGGATCCGAGCTTGATGCGGATACAAAGGAGAAGCTGGCACAGGGTGAGAGGATTAAGGAAGTATTGAAGCAGCCCCAGTACCAGCCGATGCCGGTACAGTATCAGGTTATCATCATCTATGTGGTGACAAATAAATACCTGCTGGATGTTCCGGTGGCCGACATCACAAGATTTGAGAAAGAGCTGTTTGAATTCCTGGATACAAAATATCCTGAGATCCCGAACAGCATTGCGGAACAGAAAGTAATATCCGATGAAGTGGAACAGAAGCTGAAAACAGCGATCGAAGAGTTTAAAAAGAACTTTAAGTAAGGGGATAGGTGACGGCTATGGCCTCTATGAGAGATATTAAAAGACGTAAGGGCAGTATCCAGAGTACCCAGCAGATAACCAAAGCCATGAAGCTTGTTTCCACCGTAAAGCTGCAGAGAGCAAAGCAGCGTGCCGAGCAGTCCAAGACTTACTTTGACTGTATGTATGAAACTGTAAACAGTATCCTGAAGAAGACCAGCGGCATGCAGCATCGCTATCTGCAGCCCGGCGCTTCTGAAAAGAAGGCAGTGATCGTTATTACCTCGAACAGAGGACTTGCGGGCGGCTATAACTCCAACATCGTAAAGCTGATCACAAGAGGCGAACTGAAGAGGGAAGAACTGGAGATATACAGTATCGGTAAAAAGGGTAAGGATTCTCTGAGCAGATATGGCTATCATATCGCCTGGGATGGCTCCGACATTATTGAGGAGCCCGCTTATGCCGATGCCATGCAGCTTTCAACGAAACTGTTGGAGGAGTTTGCGGCGGGGAATATCGGAGAGATTTATCTTGCATATACCTATTTTAAGAACACGGTGGTCCATGTACCGAAGCTGATAAAGCTTCTGCCGGTGGAGGCAGGAATGGAAAAGGCGGAGATGGATGCGGAAAAACCGGCGCAGGATGAGGAGAAAAAACTTTCCATTCCGATGAACTTCGAGCCGAATGATGAGGAAGCGCTTGATCTTCTGATTCCGAAATATATCACCAGCCTGATCTACGGAGCGCTGGTGGAAGCGGTGGCGAGTGAAAACGGTGCCAGAATGCAGGCTATGGATTCGGCAACGAGCAATGCTGAGGAAATGATCAGCAACCTGACGTTACAGTATAACAGAGCCCGTCAGGGTTCCATTACACAGGAATTAACAGAAATTATTGCGGGCGCGGAAGCAATTTCTTGATAATTTTGCGGCTGCAGAAAGGAAAATGATAATGGCAGATAAGAATATAGGTAAAATTACCCAGATTATCGGCGCCGTTCTGGATATCAAGTTTACGGAAGGGAAACTTCCTGAAATTAATGAAGCGATCCGGATTCCGTTAAAAGAAGGCAGGCTTGTGGTGGAAGTATCACAGCACCTCGGTGATGATACAGTCAGATGTATTGCCATGGGGCCTACGGACGGTCTGGTAAGAGGCATGGATGCGGAAGCGACAGGTGCTCCCATCACTGTGCCGGTGGGTGAAAACACGCTGGGACGTATGTTTAACGTACTCGGCGAACCGATTGATAATCAGCCTGCACCGACTGAGGTGGAGTATACTCCGATCCACAGGCCTGCTCCTGAATTTTCAGAGCAGTCCACCAATCAGGAACTGCTGGAGACGGGTATCAAGGTGGTAGACCTTCTGTGTCCTTATCAGAAGGGTGGTAAGATCGGCCTCTTTGGCGGTGCCGGCGTAGGAAAGACGGTGCTGATCCAGGAGCTGATCCGTAATATCGCTACGGAGCACGGCGGATATTCCGTATTTACGGGTGTAGGAGAAAGAACAAGGGAAGGAAACGACCTTTATTATGAAATGAAAGAATCCGGCGTTATCGATAAGACAACGATGGTGTTCGGTCAGATGAACGAGCCCCCCGGAGCGAGAATGAGAGTAGGCCTTACAGGACTTACGATGGCGGAGTATTTCCGTGACAAGGGCGGTAAGGACGTACTGCTCTTCATTGACAATATTTTCCGTTTTACACAGGCAGGTTCAGAGGTGTCCGCGCTTCTTGGGCGTATGCCTTCCGCGGTAGGTTACCAGCCTACGCTGCAGACGGAGATGGGTGCGCTGCAGGAGAGGATCACTTCCACAAAGGACGGTTCCATCACATCGGTTCAGGCAGTTTACGTGCCTGCGGATGACCTGACAGACCCGGCGCCGGCAACAACCTTTGCTCATCTGGATGCGACAACGGTGCTTTCCCGTTCCATCGTGGAACTTGGTATTTATCCGGCGGTTGATCCTCTGGAGTCCACTTCCAGAATATTGGATCCGAGAATTCTGGGCGAAGAGCACTATAATGTGGCGAGAAGCGTGCAGGAAATCCTGCAGAGGTATAAAGAATTGCAGGATATCATTGCAATTCTCGGTATGGATGAACTTTCTGAAGATGATAAACTGGTTGTATCCAGAGCGAGAAGGGTGCAGAGATTTTTGTCTCAGCCGTTCTTCGTGGCGGAGCAGTTTACCGGAACAGACGGTAAATACGTGCCGATCAGTGAGACGATCCGCGGCTTTAAGGAAATACTTGAAGGGAAGCATGATGATATTCCTGAGAGTTACTTCCTGAATGCAGGTACGATCGACGATGTACTGGCCCGTGTGAAATAAGGGGTGAGCGTATGGCGGAGACGAACGATTTTACACTGAAAATTATAACACCGGACAGAGTGTTCTATGAGGAGCCTGTCAGGATGGTGGAATTCAACACTGTCGAGGGTGAGATCGGCGTATTGCCGGGGCATATACCGATGACAGTCATTGTCAAGCCGGGCGTGCTTACGATCACGGAAGAAGGCGGAGAGAAGCACGCGGCGCTTCATGCCGGTTTTGCGGAGATCCTGCAGGATAAGGTGACGATCCTGGCGGAGATCATTGAGTGGCCGGATGAGATCGATGCGGGCAGAGCTGAAGAAGCAAAGGAAAGAGCGGAAGAGCGGCTGCGCGAAAAAGCACCTGAGACAGATACCGCAAGGGCGGAGATCGCGCTCAGGCGTGCACTCACAAGAATAGAAGTCATAAAGTAAAAGAACAAAAATCACCTTTGCTGCATATGGTAAAGTAAAGCAGCAGAGGTGTTTTGTTATGCCAAGAGAAAACATTTTACCTTTTTATATGATCTACCCTCTTCCGTTATGCGGACAGGAGGAGGAAGCCATGATGCGGGACCTGGAGTATATGCAGCAGCTTTATCCGGCAGATGCAAAAAAATACCAGAAGAAAATTGCGGCGGTATTGGATAAGATAGATTATGACGGAAGCCTGATCTATGATGAATATCCCTGCAGATGGCAGATGTTTAAGCTCTGCCAGAGTGTCGTGGCTATATTGAAGAGAGAAGCGCAGGATGAAAAAGAAGAGATTTCGGAAGAAAAATGGGCATGGATAGAGGAAATGGTGCAGATTTTGTTGTATTATGAGGTGTATAAGAGACGGCATACCTGTAAAAACAGGATAAAACCGGTTGAGGTTTTGGGAAAATACCAGTAAAATAGGAAAAGAGCGCCCGGTGAAACCGGGCGGGAAGTATTAGGAGTTTTGATGAAGAAATCGGTATTAAAGGGAATTTTCTTTGGAATTGTATTATTTGCGGCATTATTTTTATTTGAGACAGTTATGAATCTGGGAAATACGGATATGACGGCGGAGATGGGACCGGCGTCTTATCCGCTTGTCTATATGAATGTTTCGGGGGAGATGGTGAATTGTCTGCACGGGTATCGGGATGAGATGGAAGCCGCCTATATGCGGGACACGATCACTCCGTTGGAGAATGGCAGGGACTTGGGGATCACTGTGGAAAAATTCGGGACAGGCATTGAGTCGGTTTCCTATCAGGTCAGGAGCAGTGACGGCGGCAGGCTGATCGAGGAGACGGAAGTTACGGAGTATGAGGAGACAGAGAGCGTCCTGAATGCTTATTTTACGGTAAAGGATCTGCTGGAGCAGGGGAAGGAGTATAATCTGATCATCTGTCTGAGGCTTGCCTCGGGACGGGATGTTCGCTATTATACGCGGATCCTGCTGGGAGAGGATTACCACGTGTGGGAAAAGGTGGAATTTGTGAGGAAGTTCCATGATGATACCTTTGATAAGGAGAACGTGGAAGCGAATCTTGGTATGTATCTGGAATCCAATAAGGACGGGGATAATAGTTCCTTCAGCAGGGTGGATATCCACAGCAGTTGGAATCAGGTGACTTGGGGTGATCTTTCGGTGGAAAAAACATCCGAGGCGGTTGTGGATATTAAAGAGATGATGCCGCAGACTGCGTCTTTTCAGGTGCATTATCAGGTGGAGATTCCCTATGAAGGCAGGCGAGAAAGCTATCTCGTTGCGGAATATTATCGGATCAGGTATACCAGTGAGAGGATATACCTGCTTGATTTTGAGCGTGAGATGAGCCAGATCTTCGACGAGAAAAAAAGTGTTTACAATAACAATAAGATATCACTGGGGATTCAGGCAGAGGGGCAGGCAAAACTGACAGAATGCGATGGCGGCAATATCCTGGCATTTGTGGCGGGGAACAGGCTGTTTTCCTATAATGTGGCGGATAATAAGCTGGCGCTTTTGTTCAGCTTTCAGAATGAGGACAATCATGACAGGCGCACGGTGTATGACAAGCATACCATCAAGGTACTGAATGTGGACGAAGCCGGGAATGTACAGTTTGTTGTGTATGGCTATATGAACAGAGGCCACCATGAGGGACAGAATGGGGTACAGGTAAGCTATTATAACAGCAGCCAGAACACGATAGAGGAGCTTGTTTTTATCCCCTATACCAAATCTCCGGAGCTGCTGGAGCAGGATATGAACAAGCTGTCCTTTGCGGGAAATAACGGCAGATTTTATATGATGGTGGACGCTGCCATCTACGAGATGAACCTTTCTTCCAGACAGTGCAGGATCATTGCTTCCGATCTGGATGAGGACAGCTTCAGGGTTTCAGAGAACGGGAAGATGCTGGCGTGGATAGAGGGTGGCAGATATGCGGCAGAGACCATGCAGTTTATGAACCTGATGAGCGGAAGGCGGACAACCATAGAAGCGGGCGGCGGAGATTATGTGCAGCCCCTCGGCTTTATGGGGGATGATCTGATCTACGGGATTGCCGATAGGCAGGATATTGCGGTGGACAGTTCAGGCAGGACATCTTTTCCGATGCACACGGTGCGGATCCAGGATGAGCAGGAAAATGTATTAAAAGAATATGCAGTACCTGACATATATGTCACATCCTGCAGCGTGCAGGAAAATCAGATCATGCTTTACCGGGTAAGAAAAGGGATTGATGAGGCAAGCGGCGAACTGGTTTATGTGGAGGCGGAAAATGACCAGATCATGTACAGCAAGAAAGAGGATGCGGGCAAGAATCTGCTGGAGACGGTAGTTGTGGATGTGATGGAGACGCTGACGCAGATCGTTGTGAAAAGCAATATCGATGCGGATACACTGCAGCTCCTGACACCCCGGGAGGTGTTGTTTGAGGGAGAAAATCAGATTGCATTGCCGGAACAGGCGGATGAGATGAAGCGGTTTTTTGTGTATACGATCCACGGATTGACAGGGGTGTATACGGAGGAGGCCATGGCTGTTAATGCGGCTTATAACGCGGCCGGCGTCGTGACGGATGATACGGGAAATTATGTCTGGTACAGAGGAAACCGTGTGACAAGAAACCAGATCATGAAGATCACCGGTGGAGAAACGGCGGATGAGGTGACCAGCCAGCTTGCGGTCTGTCTGAATACGATCCTGGAGTTTGAAGGCGTAAACCGCAGCACCCAGTATATGCTGGACAGCGGCATGACGACTGTGGAGATACTGCAGGAGAATATTGATGATATCCGGGTTCTGGATCTGACGGGATGTACATTGGATGCTATCCTGTATTATACCAATCAGGATATTCCGGTGCTGACCACGCTGGAAGATGGAAGCGCAATGTTGATCGTAGGGTTTAATGAACTGAATATCGTGGTGATGGACCCGAAGGACGGTACGGTGTATAAAGTGGGGATGAATGATGCAACGGCGATGTTGGAGGAGAACGGGAACCGGTTTATTACGTATATGAGGGTTGCGCAGTAGAGGGGGACAGACACGCCAGACGCTGTCAGAGGATAGATACCCTTTTCAGACACGCTCTCGCTTGGAGAAAAACGCAACGGACACTAAGCTCGAAAATACCTCACTAAGTGCCGGCGTTTTTCTACAGTCTGAATAGGGTATCTATCCTCTGACAGCTGGCTGTGAAGCCGCTTTCATTTAGTTGATGGCATAAGATAGTGATTAATAACAGGTTGACAAATGCTTACTGAAAGATTAAACTTAATAGGTAAGCGTTTGTCAACCTTTTTTGGATGCCTGACGAAGCGGGCGGATGGGAGCTGACGTGGGAGTTATTGGGAATCAGATAGTAGAATAGGAGGAGGTATGAAAAAAGTAAATTTATCGGATGCAGAATGGAAGATCATGAATTTATTGTGGGAAAGCGCACCACGGACGATGATGCAGATCACGAATGCGTTGAAGGCGGAAACGGGGTGGACGAAGCATACGGTGATGTCGTTTCTGAAACGCATGGAGGAAAAGGGCGCGCTTCATTATGAGGAGGGAGAGAAGGCTCGCCTTTATTATCCGGATCTGAAAAAGGAGGAGGCTGTCTTTAAGGAGACGGAGGATTTTCTGGACAGAGTTTTTCAGGGAAGAATGGGGATGATGTTAAATACGATGGTACAGCAAAGGGCGCTGTCCCGTGAAGAGGTGGCGGAACTGTATAAGATTCTGGAGCAGGCTGAAGAAGGATTTGAAAGCTGAAAGCTGTCGGAGAGCTGAGTGTATAAGGCTTATGATAACAGGATGAGATCGAAGAAGGTCAGCGGGGAGGATAAAAATGTTTGAGATGTTATTTACGATCACCTTTTATATCGGGTTTATCATACTTTTACGGTGTATGTGCAAGAACCATATCAGTGCGAGGATGCGGTATGCGATCTGGTTGCTTGTGGTGATGAAACTTCTTGTTTTTCCGATGCCGGATATGGAGGGGCGTTTTTCTGTGCTGAGATTGACAGAAGGCCTGGACAGCGGTGCGGCTCTGGAAGAGGATATTTCGGGAGAGGCTTTGGAAAAGGCTGAAGGGAACGGCCTGATAAGTGAAGCACAACAGGGAGTGATGCCCGGAAACGGGAATCTGTGGGGAAATGGCGGAGAGACAGCTAAGGGAACAGTTGCCGCCGGTGCGGATTCCGGGGTGGAGCCGGAGTATCCGGAAGACGGAAGTAATGGAATTTCAAAATGGGAGCGCTGGCAGCAGGTCATGAAGGTAAGGCTTCATCACTATATACAGAACGTGCTGAAGGTGCCGGCCTGGTTTATTCTGGTATTGGGAGCGGGAAGTGTTGTGTGCGCATTTGGAATGACAGCATATCACCTTCGGCTGAACGGCTACCTCAGGAGAAACCGTAGAGTGTTGAAGACGGGGCGAACACATTTTGCAGTATATGTGGTAGAAGGGCTGCCGACGCCCTGTCTGTTCGGAAAGAGTATTTATATACCGGAAAGACTGGCGGAGGATGAGGAGCTTCTGCCCTATGTATTGCGGCATGAGATGTGCCATTATGCTCATTTGGATCATATCTGGGGTATCCTGCGGATGGCTTGTGTATGCCTGTACTGGTATCATCCGCTGGTGTGGCTGGCGGCATATCTGTCCAGGCAGGACTGTGAGCTTGCCTGCGATGAGGCGGTGGTGCGCCATATGAAGGGGGAAGAGAGGAAGCGCTACGGGGAGCTGCTTCTCGAGTTTGCACTTGTAAAAGGTTCGCCGGCGGACTGTTTTTCGATGACTACAGCGATGTCGGGCAACGCCAGAAATCTGAGGGAGCGCCTTCAGAGGATCACGGGAAAAAAGAAGGCCTGGCGGGTTCTGGGGATCAGTGTTGTTGTGCTGGGCCTGGCTGGGATATGCGCCTGTATTACAAGCGGCTCCGTGAGCGTTGATAAGCAGTGGCAATATGTTGAAGTAAAGGAACAGGAGGCAAGTATACCGCTTCAAGAAAGTTATGAGGCCAAATACCGGTTGAGTGAGGATGCGGCGAGCTACGGGCTTTATATGGAGGCATATGAGTATGGAGAGCTTGTCTCGGCGGAGGTGCTGGATTGTGCGGCGTTGATGCCTGAGGGGGAGCAGAAGGGAAGGACCAAGAGAGGGGAAGTGATTTTTTCCAGAACCGTGGAAACGGACAGTGAGTCCGGGGCATGCCTGAAGACTGCAGCTTCCTACAGTATGCCGGATCACTCCATGTCGGACGGGGCATCTTCGACATTTAGGGCTTTCACATTGGAATTGCCGGAAAACTGTCTGGGAAATTCTTTCGGGTTTTCGATGGCAGAGAGGGCGGACGATCGTTTTCGCCTGAATGAAGATATTATTCTGACAGCGGACTATTACGGAGACGAGAGAGGGCTGTCGGTGCCTGCAGAACATATTCCCGCAGTGGAAAAATATATGGAGTCGGCAAGAGATGTGCTGAAAAATGACAGATATGTCATACTGACGCATCTTATTGTTTCGGATAAAGGATCGGATGTACTGGAGAAGGAACTCGAGGCGCTGGTGCGGGATAAGGAGGAACAGGCAACTGACGGAGATGCCGAAAATGGCGCGAATGCTTTGGATACAGAGGAGAGTATGGCATCAGCGGGGGACAAAGATGGTTACAGCGATCAGGATCTGATCGAGATGGCAGGGAATCATTATCTGCAGGAATATGGTTTTATGCCGGAGCATGTGGAAATAGACAGTGAAAACGGAGGGCAGGTCACTCTTTGGCTTTATGACAGGAATGAGTTCCTGAATGCGGATGGCGAGATTGCCGGAAATGCCAACACAAGAGACTGGTATACGGTGGACAGGGTCACTGGTCGGGGGGAGAATGTTCTTTTTGAGGAGATCGATCTGGTGCAGACGGGTTTTCTCAGTAAGCCGTGGCATAGAACGCCGGATGAAATGACGGTGGCAGATGTCAGAGAACAGAGCGTCTTTTCTGAATTGCCGGCGGAACCGGAAGGGGATGCTGAGGAGCGTCTGTATCTGCTGGGGAAAACTGACAGCTATAGATTATACGGTGCGGGAAATTATGGATCCATGATCCTGGAGGATGGGGAGATTTATACGGAGATAGCTGTGCCTTTTATCACGGACGGGATCACCATGCAGGCGCCGGAAATACAGGAGGCGGATTATGACAAAGACGGTGAGGCGGAACTGGCGGTGAGGCTGCTGTGGGGAGAAGGAACCGGAATCTGGGAGGAGAAGCTTTGGATGCTGGACAAAGAGGCAGGGCAGATAAAGGCGTATGAGTATCACAGCGGTACCTGGTCGGGGGAACTGTTGCGGAAGCTGTCCTGGGAGAAAGAAGATGGAAAGAGAAAAATACTGCTGGAGGGGCAGCAGATTTCTCCGATCCTGCAGGACGGGGATGGAATGTCCTTTGAGGAATTGAGGATCAATACGTCCAGAGTGAGCTATGCTTTTCAGGACGGGAAGATCAGGGTCAGGACGCTTATCTCCTGCGGCAGCAGGGAGGATTCGGTGATGCCTGCCTATGGCGATGGCTGTCTGGAGGCGGAAGTGTTGTATCGGGGAAGCGGTAAGTTTTCTTTGGGAAAGACAGAGTCGGCGGATCTGAAAGATATGGTGGAGGCGGCTATGGAAGCGCTGGATGAGTTCTTTATCCCGCTGCGGATCGGGATGATAGCAACTACCTATGATATGGAGACGTGGAACTTTTCAGATGAGGCGGGAGAGACAATATCAATGACGGTGACGATTCAGGAAGCGGGAGAAGATTCTTATGATTATGCGAGTATACCGCTCAGCAGAGATGAAACCGGGAGATGGGTTGCGGGGGAGATCTCGGTGGAGAAATAGAAGAGAAGCGTTTTTACCGGCGATGCAATGGCTGAGAAAAAAGCAGTGACATTTTCATGATCATGGGATAAAATGGAAGAGAAATAGAAAAAATGTAGTGTATGATATATGGAAGCTGGAGGGTATGGGATGAAATCTAAGGTTTATTTTACGAGGACGATCACGCCGGAAAAAGTGCTGGAGATGTATGAAATGCTGGGAAAACCTTTGACAGGGAGAGTGGCTGCCAAGGTGCATTCCGGGGAGGAGGGGAATCAGAATTATCTGCATCCGGAATTCTGGAAACCGGTCATTGAGAAAGTGGGCGGAACGGTTGTGGAATGTAATACGGCTTATGACGGGGAGCGGAACTCCACTGAAAAGCACCATAGACTGATGGAAAACCATGGCTGGACAAAGTACTTTGATGTGGATCTGATGGATGCGGAGGGACCGGATCTGAGGGTGAAGATTCCCGATGGAAAAGTGTTAAAGGAAAATTGTCTGGGAAAGAACATCGAAAACTATGACTCGATGATCGTGCTGTCGCACTTCAAGGGACATCCGATGGGAGGTTACGGCGGAGCGCTGAAGCAGCTTTCCATAGGCTGTGCGTCAACAGCAGGAAAATGCTTGATCCATTCTGCGGGAGATACCGATGATCAGGCTGTTATATGGAGCCGTACAGCAACCCAGGATATGTTCTGTGAGGCGATGGCGGATGCGGCAAAGTCTGTTGTAGATTATTTTAAGGGAAATATTGTCTATATCAATATTATGTGTAATCTTTCGGTGGACTGCGACTGCTGCGCGGTGGCGGAAGATCCCTGCATGAAGGATATCGGTATCCTGTCCTCTCTTGATCCGGTGGCGCTGGATCAGGCATGTGTTGATTTGGTATATGCTTCCGACGATCCGGGGAGGGAGCGTCTGGTGGAACGGATAGAATCCCGCCACGGGGTGCATACGATCGAGGCCGCTGTGGAGCTGGGCTTTGGCAGCAGGGAGTATGAGCTGGTTGAGGTTGAATAACCTGTAAAATAAAAGTATATCGGGCGGTATATCACCCGGGTTTTCGCACGGCATTGTCCTGAAAATGGAAATAATCAGGGCGGTGCCGTGATTGCGTATATTCAAACATAATGCCGTTGCTGTTATAAGTATAACTGCTGACTACCGCCATACAGTTATAATCCTCGGCGTTCAGTTCAAGATATTTCTCATCGATCTCTGTTATCTTCTCAACTGTCATAATCCGGCGGCTGTTGACGATGGTCATATGGAGCTCCTGTTCAAGATATTGATAGATGGAGTTTTCAGCGATCTCTCTGGTCAGTCCCGGGACACATTCCTTTAGAAAATAGTTATGGTTGATGATCAGCGGCACTTCATCCAGATAATGAAGACGCTGAATATAGCAGACCTCGGAGTCCTCAGGAAAACCGGTACGGCGGGAAAGTTTTTCATCCGTCTTTATTTCGGTAAACAGAAGCACTTCGGTGCGGGGGTGCTGCCCGTTTCGCTGAGCGGATTCCTTAAAGCTCTCAATCTCTCCTAATGTGAAGGAGGTCTGATCGATCGGGCGGTAGATATTTCGCACGCCTTTTCCCTGCATGGTCTGGACATAACCGTCGGCAACAAGGCGGCTGATCGCCCGGCGGACTGTATTTCTGGAACAGTTATAACGCTGTATCAGATTGTTTTCCGAGGGCAGCAGTTCCTGATAGGGGAAAGTGTCACTTTCGATCTTTTGTTTGATGTCCTTATAAATACTTTCATAAATACTTTTAGGCATTTGAAACCTCATTTTCTCGTTTTTTATATTTAGTATAAACAGCGGAAGAAAAAAAATCAACGACTTGTTCAAACAAATTTTTGAAAATATGTTGACATGTTTAAACAAGTATGATATAAAAGAGACATAACATGTTTAAACAAGATATAAAACGAGCGAAAAGAGGATGGAGGTATCAGGATGGGTAAGTATGTAACAGATGCAAAAGAGCTGCTTTGTCTTGTCGGGGGCAAAGAAAACATTGCGGCAGTTTCCCATTGCATGACAAGAATGCGCTTTGCGCTGGTGGAGCCGGGGAAAGCGGATGTGCCGGCGATTGAAAAAATGAAAGTGGTAAAGGGAAGCTTTACCCAGTCGGGGCAGTTTCAGGTGATCATCGGCAATACAGTGGCTGATTTTTATAATGATTTTGTGGCGGCAGCAGGTATTGAGGGCGTATCGAAGGACGCGGTGAAACAGGCAGCAAAGAAGAATCAGAATGTGCTGCAGAGGATCGTGACGGCGCTGGCGGAGATCTTTGCGCCGCTGATCCCGGCGATCATTACAGGGGGTTTGATCCTGGGCTTTCGCAACTGTATTGACAGCTTGTATCTGTTCGAGAACGGGACAAAAACACTCTGTGATATCAGTCAGTTCTGGGCGGGCATTGACAGCTTTCTGTGGCTGATCGGTGAGGCGGTGTTCCATATGCTTCCGGTGGGGATCTGCTGGTCGGTGACGAAGAAGATGGGAACAACCCAGATGCTTGGCATCATACTCGGCCTGACACTGGTATCCGGACAGCTTTTGAATGCATATGCAGTGGCGGGTACGGCGGCGGCAGATATTCCGAAATGGGATTTCGGTTTCATTCAGGTAAATATGATCGGCTATCAGGCGCAGGTGATCCCGGCGATACTGGCAGCGTTCATGCTGGTTTACCTGGAGAGGTTCTTCCGAAAGATAACGCCTCAGGTGGTTTCCATGATCGTTGTGCCGTTCTGCTCCCTTGTGCTGGCAGTCATGGCGTCACACTTTGTACTGGGACCGATCGGCTGGAAGATCGGCTCTGTGGTTTCGACAGTTGTTTACGCGGGGATCACAGGTCCTGTTAAGGTAGTATTCGGTGCCGTGTTTGGCTCGATCTATGCACCTCTTGTTATCACGGGGCTTCATCATATGTCCAACGCGATCGATCTGCAGCTTATCGCGGATTACGGCGGGACGATGTTGTGGCCGATGATCGCACTTTCCAATATCGCGCAGGGTTCCGCGGTGATGGGAATGGTGGTTTTACAGAGAAAGAATGCGCAGGCGCAGGAGGTAAACCTTCCAGCAGGCATTTCCTGCTATCTTGGCGTAACAGAACCGGCAATTTTCGGTGTAAACTTAAAATATGGTTTTCCGTTTGTCAGCGGTATCATCGGTTCCGGCATTGCGGCGATCATCTGTGTGGCGACCTCCACAACGGCAAACGCGGTCGGTGTAGGCGGGCTTCCGGGCATTCTTTCCATCCGGCCGGACAGTATGGCAAGTTTTGCGATCTGTATGGTGGTGGCGATCGTAGTACCTCTGGTGCTCACGGTAGTGGTCGGAAAGAAGAAACTGACCTGGGAAGAGATGAACAGCACAGCGGAGGAGGAGGAAGCCGAAACAGTGATGCCGAAAGAATTAAGAGCTTTTCTGACCGGGGAAGTGATCCCTCTGGAAGATGTAAAAGACGGTGTTTTCTCCGAGAAAGTGATGGGGGATGGCTTCGCGATCCTGCCGGAAACGGAAGTGCTGTATGCGCCTGCGGACGCGGAGGTGACGGTGCTGATGGAAGATTCCAGACATGCCTGCGGATTAAAACTGGCGAATGATATGGAGATATTGTTACATATCGGACTTGACACAGTGGATATGAAGGGCGACGGTTTTGAGTATCTGGTGGAACAGGGACAGAATGTAAAGGCGGGGGATGCGCTGATCCGCTTCGACAGAGAAAAGATAAAGGCGGCGGGACATCGCGATGTGACGGTATGCATTATTACGGATGAGGGAAATGCCGGAAATATCAGGTTCATAACCGACAGGAAGGCAACGGAAAAAGAGACGGTTGTGGCATCCTTTGACTGAATCATATGGAACTGGAAACAGTATGTGCTGGAAGGGCGAATATTATGTCAGATTTTAAGAACAAAGTAGTGTATCAGGTGTATCCGAAATCCTTTCAGGACTCCGACGGGGACGGCGTCGGGGACCTGAGGGGGATCATAAACCGGTTGGATTACCTGAAAGAGTTAGGGATAGATTATCTCTGGCTCACCCCGGTATTTTCTTCCCCGCAAAAGGACAATGGCTATGATATTTCGGATTATTGTAAGATAGAGCCGAAGTTCGGAACGATGCAGGATCTGGAGGAACTGATCGCGGAGGGAGAGAAAAGGGGTATCGGACTGATGCTGGATATGGTGTTCAACCATACTTCCACGAGCCACGAGTGGTTTCAGCGGGCACTGAAAGGTGAGAAAAAGTATCAGGATTACTATATTTTTAAAGAGGGTGAACCGGACAGGATTCCTACAAACTGGGAATCAAAGTTCGGCGGGCCGGCATGGGAATATGTACCGGCGCTCCATAAGTGGTATCTGCATCTGTTTGATGTGACACAGGCGGATCTGAACTGGGAAAACCCTGAGGTGCGGGAAGAACTGAAAAACGTAATCCGTTTCTGGAAGGAAAAGGGTATAAAAGGATTTCGTTTCGATGTGGTGAACCTGATCTCCAAGCCTGAGGTATTTGAGGATGATCTTGAGGGGGACGGCAGAAGGTTTTATTCGGATGGGCCGCGTGTGCATGAATATCTGAAAGAGCTTGTCCGGGATACGGGGATCGAAGATATGGTGACGGTAGGCGAGATGTCCTCCACATCCCTGCGGGACTGTATCCGCTATTCTGCGCCGAAGGAAAAGGAGCTGTCCATGTGTTTCAGTTTCCATCATCTGAAAATTGATTATAAAGATGGAAATAAGTGGGAATTAATGGAGCCGGACAGGCGGGCGCTGAAGGATCTGTTTGAAAAATGGCAGTTACAGATGCAGGAAAATCATGGCTGGAATGCACTGTTCTGGTGCAACCATGATCAACCCCGGATCGTATCCAGGCTCGGAAATGAGGGAAGATACTGGAAAGAGTCGGCAAAAATGCTTGCAACCTGTATCCATCTGATGCGGGGAACACCTTATGTTTATCAGGGTGAGGAACTGGGAATGACCAATCCGCACTATCAGAAAGTTTCTCAGTATCGGGATGTGGAAAGCCTGAACTATTATGAAATCTTATTGAGGGAGGGAAAGTCAGAGGAGGAGGCGCTGAAGATCCTTGCCGCAAGATCGAGGGATAATTCCCGGACGCCAATGCAGTGGTCAGGGGAAAAAAATGCCGGGTTTACGGAAGGGAGCCCCTGGATTGAAGTTCCTGATAACTATGACAGGATCAATGTGGAACGGGAAAGAGCGGATGAGGATTCCATCTTATCCTATTATAAAAAGCTGATCGCTCTGAGAAAAAGAAGCAGGGTGGTATCGGAGGGAAGTATCGCCTTTCTGGAAAGTGAGAATGAAAAAGTTCTTGCTTACAGAAGAGATTATGGTGAAGAGAGTATAGTGGTACTGAATAACCTCGTTGCTGACGAAATCGAGATCGGAACAGACAGGGCATGGGAAGGGTATCAAAAGATTGTTGGAAACTATGCGGACAGCGATATAAAAAAAGATGTGATAAAGCTGAAACCCTATGAAAGTATTGTGCTGGAAAGGTAATGTGTTTGGATCGGTCAGATCAGATAGAATACAGAATAAGAACAAATGCTAAAAACCCACGGAAGACTATGCCGGCCTTCCGTGGGTTTTTGACAGCGGAGATGGAGAGATTTGAACTCTCGCGCCGGTTACCCGACCTACCGCATTTCGAGTGCGGACCCTTCAGCCACTTGGGTACATCTCCAAAAGCTGTAAATATTATAACGGCTTATGCGCAAACAGTCAAACGATATTTTGCACGAAATTTATGCGGAAATTTCGGCAGAATAAAATCTTGTGATGGCAGGGAAAATATACTATAATAAAAAACAAGTGGATAATAGCAAAATAAACAGTATGAAGGAGGAAATCAAATGAAACGAATCGGTATGCTTACCAGCGGCGGAGATTGCCAGGCATTGAATGCGGCAATGAGAGGCGTAGTAAAAAGTTTGTCCTACAGCGGAGAGCCTGTGGAAATTTACGGCTTTTTAGAAGGCTACAAAGGTTTGATCTATGGTAACTTCAGAATGCTTACAGGTGCGGACTTTTCCGGCATCCTGACAAAGGGCGGCACAATTCTCGGCAGCTCCAGAACACCGTTTAAACTGATGAGGGAGCCGGATGAGAACGGACTGGACAAGGTTGAGGCTATGAAGCAGAATTACTATAAGCTTCGTCTGGACTGCCTTGTGATCCTGGGCGGAAACGGAACGCATAAAACGGCAAACATGCTGCGTGAGGAAGGTTTGAATGTTGTAACGCTGCCGAAGACCATCGACAATGACCTTTGGGGTACAGATATGACTTTCGGTTTCCAGAGTGCAGTGAATATCGCAACGGACTGTATCGACTGCATACATACCACGGCGGCTTCCCACGGACGTGTATTTATCGTGGAGGTAATGGGGCATAAGGTTGGATATCTGACATTAAATGCAGGTATGGCAGGCGGAGCGGATATTATCCTGATCCCGGAAATTCCTTATGACATCAATAAAGTGGTGGATGCTATTAACAAACGTTCTGAACGGGGCAGCAAGTTTACGATCCTGGCAGTGGCAGAGGGTGCGATCTCCAAGGAGGACGCGGCACTCTCCAAGAAAGAATACAAGAAGAAAATGGCTGATTACAAATATCCTTCCGTTTCCTATGAGATCGCTGAAAAGATTCAGAAGAAGACCGGACTGGATGTACGTGTTACGGTTCCGGGCCACACGCAGAGAGGCGGAAGCCCTTGCCCGTATGACCGTGTATTTGCAAGCCGCCTTGGTGCGGAGGCAGGCCGCCTGATCTTAAAGGGAGAGTACGGCTTCATGGTAGGCTATAAGAACCGTGAGATCGTGAAAGTTCCTCTGGAGGATGTCGCAGGCAAGCTGAAAATGGTTGCACCGGATTCTGACATTATCAGGGAGGCAAAACTGCTTGGTATCAGTTTTGGGGATTAGTTTTTTAAAGTGGTGATGGAGTCCGCTCAGAGAGAACAATAAGGAAAAATGTAAGGTGATCCCGCAGTTGCCAAGGTGGCTGCGGGATTTTGAAAGTTGAACTGGAATAGGAGAATGATAGATGTCATACACAGCGCTCTACCGTAAATTCCGTCCTCTCTGTTTTGAGGATGTAAAGGGGCAGGAACATATTGTTACAACGCTGAAAAACCAGATCAGGGCAGACAGGATCGGGCATGCCTATCTGTTCACGGGGACGCGGGGAACCGGTAAAACGACCATTGCAAAGATCCTGGCGAGGGCAGTGAATTGTGAGAGTCCTGTGGACGGCAGTCCCTGCGGGGAGTGTGCTGCCTGTAAGAGCATTCTTTCCGGTGCGGGAATGAATGTGATCGAGATGGATGCTGCCTCCAACAATGGCGTGGATGATGTGCGGGAGATCGTGGAGGATATTTCTTATTCCCCTGCGGAAGGAAAGTATAAAGTTTATATCATAGATGAGGTCCATATGCTTTCCACGCCGGCGTTTAACGCGCTGCTGAAGACTTTGGAGGAGCCGCCCTCCTATGTGATCTTTATTCTGGCGACGACAGAGGTGCATAAGATACCGATCACCATTTTGTCCCGCTGTCAGCGATATGACTTTAAACGGATCTCGATCGAGACCATTTCGGCAAGGCTCCGGGAGCTGATGGAGAAAGAGGAGGTGCAGACGCAGGAGCGGGCGCTGCGCTATATTGCCAAGACTGCGGACGGTTCGATGCGTGACGCGCTGAGCCTTCTGGAGCGATGCATCGCGTTTTACTATGGTCAGGAACTGACTTATGACAAAGCGCTTGAGGTGCTGGGAGCCGTGGATACGGATGTGTTCAGCAGATTGCTCCGCTGTGTTTTAAAACAGGATGTGGCAGGGTGCATTTCCATGTTGGAAGAGATGATCATGCAGGGGAGGGAGCTTGTACAGTTTGTGGCGGATTTTACATGGTATCTGCGCAACCTGCTTTTGCTGAAAACCTCCGATACAGGGGAGATGGAGGATGTGATCGACGTTTCCTCCGATAATCTGAAAAAATTAAAAGAGGAAGCGCAAATGACGGATATGGAAACGATCATGCGCTATATCCGGGTGCTTTCGGAACTTTCCGGACAGCTTCGCCTGTCGGCGCAGAAGCGGATCATGATCGAGATGGCACTGATCAAGCTTTGCAGGCCTCAGATGGAGACAGATACGGAATCCCTGACAGACAGGATCAGGACGCTGGAACGCATGGTGGAGAACGGCATTCCGATGCAGAGTATGCCGGTAGTGATGCCGGGGAGCGGAGAGCAGGGCGGAGGGACGACGGGTGACACGAGTGTCAGAAAAGCGCCTCTTCCGACGGCGATTCCCGAGGATATCCGTCAGGTTGTGGAGAGATGGGGCGCTATCGTAAATCAGATCGCACAGCCGATGAAAACCTATCTGCGCAGTGCAAGGCTGAGTATGGACAGCGAAAACCGACTGATGCTCGTTACATCAGACAGCACGCATTATGACTGGCTTTCCACTGAAGAACATAAGACGGAAGTGGAGGAGAGTATTTCTGGTGTGATCGGGAAACAGGTGGAAGTGCGGCTTGAACTGGCGGCGGATGAAAGAGAAATGGATGTGAATTATCCTGACCTCGGAGTGATCCATATGGAGGTTGAGGAGGAGGAGTGAGCGCTCTGAATTGGCGGCAATATCACAACAGCATCAGATTTGTGGTTTACGAAAACAATATTTTGAGGTAGAATCAACATATACTGAAAGATTGCAGGAGGAATAGACATGGCGAAGAGAGGCGGTTATCCGGGCGGTATGATGGGGATGCCCGGGAATATGAACAACCTGATGAAGCAGGCGCAGCGGATGCAGCGCCAGCTGGAAGAGAGCCAGAAGGAGCTGGAGACAAAGGAGTTTACAGCAAAGGCAGGGGGCGGCGCAGTGGAAGTGACTGTCACCGGTAAGAAGGAGATCACAAAGATAAAACTGTCGGAAGAAGCGGTGGATCCGGAAGATATCGAAACTCTGGAAGATATGATCATGGCGGCGGCGAATGAGGCGCTGAAGCAGGCGGATGCGGCAAACGGCGAGCTGATGGGCAAGATGACAGGAGGCCTGCCTTTCTGATGGAACTGTACAGCGGCCATATAAATAAACTGATCGAGGAACTGGCATCTCTTCCCGGAATCGGAGAAAAGTCGGCGCAGCGACTGGCTTTTTATATTATCAATATGCCGACAGACCGGGTGGAGAGGCTGTCAAAAACGCTGGTGGAGGCAAGGGGAAATGTCCGCTATTGCAAGGAGTGCTATACGCTGACAGACCGGGAGAGCTGCCCCATCTGTGAAAATCCGCACAGGAATCACAGACTTATCATGGTGGTGGAAAATCCGAGAGATCTGGCGGCCTATGAAAAGACCGGGAAGTATGAGGGCGTCTATCATGTGCTGCACGGCTGTATTTCTCCGATGCTCGGGATTGGCCCCGGGGATATCCGGTTAAAGGAACTGATGGTGCGGCTTGAGGGAGATATCGAGGAAGTGATCATTGCCACAAATTCCTCTCTGGAGGGGGAGACGACGGCGATGTACATCAGTAAACTGGTGAAACCTACAGGGATCAAGGTGACAAGGATCGCCAGCGGCGTGCCGGTAGGCGGGGATCTGGAAAACATTGATGAAGTGACGTTGCTGCGTGCCCTGGAGGGAAGGGTGGAATTATAGAGCGGAGATTTGTTAAAATTACTTTTGGTATGTGCGTATCGGAAGGATTTATGTATGATCAGAATAGGAGAGGAAAGATGAGCCTTACGAAAAAGGTTTTTGGAACGGATAAAAAAAGCGGGAAAGCGGTCTATGAGTATCGCATTGAAAATCAAAACGGCATGTGCGCAAAGATCCTGAACTATGGCGGGATCATCCGGGAATTGTGGGTGCCGGACAAAGACGGAAAACTGGCAGATGTGGTGCTGGGACATGATAACCTGGAACCCTATGTTGAAAATCCGGGATTCTTAGGTGTTGCTGTAGGGCCCAGCGCAAACCGTATCGGCGGGGCGAAGTTTGAGATCGACGGCGTGGAATATCAGATCCCTGTAAATGAAAACGAAAACAACCTGCACAGTGACAAGGAAAAGGGATATCATGTGCGGATATTTGATGTGGAGGAGGGCGAAAACAGTGTAAAACTGTCTCTGAAGGATGAGGATGGCTCCATGGGTTTTCCCGGTAATAAAAAGCTGGAGATGGTTTATACGCTGACGGAAGAGAACGAGCTGAGGCTGGATTATCATTTTACCAGCGATAAACGGACTGTTTTAAATCCGACGAACCACAGTTATTTTAATCTGAGAGGACAGGATGGAGGCAGTATTGAGGATCACGTGCTCTGGCTGAAGGCATCCTGCTATACGCCTACAGTGGCAGGCTCTATTCCGACTGGAGAAATTGCGCCTGTAAAAGGGACGCCGATGGACTTCACATCGGCAAAGAAGATCGGACAGGAGATCGGTGTGGACTTTGAACAGTTACAGATCGGCGGCGGCTATGACCATAACTGGGTGCTGGATGACGTGGACGGACAGCTTCAGCTTGCGGCAAAGGTTACGGCACCGGGAACAAGCCGTGTGATGAGAGTATTTACGACTCTGCCGGGGCTGCAGTTTTATGCGGGAAATTTTATTGGCGAGCAGGATGGCAAGTCCGGCGTAAAATATCATGACAGGTGCGGACTGGCTCTGGAAACACAATTCTTCCCGGATTCCATCCATAAAGAGAATTTTCCGGATGTGGTATTCGGACCGGACAGACAGTATACATCCAGTACGGTGTATCAGTTCTGTAATGAATAGCGGGCAAACGCAAAAGGATATGGGAAACCATATCCTTTTGCGTTTGCGAGGTATATAGGAGAATTGTTTGTGATGGAGTATCAGTATGAACAACAAAAAGAGGAGAAGGGGGTCTCGCAGAATGGTTGTCAGTGCAATGCTGATTTTCCTGGTGGTAAATATGGTGGAAGCCCAAATAAGGAGTAAATATTGATTGCAGAAATTGTATTGGGGAACCTTGTCCATTTTTTGAGTTTTGACTAAAATAAATTAATTATAAAATTTATACGGCCTGAAGAATTATATAGTTTCTTTAGACCGTGCATCATTTTTACTGCTGATTCTGAGTATCTATAAAAAGAGACAAAATAGAATAAAGGAGTTTAACAAGGCAACGATATCTATATTTTGCATTTGTTAGAAATGTTTTTTATAAAAGTATATATGATAATGAATATACGGGAAGAGGCTGAGAAGAAAGATATCCAGCATATTTTTAAACTACTCTTTATGGCTGATAATTTCGTCCACGACAATAAAATTTACCTCATTTTCATATATTCTTCGATCTATGTTATGTGGAAGAGTATCGGTGATTAAATAATCAATTATTCCAGCAAAATTGGCCGCTTTTCCAATAAAAGATTCATTAAATTTTGTATGATCCGCTAGAACGAATTTCTGTTTAGAAGCTTTTAGAATTTCCTGTTTTAATCCACAATCATTTAGATTTGGATCTGAATATCCATAGGAAGGATCGATTCCTGATATCCCGATAAAACATTTATCGCTTCTAATATCTCGAAATAATTTGTTTGTCAGGACTCCATAAGTACAATTCATAGAAACATTAATTTCACCGCCAATAAAAATAAGCCGGATTTTTTTTTCTGGAGCAAGAAGCGTGATAAGTCGTAATGAATTAGTGATGATAGTTAGATTGCTAAATGGTTTCTCGAGTATTAATTTGGCCAATTCATATACGGTTGTAGACCTGTCAAAGATAAGGGTGTCATCATTATCGATGTATTGATAAGCATGTCTTGCGATTGCTTTTTTTTCTTGAATGCATAATGTCTGAAGTTGATGCTCAGAGATGGTTTTATTAGCGGGAGCAATAGAAATAGCACCTCCATGAATTCTGCGGAGATATTTTTGCGCCTGTAATTCTTCAAGGTCTTTGCGTATGGTTACTTCTGTGGCATTTAGCAAATGACTTAACTCACTTACTTTAATAAGTTTGTTGACGTTTACAAGTTCGATAATCTTGTTTTTCCGTTCTTCTGCTAACATAAAAACGATTCCCCCATATGGATTTCTCTGAATATTTTTTATTGAAAAATAGTAGGTATAAAGTCTGTTTTTTGAAATAAACAAGAGATGATTTTTGATAGCAATAGTATAGCATTTAAATTGTTTGAACACAATAATGTAAAAAAAGAAAACGCAAAGATACTAAAATATTATTTTGTTTCTGTTTCGAAAATCACAGGATAGAAATATAAAAATCGAAAATAGAAACGAAAGAAAATTGTATAGAAAACATAAAATTGGAAACGGAAATAAAAAGAACAAAATAATAAACAAAAATTACAAGCCGGAATTGTGCATGATTAACGAAAATAAAAAATAATAAAAGAAAATATTGCGAAAGTAAACGAAAGATGATAAGATAAAAAACGAAAATAAACGAAAGAAAACGTACGTGTTAGAAAAGTGTTAATAAAAGAGTGTTGTTGAAACTTGGCGCAGAGGGAAGAGAAGAATAAATAATGAAGAAACTTATATTTAGAAATACGGATCAGCAGTGTCTGGATGAGGTGCTTAAAGGAATTATGGCTGCGCAGCCAGGAAAATTCCGAAGGATTGGAAGCGAGTTCGGTTATACGTTGACGAAAAGCCAGCTTCGTTCTGATAAGGTTCAGATTATTGTAAACGGTGGGGGCGGTAGAGGACCGTTCTTTGAAGGGCTTGTCGGAGAGGGCATGGCAGATGCCATGGTAAGTGGAGATTTTAATTGTGCGCCTAATGCCTATATGATTTATCAGGCGGCGAGGGAAATCGATCGTGGAAAGGGGGTCTTTTTGTTGACAAATAATTTCATGGGAGATTATTTGAACAATGATATGGCACAGGAACTGCTTCAGGCTGAAGGAATTGCCTCCAAAGTGTGCTATGTAAGCGATGATATATATAGTGCAAGGGGTGAACCGAAAGAGTGTCGGGGCGGGCTATCCGGAATCGGCCTGATAATGAAAACAGCTTCCGCAGCAGCAGAAAAAGGAGCATCTCTTGAAGAAGTATACAGAATAGCGGAGAAAGCAAATAGAAGGATTCGGTCTTTGACATTTTTATATAATAATGAAACAAACAGGATAGAATTTGGCAATGGTTTTTCGGGGGAAAAAGCAGTTGAAGAAATAGAATGCTGTGATGTGGATACCATTGCAAGAAAAGTGGCGGATATTCTTTTGGGAGAACTGGACAAATATAGAAGCGATATGATTCATGTTATGATTAATCGGATGCTGTATATGTCCTATGCGGAGGGATATATTATATTGAATGCTTTGAAAAAGGCATTGGAAGAACAAAAGTGTAGAGTCGGAATATGTACAACCGGAAATTATTTGGATGTGTTTGATTACAATGGATGTATTGTAAGCTTGATTGCAGCAGATGAAGAATTGGAAAAACATATGAAATATGTCAATGGATTTGATTTTGCAATTTGAGGTGGCTGATGGAAAAAATCTATGTAAAGGATATGCAAAAGTTGTTGCTCGGCGCGGCAGAGAAGATTATAGAAAATGAATCCTATTTAACAAAAATTGATATGGCTATTGGAGACGGGGATCATGGTATCGGAATGAAAAGAGGTTTTACGGCATTGAAGAAAATGTTGGAGGATCAGGAATTTCAGGAAATTGATACATTATGCAGAGCGGCAGGAATAGAGCTACTTAAAAGTATGGGAGGAGCATCGGGGGTGATATATGGAACGATGCTGCTGGGTGGGATCCGCCATATGCCCCATGGGCCATATGCGGATGTTCAACAGATGATTTCTTGGTTTGCGGAAGGGGAAGCGTCTATTGAACGAAGGGGGAAAACGAAACCTGGACAAAAAACGATGTTGGATGCGCTGATGCCTGCGGTAACTGCAATGCAGCAAGCAGGTAAGTCTTCGGATGATATTGTACAGATACTACAATCTGGATATCGTGGGGCATTTCAAGGTATGGAAGATAGTAAGAAAATGCAATCCCGCGCAGGACGCAGCAAAAATTTTCGGGAGGAAACCATTGGTTTGCCAGATCCGGGGGCGGTATCTACTAGTTTCATTTTTGAGGCGTTTGCAGAAAAAATTAAGGAATGTGAGGAGGAAGCCTGATGAAAAAAATGATTAATGATCCAGAAAATTTTGTCTCGGAAGTTATGGAAGGAATCCTGATGGCATATGGGGATCGGATTAAAATTTTAGATGAGGATAAAAGGATTTTAGTGCGAAATACCCCTGCTTGCGAGGGGAAGGTGGGAATTGTGACTGCTGGTGGGAGCGGACACCTTCCTGTATTTCTTGGCTATGTAGGTGAAGGAATGCTGGATGGCTGCGCAGTAGGAGATGTATTTGCCTCCCCTTCAGCGAAAAAAATGGAAGAAATGATACGTTTTGCGGATAAAGGGAGCGGTGTGCTTTGCCTTTACGGAAATTACGGTGGGGATGTTATGAACTTTGAAATGGCCTGTGAAAACTTGGCGTTTGATGATATAGAGACAAGGCAGGTGCTAGTTAAAGATGATGTGGCCTCTAGGCCAGCGGCAGAAGCTGGTCAGAGAAGAGGCGTTGCTGGAATGGTATATGCATTTAAAATTGCAGGTGCCGCAGCGGATGCTATGCTTACCTTAAAAGAAGTAGCGGAGATTACGCAGGAAGCTCTCGATAATATACGAACAATGGGGGTTGCTCTGTCTCCTTGTATCGTACCGAAAGCAGGGAAAGCGACATTTGAAATTGGAGAAAATGAATTGGAACTTGGAATGGGTATTCACGGAGAACCGGGAATAGAGGTGTGCGGTATGATGGAAGCAGACCAAATTGCCGACTGGATATTTGATAAGATTCTGGAAGACATGCCCCTTTTGAGTGGGGACGAAGTATCTGTTATGGTAAACGGTCTGGGGGCGACCCCGATGGAGGAACTTCTGATTTTATATAGAAGAGTGTTCCAGAGACTGGCGGAAAAGGGGATCTCTGTTTATATGCCGCATATAGGAGAATTTGCGACCTCTATGGAGATGGCCGGGGCATCCATTACGGTATTTAAATTGAATGACAGACTAAAAAAGTATTTAAGAAAGCCTGCAAATACTCCGTTTTATACCAATTTAAATAAATAAAGAGGGAGCATTATGAATAGAGAGACGTTGAGAGAGGGAATTTCTGCGATAAGTAGAATTATGAATGAAAATGAGGGTTATCTGATCGAACTGGATGCCAGGTTTGGGGATGGTGACTTGGGAATATCCATGAAGCAGGGATTTAAAAGAGTGAAAGAGTACATGGATAAAGCGGAAGAAAAAGATTTGGGGAAACTGCTCAGATACTGCTCGACTGAATTTAATGAAGCGGCCCCGTCAACTCTTGGAACGATTATTTCATTTGGCTTGATGGGGATGGCAAAATATCTGAAAGGGAAAGAGGAGACGGAACTCAAGGAGACGGCGAAAGCAATGCAGGCGGGGCTTCAGATGATCATGGATAAGGCAAAATCCAAGCCGGGGGATAAAACCATTCTGGACAGCTTATATCCGGCTGCAGAGGCACTTTTAAAATATGCCAAGGAAGATGTTATAGCATGGGATAAGGCATATGAAGCAGCTTATGCAGGAATGGAAAGTACAAAAAATATGAAAGGGCTGCATGGAAGGATCGCATATTATGGAGAAAAGACCATTGGGGAAGTTGATGGAGGCGCAACAGTGGGAATGTTGATGTTTAAGGCATTAAAGGATAAGCAGGGCAGTTGCTGATTTTGTATAAGGTGTAATGTTTGCTGTGCAGCAGAAAGTAAAAGAAAAATGGAGGAAAAATATCATGGCTTTAGAAAGAGTGGGCAAAATATTAAAAATGGCAGATGAGGCTAATACATCGGTGATTGCGTTTAATTGCATTAATTATGATATGGCATATTCTGTGGTTACTGTGGCAGAGGAGTTGAAGAAACCGGTATTGATTATGCTGTATCCAGAGCATCAATATGGATTCAACGATACGGATTTGAGAGGGTTTGCTGAAATGGTGAAATCGCTTGCTTCTACGGTTGAGGTGCCAATTGGCTTGCATCTGGATCACAGTAGTGATTTTGCCTACATAATAAAGGCAATTAAAGCGGGATTTACATCCGTTATGTTTGATGGTTCTATGTTGCCATTAGAAGAAAATATCAGGCTTTCTAAAAAGGTTGTAGAGGTTGCTTGTAATTTTGGAGTGGATGTAGAGGCGGAACTCGGACGAGTTGGATTTGCAGCAGATTCGGATGAAGAAAGAATGGACATGTATACTAGGCCGGAAATTGCCGCAGAGTTTTGCAGAAAAACAGGAGTAACTTCTGTGGCAGTAGCAATCGGTAGTGCTCATGGGGTGTATTTGGAAACTCCGAAATTGGATTTAAAGCGTTTGGAAGAAATTAATCAGGCAACAGATATTCCGCTGGTGCTTCACGGGGGAAGCGGAATTCCGAATGAACAGTTGGAAGTAGCATTTACAAAAGGAATTAATAAATTCAATGTGGGGACAGAGTTTTTTCAACTATATTATGATTCTATACACGAGTATATGAAGGCGCATGAGAGAGAGCAAAATGTAAATTTGCTTTTTGAAATGTCAAAATATGTACAGGAAAAATTGATGACATATTTGCGAAAAAAATTGCAATTATCGAAATTTTAAGAAGTGTAAATTACCCCAGAGCAAGAAAGTTTTGAGAAGATGGGGGATTTTATAAAAAAGGAGGATAAAAATGAAAGGAAAAAAACTAATTACACTACTGGTTGCATCTGCAATAACGCTTTCGCTTATTGCCTGTGGTAATTCCACAGATGCTGACAATTCTGGAAGTGCCGAAAATGTTCAAAGTGGCGAGAGTGCTGAGACTACGGCAGGCTCGACAGAGGAAATTGTGGAAATTAATATGTGGAGCGGAATGACTGGAGCGGATGCAGATGTTATGCAGAGCATGGTCAATGAATTCATGGAAGAAAATCCGAATATTAAGGTTTCGTTTACTTCAGTAACTTGGAGTGAAATGTTCACAAAATGGCAGCAGGCGTTTAATTCTGATCTTGGACCAGATGTAATGATGATGCATTCAACAGATATTTGTAATTATGCCCCGAATGATATGTTGATGCCATTGGATGAGATCAGCACTTCCCTTGGCATTGATTCGGCGAATTATTCAGAAGCTGCTTGGGCGGGAGTGCAGAATGGAGGTACATTGTACGGGATTCCGTTGGATTTCCATTGCATGGGCGTTTTTAAAAATGTTGAAATGTTTGAAGAGGCTGGACTTGATCCCAATATGACATTTGATACAGAGGAAGATTTTTTGAATGCCTGCGAGGCATTAAGTGATCCGGAAAACGGAAAATATGCAGTCGGGATTGGCAGCAATTATGCACATACTTATCGGTATTGGTATAGTTTGCTACATCAGTTCAATGGCACATTTGTGAATGAGAACTTTACAGAGGCAGAATTTGCATCGGAGGAAGGCAGGAAGGCTCTTGATTGGATAGCCGCACTTCCGCTTGAACTGAAATATGCACCATATAATGAACAGGACATAGATGCGGATTTTCTGAATGGCACATGTGCCATGGTAATAGATGGTCCATGGTTTATTCCGACGGTGCTTGAGGCTGGTATGGAATTTACAACAGCTGCGTTCCCTCAAATTGGAGAAACGCCTGCGGTTTGGGCAAACTCACATGTTGTTACACTTCCTGTTGAAACCGGACGTTCGGAGAAAGATCAGGAAGCAGCAGAAAAGCTTCTTGTATGGTTTATTGAACATTCCTATGAATGGGGAAGACAGTCTGGACAGATTCCGGCAAACGCGATGGTTCGTGAGTCTGAAGAATATAAAGATTCTGCGGTTTACCCATATGTACAGGCGTTTGTTGATCAAAGAGACTATATCAAGTATGAACCGCTTTGTGCAGGAACGGCGGAATTTGGCGCAGATAATGAGCTTTCACCGGTTATGAGCGCAGTAACCAATATTGTTAGCGGAAACACAGATGATACAATGGGAGAGCTTGAGAGCGCTGCGAAGAGTGTGACGAATATTTTGAATGAATAGGTAGGTTACAGAATTAACATATATGCCGGTTATCAACCGGCATATATGTTAATTGAAAAGAGTCTTTAGAAAGTGAGAGTTATGAAAAGAAAAAAAATAATGCGGAAAAAACAGAAAAATATCTTGTTTTTGTTGACCTTTTTAGCTCCATTTTTCATTATATTGATTATCTTTAAAGTTATACCAATCGGTGCGAATGTCGTGTACAGCCTGCAAAAAACATATCTGAACAGACCGGGAGAGTGGGTTGGATTGAAAAATTATGTAAAACTGTTCAGAGATGACCTTTTTTGGAAAGCAATGAAAAATACTCTTTTGTATTTGGCGTATGTGGGGCCGGTCAATGTTATTGGTGGATTTCTTTTTGCGATGCTTTTGAATGCGAAACTGAAAGGCCGGACAATGGTTAGGGCAATTATATTTATGCCATATGTGTTAATGACAACCGTTGTGGGCATTACTTGGCGATGGATTTTGGATGGTAATAATGGACTCCTGAATTATTACCTGAGTAAGATTGGGGTTGAACCGATATTTTGGTTGTCTAATACTAAAACAGCAATGCTTGGCATTGCTCTGGCTTCTATCTGGTGGACAATTGGGTATAATACAGTGATTTATCTTGCGGCATTGCAGGATATATCAACAGAGGTGATTGAGGCTTCCATAATAGATGGAGCGAATAGTATTCAAAGGTTATTTTATATCAGCATTCCACTGGTAAAAGGAACGACTTTTTTTGTTGTGCTGACAACAGTGATTAATTCAATGGAGATGTTCAGCCAGGTATATGTGATGACTTCTGGCGGGCCTTCTTATAGTACTTTGACATTAGTTCAATATCTGTACACCAAGGCATTTCGTGAGATGGATGTTGGGTATTCGTCGGCAGTTGGTGTTATGCTTTTTTTCATCATACTGATAATGTCAGCTGTTGTATTTCTGTTGCTTAGTGGTGATAATACGGCAGAAAAGTCCAAAAGGAAGAAAGGGGGCAGGCATGCGATTTAAAAAGAACAGAGAAAGATTGCAAAACTTAATTCTATATATTGTGCTGGTGCTGGTTGCGCTTGTTTTTCTTAGTCCTCTTGTATGGGTAGTGTCAACATCCTTTAAGCCTATGAATGAGATATTTACAAGGGTTGTGCACTGGATTCCGAAAGCGCCGATTTTGGATCATTATGTGCAGGCGATGACAGACTATCCCCTTGGAACCTGGATGAAAAATAGCTTTGTTGTTGCTGGAGTAAATATATTGTTTGCCTTTGTGTTTTTTGTTATGCCGGCGTTTGCTTTAGCTGTTTCAGATTTTAGGGGTAAAACGATCTTGGTATTTTTGATGATGTCAACATTGATGATCCCCAGAGAATTATCAGCGATTTTTTCTTATAAAATTGTTGCGAAAATGGGTCTTCTGGATACAACAAGTGCGGTTGTGCTCCCACAATTGGCAGAATCGATCTGTGTCTTTCTGATGTATAACTTTTTTAAAAATGTACCTCGGGAGTACCTTGAGTCCTGTGAGTTGGATGGGGGAAACAAGCTGGTTGCCCTCTTGAAAATATATCTTCCCCTTTCAGGGCCGTCAATAGCGGTGATGATAATACTTACTTTTGTTAATAGTTGGAATAATTTCTTTTGGCCGTTGCTGGTTACTTTTACAGAAAAATCCAGGACGTTACCAGTAGGTTTAGCAACAATTATGACAAGCTACAGTGAAAGTTCTGCGGCACGTCAATACGGATTATTGATGGCGATTTCATTGCTGGCTTCATTGCCAACGATGGCTGTTTTTCTTTTACTGCAAAGACAGTTTATTGAGTCTGTGGCGGCAAGTGGAGTAAAAGGGTAGGATCGTAAAATGGCATATAGAGAAGGAGAATAATGATGGATACAGAAATTAGAGATGTCGTTAAGAAATTTATTGAAGAGTCGGACGGTGTATTAAAACTTCGCCCGGCATGGGTGGCACATGATTTTCTTGCGGGTGGACATAGGCTTGGCTTAAAAGAGGAAGAGTATGATTGTGGTGAGCGAGGTGAGATTATGGAACGTTGGTTCTGTTCTGAGACACACGCTGTAAATCGAATCGATATTCCAACTGAAGGATTTTCGGAATTAGAAATTCCGGGATTCCATATTACGATTCCTGAAGCATTGAAGGCCTGCAAAGAGGAAATTCTGGGTGAAGAATATGCAAAAAATCATGATGGATTTGGGAGACTGATTAAAATTTATGATTTTAAGACCAGACTTTTTATGCACATCCATCAAAAACAGGAGGACTTAAATTCACAGGGAAAAGTATCTAAGGATGAAGCCTACTATTATTTGGATGCGCCGTTGGGGGATCATCCGGAAAGTTTTTTTGGAGTGCATAAGTATATTGTTGATCAAAATCAACAGTATGACATATTTATGCCAATGCTTGAAAATTGGGATGGGTGTGAGGAAAATATGTTGAAATATTCCAGAGCGTTTCAAAATGTTCCCGGTGAAGGATTTTTTTTGGATTCAGGACTATTGCATGCGCCTGGATCTGCTCTAACAATGGAACTTCAGGAGCCGTCTGATGTCGGAGCAATTTATCAGGCAAATGTAAATGGTTATCCTATAAACAAATCTATGCTGACAAAGGATGTGGCACAGGAAGATATTGAAAAATGGGGCAGTGGAGAGTTGGCGGCGCTTCATCAGATTGATTGGGAGGCAAGTGCGGATCCATACTTTTTTGAAAAAAGACATCTTTTTCCTAAAGCTTGTGAGGAAACTAGACAGGGTGATGTATGTGAAGAATGGATTTATTATGGGACACCAAAGTTTAGCGGAAAAAGATTAATCTTAAAGCCTGGACAGAAGTTCTTTAGCAAGGAGAGAGGCGTTCATAATATGTTTATATGGAAAGGGCGGGCGCTTGTAAATGGAATACCAATGATTGCAGGAAGGTGTGACCTGGTAAGCTGTGATGATGAATTGCTCATCACTGGTGACAAGGCTCAGAAGGGATATATGATCGAGAACAATGGGAATACGGATGTGACGCTTTTTAAATATTTTGGAAGAGATATCAATCTGGAAACGCCGGCAATCGGTCATATAGAGTAATGGTGTGAGATAGATATATTTGATGATAACTTTAAAGGATAGGAAGGACGAAAGATGGGAAAAGGGTATTTAAAAAGATATAAAGAATGTTTTCCTGAGACTATGATATGGGTGGATTCTATGGTTTCGGAAAATATTTGTTATGGGATGGAACGGGGGTTGCTCGGCGTAACTACATCTCCGACTGTTACACCAGATGCTATTATGGCTGAACCTGAACTTTGGAGAAATGCATTTCGCAGGAAATGGATAGAAAATCCGGATATGAATCAGTTTGAAATTTTATGGGAGTGTATGTATGACTTTGCAAAAGAAAGAGCGAAAATATTACTCCCCATTTATAAAGATGATAAGATGGATGGACGTTTTTGTATTCAAGGAAATGTTTATGATTTTATGAATGCGGAGAAAATTATAAAACAATCGAAACGTATTCATCTTCTTGGGAAAAATTTTATTATGAAGATTCCGACTACGAAAGCGGGACTTCAGGCAATGGAAGAGATTGTATATGAGGGGTATAGTGTAATGGCAACGGCAACCTCCTCTGTAGCCCAGGTGCTTGCGGCGGGTTCAGCTTTGACAAAAGGATTAGAGCGAAGAACAAAAGAGGGAAAAGATAATCGGGGCATAGTTGTTTCCTGTGCAATGCAGTTGGGACTTCCGGAGTCATGCTGTAAAGGCTATGTGAAGCAGAATCATGTTCAAATTACACAGGAAGCGTTGGAGTACTCTGCTATTGCTGTTGGAAAGAAAGCATATAGATTATTGCTGGAAAAATATCCACAGGTGATGTTTGTACTTTCTAATTTTGCGAAAGAAAAACATTGGACAGCATTTTTGGGTGGCAGGATAATCATGACTATGCCAATGGATTATCTGAAAATGTTGGATGATACAGACCCACAAGGGCTGAAAGATGGAATTGATATTTCAGTAGATGAGGTTTATACAGAAGAACTTTGTGAAAAAATAAGTTTTTATCGTAAGATGTTTCAAGAAGATGGAATGAAGCCAGAAGAATTTTCTGGATCGGAAGGTTTTTGTAGGACTGCAAATCTTTTTATGGATATCTATGAAACTGGATTAATGGCTGTGCGTGCAGCTATGCTTCCAAATCCATATAAAGATGATGGTAAGTACTGAAATATAACAGAGTGAAAGTGCAAGGTGGTATATGGATCTCAAAACGTTTGTGGACAGCGACAGTCTATTTATGAGAATGATATATAAGTTTAATTTGTTGGTAGGGATTAATGCGCTTGTATTATTATGTTGCATACCGATTGTGACGGCGGGAGCTGCGTTGACGTCCATGCATGATTATCTGTTTCATTTGTATGAGAATACAGAGGGAGCTTTGTTGAAGTCTTTTATCGTTTCTTTCAAACGGAACTTTAAGCAATCGACTGCCATTTGGATGTTGTTTTTTGGAATATTTGTAGTTGCTGTAATAGATGTTATAATATTTATTAATGCGGGGGTTGAGTTTCCATTTGTTTTAAAAATACTCTTTGTAGAAATGTTTATGTTGGTCTTTGGAACGTTTTGCTACAGCTTTCCGGTGATTGCTAATTTTACAAGTACTGTTCGAGGAACTTTAAAAAATTCATTTTTTCTGGCTGCTGGAATGATAAAAAAGACGGTGGTAATTATGGTTCTTTATCTGCTTCCATGGGTAGTTTTGGGCATTTTTCCGATGCTGGGATGGATTGTGCTTTTAATAGGCGTATCTGGGCCAGGCTACATTGCTGTTTGTCTGTATCACAAAGAATTTAAGCAGATTAAGGAGGGAATATGGCAGCAGATGGAGAAGAAAAATTAGGTCCCTTTGTTTCAGTGATTCTGGTGACCGAAGCTATTGGTGAAAATGACGGCGAAAAGCGTCCTTCCCGTTGCGGGGAAGGGCGCTTTTTAGTGGATTTTTAAGAATATATGCGTAATAAAAGAGAAATAAATTTGAAAACAGATATACAGGTGTGCTATGATAAAAAACAACTGCGCTGGGGGATAAGGGTATGTTTTCTATCTCCCGAACTGCAATTTTTGTGAAACAAGCAAGAAAAGGTGGAACTATGTTCGGAAAAAGAGAAAAAGCGGAGGGCCCAAAAAGGGAGCACTATTCAGACAAGATCGTGAAACACAGGCTCCAGAAGCTGTATCAGGGCGCTCTGGTCATTGCCGTGATAGGGGCGGTGGCGGCCGCAGTCTGGATCACCCAGAAAAACAGGGTTTACACGGAATATACCGTGACGGAAAGTTATGCCAGAGAGGTATCTGCCAGTGCAAAAACGATCGGTCTGGGGGATTGCATCCTTACATACAGCAATGATGGTGCGAGCTGTTTTGACAGCAAGGGAAAGGCGATCTGGAATGAGACTTTCGAAATGCAGAATCCCATTGTTGCCACCTGTAATACAACGATCGCTTTCGGGGATTATAACGGCAGGAAAATTTATGTGATGAATGATCAGGGGATTTTGGGAGAGGTGTCAACTAATATGCCGATCCGTGCGCTGGCGGTGGCGGAAAACGGCGTCGTGGCGGCGGTGCTGGATGATTCGGATATCACATGGGTCTATCTTTACAACAGTAAGGGCGAGGCTGTGATCCGGTTTAAGACTACGATGAGCCAGTTTGGTTACCCGATCGATGTATCTCTTTCGCCAAACAGTAATCTTGCCATGGTTTCTTTTCTGGCGGAGGATGAAGGGACGGTAAAATCCAGTGTGGCGTTCTATAATTTCGGGGAAGTGGGACAGAACGAGGTGGATAATTATATGAGCGGGTACGATTATCCGTCGGTGGTTCCCTATGTAAGTTTTATGACTTCCGAACTGGCTTTTGCCATGGCGGACGACAGGCTGGCATTTTATGAGGGAGGCCAGAAGCCGGTGAGCAAGTTTGAAGTGCTGCTGGATGGAGAGGTACGGGCGGTTTACCATAATGAAACTTATGTGGCGCTGGTTTCCTATGATACGACGGGAAGCCATAAATATATGATCAATGTCTATGACAGCTCCGGAAAAAACTATCTGAATCAGGGGTTTGATGTGGAGTACAGGAATGTGGTCCTGAAAAATGATTGTATCTATATTTATGGGGAGGCGGAATGCTGTATTTTCAGCCTTTCCGGCGTGGAAAAGTTTAACGGGACAATGAATGAGAACATTTCCCTGCTGATTCCTGGGGACTCGGTCGGCCGGTTTACGCTGGTGAGTCAGGAGTCCATCGATGCGATACAATTAAAATAAGGAAAGAAGATAGTATAGAATGTATATTGTACTGATTATTGTTGCGGCAATCTATATATGGCGGATATTCAAAGGCTCCCGCAATGGGCTGATCGATGAGGTGGGGGCGCTGGCGGATATCGTGATCGTCTCTGTTGCGGTTGTGGCAGGGATCGTTATGATAGAATCCATATTGGGGAAAAATCTGATCGGATTTCTTGTGGCGGGGATCATTCTGCTTATCATCCTGATCGCAAGGAAACTGATCAGGATCCTTTTCTGTTCTCTGGGGCTGGTCGCAAAGCTGCCCTTTCTGAACGGGCTGAATAAATTTCTGGGACTGCTGGCAGGTATCATGGAGGCTACTGTGATCATATGGGTAGGCTTTGCGGTGATCTCCTGCCTGAATATTCCGGTAAACGGAAAACCGCTTTTGGAACTGATCACAGTGAACAGATTTTTGGATTTTTTATACCGGCATAATCTGCTTTACAACTTTATTCAGAGAGTGATAGGGATATTTTTATGAGCAGGATCTTATTGCTGGAGGATGATATCAGTTTAACAGAGGGGCTGCAGTATGCGCTCGCAAAGAGCGGGTATGAGATCGAGGCAATCAGCAGTGTCAGGGAGGCAAAGGAAAGGTTGAAGGAATCTTTTGACCTGCTGCTTCTGGATGTCGCCCTGCCTGACGGGAGCGGCTTTGATGTCTGCGAGAGCGTGCGGAAAAGCGGGGATCAGGTTCCCATTATTTTTCTGACGGCGGCTGATGATGAGATGAGCGTGATCCGGGGACTGGATGGCGGTGGAGACGATTATGTGACAAAGCCTTTTAAGCTGGGCGAGCTGTGTTCCAGGATCCATGCGCTTTTGCGGCGGGCGGGAATGGCGAAGGAGGAGATCTCCCGGCTCCGCTCCGGGGATATCACAATAGATCTGGGTAAAAGCCAGGTGTGGTCCGGCGGTAAAATACTGGAACTGACCGGTGCGGAATACCGCCTGCTCTGCCTGCTGGTTCGGAACGAGGGGATCGTTATGACCAGAAACAGGATTCTGGAAGAACTCTGGGATGGTGACGGGAGTTTTGTGGACGATAACACGCTTTCCGTTTATATCAGGCGATTGCGGGAAAAGGTGGAGAAGGATCCCTCCAAGCCGGTGCGCCTTATCACGGTAAGGGGATTCGGATATCGATGGAACGAGGTGCGGAAATGACGGTTTGGAAGGAAAAACATACCCGGATCTTTTTGATGGAAGTGCTGTGTGTTGCCTGTCTTGCCCTGGCGGCAGGGCTGGTACTGACGGGGGTTCGGGAGAGCAGGATAAGAAGCCTTTTATTTGAACATGACGCGGCGATCGCTTCCTCCTTGCTGGAACAGGGCGTTGCAAGGCAGACTGTTGCGGAAGCAGTGCTGGGCACGGAGCCGCAGGATAAGGGGCGGGAACTTTTATATCAGATCGGCAGATCGGAAACGGCGGATATCCGTTTTATGCCGGCGGTCTATCAATTTTGCGCTGCAGAAAGAATCATGGTTTCTTTAGGCGGCGCGTTGTTTTTCTTGCTGCTTTTTCTCAGCGTTTTCCGGTATCTGTATAAAAAGGACAGGATATATCGGGAGGCTGCCGCTGTGATAGAAAACTATATGGAGAATGATTTTTCAAAGAGCCTGCCGGAACTTTATGACGGGACATTGTTCCAGTTGTTTTCCCGCATCAACTTTATGGCGGCTATGCTGAAAACAAAACAGGAGACAGAAAAACGGGTGAAGGAGTTCCTGAAAATGACAATATCTGATATCTCCCATCAGTTGAAGACGCCTCTGGCGGCGCTGTCCATGTATCAGGAGATCATGTTGAGCGAGCCGGACAACGTGGAGACGGTCGCTGCCTTCGCCGAAAAATCCGGACTTGCGGTAGCGAGGATGGAGGGATTGATCCGAAATCTGCTCAAGATCACAAGACTGGATGCGGGAAGCGTGATCTTTTCCAAAAAATATTATGCGGCGTCTGAATTTGCCCGGCAGGCTGTGGAGGAGCTGACGGACAGGGCGGAAAAAGAGGGAAAAGAACTGATCCTGTCCGGGAGGGAAGAGGCGGAAGTGTTCTGTGATATGGAATGGAGCCGGGAAGCGCTCGGCAATGTCATAAAAAACGCATTGGATCATACGAGCGAAGGGGACCGGATCACGGTGGCATGGGAGCAGACGCCTCTGGCGACGAGATTTCTGGTGACAGATACCGGGGAGGGGATCGCCGGGGAAGATATTCACCATATTTTCAAACGGTTTTATAAAAGCGCAGGGAGCCGGGACAGACAGGGGACGGGGCTTGGGCTTTCTCTTGCAAAGTCTGTTCTGGACGGGCAGGGAGGAACGATCAGCGTGGAGAGTGAGGCAGGGCAGGGGACGATCTTTGTTCTTTCCTTTCCGACAGAGTGATAAAAGCTTACAAAATCGTAAGCTGAAATTCATCTGATTGTAAGAAGGGTTTTGTATCTTATAAAAGAAGTAAAATTTTCACAGAAAGAAAGGAAAGAATATGGAGATTTTAAAGGTACAGAACTTATGCAAGACCTACGGCAGCGGTGAGAGCGCTGTTCAGGCGCTGGCGGATGTCTCTTTTTCCATGGAGAGAGGGGAATTCGCGGCGGTGGTGGGAGCTTCCGGTTCCGGGAAAAGTACGCTGCTGAACTGTATCGGCGGCCTGGACACGCCGACTTCGGGCGGCATCCGGCTGGATAATGAAGACCTGCTGGCGATGAAGGGGCAGCAGCGCACCATATTCCGCAGAAGGAATATCGGTTTTGTGTTTCAGTCATTTCAGTTGATACCGGAATTGAATGTGGAACAGAATATCATATTTCCATTGCTGTTGGACGGCAGAAAACCGGAAAAGCAGACTGTGGATGAGATGCTGGATACATTGGGGCTGACGGAGCGCAGAAAACATCTGCCCGGACAGCTCTCCGGCGGACAGCAGCAGAGGGCGGCGATCGGCAGGGCGCTCATCACAAAGCCGATCCTGATCCTGGCGGATGAACCCACAGGAAATCTGGACAGCGGCAGCAGCAGGGATGTGATGGATCTGCTGGTGAGGGCTTCCCGAAAATACAGTCAGACTATTTTGATGATCACACACAATACTTCTCTGACGTCCTCTGTGGACAGAGTATTGCATATGACAGACGGACATCTGGCAGATCTGGGAGGGAAATACAATGAAAAGCTATCTTGACCTTATCCCGATCTCCGCGAAAGTGCATAAACGGAAAAACCGGATGACGCAGTTGTGCATTTTTCTGGCGGTGTTTCTTGTGACAGCTATATTCAGCATGGCGGATATGGAGGTGCGGAGCCAGAGGATCAACGCCATAAAGGAGTACGGAAACTGGCATGTCTGCCTGAAAAATATTACGGAGGAAGAGGCGGAACTGATCAGGGAGCGGTCGGATATTGCGGAATCTTCCTGGTATAACAGTTTGAATTATCGTCTCCGGGAGGATTATACGATAGGAGGAAAGAAAGTCTGCATCTGTGGTATGGAGGAGGCGTGCATCACTGATATCATGGCAAAGGGACTGACGGAAGGTGAATTTCCGAAGGAAGAGGGAGAAGTCTTGCTCCTGGAGAATGCGAAGGAATCCCTGGGCGTAAAACTCGGGGATACTGTGGTATTGAAGTGCCCTTCCGGCGTGGAGGAGCCATTCAGGATTTCAGGCTTTGCCGGGACGGAAGCGATGGTGACGAAGATGGATGCGGTTGTCCTGTGCCTGCCGGTAGAGCCCTTTCAGAAATTATATCAGCGGGAAAAACAGGAAAACGTCACAGATGTGGATATGGTCTACTATGTGCAGTTTAGGGAGGGCGTTTCTTTCAGAAAAGCGATAGAAGAGATCAAAGAGCAGTATCATATTGCCGGGGAGGATGCCGGGGAAAATACAATGCTGCTGGGGGTTTCGGGAGCCAGTGAGGATGCCTTTATGCTGGCGATCTACGGCGCGGCGGCGGTACTGTTTTTTCTGGTCCTGCTGGCAGGAACCTTGATGATCGCCAGCAGCATGAACAGCAATATCGCGCAGAGAACGGCGTTTTTCGGACTGCTTCACTGTATCGGAGCCGACAGAAAACAGACCATGCGCTTTGTCCGTCTGGAGGCGCTTTACTGGTGCAGGGGCGCCATCCCGTCGGGGGCGTCGGCGGGCGTCTGTATGACATGGCTGCTGTGTGCTGTTCTCCGGCTTCTGAGTGAAGAGTTTTTTGCGGAGATGCCGGTATTTGGAGTGAGTGTCGGCGGTATTGTTATGGGCATCATGACAGGGCTGCTGACAGTGGTCATCGCGGCGAGATCGCCGGCTAAGGCGGCGGGAAGGGTGTCTCCGCTTACTGCGGTGTCGGGGAATGTCTGGAATACGCGGGCGATGAAAAAGGCGGCAAATACCAGGATATTTAAAATAGAAACGGCGCTGGGCGTGCACCATGCCGGGCAGAACAGGAGAAATTTTCTTCTGATGACAGGTTCCTTTGCCATCAGTATCATATTGTTTCTGAGTTTTTCACCGCTCTATGACTTTATGGGACATGCCCTGACGCCGCTCCGTCCCTATACACCGGATTTTTCGATCATCAGCAAAGACGAAACCTGCACGGTGCCGAAGGGACTTGTGAAGGAGCTTTATCAGATCGATGGCGTGAAGCGGGTTTACGGCAGGCAGTTTGCCTATGATGTCATGTCGGAAAGCGCATCCGGTGATAAAAGGGTTATGCTGATCTCCTATGAGGCCCTGCAGTTTAACTGGGCGGATGAGGAAAAGTGGGCTTCGGACAGGATCGGGCTGGAGAAAGTGGCGAAAGATACCGAAGAGGGACTGGTGCTCGCGGCATACTCTGAGGGCTGTCCGTGGCAGCAGGGGGAAAAGATCAAAACAGAGCTGGGAGAGCTGACTGTGGAGGGCTTTTTGGAGCACTGTCCCTTCAAGGGAGAGATAGGTACGAAGATACTGGTCTGTTCCGAGGCGTTGTTTACCAGACTGACAGGAGAGACGGATTATACGATCATTGATATTCAGACCGGGCGCGGCGCCGGGGAAAAGACGGCGGAGGAGCTGAGAAAACTGGCAGGCGATGAGTATATGTTTTCCGACAACAGGCTCAGCAACCGGAATGTGAAAGGCGCATACTATTCCGTTGCCGTTTTTGTGTACGGCTTTCTTGCTGTTATTGCCGTGATAGCCGCCTTCAATATTATCAACAATATTTCCATGAGCGTATCGGCAAGGCAGAAACAATACGGTGTGATGCGGGCGGTGGGAATGGAAGGAAGGCAGATCAGAAAAATGCTCTATGCCGAAACCTGCACCTATGCGGTGTCGGGGATCGTGACAGGTGTTCTGCTGGGGCTTCCGGTTCACAGACTGCTCTGGAACAAGCTGATCTATACGCGCTGGAATACTGCCTGGGAGATGCCGCTGACAGAAATGCTGATGATCGCAGCGCTGGTTTCCGTCTCCTGCATGATAGCGGTGCGCGGGCCGGCAAAGCGGATGGAAGCGATGGATATTGTGGAAGTGATAGCCGATTATTAAATAGAAAATATAGCGGTAGAATAAGAAAAAAACAAAAAAGAATTTGAGAAAAAGAGAAATATAAAGCCATGGATCATGAGCAGAAAAATTTTAATAAAAAAATTCCAAAAAGTGGTTGACAATTACTTTGGGGTTTGATATCATATAAAAGCTTCACAGCTGAGACATCACTTGTGAAGCTTTTAGAACCTTGACAAATAAACAGTAATGCAGCCCTGAAAGATTCCAAAAAAGCTGCC
>CANSLJ010000018.1 GCA_947647735.1 uncultured bacterium | reverse complement strand
AGGCACCGAGGATTGTCAGCACTTTCGTGGAGAGCTATGATTTTTCAGGAAAGACGATTGTTCCGTTCTGCACTTCCGGCGGCAGTGGCGTGGGTTCTTCCGCAACGAATCTGGAGCGGCTCACATCCGGAGCAGACTGGCTTCCGGGAAAGCGGTTGAATGGCAGTGATTCGCAGGACACGGTTATGGAGTGGGTAAACGGTCTTGGATTGGATTTGGGAGAATGATCTGACAACGGCAGATGGATTTCATTTCAGAAGGGAGGCAGTGCCTTATGCAGACAAAAATGAAAATAAGAACAGGAATTGATTTATGGATGACGGTACTGCTTCTCCTGCTAATGGCATATCAGATTACCGGGCAGGAACTGCATGAGTGGTTTGGCGCAGGAATGCTGTTGCTTTTCCTGTTCCACAATATTCTGAACAGGAAATGGTATGGGAATTTATTCAAAGGAAAATACGGATTGCTAAGAGTTATACAGACTGCCGTTAATTTCAGTGTCCTGATAACAATGCTGTGTCTGGGATTAAGCGGAATCGTGATGCGCGCTATGTATTTGTGGAATATATTGCCATGATGTGGTTTTGGGTTTTTGCAGCCTATTATGTGTCGAAAGGAATCAGGCGAATTCCTGCGTCAAAAAATTCTGTGCAGAAAAAGGCGACTTCAATATCGGTAGGACAGGATAGGCTTGTGTGAAAAAGAAAAGACATAATGGGTGGGAATGATTTATTTTCTGATCAGGAATTAAAAAAGATGATCGCACCCCTGTTTCTGGAGCAGCTTCTGGTGATGTTTGTGGGGCTTGCGGATACGCTGGTTATCAGTTATGCCGGGGAATCAGCGGTATCAGGGGTGTCTCTTGTCAACCAGTTTAATACCATATTTATCTACCTGTTTACGGCGCTCGCCTCCGGGGGAGCTGTTGTGATTAGCCAGTATATCGGCAGACAGGATATGGAGCATGCAGGAGAGTCCGCAAGCCAGCTGTTGGTGTTCTCTACAGCCTTTTCTGTACTGCTTGGGGCGGCGGTTTTGCTTGGGAATGAAGCAATGCTGCGCCTGCTGTTCGGAAAAGTAGAGTCCCAGGTTATGGATGCCTGCATTACATACCTGCGGATTTCAGCTTATTCCTATCCGGCGCTTGCCGTTTACAATGCGGGGGCAGCCGTTTACCGCAGTCTTGGAAAGACAAACGTGACGATGTATATTTCGGTAGTGTCAAATGTGATCAATGTCGTTGGCAATGTGATCGGTGTTTTTGTTTTTCGTGCCGGGGTAGCCGGTGTGGCATGGCCATCCTTCATTGCCCGTGTTTTTTCCGCAGTGGTTATTACTTTTCTTTGTTTTCGGGAAAAGAACGAGGTGGTGTATCGGGGAAAGTGGATTTTTAGCTGGCATGGCAGTCTGATGAAAAGTATTCTGAATGTGGCCGTACCCAATGGGATAGAAAACGGCATATTTCAGCTTGTCAAGGTTGCACTGAGCAGTATTGTGGCTTTGTTCGGCACTTATCAGATCGCCGCAAACGGTGTGGCACAGAGCATTTGGTCATTGGCGGCTTTAGCCGGTGTTGCCATGGGACCGGTGTTCATTACCGTGATCGGGCAGTATATGGGAACCGGAAATACGGAAGCGGCAGAATATTATTTTAAGAAACTTACAAGGCTGACGCTTTTGATTTCGACGGCATGGAACTTTTTGGTTTTTATCCTGACTCCGGTGTTTCTTCATTTTTATTCGCTGTCACCGGAAACAAAACGGCTTATAGTTTGGCTGGTGCTGATCCATAATGTGTTTAATGCTGCGGCATATCCTTTTTCAGGAGCGCTCAGTAATGGACTTCGTGCGGCGGGGGACGTGAAATTTACCATGTATGTGTCAGTTATTTCTACAATTGCGGTGCGTCTGTTCCTGTCGTATCTGTTAGGAATCACCCTGCAGATGGGAGTGATCGGAATTGCTCTTGCTATGGTATGCGACTGGAGCGTCCGGGCAGTCCTGTTTATATGGCGGGTAAGAACAGGGAAGTGGAAGACTTTTCATGTAATCAATTCATAAAAAATGGAGGTATTTGTAATGAGCAAAAAAATGTTAGTAGCGTACTTTTCAGCAAGCGGTGTGACTGCAAAAGCAGCCTGGAAACTGGCTGAAGCAGCAGATGCGGATCTGTATGAGATCAGGCCGGAGACTCCTTACAGTAAGGAAGACCTTGACTGGATGGATAAGAAAAGCCGCAGCAGTGTGGAAATGAATGATCCCGCATCCCGCCCCGGGATTGTCGGGAAAATGGAAGATATGGATCAGTACGAAGTGGTGTTTGTCGGATTCCCCATCTGGTGGTATGTCGCTCCGACAATCATCAATACTTTTTTAGAAAGTTATGATTTTTCGGGTAAGACGATTGTACCGTTTGCCACTTCCGGAGGAAGCGGGATGGGGGATACGAATGAAAGGCTTGCGCCGAGCTGCCCGGGTGCGGTTTTGCTGGAAGGGAAAATGTTGAACGGAGCATTGTCACAGACAGAGCTGAGGGCATGGGTGGAAAAACTATGAGAAAAAGAGCCGTGAGGGCTTTGGTGCTTGCAGAAACGGATTCTATTCCGGAAGAAGGGATATCGGAAGAAATCGGATATTAAAAAACAACATCCCTGCATTTGAATGCGGTAGGACAGATGAGGGATTAGAATAGGGAGGAAAAATTCATGCAATACCGTAAATTGCCGAAAGGTACGGAGCATATCAGTATTTTGGGAATCGGCACCAGTTCTATTCAGGCTTCCAGTGAAAAGGAAATTGAGGAGATTATGGACGCTGCCATTGATAACGGCATCAACTTTTTTGATATGGCATCGTCGGAAGCAAAGCCTTTTGCGGCCTATGGGCGAGCGATAAAGGGCAGGCGGGATAAAGTGTATTTCCAGATCCATTTTGGTGCTAATTATGAAACGGGGACTTACGGATGGACAACAAACTTAGATACAGTCAAGCGTTCCGTAGACTGGCAGATGAAGGCGCTGCGGACAGATTATATTGACTTCGGTTTTATCCATTGTCTTGATGAGTCCTCGGATTTACATACAGTGGAAAAGGCGGGCATTATTCGTTACATAGAGGAATTAAAGGAAAAAGGCGTTGTGCGGCATATTGGTCTTTCCTCCCATACGCCGGAACTTGTAAATGAAGTGTTGGATATGGGGATTTTGGATATGTTAATGTTCAGCATCAATCCTGCCTACGATTATGCCGGAGGTGAACTGGACTATGCCACGGACAGTTATGCGGTAGGCAGTGTAGTGGAACGCATGAACCTGTACCGTCGTTGTGAGACGGAAGGAGTGGGTATCTCCGTTATGAAGGCATTCAGCGGCGGTCAGCTGTTGCGCGCAAAAACCTCTCCCTTTGGAAAAGCATTGACGGAATACCAGTGTATCCAGTATGCGCTGGATAAGCCGGGTGTTTTGACGGTATTACCCGGTGTTCGTAACATGGCGGATTTGGAACGGATACTCGGCTTTTGTAATGCCGCGCCGGAGGAAAAGGATTATGCCATCCTCGGCTCTTTTGCACCGCAGGATGCTGCGGGAAAGTGCGTCTACTGCAATCACTGTCAGCCCTGTCCGGCAGGAGTGGATGTGGGGCTGATCAACAAATACTATGATCTTGCAAGGTCAGGTGATACGTTGGCGAAAGACCATTATGAAAACCTTGCCGTCAAAGCGGAGGCTTGCGTTCACTGTGGACACTGTAATAAGAGATGTCCGTTCCATGTGGATCAGGCGGCACGGATGCAGGAAATTGCAGCTTATTTTAATCATTGAAGGAGGATAAGAAAATGGAAAAAATTGTACAGACAGCGGGAAGAAAAGACCTCGGTGGATTTGCGCCGGATTTTGCACATTACAATGATGATATTTTATTTGGGGAGAACTGGAACAATCAGGATATTGATTTAAAAACCCGTTGTATCATAACAATGGTTGCGCTGATGTCTTCCGGCATTACGGATTCTTCACTGGTGTATCATCTGGAAAACGCGAAGGCACATGGCGTAACGAAAGCGGAGGCAGCGGCGATCATCACCCATGTCGCCTTTTATGTGGGATGGCCGAAGGGCTGGGCGGTGTTCCGGCTGGCGAAGGATGTGTGGAAAGAGAAAGAAGCGGGTGGAGATGCGAAAGCTGCCCACGCGGCGGAGATGGTATTTCCGATTGGCGCGCCCAATGACGGGTTTGCACAGTATTTTATCGGCCAGAGTTATCTTGCGCCGCTCTCCACATCGCAGGTCGGGATTTTCAATGTGACATTTGAGCCGGGATGCCGCAACAACTGGCATATTCATCATGCGGATAAAGGCGGCGGGCAGATTCTGGTCTGTGTCGCGGGGCGCGGGTATTATCAGGAGGAAGGAAAAGAAGCGCAGGAGCTCCGTCCCGGAGATGTTGTCAATATCCCGGTCGGTGTAAAGCACTGGCATGGTGCGGCAAAAGACAGCTGGTTTTCGCATCTGGCAGTTGAAGTTCCTGGTGAGAATGGTTTCAATGAATGGCTGGAAGCAGTGGACGATGAAACATATAACGGCTTGAAATGATGTCCGGATCAGAGAGGATAAAGAAGCGAGGAGAAGGTGATATTTGAAATAGTTGCCCCAGAAGCATGAAAATGATACAATGTGCAAAACAGGCATGGATTGAGAGGGCTTTACATGGAGATAAGAGTGCTTCGCTATTTTCTGACCGTAGTCAGGGAAGAGAGCATCACAAGAGCCGCAGAGGTTCTGCACATTACACAGCCGACGCTTTCCCGCCAGCTTGCGCAGATGGAGGAGGAGATTGGTGTCAAACTATTTGACAGAGGAACGCGGAAAATCCGGCTGACCAGTGAGGGACTTTTGCTCCGGCGTCGCGCGGAGGAGATTTTGCATCTTGTGGACAAGACGGAAAAAGAACTGGTGGAGCAGGAGGAACAGATAGAAGGCAAGATATCCATCGGCTGTGGGGAGATAGCTTCCGTACAGCTGCTTCCCGGGCTGATCAGGAGTTTTCACCTGAAATATCCCCGTGTTATTTTTGATCTGTTTACGGCAACCGCGGATCTGGTAAAAGAGCAGATGGATAAAGGGCTGCTTGATCTTGGACTGCTGCTGGAGCCGGTTGAAATAGGGAAATATGAGTTTGTCCGGCTGGACATGAAAGAAAAATGGGTGGCGCTGATGCCACCGGATGATCCGCTTGCAGAGAAAGCGTTTGTTACAGCAGGAGATCTGGCGAAACTGCCGCTGATCCTTCCGCGGCGGATGCAGGTGCAGAGCGAACTGGCAAGCTGGTTCGGGGACTACTACAGGAATCTGAACGTTCTGTTTACCAGTAATCTGAGCACAAACGGAGCTGTCATGGTGAGCCAGGGGCTGGCGTATTCTCTGGTCATTGAAGGGGCGGTTCCGTTCTGGGATCCGTCAAAGATAGCCTGCAGGCCGTTATATCCGGAACTTACGGCGACAAGCGTTTTAGCGTGGAAACGTGAACAGCCTTTCAGTCCGGCGGCAACAAAATTCATAGAGCATGCAAAATGTTATTTGAGCATGGAAAACCATAAAGACAAGGAGTCGTACAGATGAAGATTTTTGCATATGAAGTGAGAGAAGACGAAGAAGCATTTTTTGAAAAAATGCAGCAGGAGATGAAAGTGGATCTGACAGTTTCACGGGAGGTTCCGTCTCCGCAGACAGCGGCGCTGGCAAAAGGATGCGAAGGTGTGACTATTCTGGGGCAGGGGAATATCAATGAAGAGGTTTTAGGGATCTGGAAGGAAGCGGGAGTGCGTTTCCTCTCCACCAGAACGATGGGATTTAATCATATTGACCTGAAGGCGGCCCAAAAGGCGGGTATTCAGGTATGTAACGCCAATTATCCGCCCACAGGCGTGGCGGATTTTACTGTAATGCTGATGCTTATGTGTCTGCGGAATTATAAACCGGCCATGTGGCGCGGGCAGGTGAATGATTTTTCCCTGAAAGGACTTCAGGGACGGGAAATGAAAGATATGACCATAGGGATCATGGGAACGGGGCGGATCGGTTATGCTGTTATGAAAAATCTGTCCGGGTTCGGATGCCGCCTTCTGGCTTACGATCTGTATGAGAATGAGAAGGTGAAGGAGTTTGCCGCTTATGTGGATCTGGATACTTTTTACAGGGAGTGTGATATGATCAGCCTTCATATGCCGCTTATGGAAAGTACTTATCATCTGGTAAACAAAGAATCCATCAGCAAGATGAAGGATGGTGTTATCATCATAAACTGTGCCAGAGGAGAACTGGCGGATATGGAATCCCTGATAGAAGGGATTGAAAGCGGAAAAATAGGCGCGCTCGGACTGGACGTTGTGGAGGGTGAGGAGGGAATCACCCATGTGGATCATCGGATAGATATCCTTTCCAACCGCAATATGGCATATCTGAGGCAGTTCAGAAATGTGGTAATGACGCAGCATATGGCGTTTTACACGGACGCTGCGGTGGAAAGCATGGTGCGCTGCGGAGTGGAAGGGCTTGTTTCCATGAAGGAGACAGGGACTTGTGCAACGGAACTGAAAGGGAAAGAATAAGGCAGTTGCCACGGGAGTTCACTGCTTCTGTATCCTGCTTTTCACGCAGGGGATATCAATGAATTTTCTCCTGTCAAAGATGGCAGGAGATTTTTCAAAGCCGGATAAAGTCCATACGTTTTTTCCGGAAGAGATAGAAAAAAAGATGTGGCCCCTGCTTGTTTCCGAACTGTTTTTTGTGGGAAAGGCGACAGCGGATAAGCTGCACAGACTGGGGATTCAAACGATCGGGGAACTGGCGCAGGCGGATGAGAGGATGATCCGGGCGCACTTAAAAATGCCGGGGCAGATCATACAGGGATATGCAGGGGGAGGCTTATGTGCGGAGTGTTTTATATAGAAGATGATACCATGAAAGAAATAGAGAGGATCGCACGGAGGATAGACGAAAGATCGGCGGCATCGGGAGATGTGCATCCATCTCAGCCGGCGCTTATCCTGCGGGCGGGTTATGAGGAAATGGTATCTGAGGTATTAAAATGGGGATATGAAGGCTATGGAAAGAAAACGCTGATCTTTAACGCAAGGTCGGAGACGGTACGGGAACGCCCGATGTTCAGACGGGATTTTGAGGAGCGGCGGTGCTTGGTTCCTGCGGATAAATTTTATGAATGGAAGCAGGCCGGAACAAAGAAGAAAGAAAAATATGAATTTTTTGTGCCGGATGGTATTTTGTATCTGGCCGGGATATATCATAAAGATCCATCAGGTGACAGGTTTACGATTCTTACCCGCAGAGCGGAAGGGTGTATGGAAGGGGTGCACCATCGTATGCCGCTGGTATTGCATAAGGAAGATCTGGGGAAGTGGCTGTTTTCACGAGATGAGGCGGTGAAGCTATTGGATAGTCACTATGGGGAACTGGAGAAAAAGACGGGCGAATCGTATCTTCAGATGACACTTTTTTAATGATGTGGAAGAGCAGACAGATATCTCTGATGAAAATATTTTCTTCAATAATATTGCGAGGGAAAGATTTATATTCATACCGGTGTTTTTCTTTTGTTAAATATGCACTAATTTGCGTTGCCGGAATTGTAGAAAATACTGAAAAATATTTTTTGCAAGAAATAACATTGACAAAAAATTGTATTATTAGTATAGTTTAGATAGAAGTTGAGAACGTTCTCAACTTTTTAAAAAAGAAGTTTTGAGAACGTTCTCAAAAATGAAACGAAAAAAGATTCTCTAAGATAAAGACAGGAAATTCGGGGGAATATAAATGGATACTCAGATAACAATTGCGGATGTTGCAAAATATGCAGGTGTTTCTACTGCTACAGCTGGAAGAGTTGTGGGGGGATATGGAAATGTATCTGAAAGAAGCAGAGAAAAAGTTTTAAAAGCTGTAAAAGAGTTAAATTACAGGCCTAATATGATGGCACAGAGTTTACGCCGTAATACAACCAATACAATAGCGGTTATTCTCGGAGACATAAAAAATAATTATTGCAACAGGCTGATTTATGCGATAGAGAAGGAAGCTCAGAAGCATGGATGTAATGTTATCATCTGCAATACGCATGAGGATCCTTTGCGGGAATACAGGCATCTTCAGGAAATGTACAGCAGACATGTGGATGGAGTTATCTTAATGTCAGCAGTGAAAGATATCAGTTTTGTTGAGGAGAGCTATAAAGACCTTTATGCCGGGGATATGCCGATAGTTTTTGTGGATCGTACCATCAGGGGTCTGGATTCATATGTAGTTCAAAGTAATAACAGAGAGATATCTCATGATGCGGTTAATTATCTGATCGGATTAGGGCACAAAAAGATCGGGGTTTTGGCAACGGATGATTATTCCACAGTAAGGGAGAGGATAGAAGGATATCGTCAGGCACTGGAGGAACATGGGATCCCATATTTACCGAATCTGATCCGGTACTCCCAACAGGATGAAGAAACTCAGGATTATAAGCAGGCGCTGGAAAACATTCGGGAAAAGAAAGTGACAGCCATTTATGTTTTAAACAACAATCTGTGTATGGACGTGCTGAAAGAATTAAAAAAGCAGCAATTGAGCATACCGGAGGATTTATCATTACTGGTTTGGGATGATGAGGAAATAAATGATTATCTGGATATTACAACAATTGCACAGCCTGTTGAACAGATCGGAAAAAATGCGGTAAGAAATTTATTGAAACTGAAAAAGAAAGAAAAAGATGCGGAAAAAATTACAGAAAATTATGAGACTTTAAAAGCTGACATCATTTTTCGAAAATCCTGCGGGACAGTTTAAATGAAAATAGCGTGAAAACGTTATGATATATGGTAATTCAAATAAAAAGGAGGAAAAAGTATGGATTACATCATGGGAATGAACAGTGGATCATCATTTGACGGTATCGATGTTATTCTGGCAAAGATCGAACGTGATAATGATGGCTTCCCGAAACCACCGCAGTTTGTATGCGGCGGCTCTTATGACTGGCCGGCGGAAGTGATTCCGATCGTCAGGGATGCTTTTGAGAACAGAGTAGATATGGTCGGGCTTAACAGGCTGAATTATATCTGCGGTGCTGTTTTTGCGGAAAAAGCAAATCAGTTTATGAAGGAGAATGATATTGATCCGTTAGATGTCAAGGTTCTCGGGCTGGATACTCAGACAATCTACCAGGAGCAGCCGGATCATGCGAAGATTGAAAAAATGTCTGAAGAAGAAAAAGGAGACTGGCTGCACAGATGGTTAAACGGACCGTATCCTGCCGGGATGCAGATGGGGGAAACGTCGGTAATCGCAAATCTGACCAATATTGATACAGTCACTCATTTCCGTCCGGCTGATCATGTGTGGGGCGGTGCGGCGGCTCCGTTAATGCCATATCTTGACTGGATCTTGTTCAGGAATGAAGATAAGCCGGTGATGACGCTGAATATTGGGGGTATCGCAAATTTACATGTGGCAAGTAAAGACAGAAGAGACATGTTTGGATTTGATACAGGGCCGGGCAATGCAGTATCCAATTATCTGTGCAAGAAGCTGACAGGCAGAGATTACGATAAGGATGGAGAACTGGCGGCAAAAGGGACTGTTAATGAAGAGATGCTTGATTTCTTTATGCACCATCCATTCTGGGACAGACCGGTACCGAGATCCGGCTGGGTCGGAGACTATAATGAAGAATACATAGACAGTGTATTGAAAAAGTTCGGCAATTTATCGAAAGAGGACATTCTTGCAACAGCATGTGCATTTACGGGCGAAGCGGTTGCTAAAAGTATGAAAGATAATATTCCGGCTGAGATCATTGCTAAGACAGATAAGATATATGCCAGTGGCGGCGGTGTAAGAAATCCTCAGATCATGAAAGAAATTCAAAAGAGGATTCCGCAGAATATCAAATTGGCAACCTCTGCTGAAATTGGCATACCACCTGAATATAAAGAGGCGATCAAGTTTGCGACTATTGCGTACTCTACAATTCATTGTATGCCAGGTAACATTCCAGCAGCAGGCCATGCATCTCAATACTCAATCCTTGGAAAGATCGCATTGGCTCCGCGTCATATTGCAGGCGGGGCACAGCTGAACTGAGTATGAGAAATATGAACGGATAAACCATGTCTGGCCGGACCTGGTTTATCAAGTTCAACGGAAATGATTATAGCATATGAAATGTGTTATTGCAATTTAGAGTAAAAGTTTACCGATAATAAATTGACTATAAATTGAAATTACGAAGAGGAAGGAAAATAATATGAAAAAGAAATTAATGGCATTATTGTGCGCTGCGCTTGTGGCAAGCTCACTTATCGGATGTGGAAATCAGACTAATGAGGCTGCTCCGGCAGAGGAAAGTTCAACCGGAGAAACTGCAGAACCGGCGGAAGATGCAGAATCAACTGGGGAGACGGCAACTGGAAAAGAAATAACGATAGGGGTTTCTTTTGGACAGAATGTACATCCGTTTTTCGTAGCTATGCAGAAAGGGATTGAGCAGGCTTGTGTGGATAACGGAATCAGTGAAGTGAATATATTATCTGCGGATAGTTCTCTGGAAACTCAAAATTCACAGATTGAAAATCTGGTAACAATGGGATGTGATGTTATCTTACTGAATCCCTATGATTCCGAAGGTGTTGTAAATGCAGTGAAAAGTGCTTCAGACAAAGGAGTAGCTATTTTTACAATGGATGTTACCTGTGAAGGAGCAACAGCTTTTGTGGCATCGAACAACAAAGAGATCGGCAAGATGCTTGCGGATTATGTAATAGAAAATCTTGATGGAAAAGGAAATATCGCAATTATTGATGGAATTACTGTAAGTTCTCTGAAAGATAGAACAGAAGGATTTATGGAGCAGATCGCAACAAGTGACATTACTGTAGTTGCGGAACAGCAGACAGCGCATGCGAGAGATACGGCATTAACATCAGCAGAGAATATCCTGCAGGCTAATTCTGACATTGATGCGTTTGTCGGTATAAATGAAAATTCCGGAATGGCAATTCTCAGTGCGGCAACATCTGCAAATAAGACAGATATGCTTATCACAACAGTAGATGCCACATCCGAAAATATGGTAGCCATCAGAGATGGAAAAGTTGCTGTTGGCGTATCGCAGGATCCATATCAGATGGGTTACATAGCAGTTGAACAGGCGATCAAATGGTATAATGGTGAATCCGTGGAGGAGTTTATAGAAGTACCTGTTGAATATATGGATCAGAGCAATGTACAGGAGTTTATTGACAGAGAAAAAGGATATGGGGTCGAGATCGACTGATAACGCAGAACTGGAGCCGCTAAAAGCGGCTCCAAGTTAGAGAGGTGTATATATGTCTGATGCAGTTGTTAAAATGGAGGGGATTTCAAAGGCTTTTGCAGGAATTAAAGCGTTGGATTCTGTTCAGATAGAATTGAGAAAAGGTGAGATTCATGCATTAATGGGAGAGAATGGAGCAGGAAAATCTACATTAATGAAAATTATGTGTGGTGTTTATGCTAAGGACAGTGGACGCATGCTTCTTCAAAACGAAAAGACAGGTGATCTTGAGGAAGTGGAGATAAAGACACCGCTTATGGGGCAAAAAGCAGGATTGAGTATGGTTTTTCAGGAGTTAAACCTTCTGGAGAATATGAATATTGCGGAGAACATTTTTATTGGAAGAGAGCCGGTAAAAAAAGGCGGATTTCTTGATAAAGAGGCATTGATAGAAAAAGCAAGAAAAGAGCTGGAAAAAGTAAGGCTGGATATCGATCCACGGACGGCGATCTCTAAACTCAGCTGTGCACAGATGCAGTGTGTGGAAATTGCGAAAGCGCTTTCTTTCCATGCGCGGGTAGTTGTATTTGATGAGCCTACAGCCAGTTTATCCGAAAAGGAATCCCAGACACTGTTTGAAATTATAAAAGATCTGAAGTCACAGGGAGTTTGTATCGTATATATTTCCCATAGAATGGAGGAGGTATTTGCATTATCTGACAGGATCACTGTATTTAGAAATGGTCAGTATATCAATACTGTTAATACAAAAGATGTAAAAGAAAAAGATCTGATCAAAATGATGATAGGACATGAACTGGATGGGACAAAGAATTGTGGAAGCGAGTATGTCAATCAGGATAATGTGATATTGGAGGCAAGAAATATAAAGGTATTTCCGGAAAGCAGACCGGTAAGCTTTAAATTATATGAAAATGAGATATTAGGGTTTTTTGGACTTGTGGGAGCAGGCAGAACAGAGCTTATGCGCGTACTTTTTGGAATTGATCCCATCAGGGAAGGCGAAATATATATCAGAGGTGAAAAAGTACCTATTTCAACCACGAAAGATGCGATAGCGGCAGGGCTTGGAATGGTTCCGGAGGACAGAAAAGGTCTGGGTTTGATCCTGGGAATGAGTATAAAAGATAATATGCTTATCTCAAAATTAGGACAGATGAAGAGCGGATGGCTTAATAAGGGCGTATTAAAAAACATCACGGGAAATTATATAAAGGAATTAAGTATCGCATTGAGGGATGAAAATCAGGAAGTAAAAGAACTTAGCGGCGGAAACCAACAGAAAGTAGTTATTGCAAAATGGCTTGCTATGACTCCTGACATTTTGATCATGGATGAACCCACAAGGGGAATTGACGTCGGCGCGAAGGCTGAAATATATCAGCTCATGAGAAAACTGACACAATCAGGAAAAAGTATCATCATGGTTTCTTCGGAAATTTCGGAAGTGATGCAGGTCAGCGACCGGATAATTGTTATGCATGAAGGAGAAATTACAGGAGAATTAGCGGCGGAGGAAGCAACACAGGATCTTATTTTACAAGATTCATTTGGAGGTGCAAATAATGAATAAACAGAAAAAAATAAATTTTACTTCACTTAGAGAATTACTGTTGGTCGGAGTTGTGATAGTTTTGTGTGTTGTGTGGACGATTCTGAATCCCCAGTTTATCTCTTTCAATAATATCTCAAATATACTGCGTCAGGGGTCGTATATAGCGATTGCGGCAGTTGGCATGACACTGGTTATCATCATTGGTGAGATCGATCTTTCGGCGGGATCTTTGGTGTGTGCCTCCGGCCTTATAGGTGCATATGTTTGTAAAAATACGGATAATGTGCTTTTGGCGGTAGTGGCAGCACTTGCGGTTGGAGTTGTGGTGGGAGCCATAAATGGGGTGCTCTGTGCAATCGGGAAATTGCCCGGATTTATAGCTTCTCTGGCAAGTATGACTGTATTAAGGGGTTTGGCATATATAGTGACAGAAGGTAATTCCGTTGTATGGGGAAATGAGAACTTTACAAAGATTGGAACAGGTTATCTTGGTATGATCCCTATTCCGGTCATTATCATGGTATTTGTTATTGCTTTTGGTGTGATCTTAACAACAAAAACCAGGTTCGGGCGGTATATTTATGCGGTCGGCGGAAACATGGAATCCAGCCGCTGGTCCGGTATTGCGGTAGAAAAGGTAAAGATCATCGTTTATATGATCATGGGCGTTCTAACATCTATTGCGGGATTGATCATCACAACAAGGCTTGGCTCCGGACAGCCTTCTGCCGGCTTGAACTTTGAAATGGACTGTATCACGGCGGCAGTTGTAGGCGGAACAAGTATGTCAGGCGGACGTGGTAAGATAATAGGGACGATTGTCGGAGTGTTGCTCCTTACTGTTTTGACAAATGGAATGACATTAGTCGGAATGAATACATACTGGCAGCAGGTATTAAAAGGTGTGATCATTGTTGTTTCTGTTCTGGCGGATACGAAGAGTAAGAAGTAAGATTATCGGAAAAAGAAGAACAGGCTGTTTTCTATAGTTTTAATTAATGGAAAGCTGCGATAAGGCTGAAAGACAGGATCGGGATAAAAACTCTGATCCTGTCTTTTATGTGTGCGCTGAGGCGCATGCTTTTCGCGATGGGAGTATCCTGATATGACATAAAGAAGAGAGGATTTAAATCTTCTCCGGTTCCGGATATTCCACCCCAAAGGTATCGACAGTAACACTCTGCATCACCTGATCCTCCAGCGGTTTATCGGAATAATCGGTAGCAGTCTCAGCAATGCGGTTCACCACATCCATACCTTCTATCACTTTTCCGAATGCGGCATACTGCCCGTCTAAATGGGGGCTTGTCTTGTGCATGATGAAGAACTGGCTGCCCGCTGAGTCGGGATGCATGGAACGCGCCATGGAAAGGACGCCCTCGGTATGTTTTAAGTTGTTTTCAAAACCGTTGATCGCAAACTCGCCAGGAATGGAGTAGCCGGGGCCGCCGGTTCCCACGCCGTTGGGATCGCCGCCCTGGACCATAAAGCCTTTGATGACGCGATGGAAGATCAGGCCGTCATAAAAGTTTTTCTGGATCAGGGAGATAAAATTGTTCACGGAAACAGGCGCGATATCGGGATAGAGTTCTGCCTTGATCACACCGCCGTCTGCCATAGTAAAAGTTACAATTGGATTTTGAGCCATTTGTGTTAGTTCCTTTCTGTTAAGTATGTGATATAATATTATGATAAAAAATTCCTTTCGTAAAGAGATAATCAAATGATCACCAAAATTATTTTAGAGGAAGAACTGAATACCGGGGAACTGCAAAAGCTGGAAGCCCTTTTCCGGGAGACGGGGAAGGAGATCCTGGACACCTTTCTCATTATAACTGACAGCCCGGAGCTTGCACGCATCTGCAGGAAGATGGATATGGCGGTGGCGGCGGTTTTATCGGGTGAGGGGAAAGACTTTGGGGGCATTTCCTATGCTGTGACAGATATTGATGATCCGGATGAAAAGTATCTCGAGAAAATATGGCAGAGGTATCGGGGGATTCCATGGGAGATCTGCGAGACAAAGAGGTGTCTTGTAAGGGAGACAACACCGGAGGATGTGGACAGCTTTTACAGGATCTACCGTGACGACAGCATTACCGCTTATATGGAAGGACTTTTTGAGGACAGGGAAGAAGAGAGACAGTATATCAGGGATTATATAGAAAAGGTTTACGGCTTTTACGGCTTCGGTATGTGGACGGTCTGCCTGAAGGAGACTGGGGAGGTGATCGGCAGAGCGGGGCTTTCCATGCGGGAGGGTTTTGAGGAACCGGAACTGGGCTATGTAATAGGAAAAAAGTGGCAGAGGCAGGGAATCGCAACGGAAGTCTGCAGAGAGATACTGGCGTATGGCAGGGATGAACTTGGTTTTGAGCGGGTAAGGGTGCTGATGCACCCTGAGAATGCTGTATCGGAGCGCTTGTGCTGTAAGCTGGGGTTTCAGTACGAGGGAGAAGAGATGTTGGGCAAAACGATATATCACAGCTACGGCATTCGGCTGCAGCTGTGAGGATGAACCGGATGCAGATGCATGATAAAGCGATGATGAAGGAAAGAGATAATTGCATAAAAATAAGAAAAACGAATTTTATGTCCCTTGTAGAATGTGACAAAGATAAAAAAATAATGTCAAAAAGTTTGGAACATCTAACAAAATTGTAAAAAGAGTGTTGACAGGAAAAAAATATGGTGCTAGACTTGCGGTTAACAAAGGCAAAGGCGCTTTGAGAGAAAATCTCAAGGCGCTTTTTTCGTTGTATGATATAAAAATTGCATGAGGGTAAAAGCCGGCTTCCCTAAAGTGCAAAATTACGAGGAGATGCGTGAAATTTCGTGCAGGAAAACCTGCAAAAAAGGGCTTCACGCGGAAAAAATTTAGAAAAGAGGGAGTATTATGACAGAAGAATTGATGAGTGTAATGAACAGTCAGATATTCGGCGTCTGGTTTCTGATCGGCGCCGCACTGGTATTCTGGATGCAGGCCGGCTTTGCGATGGTGGAGACCGGGTTTACAAGAGCCAAGAATGCAGGAAACATCCTGATGAAGAACCTGATGGACTTTTGCATCGGCACGGTGGTGTTTATCCTGATAGGTTTCGGGCTTTTTCTGGGCGAAGATATGCTCGGGCTGATCGGCAGGCCGGGATTTGATATTTTCACGGCGTATGAGAGTTTCGACTGGTCGAACTTCGTATTCAATCTGGTATTCTGCGCGACAACGGCAACGATCGTTTCGGGAGCCATGGCGGAGAGAACAAAGTTTATATCTTATTGTGTCTACTCGGCGATCATTTCGGCGGTAATCTATCCGATCGAGGCGCACTGGATCTGGGGAGGTGGTTTTCTCGCCCAGATGGGATTTCATGATTTTGCGGGTTCCTGTGCGATCCATATGGTAGGCGGTATTTCCGCTCTGGTGGGTGCGAAGATGCTCGGTCCCCGGATCGGAAAATTTGGAAAAGACAAAGACGGAAAAATTGTAAAAGTAAATGCATTTCCCGGACATAACCTGCCCATCGGCGCGCTCGGCGTGTTTATTCTGTGGCTGGGCTGGTACGGTTTCAACGGGGCGGCTGCTGCTTCCGTGGAGCAGCTCGGTTCGATCTTTGTGACAACAACGATCTCCCCGGCGATCGCAACAGTGGTATGTATGATCTTTACCTGGATCAAATATGGAAAACCTGATGTCTCCATGTGTCTGAACGCTTCTCTGGCGGGGCTTGTGGCGATCACGGCTTCCTGTGATGTGGCAGATGCCTTCGGTTCCATTGTGATCGGTGCAGTGTCAGGCGTTCTGGTGGTATTCGGCGTATGGCTTCTGGATCATAAACTGCGCATAGACGATCCGGTGGGGGCGGTTGCGGTACATTGTTTAAACGGTATCTGGGGCACTCTTGCTGTGGGGCTTTTTGCCACCGACACGGCCCCCGGCTATTCTATCGTGAACAAAGCGGGCGAAGAGATCACAGGTTTGTTCTACGGCGGCGGATTTGAACTGATAGGACTGCAGCTGATCGGTTTTGCGGCGGTGGCAGGCTGGACGCTGGTTACGATCACCCTTGCCTTCCTGCTGATCAGGGCAACGTTGGGGCTCCGTGTATCGGAGGAAGAGGAGATCGTCGGTCTGGATGCAACGGAACATGGCCTTCCAAGCGCATATTCCGGATTTGCTATCACGGATATGTCCTCCACAACAATGGATATCAACGAAAATACGGATCTTGGTGAGAGCGATTATGAGAAAGCGGGCAGCTTTAAAGTGGACAGAGCGATTCCGGTGGTGGCGACAAGCAGTGAGACGGACGCCAACGGCGTGCCGATCTTCAATACGGGTATGCACAAGGTTTCTGTCATTGCAAAGCTGGCACGATTTGACGCTTTGAAAAAAGCGCTGAATGAACTGGGTGTGACAGGTATGACGGTGACGCAGGTGATGGGGTGTGGTATCCAGAAGGGAGCGGGAGAATACTATCGCGGTGTTGAGATGGATGCGACGCTGATGCCGAAGATCAAGGTGGAGGTCATCGTGAGCAAGATACCGGTGGAGCATGTGATCGAGGCTGTGAAGAAGGCGCTTTACACAGGCCATATCGGGGATGGCAAGATCTTTGTATATAATGTGCTGAAAGTAGTGAAAGTCCGCACGGGTGAGGAGGATTATGAAGCCCTTCAGGATGTTGAATAAAGCTGATTCCTAATATCCCTTAGTTAAATCTGGGCGGAAAAACCGCTCAGATGCGGGATCTGCTCTGCAGACCCGTATAGTGGCATGTCCCGGACATGCGGCAGGCTCTTCGGCGAAATGCCGGAGAGTTTGTCATATAAAAATAAATATCCGCTTTACCTGAATTTTTAAACACTCAAGGTTGCTTTTGTTTTCCTTATTTGCTATCATGAACATGTATGAGGATTTTTAGCAGGATCCCTCTTGTATAGCAAAGGAGCAATATATGGAAAATACAGTTTTGATAGTGGAAGACAATGAAATAAACCGGATGCTGTTAATGACCATTCTGGAAGATACCTATCATGTGCTGGAGGCATGTAACGGGCGGGAGGCGCTGGATATACTGCGGGACCCGAAAAATTCGGTATCTGCGGTGATCACGGATCTGATCATGCCGGAGATGGACGGTTATCAGTTCCTGGAGGTGTATTCATCCACCCCGCAGTTTTCCAACATTCCGATTATCGTGTCTACCAGCCAGTCAGACTCGGAGAGTGAAGTGAAATGTCTGGAATACGGTGCGTGGGATTTTATCAAAAAGCCTTATAACGCCCAGATCATTCAGTTCAGGGTGAAAAATGTTATTGAGAGAAGCGAGTTGTACGCCCTCAGACAGCTTCGCTATCAGGAGCAGTTTGATACCCTTACCGGTATTTACATACAGAATATGTTTGTCCGCCAGACAAAGAAGATGCTGAAGGAAAATCCGGATAAGGATTTTATGATCCTTCATTTTGATATTTCCCAGTTTCAGGTGTATAACAGTGTATTCGGCAGGCGGGAGGGCGATAAGCTGCTCTGTCATATTGCGGATCTGCTGCGGAAGGTGGGGAGCAAACAGGAGTATATGACGTATTGCCGTGTGGAGGCAGATGCCTTCTGTATCTGTATGCCGGCGGTGGATAAGGAACTGATCCAGAAGCTGATGGACTGGTTTCAGAAAGACCTTCAGGCGTATCAGAGAGATTATAACATCCTGCCGAATCTGGGCGTATATTATGTGGAAGATAAGTCGGCTTCTATTCCCGGGATGATAGACCACGCGAAGCTGGCGTCCAAGGAGTGCAAGGGAAATTATATTCAAAACTATTATATATATACTGAAAAAATGGGGAAAAGCATACAGGAGGCACAGAGCATCGTCAGCGATATGGAGCGGGCAATGAAGGAGGAACAGTTTGTTCTTTATCTTCAGCCGAAATACGGGCTTGCGGAGTATAAGCTGCGGGGGGCGGAAGTGCTGATACGGTGGCTGACACCGGAGGGCATGGTTTCACCGGGGAAATTTATCCCTGTTTTTGAAAAAAACGGCCTGATCATGAAGCTGGACTATTATGTCTGGGAGCAGTCCTGCAAACTGATCAGAAGCTGGCTTGACAGGGGGATAGAGCCGTTTCCGGTATCCGTCAATATTTCCAGAGTCAGCATGTATAATCCGCGGATCGTGGAGGAGATCTATGAACTGACGGTAAAATACAATGTTCCGCCCAGGTTATTCCAGTTAGAGCTGACAGAAAGCGCTTATACGGATAATCCGGGAACTATCAAAAAGGCAATGCAGCAGCTGCAGGAGTACGGTTTTACGATACTGATGGATGACTTTGGCAGCGGCTATTCTTCTTTAAATGTATTGAAAGATATTTCGGTGGATGTCCTGAAGCTGGATATGAAGTTTATGGCGAATACGGGAAGTGAAAACCAGAAGAGGAGTGAGAGCATTGTGGCAAATGTGATCCGGCTCGCAAAGGATCTGAGCCTGCCTGTTATAGCGGAAGGAGTGGAGGAGAAGGAACAGGTGGAATTTTTGAAGAGTGTGGGCTGTGAGTATGTGCAGGGCTATTATTTTGCCAAACCGATGCCGGTGGCGGAATATGAAAAACTTGCATTCACGGAAGAAAATATGTAACTGAAGTACAGCGTTTTTCCGAGAGGGGAGATGCGGAACTGGAAAACAGCATCTGACCGGATGGTGCCCAGAGGATTTACAGACGTGGAACGGCTGGAAATTCTCTGCGGGGTAATGGCATCGGAAGGAAAGATGCGGAACTGAAATAAGAGGAGATGAAAAAATGTATGGTACATGGTGGTCGTTAGTTCCGCCCGTTGTGGCGATCTTACTGGCGTTTATTACAAAAGAGGTGTATTCTTCCCTGTTTGTGGGGGTTCTTCTGGGGGCGCTGTTTACGGCGGGATTTCAGCCCTGGGGAACGTTTGAGACATTGTTTACGACGATGACGGGAAGTATGAATCTGAACATTATCATTTTTGATGTGCTGCTCGGCATGATCATTGTGCTGATGCAGAAATCCGGGGGCTCTGGAGCCTACGGGAACTGGGCGATCGGGAAAATTAAATCGAAAAAAAGTGCACTTTTTGCAACAACTGGCCTGGGCGTGCTGATTTTTGTGGATGACTATTTTAACTGCCTGACAGTAGGTTCTGTTATGCGTCCGGTAACAGATAAGTATAAAGTTTCCAGAGCAAAACTGGCTTATATCATTGACGCAACGGCTGCACCGATCTGTATTATCGCACCGATCTCAAGCTGGGCAGCGGCAGTAAATTCATATGTGCCGGAGAACAGTTCTCTGACGGGGTTTCAGCTTTTCCTCAGCACGATTCCTTTTAATTTGTATGCACTGCTGACGCTTTTAATGGTATGCCTAGTGATCGGGTTGAATCTGGACTTTGGCCTGATGAAAAAGCATGAGAAAAATGCGGAAAAGGGTGATTTGTTTACTTCTGGTGCAGAGGAATTCAAGGGAATGGAAGCGGCAGAAGAAGAGGGAAATAAGAATGGTAAGGTGATGGATCTGGTGCTTCCTGTTGCGGTGCTGATTGCATCGGCAGTCTTTGGTATGATCTATACAGGTATATTAGGCGGCGCGGAAAATTTTATCGATGCTTTTGCGAATTGTGATGCTGAAATGAGTCTTATTTTTGCAACAACAATAACAGTAATTTTCATGGCGATTTTGTATCTGCCCAGAAAGGTTATCTCTTTCAAGGAGTTCATGAATTCCTTGGCGGAGGGGTGTAAGTTGATGGTGCCAGCAATTTTGATTCTGACATTTGCATGGACATTGAAGGGCATGGGCGATAACCTCGGTATCGGTGAGTTTGTAAATGGAGCAGTAGGCGCCAATGCAACGGCAAGTATCTTTATTCCGGCGATCATGTTTGGTATAGCGATGTTCCTTGCATTCTCGACAGGTACATCATGGGGAACTTTTGCGATCCTTGTACCGATCGTAGTGGAGATGTTTAAGATGGCGGATGAGAAGATGATGATCATTGCGGTTTCTGCAGTGTTGGCAGGGGCAGTTTGTGGTGACCATGTTTCTCCGATTTCCGACACGACGATCATGTCTTCCGCAGGTGCCCAGAGCAACCATATTAACCATGTGCAGACGCAGATGCAGTATGCGATGGTGGTTGCGGTTGTCTGTGTGATAGGTTATGTGATTGCTGGAATCTGTAAGAATTGGTTGATCACGTTGGTGCTCAGTGCGTTGATTTTGGTTGCGGCGATTTTGGGGATTAAGAAATATTATGATAGAAAAGAAACAGCCTGAGAAACGGTGCGTTTCAAAGAAATTAATAAAAGTTCCCTACATTGATCAGACTAAGGAGTGGCCGACAGGATGTGAGAGTGTTTCGGCAGTTATGTTGCTGCAATATCTTGGTATCGATATTTCGGTGGAGAGGTTTGTGGAAAAGTATCTGGTAAAAATTCCTTTACTTGAGAAAAATGGAAAGATTTATGGTGGAGATCCCCGAAAAGTATTTGTGGGAGATCCAGCCGATGATCAGTCCATGGGATGCTATGCGCCGGTAATTCAGATGGCATTGGAAAATGTGTTTCGAGAAGAAAGAATGTATGGCATAGTAGGTCAGGAAGAATTTGAGCGGCATGGAATGGAACAGCTGGCAAGGATTAAACAGGAGAAGACGGAGTATCCGACGTTCTGGGAAGCCCTGGATTTGACAGAAGTGCCAGTGGAAGCACTGCTTCGGGAGTATATAGATAATGACATTCCTGTTATATTTTGGGCGAGTATTGACTTGGAAGAGACTTATGAAGGGCCGGAATGGATTTTAGTGGATACAGGAGAAGTTTTTACCTGGCGTTCCAATGAGCATTGTATGCTGCTTGTAGGATATGATGAAACAAACTACTATTTTAACGATCCGTGGCATGATCATGGAACGATAGGATATGAAAGAAAACTGGTGGAACAACGCCATACAGAGCAATATCAAATGGCCGTATCGGTGAGAAGAAGGAGTAGATGAAATGATCAACAGAGCGGAATTAAAAGCAAGAGCAAGACAGAATATAAGTGGAAATATGGGGATGCTGATCGTCTGTCTGGTGCTCATAGGCGTGATATCAGGAGTTTGTAACGTGATCCCCTATATTGGGCCGGTCGCATTGTTATGTATAGCAGGGCCGTTGAGTCTGGGATCCTGTTATATTTATTTAAATCTGACAAGAGGATTTGAGCCGGATGTGAACGTATTGTTCAGCGGATTTCAGAGATTTGTGGATGCACTGGTTCTGAACCTTCTGATCAATATCTTTACATTTTTGTGGAGCCTGCTTCTGGTTGTGCCGGGCATTATAAAGGCGATCAGCTATTCTCAGGCGTTTTATATTCTGGCGGAACATCCGGAGATGAGCGGAAAAGAAGCTATGGATGAGAGCATCGCGATGATGGACGGGCACAAGATGGATTATTTTGTGTTATGGCTTTCTTTCATACCATGGTTGCTCCTCTGCACGATCACCTGCGGGCTGGCGTTGCTTTACGTCGGACCTTATATGGATGCTACGTTTGCAAACTTTTATTTGGCGATCAAACCGCCGGTGGAAGTGTATCAGAACGGGGAGTTTAATAATAATTTTTATCAGGCATAGAATATTTTTGAGACAGAAAAGGTGTGTAGGAATGTTCTTATGCACCTTTATGGTGTTATGGATTAAGAGTGAAAATTAGAAATTTCACTCTTAAATTTATGATGGAACGGAGTTCAATGATGGATATATTTGTGATAATTCAACAAATGCTGGTATTACTTGCTATGATGTTGGTGGGATTCATAGTATATAGAATTAAATGGCTGGATGATAATGCCTGCAGTAAAATGTCAAAGATAGTGGTTAATGTACTGAATCCCTGTCTTATGATCAACGGCGTGTTGGGCGGAGGAGCGCGTCTGGAGGGCAGTATGCTTTTTCAGACATTGCTGCTTGTCGTTGTCTATTATGGCACACTGATCTTTCTCAGTGGGCCGATCGCATCTCTTTTACGAACAAAAAGGGAGCATCACAATCTCTATAAGCTGATGATGGTCTTTTCCAATGTGGGATTTATGGGAATTCCAGTGATTTCCAATATTTTTGGAAAAGAATCCATGCTTCTCATTGCCTTTTATAATCTGGGATATAATCTGCTTTTTTATACATATGGTGTCTATTTGGCGGCGAAAAGCGGTGAGGTGCAAGGGATCGGAGGAGCAGAAAAGGTAAAATTGTGGAAGAAACTGCTTAATCCGGGTGTGGTTGCCTGTGTGATAACGATCACTATTTTTGCAACAAGGATTGAAATGCCTGAGAGTGTATGTACATTTTTTGATTATGTGGGAAATGCGGCAGTGCCCCTCTCTATGATTCTGATTGGAGCATCAGTGGCACAGGATGGCAAGAAAGAATTTTTTCTGGACAGGAGAGTATATGCTTTTGCGGCGATTAAAATGTTGGCTATTCCGATCGCAGCAGCGCTTCTGTTTAAACTTTTGCCATGGCCGTCGATGGTGGAAGGTGTATTTGTTCTGATGATAGCAATGCCGGTGGGAACTACAGCTGTTATGTTGGCAGCGGATAGTGGTGCCGATGCAATAGAATGTACTAAGGGGTGTATTATAACTACACTGTTGTCTGTTATAACGATACCCGTCGTATCGGCCTTTTTAGCATTTTAGTTTATTGTATTGCTGTGATCAGGCGAATAATTTGCTCTGTGGTTTTGGTTAGATTCTGTTTTGAGATAGCTTAAAAATGCAAAATCAAGACAACCGGCGGCTCCAGCGTCCCCGTGATTTATATAATTGGTTCCGGTGTGGAGAGTGATACAGAAGTAACTGGGAGAATGATAGATCAGAAAGCTTCCGTAGAATGATTATCTGGTTCATCTCATACATAATATGGTAGCGATCGACAGTACATTCCGTTCTATTGCTTTGAACCGGGCACCTATCGAGCACCATCGCTCGCATCAGGAACATACTATAAAAGAAGTTTTATATACTAATTGATGGAGGAATAAAATGCAGAAAAAAAGCGTAGAAGATAGCAAAACAGAGCAGTTTCGGTTGCTAAAATATGAGGATATCAATGGAGCAAATCGTCTCTTCGGCGGGAAGCTAATGTCGTGGATCGATGAGGTGGCGGGGGTTACAGCGAGGCGGCATAGTGAGACGGATGTGACAACTGCCTGTATCGATAATCTGCAGTTTAAGGAACCGGCTTTTCTAGGTAATATGGTAGTGATCATCGGAAGGGTTACCTATATCGGAAGAAGTTCTATGGAGATTCGCGTGGACAGTTATGTGGAAGATTCAAAAGGATATCGTCGGCCCATCAACAGAGCTTATGTAACGATGGTGGCATTAGATGAACAGGAACATCCGAAGGCGGTGGAGTTTGGACTGGAGCTGAAGACAGAGACGGAAAAGATGGAATGGGAGAGTGGCCAAAAAAGAGCTGAACTTCGGAAACAGAGGAGAAAAGAGGGCTTTTAATATATGGTGAGGGAAAGGGGCACTGCCACGGTTACTTTTGTACCCTGCCCCAATCGGCTTTCCACCTTCAGACCGTAATTTGGCCCATAATGCAATTCCAGTCTGTTATGGACATTTTTGATGGCAAACCCTTCTTTGGAGTTTGCTTTTTCTGTATCTGTCAACAGTGTTTTTACAAGTTCCGGTTCCATGCCGATTCCGTTGTCTTTTACATACAGATAAACGGTATTCTGAATCACTTCTGAGGTAATTAAAATTTTCCCCCCGGGAAGATGGTCCATAAAACCATGACAGATGGCATTTTCCAGAATAGGCTGTAAGGTCAGGCGAAGAATGCTGTTTTTCATCAGCTCTTCAGGGACATCGATCTGAAAGGAAAAGGTATTGTAATATCTGGTCTGCATGATCTTCAGGTAGCTGGCAGCAATGTTTAATTCCTGTTCCAGGGAAATGATATAACTGCCTTTGCTTAACACACCCCGATAAAAGCTGGAGAGATTGTTTACAAGACTTGTCAGTTCGTCCGAATAGCCGAGTTTTGCCAGAGCGCAGACATTGTCCAGGGTATTGTAGAGGAAATGGGGATTGATCTGCTGATTTAAAAGCTCCAGTTGATACTCCCGTTTGGATTGCTGTTCTGCCATCAGCCGGTCGGTTGTGTATTTGATCTCCTCTATCATGGAATTGAACTTCTGGGCAAGCCGGCCGATCTCATCCTGGGAGGAACACTCGATTCGGACATCCCAGTTGCCGTTTTTGATCTGTTCTGCGGCATTGGACAGCCTGAAAATATCGTGAGTCAGACGGTGCGCGATCAAAATAGAAATAAAAACAGTCACCGCGATCAGAACGGTGCCGATGGTCGTCATAAAAAGTTCCATATAGTTGATCGTATTTCGTATCACATCTTTTGAGATTTCCTTAACAAAATAACATTGCAGCGCAGGATACTGTTTGTAAATATAGTAATTGCTTTTGTCAGATATAAAGTTGGTGTTGTGACTCAGCTGGTCGATCGTAACAGGGCCTTTGCCGTAGAGTTTGTCATCGCCGCTGGTGCTGAGCAGCGTATCATCATAGGAGAGCAGGAACATATTGTAATCATCATTTTCCTCGGGAGAATAGAGGCTCTGCACATAGGATTCGTCCACGAAAATAGTCAGATAACCCAACAAGGCTCCGCTGCGCCAGTTCAGGACAGTGCAGGTATAGGAAATGACATCCGGGCGTGTATAGCCTCCGATAACAGAGATAGAGTAGGGAGCAGGGGCAGTGTTTTTCCAGCCCTTTGTGTCAGTCAGATCCTGCCAGGTATCAGCGGGGGAGATGATGGTAACCCCGGAATCATAGATGTGCCCCCAGACGTCACAGATCAGGACAGCGTTGATCCTGGGAAAGGTGCCGATGATGTTGTTGATCTGATTGCGCATCAGGATCTCATTGACGGAGAGCTCGGCGCCTTCCGGCGGGGAATCATATGTCAGAGCTGTCTGGATCGTGTTATCGGTGGCGAGAATAATGGAGTAATTCTCGACAATGGAAAGCAGGTTATCAGCATTGTTCTGAGCGGAAGAGAGATCCTGCAGGGAAGATTGAACAAAAGAGTCCAGTATGCTCTGGTAGGAGTAGGTGATGGAGATCAGCATATAAGCCAGTATCATACAGATAGACAGAATCAGCATGCTGCTGAGAATTTTCGCCTTGATCGATTGATTCATAAAAGAGGACAAATATTTTTTTCGGGCTGTCGAAAAGATTTTCATAATAAATACCTTACTGTACATAATGCTGATCATAGGTTTCGCAAGAAGAAACAAATTAATCGTATCATGCATTTTGGGAAAAAGCAATGTGAAAAGTTTGGTGAAAATGACATGCGGGCTGTAGAATTTTACATTCAAATCCGTCATTTTTTCCTGTATAGTTAAGTGAAAGTTATCCATGATACCGGTTAGTAGATAACTCATGAAACTAAAGGAACAAATGTGATATCAGGAGAAGGAGGAATAGATATGAAGAAGAGATTAATGTCCCTTGTGTTGGCAGGCATTCTTGTACTTACCACAGCGGGTTGCGGCAATACGTCGGATACGGATGCTTCCGGTGACAGCGGGGAAAGCACACAGGAGGAGAGTGTGCCGGAAGAATCACAGGATACGCCTTCAGAAGTAAATGATGAAGCAGGCGATGGAACCCTGGAAGCTGCGACTATTACTTTGATGACCAGATATGGTGATGATACGGATGTTAATGCGGCTACGTTCCGCAAAGCGGTTGCAGCGTTTCAGGAAGAATATCCGGAGATCACAGTGGAGGATCTGTCCATCACAGACGAGACACAATACAATAATATGTTTAAAACATATATGGCGACAGATGATGTGCCTACGATCTTCATGACCTACGGCGGCGGGAACCTGCAGAGTTATGTGGAAAATGGAATCGCGGTGGATCTGTCCGCTTATCTGCAGGCGGATGCCGAGTGGTATGACAGCTTTAATTCCACCATGTTCAGTATGCTGACTTTTGACAGCGTGGACGGTGTGTACGGGATTCCCTATGCGGCATATGTGGATTCCCTGTTTGTCAATACGGCGTTGTTTGACGAGCATGGCATTGAGGTGCCTTCCACTATCGAAGAACTGGAAGCCGCCTGTGAAGCGTTCCAGGCAAAAGGCGTGGTGCCGTTGCCGGTAGGCGATAAAAGTACATTCCGTGGAGGACATCTGTTTACGCTGCTGATGGCAAAGAGGACAGGGGAAGATCTGGTGAAAAAACTTGCCAGCGGCGAGGTTTCTTACGACTGTGATGAGGTCAGGGATGTACTGACGACCATGAAGACCTGGGGAGATAAGGGATATCTGGGTAACAGTATTACAACACTGGACGGCGAAGGTGAGGCGCAGATGTTTCTTACAGGCCAGTCTCCTATGATCTACAGAAATGCGTCCTTTATCAGCAGGATCGTGAATGAAATGGAAGACAATTCCACCGTTGTGGAGATGAATTTCCCTTATTATGAGGCGTATCCTCAGTATAAGGATATGTGGCACGGCGGCTCCAGCGACGCGTTCAGTGTGGCAGCCAGCGCTACGGATGCGGAGAAGGCGGCGGCGGTTGAACTTTTGAAGTATGTGACAAAGATGGAATACATGGAAGAGCGAAATGAGTTGTCCTACGGGGCCTTTGTGTGTGTGCTGAATGATCTGCCGGATATGGCGGACCAGCCTTCTGTTACCAATGATCTGAAGACGAATCTGGAGACGGCAGCAGGAATGATCACCGAACCTGCCGAATATGATACGGTTTCCGGCCTGGAAAATGATACCAGAACGGCGATTCAGGCAATGTGGGCAGGAGAGTCCGTGGACACTACTATTCAGACGATCATAGATGCGCGGAGTCTTGGTGAATAAATGACCATTTGGGGAAGCAGTCAGGAGGGAATGACATGAAAAAAAGAAAAGCGGGAATCGGGATAGCCCTTCTGGCGCTTCCCGTTCTGGTGTACTCCGTCTTTTTTATCTATCCAATTGTATATACGGTCTATCTGTCCATGATGAAATGGAACGGAATGGCCAATGTGAAAAAGGTATTTATCGGTTTTCAAAATTATGTGACACTGTTTTCGCAGTCGGTTTTCAGACATTCGCTTGGCAATGCAGTTGTCTTTATGGTGGTCAGCCTGGTGGTGATCTTTCCGATCTCTTTCCTGCTGGCGCTGTTGGTATCAAGGCGGACGAAGATAAATTCCTTTCTGCGGACAGCTTATTACATTCCTACTTTGCTGCCTATGGCGGCAACAGGAATGATGTGGATGTTCATGCTGGCTTACAACGGTGGAGCGGTCAATGAGATTCTGGGACTTTTTGGAATTTCTCCTCATGACTGGCTCGGGGATACGAAGATGGCGATCTGGATCGTGGCGCTGGTCAATTCCTGGATGTACATCGGCAGTAATATGCTGATCTTTGTCACAGGGATCACCAATGTACCTTCCGATATTGTGGAGGCGGCTATCGTGGACGGGGCAGGCCCGCTGCAGCGGATCGTACATATCACGATCCCGAATATGAAAGAGACATTCAAGGTATTTCTGACCAGTGCTATTGCAGGTTCGGTGAAGGTGTTTGATATCATATATGTTATGACGGACGGGGGCCCCGGCACGGCTACGGATGTACCGGCGACGCTGATGTACGATCAGGCTTTTCTGTCAAGCCGGTTCGGGTATGCGTCCTCCATCGGTGTATTTATCATCTTTCTGTCATTGTTGATCACATTTACGCTGAATTTTTTTCTGGATGAGAAGGAAGAGACCGGGAAAAGAAAGGGCAGAAGGCACAGAGGCAGAACGGAAGCAGGAGGCAGAGTATGAATCAAGACAGGATCAAAAAAGTGACAGGAAAGGGATTGAAAGTATTTTTTGCATTGATCTGGGTAGGAATATCTCTATTCCCGCTGTTGTTTTCCGTTCTGAGTTCTTTCAAAAACAATACCAGTATTTATGCGGCGCCCTTTTCTCTGCCGGAGCGTTTTTCCGGGGAAAATTATGTATATGCGCTGGACAATACGATATTGCTGCGGGGGATGTGGAATTCACTGGTGTATTCGGTGTTGTCCATCGCGTTGATCATCCTGATGGCGCTGCTGATCTCCTATGCTTACAGGATCCGGGTGAAAGGCTATCGGGCGATATTCCTGTTTTTTATCGCGGGAATGGCGCTTCCCATACATGCCATGCTGGTTCCGCTGGCGTCCATTATCAATCAGCTGAATCTGCGGAACACATTGATCGGCGTTGTATGTGTCTATGCGGCGACAAATCTGTCCCTGGCGGTATTTCTGGCAACCGGATATATGAAGGGGATCAGCACGGAGCTGGACGAGGCGGCGGTGATGGACGGCGGCGGGCATTTCCGCATTCTGTTTCAAATACTGTTGCCGTTGATGAAGCCGGTGATTTCGACCATTTCCATCATGACGTTTTTGAAAGTATATAATGATCTGATCTTTTCCATGCTGCTGATCAATGACAAAGGGAAGGCCACCATGTCGGTCGCGCTTATGGCCTTTAAATCAGAGTATGATATCAATTATGGCGGAACGTTTGCAGCCATCTGTGTTTCCGTCCTGCCGATCATAGTGGTATATATCATATTTCAAAAACAGATAGAAGCGGGGCTGGCGGCAGGTTCCGTGAAGGGCTAGGCAGCCTGGCGGGTTCCGATACATAGGGAAAAAAGAAAAATATATCTGCGGAGCAGAGAAGAGGTATAAAAATGGATAATGAACAGAGGGTTTCCGATCAGTTAAATAAAAATGTTCCGGAGCATTTTAGATGGTTTCCGGAGGATCGATACGGTGTATTTATTCACTGGGGCCCCTATGCGGCGGTGGGCCGGGGGGAACAGGTTTTATTCCGGGAGCATTTGGATCAGGAGGAATATGAGGGGAGAGCCAGGGCCTGGGACCCGGATGGTTTTGACGCAAAGAAGTGGGCTGAAATATTTGTGCAGGCAGGTTTTCGGTACGGCTGTCTGACCGCCAGGCATCACGATGGCTACTGTCTGTGGGATACGGACACGACCAATTACAGCAGTATGAAGCAGAGGCCCGGGAGGGATTTTGTGCGGGAATATTGTGATGCCATGCGGGAGAGAGGGTTGAAGGTCGGGCTCTATTACTCCTGGTGCGACTGGCGGGTTCCGGCTTATTATGAAGGCCCGGAGAAAAGTCCGCAGGGGTGGGCGGATATGAAGCATTATATTCACCGTCAGGTGGAGGAGCTCTGCACCCGCTATGGGAAGATCGACTATTTTTTCTTTGACGGTGTCTGGCCGAGAAATGCGGCAGATCTGGGCAGCCGTGAATTAATTGAAAAAATGCGAATCTGGCAGCCGGAGATTTTGATCAATAATCGCCTGGGATTTGATACAGATCCGGCTCAGCTTTTAAAACATGGCGGCGGAATGGATGAAGGTGATTTTGGAACACCTGAGCATCTGGTAAACCCGGAAGAACGATTGTGGGAGTCGAATCAGGTGTCCTACTGGCGCTGGTGGGGGTATCACACAGGAGAGAGGTGGAAAAGTGCGGAGGAACTTTTGGATACTTTGTGCAGGTGTGTGTCCTCGGGGGGCAACCTGATCATGAATGTGGGGCCCGGGCCTGACGGGAGACTTCCGGAAGAATTTATAGAAAGGGGCCTGAGGATCGGGAAATGGCTGTCTGAAAACGGGGAGGCGGTGTATGGAAACGACGGGGGTTCCCTGACGGAGGCCATAACCTATGGATATCAGACGATGAAGGGCCATAACCTGTATCTGATCTTTCGTTTCTGGGATGGGAATCCGCAGTTCAGGCTGGCGGATCTGACGGCGGATGTGGAGGAAGTGGCAGTTCTTTCCACCGGGGAGAAGTTGTCCTTTGTAAAGACAGGGGAGGATCTGATCATAACAATGCCGAAAAATTTTGGAGATATGGATCTGTTCCCGGTGATCCGCGTGAGGTGTAAAGATCGTCCGGCAACCAACAGTTGGGGGCGTCAGAGAAACTGGGAGGGAGATCCTCTGCGTGTGGCAGATTGGGCGAGAGGCCGTTGGGATAAAAGCGGATTCGACAGTTCCCCGGAGAAGTAAAAAAGTGAAAGCAGGATCAGGGGTGAGAAGTTTGACATTAACAGAATCGGAGAGAAGGCGGCTTTTGGAGATTGCGCAGGATTTAATTCGCCTTGAGAGCGATTCCATGCAGGGGCATGAGGGAGTTGTAGGAGCTTATATTGATACGTTTTACGGACAATTGGGTATAGAAACCAGAAAGCAGATCTGTGATGAGGACAGAGCCAATATCATTGCGAAGATTCCCGGGAGAGATAATACGCACTGTACAATGTACAGCGGACATATTGACACAGTTCCTCTCGGGGATGTGAAACTCTGGGAGAGTGCTCCTCTGGAGCCCCGGATTCGCGGAGGCAGACTATACGGAAGAGGGAGCTGTGACATGAAGGGAAGTATAGCCTGCGCTATGTATGCCGCGGAGTATATGAGAGATCATCACTTACAGCCGGAGTGCGACCTTCTTTTTGTCTATGATGTGGATGAGGAAAACGCTAATCTGGGGTTAAAGCATTATTTAGAAGCACCGGAAGCGGCAGACTTTGTTATTGTGGGGGAGCCCACAAACTTACAGTTGGCAGTAGGACACCGGGGAGTAATGGCTTTTACGGTGACAATACAGGGGAAAAGCTGCCATGCGGGACAGGCTCAGTTGGGGAAAAATGCCATATATGCGGCGGCGGATGTGATCGACGCGGTCAGGAAGCTGCAGAGGGATCTGGAAAAAATTTCACAGATTTATCTGGGCAGTCCCTCTATTCATGTAACACAGATACAGGGAGGCAGCAAGGTCAACGTGGTGCCGGACAAAGCGGTGATTCGGATCGACCGGCGTTTGATCTTTGGGGAGGACAGACAGAGCTGCACGAAACAGCTTGAACAGATACTGGAGGATGTACAGGGGAAATCGGGCTGCAGCTGCTTCATGGAAGTGACCACCTATTGCCCGCCGGGAAAAACAGACGGGAAGCTGCCGGCGCTCTGTGCTGTGACCCGCCTGCTGGAGGCGAAAGGAATGGATAGTGCGCTTCAGGCTTTTGAGGCTTCCTGTGAAGCCGGAATGTTACAGGAGAGCCTGGGTATCCCGGTTGCCATATGGGGGCCGGGAAGTATTGAACAGGCCCACAAGATCGATGAGTTTGTCGAGTTGGAGCAGCTATATATGGGAGCTGAACTTTTTATAGAATTATTTTTAACATTAAAATTTTAATCCGGATGGATAACAGGGTTGGAAGGGGGGATTTTTATGTATGATTTTATCCCGACACCGGCGGTGGTGGTGGAACTGGACCAGGTGGCTGCCAATTTAAGAAGGATGGCGGATGAGACAAGGCGCTATGGTATAGCGATGCGGCCTCATATCAAACCTCATAAAAGCAGTTATTTTGCATGGCAGCAGATAGAAGCAGGGGCGAAAGGGATTACTTGCGCCAGGCTGAGTGAAGCGGAGGTGATGGCGGATTACGGTATTAAGGATATCCTGATCGCCTTTCCGTTGATCGGCAGGGATAAAATGGAGCGTCTGGCCCGCCTGCTTCAGAGAGCGCAGGTTCTTACGATCATAAACAGCGAGTATGGTGCCAGGCAGCTTTCCGAGGTCGGCAGATCAATGGACAGGCCTGTGCAGGTGCTGATCGAGATAGATGGTGGACTGCACAGAGGAGGCGTGCCTCCCTTTGAGGCGGCTTTAGCTTTTGCGGAGAAAGTGAAGGGGCTTTCAGGAATACATATTTGCGGATTAATGTATTATAACGGGTTGATCTATGAAGAAAATACTATGGAAGGCTTTCGACGATATGCCGGGAAAGAGCATGATGAATTGACAGGAACTGCCGGTCTTTTGAAGGAGCATGGCTATTGCATGGATATTTTAAGCGGAGGCAATTCTTACTCTTCCAGATGTTGTAAAGAGATGGAGGGAATTACAGAAGTCCGCTGCGGTAATTATATTTTTAATGATCGTATGACTCTGGTGACAGGATTTGCCACGGAGGAAGAGTGTGCCCTGAGGGCGGTAGCCACTCTTGTGTGTAAAATGGATGAACGCCACGGTATCATAGACGCAGGGAGTAAGACATTGACTACAGACGGCTGCGGTCATGGCCAGACGGGATATGGATATGTGGTGGGCAGGCCGGATCTGAAGATCACAAAGCTGAATGAAGAGCATGGTTTTCTGGAGAGCGATGAGGGTCTGAAGCTGGAGATCGGAGACAAGATCGCGATCATTCCCAATCATGCCTGCGTTCTGCCGAACCTGACAGACCGGCTTTACGGGATCCGGGATCACAGACTGGAAAGAATGATTCCGGTGGAGGCAAGAGGCGCCTGTTTCTGATTTTATTTGATTTGTTTTTATTTTATGTCGGGCTGTTCTGCATCCGAAGAAGCAGCAGGGGCATTGGAACATTCGGAAGGTGAGTATCCGAAATACTGCTTAAATCTCTTGCTGAAATAAAAAGGATTGGAATAGCCTACATTGCTGCACACCTGATTTACCGGCATGTGCTGTACGGTCAGCAGTATATTTGCAGCATTCATGCGGCACTGCGTGATATATTGTACTACAGTGAGGCCGGTATTTCTTTTGAAAATACTGCTGATATAGTTTTGTGTATATCCGATCTTTTCGGCGATATATGATAGATCCAGTTTGGGATCAGCGTAGGAGGATCGGATCATTTCGATGATAGCTTTGGTGATATCTGACTCTTTGGTATCGGCAGAGGCTATATCTGAGGGCGCCGCATGCTGCAGGAGAGATTCTGTTTGAAGGTGTCTGTATTCCTGCAGTTTAGAATCTCTCTGTTTCCGGTCGTCTATCGCTCTGGCGGCGTCTGCCAGGATTTCTTTCAGTTCATTTACGTTGACGGGTTTTAGAAGATAGGAAAAAACCTGATATCTGACAGCCTGCTTTGCAAAGTCAAAATAATCATAGCTGGTCAGGATCACTACCTTTGTCTTCAGATTCTTTTCATAAATCTGTCTGGCGATATCCAGGCCGGATAAAAAGGGCATCTTGATATCTAAAATGGCAAGGTCCGGAGATTTCTCCTCGATGATCTGCATAGCGTCACGGCCGTTTAAAGCGGTATCTGTCAAATGGTAACCCAATGCGGGGTAGTCCACGATATGCTTTAAATTTTCCAGTATAAAAAATTCATCATCAGCTATTAACAATGTGAGCATGGAAATTCCTCATTTTCTCTGTATCATATATTTTATATTATAACAAAAAAGCGCCACAATAGCAATTTGCGCGCTTTTTTGGAAAAATTTTATGCATTTATCTCTGTTTCCACAAGTCGATGTACCTGATACCGTTCACGAAGTACCGGTTTTTCAATCTTGCCGGTAGGATTTCTCGGGATATCATCAAACATGATCTTCCGGGGGCGTTTGTATCTGGGGAGTCCGGTACAGAACAGATTCATCTCTTCCTCCGTACAGGTTGTGCCGGGCTTCAATTCGATGATCGCCGCAGCGATCTCACCCAGCCGCTTATCGGGAAGCCCGATCACGGCAACATCATGAACGGCGTTATGGGTACGGATAAAATCTTCGATCTGTACGGGGTACAGATTTTCACCACCGCTGATGATGACATCCTTCTTACGGTCCACCAGATAAATGAAGCCGTCCTCATCCTGTCTTGCCATATCTCCGGTCAAAAGCCAGCCGTCTTTCAGAACTTCCTGCGTAGCCGCCTCATCATTATAGTAGCAGGTCATAACACCGGGGCCCTTTACGCATAATTCACCGACATCCCCCTGTTTGACAGGACTGCCGTCAGGATTGATGATCTTTGCCTCCCAGCCGTAGCCCGGCACACCGATGGCGCCGACCTTATGAATATTTTCCACACCGAGATGTACTGCGCCCGGTCCGATGGATTCGCTGAGACCATAGTTGGTATCATAGGCGTGATTCGGGAAATAATCTTTCCAGTGGCGGATCAGAGACGGCGGAACCGGCTGTGCGCCGATATGCATCAACCGCCACTGGGAGAGCTCATAATCTTCAATCTTCAATCTGCCGGAATCCAGTGCCTCCAGAATGTCCTGTGCCCAGGGAACAAGCAGCCAGACGATGGTACACTTTTCTTTGGATACAGCGTCTAAAATATATTCCGGTTTTGTGCCTTTTAATAAAACAGCTTTACTGCCGGATAAAAGAGAACCGAACCAGTGCATTTTTGCGCCGGTATGATAGAGCGGCGGAATACATAAAAAGACATCGTTCCGGCTTTGGCCGTGGTGATTCTGTTCCACCTTGCAGGAATGCATCAGGCTCTCATGATTATGTAAAATAGCTTTCGGAAAGCCGGTGGTGCCGGAAGAGAAGTAAATGGCGGCATCATCCCTGTCTGTCAGTGTGATGTTCGGGGAAATACTGGAACAGTCCGCGGTCAGAACATTGTAGTCCTCCGCAAAACTGGGGCAGTTATCTCCAAAGTAGAACAGCAGTCTGTTGGTGCTGATGCGGTCGGCGATCTCCTCCACACGGCCGATAAATTCCGGTCCGAAGATCAGGATATCGGATTCGGACAGATCCAGACAATATTCTATCTCGCTGGAGGAATAACGGAAATTCAGCGGCACGGCAAGGGCGCCGGTCTTTAAGATTCCGAAATAGATGGGCAGCCATTCCAGGCAGTTCATCAGCAGGATGGCAACCTTGTCCCCCTTTGTGATGCCCCTTGATAAGAGCAGGTTTGCAAAACGGTTCGCTTTTTCATTAAATACGTTCCATGTGATCTCACGTCTGTAATAGGGGGCGTGAGACGGCTCGATCAGTTCATATTCCTTCCAGGTAACCCGACGCCTGTCTTTCACCTCCGGATTGATCTCCACAAGACAGATATCATTTCCGTACATTTTACAATTTTGTTCCAGTAATTCTGTGATTGGCATTGTTTTGATCCTCTTAGTGATTTATGATTTTGGAGAGTGGATTTTTCCCCACGTTCCACTTTAACACTTTTAATCGCTAAAGTAAAGGGAAAGTTAGAGAAATTATATTCCATCCGGTCGGCCGGTTTTATCCAATCTTAATCAATTCCCTGCACCTGTTGATCGCCGCATACAACTCCTGCGCCCGCGGCATGGCAAGATTGCCGGGCAGATATTCCCCGCCCGCAAAAACGGCAAATCCCTTCGTTTCAATTCTTTTGTAAATACCGTTTACGGCGTCCTGCAAAGTCTTCCTGCCGTCGAAATCATGAAGCTTCATGGATTTCACCATATAGGCAAGGGCAGTGAGCTGTTCGCTGTCCACAAGCTGTTCCACATAGCGCATGTCCACTTCCGATTTGTTAATGGAGAAGCCGTCGGTTCCGTCTGTGCGTGTTTTTATTCTGTTCTCGCGGGCGAAGGCGTCATCCCGCTTTACGATCCTGTGAAAATCAGGCGTGGCGGCGGCAGGCACTTCCCCTGTCAGATAGGGATAATTCTCTGCCTCCTTTTTCGCAAATGCCGTGATCTCCACGGGAGCATATTTTTTCATCTGCACGATGCAGTCGGATTTATGGAAGTAGGAGCCGCAGCTTCCCGCAACCAGTATCGTGGAGATGCCGTAGGCGTCATAAAGTTCTCTTATTCTGTCAATAAAAGGTATGATCGGTTCTGCATCCCGGCTGACTACGCGCTGCATCAGGTCATCGCGGATCATGAAGTTAGTGGCGCTGGTGTCTTCATCTATCAGGAAAACTTTTGTACCTGCTTCCATAGCTTCTATGGTATTAGCAGCCTGGGAGGTGCTGCCGCTGGCGTCCTCTGTATAGAAGGCAGTAGTGTCACGACCGTTTGGAAGATTGCGGATAAACATGGAGATATCAGCTTTCTGAATGCTTCGTCCGTCTTCCGCCCGGAGTTTGACAGCAGTATCATCAGTGATAACGTATTCTCGTCCATCTCCGGCAATGTGGTCATAGACACCCGCCATCAGTGCCTCCAAAAGTGTGGACTTTCCGTGATAGCCTCCGCCGACGATAAGCGTTACGCCCTTTTTGATGCCCATGCCGGAGAGGGAGCCTTTATGGGGAAGGTCGAGTGTTACTTCCATAGACTCCGGAGATTGAAAAGGAACGGCATCTTTCATCGGAAGGGAGGAGACGCCGGACTTTCTCGGAAGGACGGCACCGTTCGCCACAAAGGCAACAAGGCCCTGCTGCGCTAACGCTTCCCGGATAGCCTTTTGGTCGTCTGCCAGAAATAATACTTTTTCCAGAGAAGCTTTGGGGCAGGAAGCGGCGAGCAGTGTCTGTCGTACACAGAGAGGCAGAAAATCAAATAAGATCCTGATCAGCTCTCCGGCGTTGATGGTACGCCCGTTGGCGGGGAACCCGATTTCCATGCGGACTTCCACGTCTCCGTTTGCAGGATTTACTGTACAGGCGCTTCGCTCTAAAATCTCCTGGCCCGGGTGGCTGATGCCGATGAGGCCGCTTTTGCCGGAACCCTTTGCCTTAAAAGAGAAATCCTTCACTTTTATCGCCATGCGCCGCAGAAGATAATCCTGAAAGGCGATCCGGCGCTCTTTGGTTTCATAACATTCCTTTCCAAAATCTGCGGTGCGTCCCGGGATAAGAAGGCTGACCTTGGAGGGAGAGGCGAAGGGATCTCCCTGCACGTGGTCAATGGACAATATATATTGCTCAAATTGATATTTGCCCTTTGTATCTTTGTAAGCGGGATAACCTCTGTGGTCGATCCGCATCAGTAAATTGCGTAAGTCTGCTGCTCTGTTCATGATGATCCTCCTGTTGTTCCGGTATCGTATCTATTTTGAGGTAAGTGATCGATACGGGAATCTTCTAAATATTAAATGAAACTATCCTTCATTATCATTTGAATGGAAAGGAAAGTCAAGATTGAAAGTTGAGGTGAAATAAAAACAATAAATATTTATCGAAAAACAATAAATTTTTGTTGACAAACGGAAGCGCCAGAGTTATAGTACAGATAAAAGGAAGAAGATCAGACGGGACGTAGGCCGGGTGGAGACAGAATCCGGTTTACATAAAATAGAAGAACAGAAAGCCGGAGGCGTATATGGAAGACAGATTGACGAGAGTGACAAAAATGATTCTGGATGCAATGTATTTTGGAGGAATCCTGGTAACAGCAACGGTGCCGCTCAGCTTTTACTGGTACGGAAAACATTTTAACAGCTGGTTTCAGAAATACTATATTCAGCTTTGTGTGCTGTTTATCGTATCCGGAATCCTTGCGGTACTCATTCTGGGAGAACTTCGCAAGGTGTTTAAGACGGTACTGGCGGATAACTGCTTTGTCAGGGAAAATGTGGTAAGCCTGCGAAAAATGGGAACGTACAGCTTTATCATTGGAGCGGTGACGGCGTTTCGGCTTCCCCTCTATGTTACACCGGCGGCGCTGATCATTGTGTTGGTCTTTGTGATAGCGGGACTGTTCAGCAAGGTACTTTCCCGTGTGTTCGACAAGGCGATCAGTTATAAGGAAGAAAATGATCTGACGATCTGACCGGTTTTGCGGATGTGGTAAGGGAACAGGCTGTCGTGGCGGCAGTGATCGACTGGTAAAAACAATGTGTTTTTGCAGGCTGAATTAGGGAGAAGACAAAGATGGCGATTATAATAAATCTGGATGTGATGATGGCGAAACGGAAGAAGGGCCTGACAGAACTGGCGAACGAGATAGATATCACGCTGGCGAACCTGTCTATTTTGAAAAATAACAAGGCGAAGGCGGTGCGGCTCTCCACGCTGGATGCGATCTGTAAAGCGCTGGATTGTCAGCCAGGAGACATTCTGCAATATGAGGAGACAGAGGAAGGCTCGTGACAGGGCGGAAAATGAAGAGCAGAGAGCGTGTTTATCTATAATGGAAAGTTTATAGCAAAAAATGATCCAATAAATAATAAATAAAATAATAAGAAAGGAACATGAATCATGGAAAAGAATACTGTAAACGTGACTGCGGGGACATTTGTTTCCGGAGGTGAGAACCTGTACCCTAATTTATCCCACCAAACCCCTATGGAAGTAGAGAAAAAGCTTCCTTACGCACAGTTCGCAAAGCCCGGGCTGATCAGTAAGATGGCGCCGGCAAGCCTGCTCTATGCGATCTTCTTTACCTTCTGCCTCTATAAAAATTCTTCCGGTATCACTTACCCTTTTTTCGTGGCAGGAACTATCGGCTTTGCTGTCTATACTATCAGAAAGTCAGGTATTTCCTGGAAAGGCGAGCATATTTTGGTACTGGCGGCAAGTCTTCTGCTGGGCATCTCAAATTGTTTTACAGACAACGGGAAGATCATTCTGATGAATGAGGCGTGGCTGTTTGTGCTGATGATGTATTTTCTGCTGGCAGTCTGTTTTGACACAAAGAACTGGCAGATCGGAAAATTTCTGGAGAGTGTGGTATGTCTGATCTTCGGAAGCATCGGTAAAATGTTTTCCTTTTTCCCGGATGCGCAGGCGTGGATGGAAGAGCATAAGGGGGCAAAAAAGTCGCAGGCGCTCTACATTTTTGCGGGCGCAGGCGTGTCGATTCCTTTGATCGCGATCGTATTGCTGCTTCTCTCCTCAGCGGATGTTATCTTCAGAGAAAATATGAATATGATATTCGGGGATATAAAGGGATGGGACGTCTTCTGCTGCATCCTCTGGTCTGTGGTGATGTTTTTCTTCAGCTACGGTATGGTTTCCCTGCTGGAGGGACGGGAATTGAACGATACGGTAAAAGACCACAGGAAGGGACAGCCGGTCATCGCCATTTCCGCCACCGCTGTGATCGCGCTGATCTATGTCTATTTTTGCATCATTCAGATCGTGTATCTCTTTGCAGGATACGGAACGCTGCCTGAAGGTTATACCTATGCACAGTACGCCAGACAGGGATTTTTCCAGCTCCTCTTTATCTGCCTGATGAATCTGGGGCTGGTGCTGATCGGGCTTGGATTTTTTAAGGAGAGCAGAGTGTTAAAGGGAATTCTGCTGGTGATCTCGCTCTGTACCTTTGTGATGACAGCTTCCAGCGCCTACAGGATGCTTTTGTATATCAGTGTATATTATCTGACTTTTTTGCGGATCTTTGTACTCTGGGCGCTCTGCGTGATTGCGCTGCTGATGGCGGGAGTGGTTGGAAAGACACTGAAGAACAATTTCCCGCTGCTCCGTTACGGGCTGGCTGTGATCACCTGCTGCTATCTTGTACTGTCCTTTGCCCAGCCGGATTACTGGATCGCCCGGTATAATATTTCAGCTTATCTGGAACTGGAACCGGAGGAGGAGGATAAAAGACGGGCCGGGGAAAAGCTGGATACCTGGTATCTGAGCGGCCTGTCGGCGGATGCGGCGCCTGTTATCATGAGCGAGGAAAATATCCGGGCGTATCAGGAATACGCGACCAATAAAGAGAAACTGCTGAAGGGAGAGATCAGAAGCATGGATACGCCGGACTGGCAGGTTTCCTATATCCTGAACCAGAAGGAAAAGGCGGATGAGATGAATATCCGAAGCTATAATTTTTCCAGAGGGTATGTAAAGAAGCTGTTGCCTCCGTTTTCCGCCTGACGTATAATAAGTACAGAATACAGAGGCATAATAATATTGGCGGGAGATAATAAAATGGGAAGCTATTTGAATGCGGGAAATGAAAGTTTTCGCAGGGCTGTAAATTCTGAAATATATGTGGACAAAACGGGAATGATCCGTTATACAAACAGTGTGCTCAATACAGGGCAGGAATATATCTGCGTCAGCCGCCCGCGTCGTTTTGGAAAATCGATAGCGGCAAATATGTTGGTGGCATATTATGACAGGGAATGTGATTCAAAAGAGTTGTTTTCCAGATATGAAATTGCGGAAAGTGAAAGTTTTACTGCTCATCTGAATCGATATGATACCATCTTTTTGAATATGCAGGAGTTTTTAAGTCAGAGCAAAAGCGTGAAGGGAATGCTCGATCTGCTGAAGAGAAGCGTTCTCTGGGAACTTTTGGAAAAATACCCGGAATACCGGTATTTTGATGAGACAAACCTGACAAGAACAATGCAGGATATTTATGGAAAGACTAAAATTCCGTTTGTTGTTATTATTGATGAGTGGGATTGTATTTTTCGGGGATATAAAAATGATAAAGAGGCGCAGGAGGAATATCTGGATTTCCTTCGGGATTTTCTAAAGGATAGAGTATATATTCATCTGGCATATATGACAGGGATCCTGCCGATCAAAAAGTACGGAACGCATTCGGCACTCAACATGTTTGATGAATTTTCTATGATCGATCCGGGACCACTCACACGTTATGTGGGATTTACGGAAGGTGAAGTGAAAGAACTCTGTGAACGATATAAAATGGATATTACAGAGGTAAAAGACTGGTATGACGGTTATTCTTTCGAGGATATTTCATCCGTTTACAGCCCCCGTTCTGTTGTAAACTGTATGCGGTTCGGGAAAATGGGAAATTACTGGAATCAGACGGAAACTTTTGAGGCGCTGCAGATATATATCGATATGAATTTCGACGGGCTGAAAGAGGATGTGCTGAGTATGATCGCAGGTGAGCGGGTGCCGGTCAGTACAGGAAATTTTGCGAATGATATGGTCACAATGCGGTCGAAAGATGATGTTTTGACACTGCTGATCCATCTGGGATATCTGGGTTATGACAGCGTTCATAAGTGTGTATTTATTCCCAACGGTGAAGTGCGCGCGGAGTATGTAAATGCAGTCTCCGCATCGGACTGGGGAGAGGTCTCCAAAGCTTTGAAAAATTCGGCGGAAACACTGCATGCAATATGGCAGAACAGGCCAAAGCAGGTTGCGGAGGGAATCAGGCAGGCTCATTTTGAGACATCACATCTTCAATACAATGATGAAAATGCGCTCAGTTATACGATTTCTCTGGCACTTTATGCGGCAAGAAATTTTTATACTATGCACAGAGAGTTGCCGGGAGGAAAAGGTTTTGCGGATATTGTATTTATTCCCGGAAAACAATTCCCGGATAAACCGGCACTTGTAGTAGAGTTGAAATGGAACAGGAGCGCACAGGGGGCAATAGCACAGATCAGGAATAAGGAGTATTGTCAGAGTCTGAAAGACTATCAGGGGAATATTTTGCTGGTCGGTGTAAACTATGATGTAAAAACGAAAGAACATACCTGTTTGATAGAAGAGTTTCCGGCGGAAAAATAAAAGGCAGAACAGGATTTCGTGCCGGCGGATAATATATGCGAGACATGAAAACGTATCGATTTACGAGAATGCTATGGAGCGCTGTATGATACAACACATTTTACAGATTTTCAGCTTTAATAAAAAGAGATGCATAACGACATTTCAGGTGCTGCTGGCGGGAATACTTTTTCTCGCCGGCATAAAAATGCTGAATCATCTGTACTGGCAGGAGGAGGACTGGGAGAGGATCCTTTTTCATAATTTTTATGAACAGAAGGAGAATATAGATAATATCTATCTCGGTTCCTCCCATGTTTTCTGCGCTCTCGATCCGGAGATACTGGATCAGAGGAACGGAAAAAATAATTTTAATATGGCGACATCAGGCCAGTCGCTGATGGGTTCCTATTATCTGCTGAGAGAGGCAGACAGGCACAATAAGATAGAAAAAGTATATCTGGAATTATACTATACATGCTCCACGGGAGGGCAGGGCGATTACCGGTCGAAGGAATCTGTGCAGATCAGCTGGCGGACAACGGATTATATGAAAGCATCTCTTCTGAAACTGGATGCACTGCTCCACATGAATCCGAAAGAATATTACATCGACGCGCTCATGCCGTTTGTGCGCTATAGAGAGCACCTGACGGAGGCGGCATGGATACAGGACAGGATAGATCATAAGCGGACCGGAAATTATAAAAACTATATTTATGTTGACGGGACAATAGAGTATCGGGATAAGGGCTATTATGCCACGGCAAGGGAATTCACCAATCTGCTGTGTGCCAGAGAACGCAATCCGAAGGAAATGTACCTGACGAAGGACGCTGAAGACTATCTGCGGAAGATCATAGAATACTGCCGGAAAAAAGAAATTCCGATCGTATTGTATTCCAACCCCATGTATGAAATACAGCCCATATCAACGGAGAACTATGACAACTATGTGGACGGGATCAGGAAAATAGCGGCAGAGTACGGTATACCATACTATGATTTTAATCTGGCGAGAGAAGAATATCTGCCCATACAAAATCCCGGATATTTTATGGACGCCGGACATCTCAATACAAAAGGCGCGGAAATCTACACGGATTTCTTTCATCAGGTAGTATCAGCGCCTCCAGAAGAAAACACAGAATATTTTTATCAATCCTACCAGGAAAAACTGGAAACTGCAGAACCGAAAGTATACGGACTGTACAGCTATATTATGAACGAAGAAGAACAACAGCCAAGCGGCACACCGGACAAAAATATAAAAATGGTGATCGCCGCCACACAGAGCGATAAAATAGAGTGCCAGATCTTCCTGACGCCTGTTGACGAAGAGCGCTATATGCTGCAGGATTTCTCATCAGACAAAGAATTCAGTATCTCCCCGCAGGAACATGGAACCTGCGAGGTCATCTGGCGGAATGCAGATGACAGTTTGGAAATAAAAAATTTAGAAATTCAGTATTAGGATGGCAACCGCTAAGTGACAGGTGATTTTTCTGCGATTTACACAATTATCAGATCATTGCATAGAAAAAGACGTAATATGCCGTATAGAAAGAAGCAGGAAAAACCAGCTGTGTAGAAAGTAAAATATTCCTGTAGCAACTCTGCTAAACGCCGGCGCATTAACCAATGTGAAATTTAAAAAACAAAATTTCACATGGTATTTCACGAGTTTAGCGTCCGCTGCGTTTAGCCCGAAGCGGGAGCGGGTTGCGGAAGGGATATTTTACTTTCTACACAGCGTCCGGATTTTTCCTATGCCTCCGCTTTCATCCCCGTATACAACTGATAATACTTCCCCCTCTCCGCAATCAATTCATCATGACTCCCGCGCTCGATAATACGTCCCTGCTCCAGAACCATGATACAATCACTGTTCCGGACAGTGCTGAGCCTGTGTGCGATCACGAAAGTGGTACGTCCCTTCATCAGAGAATCCATTCCCCTCTGCACCAGCATTTCCGTTCTGGTATCAATGCTGGAGGTCGCTTCATCCAGGATCAGAACAGGCGGATCAGCCACAGCGGCCCTCGCAATGGCAAGGAGCTGCCTCTGCCCCTGGGAGAGATTCGCGCCGTCTCCGGTCAGCAGCGTTTCATAGCCGTTCGGCAGCCTTTTGATAAATCCGTGGGCGTTGGCAAGCTTTGCGGCAGCAATACAGTCTTCGTCTGTGGCATCCAGTTTTCCGTAACGGATATTTTCCATCACCGTACCGGTGAACAGATGGGTATCCTGCAGTACGATGCCCAGCGAACGGCGCAGGTCATCCTTTTTGATCTTATTGATATTGATGCCGTCATAACGGATCTTACCATCCTGAATATCATAGAAACGATTGATCAGGTTGGTGATGGTCGTTTTGCCGGCACCGGTGCTGCCGACGAAAGCGATTTTCTGTCCCGGCGTTGCGAACATCTTGATATTGTGGAGCACGATCTTGTCATCATTGTAACCAAAGTCCACATCGTCAAAAACAACGTCGCCGGTCAGCTCGGTGTAGGTAATGGTCCCGTCAGCCTGGTGGGGATGTTTCCATGCCCACATACCGGTACGCTCTTTGCATTCCTGAATGTTACCCTGCTGATCTTTTCTGGCACGGACAAGGGTGACATAGCCCTCATCCACCTCCGGCGTTTCATCCATCAGTTTAAAGATACGGTCAGCGCCGGCAAGCGCCATCACAACAGAGTTAAGCTGCTGGCTGACCTGAGCGATAGGCTGGTTAAAGCTTTTATTCAGTGTCAGGAAGGAAACCAGCGTGCCGATGGTCAGGCCGAAATGGCCGTTGATGGCAAGCAGTGCGCCTGTGATGGCACAGACCACATAACTGACATTTCCGAGCTGAGCGTTTAAAGGCATCAGAATGTTGGCAAATTTATTAGCGTTATTGGCGCTGTCACGAAGATTGTCATTGAGCTCCCGGAATCTGGCGAGGCTTTCCTCTTCATGGCAGAATACTTTAACAACTTTCTGCCCTTCCATCATCTCCTCAATATAGCCGTTGACCTTACCGATGTCCTGCTGCTGCGCCATAAAGTAGCGCCCGGATAGGGAAGCCACTTTTTTTGTCACGAGCATCATAAGGGCCACCATAAACAGCGTCACGATCGTCAGCGGGATGTTCAGATAGATCATGCTGACAAAAACGCTGACCAGCGTGATGGCACTGGAAGCAAGCTGGGGGAGACTCCCGCCGATCAACTGACGCAGCGTATCCACATCGTTTGTATAGACGGACATGATGTCGCCGTGGGGATGCGTGTCAAAATATTTGATCGGCAGCGATTCCATTCGCGTAAACAACATGACACGAATGTCATGCAAGGTTCCCTGACTGACCCTTACCATGATCTGATTGTATCCCCAGGAACAGAGAATACCAAAGATATAAATACATGCCATTTTCAGCAGAGCGCTTTTCAGCGGGCTGAAATCCGGTGAACTGACGCCGATCAGGGGCATGATATAATCATCGATCAATGTCTGGATAAACAATGTGCCCCGCACGGTGGCAAGGGAAGATCCTATGATGCAAAGAAGAACAACAACTACAGGAAACGCATATTTTTTCATGACAAACCCGAAAAGGCGCTTTAACAGGGCTCCTGAATTTTCCAACCGGGGCTTCGGGCCCTGAGCCCCCCGCCTGCCGGGACCGTGTACTACTCTTGCCTGTGCCATTATAAAACACCTCCTTTATGATCGAAATCACCGCCGCCCTGCGTCTGGCTCTCATAGACTTCACGGTAGATCGCATTGCTCTGCAGCAGATTTTCATGGGTGTCAAACCCGTTTATCACACCGTCCTCTAAAACGATGATGCGGTCTGCATCCTGAATGCTGGATATTCTCTGGGCGATGATAAACTTTGTGGTATTCGGGATCTCCTCCCGGAAAGCCTGCCGGATGCGGGCGTCCGTAGCCGTATCCACTGCGGAGGTGGAGTCATCCAGAATAAGTATTTTCGGTTTTTTCAGCAGAGCGCGGGCAATGCAGAGACGCTGCTTCTGGCCGCCGGAGACATTGGTGCCGCCCTGCTCGATATATGTTTCGTACCTGTCGGGGAACTGCTCGATAAAGTCATCCGCACAGGCGAGGCGGCAGACACGCCTGCAGTCTTCCAGCGTGGCGTCCTTGTCGCCCCAGCGCAGATTTTCCAGGATCGTGCCGGAGAACAGGACATTTTTCTGCAGCACAACGGATACCTCATTTCTCAGCGTATCCAGATCGTATTCCCGCACATCCCTGCCGCCGACTTTTACACATCCCTGCGATACGTCGTAAAGCCTGCTGATCAGGTTCACAAGGCTGGATTTTGCGGAACCGGTGCCGCCGATGATACCGATGGTCTCACCTGCATGTATATGCAGATTGATGTTGTTCAGTACCGGCTCCGAGGAATTCTTTTTATAGGAAAAGAACACATTTTCAAAGTCCACACTGCCGTCTGTGACTTCCGTCACTGCATTTTCCGGACTGACAAGGTCAGGCTCTTCATTCAGGACTTCCACCACACGGCGCGCGCTTGCCGCGGCAAGCGTCAGCATGACAAAGATCATGGAGAGCATCATCAGGCTCATCAGGATGGACATGACATAGGAAAACAGCGTTGTCAGTTCCCCTGTAGTCAATGTTCCGGCGGTGATCATCTTTGCCGCCAGCCAGGAGAGCGAGAGCATACAGGAATAAACCGCCAGCATCATGATGGGGCCGTTGTTTGCAACAACGCTTTCCGCCTTTACGAACATTTTGTAGATGCCGCTGGCAGCCGCCCTGAATTTTTCATTCTCATGATCTTCCCGGACAAAAGCCTTGACAACGCGGATGGCGGATACATTTTCCTGAATGCTGGCATTCAGATCGTCATATTTTTCAAAGACCTCGTTGAAATATTTCATGGCGCGGGAAATGATCAGGCCAAGGAAAACGACCAGTATCGCCAGCGCGACAACAAAGACCATGCTCAGCCGGGTGCTGATGGAAAAAGCCATGATCAGGGAAAAGATCAGCATAAGCGGTGCCCTGAAGCACATACGGATGATCATCTGATAGGCGTTCTGCAGATTGGTCACATCCGTAGTCAGCCGGGTGATCAGCCCTGCCGTGCTGAACTTGTCAATATTGGAAAAAGAAAACTTCTGAATATTGGTATACATGGCATCCCGCACGTTGCAGGCGAAACCGGAGGATGCCTGCGCCGCATATTTTCCCGCCAGCACGCCGAAGACAAGGCCGAAGAAAGCAAGCAGGAGCATGTATCCGCCGTAGCGGAATATGTCCGGAAGGCTCCCCGCCTGGATGCCTTTGTCGATCAGGGAACCCATTGTTTTAGGAAGCAGAATATCTACGATTACTTCCAGCGCCATAAAAAAGGGCGTCAAAAGAGAAGGCAGTTTATACTGCTTTACCTGTGCAGCTAATGTTTTAATCATAAACACTCCTCATTTTCTCGTTTTTTGGTAATAGTTGCTATTATATTCCAAATTTGTGATAAGTCAATGAACAAAAGATAAGATAATTATAAATTTTCGAAAAAAGAAGGGAAGACTTTTAAGTATCTTCCCTTTCAGCCAATTGTTTTTGCAGCACTTCCAGATCTTTTCCTGTCAGATTATCAAGGATCGTCTGCTGGATCCTTTTCTGGACAGTGTCTGCTATTTCATTTGTTTTCATATCTTTGTATTCTTCATAATATAAGGGCGGCAGAAAATGCACCTGTGTCTCCACGGGGCCAAGCCCTTTGCTCTCGAAAGCCTTCCAGGAATTGACAATGGCGACAGGCACGATGGGGGCTTTTGCCCTCTGGGCGCATTTAAAAGAACCGCCCTTGAATTCACAGACCATATTATGGTTGTCGGTGTAACCGCCCTCCGGGAAGATCAGGAAGTTTTTGTTGTCCTCCCGGAGCTCCCGGGTGATCTCCTTCATGATCTTGAGTCCCTGCTTCATATCGTCCAGAACAAGGCGCTTACTTTCCAGAAGATCGATAAACTGTGCAGTCAGCATCACATGGGAACGGGCTTCGTCCATAACGATACTGCAGGGACGCTCATGCATATCCACGATGCCCAGCGCATCGTATTTTCCCTGATGGTTGGAATACATGACATAACCGTTTTTTTTCGGCAGATTTTCTACACCGTAGGCTTTCGTGGTGATCCTGCCGGTACGCTGCATATGGTGCATTACCCATTTTGCAAAGTCGTATCGTTCCTGGAGCGTATATTTTGCGGGGCGGTTTGCCTTGTACCGCATCATGGGCAACATATAAAACGCCCGCCAGAGATTTAAGATGATAACATAGTAAAATCGAAGCATATAAAAGAATCCCCCTGAAAGAATAGTATAATGAAAAAAGTGAAATTTGTAAAGTTTCATAAATTTTTTAAAATCAGCATTCAGCGTTGCTTTACAAAGCGAAAAATGAGTGTAATAATAAAGAAATGGAAAAATACGGGAATGGAACGGGGGAACGGCGGATGAGTAAACTGGAAAAGTATATACTGGCTCTGGATCAGGGAACGACCAGTTCCCGGTGTATTTTATTTGACAGGGGTGGAAATATCTGCAGTATGGCGCAGAAGGAATTTACACAGTATTATCCGAATCCGGGATGGGTGGAGCATGATCCGATGGAGATATGGTCCTCTCAGCTTGCGGTGGCAGCGGAGGCGATGGCGCGCCTCGGCGTGAAGGCGGAGGATATTGACGGCATCGGTATTACGAACCAGCGCGAGACAACGATCGTATGGGAGAAGGAAAGCGGACAGCCGGTGTATCCCGCGATCGTATGGCAGTGCCGGAGAACGGCGGAGCGGATCGATGAGCTGGTAAAAGCCGGATTTGGGGAAACGGTGCGGAAAAAAACGGGACTGGTTCCGGACGCTTATTTTTCTGCCAGTAAAATAGAATGGATACTGAAACATGTGGAGGGAGCTCAGGAGAAAGCGGAGAAGGGCGATCTTTTATTCGGCACGGTGGATACCTGGCTGATCTGGAAACTGACCAAAGGGCGGGTGCATGTGACGGATCATACCAATGCCTCCCGCACGATGCTGTTCAATATCCACACACTGAAGTGGGATGAAGAACTTCTTTCCTATTTTAATATTCCTGCATGCATGCTGCCGGAGGTAAAACCTTCCAGCTGCATTTACGGATATACGGATGAGAGGCTGGTGGGCGGAGAGATCCCTATCGCGGGGGCGGCAGGCGACCAGCAGGCGGCACTGTTCGGGCAGTGCTGTTTTGAGGAGGGTGATGTAAAAAACACTTATGGGACAGGCAGTTTTATTTTGATGAATACAGGAAAAAAACCGATCCTTTCCCGGAACGGCCTTCTGACCACGATCGCGGCCAGTGAGACAGAAAATGTGGAATATGCGCTGGAGGGCAGTGTCTTTGTGGCGGGCGCGCTGATCCAGTGGATGCGGGATGAACTCAGGCTGTTCAGGAAGGCGGCGGATTCGGAGGAATATGCGAAGAAAGTGCCGGATACGGCGGGCGTGTATATCGTGCCGGCTTTTACCGGGCTGGGCGCGCCATACTGGAATCCTTATGCAAGAGGAACCGTGATCGGGCTGACAAGGGGCTGCAGCAGGGAGCATTTTATCCGTGCGGCACTGGAATCTATCACCTATCAGTGTGCGGATGTGATGCATGCCATGGAGGAGGATGCGGGCGTGAAGTTAAAGAGCCTGAAGGTAGACGGAGGAGCCAGCTCCAACGACTTCCTGATGGGGTTTCAGGCGGATATTGTTGATACGAGGGTGGACAGGCCGAAGTGTATCGAGACCACAGCGCTGGGGGCGGCCTATCTGGCGGGGCTTGCCACGGGATACTGGAAAAGCCGGCAGGAGATTCAGGAAAACTGGCAAAGCGGCAACAGCTTCTGGCCGACGATGGAAAAAGAGGAGAGAGAAAAGCTGCTGAAGGGCTGGAAAAAGGCGGTTGCCTGTGCTCTCTTTCAGGCAGGAGAGGAGTAGGCAGGTATGTATTTTTATATCATGTGCTTTCAGGCCATCTGTATCCTTGTTTCCGGCATCTGTCTGTATCTGGCGCTGACCGATGAAAGGCTGCGGGGAGAGAGATACGGAATGTCTGTGCTGGCGGTGCTTTCGGGAATCGTTCTGATGGAGGCAGGCTACGGGCTGTATCTGCAGGAGATCGCTATGGCAGGGCTGAGGCTGGCGGAAAAGATCTGCCTGCTCGGAAAGGTGCTGACAGGATGCGGATTCTTTGTGACATGCGTGTCATTATCTGGCAGGGACAGCAGGACGGTCAAGATGATCGCGGGTATTTTGGGACTGACAGCAGCGGTATTTTTGTTTTCAGACAGCCTTTACAGGCTTTTGTACAGTGGGCAGGAATTTCTGCAGAATCAGTTCTTCTATTATATAGAAACGGAGCGGACAACGCTGGGGGAGGTCTTTCATGTTTCAGGACGGTTTCTGCCGCTTGCCGGTATTTTGTGGTTTGTTTTTTGCGGTAAGGAAAAAAAACTGCCTGTAAAGATGCTGCTTTCGTCCGGTGTTTTTCTCTGGGTGATCTCAATGGCCTGTCAGGGAAGGGCATTCCTCCGGCACTATGATGCGGATATGCCGCTGGGGGCGGCGTTTGCTGTGTGCCTCATAATTTTTGTGGCGTGGGATATGAAAAAGGTGTATGCTAGTGATAAATAATACAGGAAAGGAATATAATAAGATGCTGGTACAGAAATATAAAGATATGCTGGGAAATAAGTCGGTGATCCGGTCGCTCTCGGAGTTTGCGACGGCGAGGGGGAAAGAGATCGGGTATGAAAATGTGTTTGATTACAGTCTGGGGAATCCGTCGGTGCCGGTGCCGCAGGAGTTTACGGATGTGATGATCCGTCTGCTGCAGGAGAAGAGCTCGATAGAACTGCACGGTTACAGTCCTACGCTGGGCATTCCGTCGGTGAAGGAGAAAATTGCCGCTTCCCTGGAGAGGCGGTTTGGGGTGCCTTATCGGGCAGAACATATTTTTCCCACATCCGGCGCGGCAGGAGCGATCGCCCATGCGGTGCGTTGCGTTTCGGAGCCGGGGGATGAGATCCTGACTTTTGCGCCCTACTTTCCGGAGTACGGCCCCTATATTAACCTGACCGGGGCAAAGCTCAAAGTGGTTCCGGCTGACACAGAAAACTTTCAGATCAATTTTGAAGCCTTTGCGGAAATGCTCACGGAGAAGGTGATGGCAGTGTTGATCAATACGCCCAATAACCCTTCCGGCGCGGTATATTCTACGGAAACCGTGCAGAAGCTGGCGGAGATCCTGGAAGAAAAATCCGCACAGTATGGGCATAAGATATACCTGATATCGGATGAGCCCTACCGTGAGATCTTATTTGAGGGGGTGGATGCTCCCTATGTGGCAAAGTACTATAAAGATACTTTAACCTGCTACTCCTTCTCAAAGTCCCTCTCCCTGCCGGGCGGGCGTATCGGTTATGTGGCGGTAAATCCCGCCTGTGAGGAAGCGGCAACTCTGGTGGAGATGTGCGGCCAGATATCCAGAGGAACAGGACATAACTGCCCTACTTCCATCATGCAGCTCGCTGTAGCGGAGACCATAGGCCTGACAGCGGACCTGTCCGTCTACGAGAGAAACATGAACATACTGTATAAGGAACTGACGGCCCTCGGCTTCACCTGCACAAAACCCGGCGGAACCTTCTATATCTTCCCCAAAGCGTTGGAGGAAGATGCAGTCAGCTTCTGCAACAAAGCCTTGAAGTACGACCTGATCCTCGTGCCCAGCGACAGCTTCGGCTGCCCCGGCTTTTTCAGAATGGCATACTGCATCGACACGGAAAAAGTGGAACGTTCCATCCCGGCTCTCAGAAAATTTGTAGAAAACGAATACAGATAAAAGGAGTATAATTTTATGTTAGACATTTTAAAGGCTGTCCTGTTCGGTATCGTGGAAGGAATCACAGAATGGCTTCCCATCAGCAGTACGGGGCATATGATCCTTGTGGAAGAATTCGTAAAGATGAATGTATCCGAGGAATTCTGGAGCCTCTTTCTGGTGGTGATCCAGCTGGGCGCCATCATGGCGGTAGTCCTTCTGTTCTGGAGTAAGATAGGGCCTTTTGGCAGGAAGAAAAAAAGCGGCAGATTCTATATAAAAACAGATATCATCATGCTGTGGCTGAAGATACTGGTGGCATGTGTCCCGGCGGCGATCGTGGGCGTGCTTTTTGACGATAAGCTGGATGAACTTTTCTATAATCCGTGGTGTGTGGCGATCGCGCTGATCGTATTTGGCATCGCCTTTATCATCATAGAAAACAGGAATAAAAACATGACGCCGAAGATCACAAAGTTAAAGGAGATCACCTGGCAGACAGCGGCGCTGATCGGACTGTTCCAGCTGATCGCGGCTGTTTTTCCGGGAACATCCCGTTCCGGGGCAACGATCGTAGGGGCGCTGCTGATTGGCGTATCCAGAACCGTGGCGGCAGAATTTACATTTTTCCTTGCGATTCCCGTGATGTTCGGCGCCAGCCTCTTAAAGATCCTGAAGTTCGGGCTTGCTTTTACGGGCACGGAACTGGTGCTTCTGGTAGTCGGTATGGTGGTGGCATTTCTGGTGTCAATGCTGGTGATCCGTTTTCTTATGGGCTATATCAGAAAACATGATTTCAAAGCTTTCGGATGGTACAGGATCGTCCTCGGAGCGTTGGTTTTACTGTATTTTGCGTTAAAATAACATTGACAAAAGGTATTAACGGGTATAGACTGAGAACGATGTGAAAAACTTCAAAGGCGGTTTATGATAGGGCGCTGCTTACCAGAACCGCTTCCCCCATGAAAAGCGGCGCAGGAATGAGGTATATTATGGAAGAGAAAAAGACGACAGCAGCGGCGAAGAAGACAACAGTGAAAGAAACAGCAAAAGATACAGTGAAAAAAGCGGCAGAGGCAGCAGCTCCTGCGGCGAAGGCAGTGAAAGAGGCAGCGGCTCCCGCGGCAAAGGCGGTAAAAGAGGCGGCGGCACCTGCAGCGAAAGCAGTAAAGAAGGAAACAGCGAAGGCGGCAGAAAAGGCAAAAACTGCTGTAAAGAAGACAACGGCGAAAGCGGCAGCTAAAAAGCCTGCAGCAAAGAAGGAGATCGAGACAACTGTCAGCGTACAGTTTTCCGGCAAATCCTATACAACAGAGGAACTGGTAGCGATCGCAAAAGACGTATGGAAATATGACTTAAAGCAGAAGGTTTCCGATTTCAAGAGCGTGGAGCTTTATGTAAAACCCGAGGAGAACCAGGCTTATTATGTGATCAACGGTGAACACACGGGAAGCTTCTTTATTTAAAAGCAAAATCGGATCATTAAAAAGAACAGGATAAAAGACCGGAGAAAACGGAGGAATGTTTTCTTCGGTTTTTTGCGTAAAGGGCCATTTTCCACAGGCGGGGAAACTTGTCTATTCTTCGCCGGCATGATAAAATTGGTACAATGACATTCGGGGAGCATACAGTGTTTCCTGCCCGGGGGAAGGGGGTTTTTGATGAGTTTATATCGTATTATGCTGGTGGACGACGAGGAGGAAGTCCGCAAAGCCATGATCCGCAAGATGGACTGGGAAGCGCTTGGCTTTACTGTCGCGGGAGATGCCGAAAACGGTGAGGATGCCCTGGAGAAGCTGGAGCAGCTCGAGCCGGATGTGATCATGACGGATATCCGTATGCCGTATATGGACGGCCTGACCTTTATCGCGCGGGTCCGCGAGCAGTATCCTTTTATCAAGATCCTTATTTTTTCCGGTTATGATGATTTTGAATATGCGAAGCAGGCTATAAAACTCCATGTTACTGAATATATTCTAAAACCCGTTAACGGTGAGGAACTGGCGGAGATCTTAAAGCGGGTCCGGATCAGCCTGGACGAGGAGATCGAGCAGCGCCGCAATATCAGCACTCTGCAGAAGAGTTATCTGGGAAGCCTGCCGATCCTGCGGGAGTTGTTTTTAAACGATCTTGTGTGCCGGACTGCCGATATAACCGGTGTTGTGTCAAAACTCAGGGAGTACGGGATCGATATTCTGGACGCCCGAAAATGGCTGGCGGCGGTGATCCATATGGAGCATATGGAGCAGACGGAGGATCTGGAACTTTCCAAGCATCAGGAGCTGATCCCGATCTCTGTCCGGGGGCTGGTGGAAGACCATCTAAAAACTTACTGCCGTTTTGCCGTATTTAATTCAGCGGAGGGCATCACCGTGATCGCCGCGGTGGATGAACACAACACGGAAACAGGACTGATCCATCTATTAAACGATATCTGCAAGGAGAGCCGGCGGCTTTTGGAGGTTGCCATCACGATAGGGGTGGGACACAGCTGTGACTCGCTGCGGGAGATCAGCCGTTCCTATCAGACGGCGGTGGATGCGCTGGGATACCGGGCGATCGTGGGAAGCGGAAGAACGATCTGCATCAACGATGTGGAACCGGTGAGCCGCGGGAAGCTGCAGCTGGATGCAAAAGGTGAGGCGGAACTGACCGCGGCCATCAAGTTTGGTCCCCGGGAGCGGATCGAGAAGGCGCTTCGGGATCTGGCGGCATATATGGACGACGCCAAAGTCCATGCCAACCAGTATCAGGTCTATATGCTGAGCATTGTGAACTGCCTGATCAGGGTGATGCAGCAGTATGAATTGAATATGGGAGAGATGTTTGATTCGGAGGAACGCTATGCGGATATTATGCGGGGAGTCTGTCAGAAGGAGGCCTTTGCGGATGAGCTGATCCCTGTTGCCTGCCGTATGAATGAGGCGCTGAACCGGGAGAGAGATAATACGACGAGAAAAGCCATCATGGAAGCCAAAGAGTATATTCAGGAAAATTTTGCAGACCCGGAACTGTCTGTGGATACGCTCTGCCGGCACCTGCATATGAGCCCGGCCTATTTTTCCACCGTGTTTAAAAAGGAGACGGGGCAGACTTATGTAAACTATCTGACGGAGGTGCGTCTGCAGAAAGCGGAGGAACTTTTAAAGAAAACCGATGATAAGACCTATAAGATCGCGGAAAAAGTAGGTTATCAGGAACAGAATTATTTCAGCTATGTATTTAAGAAGCGCTACGGGGTGTCACCCACAAAATACAGAGGGACAAGAGGGAATGGATAAAGGGACGGAAACCGGTTTCTTTAAAAGAGTAAGTATCCGGTACACAATATTCATCTATTTTACGGTCAGCGCGCTGGTGGCGATGCTGCTCAGCGGGGAAGCTTTGTATGTGCAGATGTCCAGACAGTTGACGGCGGTGGTGCAGGAGGAGAGCCAGGCGGTGCTGGGGCAGGTGAACCGTTCGGTGGATTCCTACCTCCGGACCATCATGAAGCTGTCCGACAGCCTGTATTACGGTGTGATCAAAAATGCTGATCTGTCAACAGAGTCCGTAAATGATCAGATCACGCTTCTGTATGATAATAACAAGGACAGCATTGCCAATATTGCCCTGCTCTCCAAGGAGGGCGAACTGCTGGAGGCGGTGCCTGCCGCCCGCCTGAAGACGGGACTTGACGTGACGAAAGAGGAGTGGTTCGGCAATACGCTGGAGAGGACGGACAACCTGCATTTTACGACGCCCCATGTGCAGTATATTTTTGACAACAGCGAGCAGCAGTACCGCTGGGTGATCACGCTCACGAGGGCGGTGGAGATCACCCAGGGAACCTCTACGGAACAGGGCATTTTGCTGATCGATATCCGTTACAGCTCTCTGCAGCAGATCCTGGAGGACATCACGCTGGGAAACCAGGGCTATCTGTATATGATCAGCAGCGAAGGGGAACTGATCTATCACCCGAAGATGCAGCTGATCGAGAGCGGGCAGATGACGGAAAATGTTTCCGCGGCGATGGAATATCGGGACGGGAGCTACAGGGAAGATTATGAGGGGGAAAGCCGGGACGTCAGTGTCAAGTCGGTGGGCTATACGGGCTGGAAGCTTTTGAGCGTCACGCCGGAGAAAGGGCTGTCGCTGAGCAATCTGAAGATGCGGCTGTTTGTGGCGTTTGTGGCATCGGCGATGCTGCTGGCGCTGGTGCTGATCAATGCGTTTATCTCCTCCCGTATCACAAATCCGATCCAGGAGCTGGAGAAATCGGTGAACGCCATCGAAGCAGGGGAACTGGATACGGAGGTATATACCGGCGGCTCCTATGAGATCCGGCATCTGGGGCGCTCCATCGGGGATATGGCAAAGCGGATCAAGGCGCTGATGCAGGATATCGTGGTGGAGCATGAGGCAAAGCGCAAAAGTGAGTTTGACACACTGCAGTCCCAGATCAATCCCCATTTCCTGTACAATACGCTGGATATCATCGTGTGGATGATCGAGAATGAGCAGAAGCAGGAAGCGGTAAAGGTGGTGACAGCGCTTGCAAGGTTTTTCCGCATCAGTCTGAGCAAGGGCAAGAGCATCATCTCCGTACGCGACGAACTGGAGCATATCCGAAACTATCTGACGATCCAGCAGATGCGGTTTAAGAATAAATTCACCTATGTGATCGATGCGGGGGAGGATGTAATGGAACTTGCCTGTCTGAAACTGATGCTGCAGCCGCTGGTGGAGAATGCCATCTATCACGGGATGGAGTTTATGGACGGGGATGGCGAAATCTATGTGCAGGTAAAGAAAGAGGCGGGGGATCTGTTCTTTGAGGTTCGGGATAACGGCCTGGGCATGACGGAGGAGCAGGTGGAAAATCTGCTCAGTGAAAAACCCCATGTTTCGTCAAAAAGGGGATCCGGCATCGGGGTGAAAAACGTCAATGAAAGGATCCGGCTGTACTTCGGAGAAAGGTACGGGCTTGCTATTGTATCGGAGCCGGATGAAGGAACGGTTATCAGGATACGGCTGCCGGCGGAAATCTACAGGGAGACGATGGAGAAAGAGCAGAGATGATCGGAAGACGCAGCAAGATATTACTGTTTTTTTATATGATATTTCTGGTGGTACTGTTTCTGATGTGCTCCACGGATCTGATCATCAGGGAACCGGAGAAAGAAGTTTATCAGGTGGCAGTCATCATCGAGGATGTCAGGGATGACAATTACAGCAATTTCCGGAAAGGGATGGATCAGGCGGCGATAGAATTCAATGCGGATGTTCACTTTATCACCCTCTATGAAAAACTGGACGCGGAGCAGCAGATGGAACTGATCCTCAGGGAAGAGCAGGACGGCGCAGATGCGCTGATCGTGGTGCCGGTAGATGAACGGCAGGTGAAAGAGGCGGTTGCCGAAAAGCGGATCGGCATTCCGGTGGTGCTTTTTGGCACGAAAGCGGCGGAGGAAAAGGCGGCAGGAGAAATAATCGTCGATTACAGAAAGATGGGAGAGCAGATGGCAGAACAGATGGCAGGACGTATATCGGATGGCTGTCCGGTGCTGCTGCTTGCAGAATCTCATGGGAGGAATGCTATAAACAATGACTTTCTGGAGGGGGCGGCGGAAGTGTTGGAAAGCGGTGGACATAGCTGCCTCATGGCGGAGCCGGATGAGACGGGGGGATATAAGAATATATCTGAAACACTGTCTTACGGACCGGCGGCGATTCTGGCAGGGAGTCCGGAATCTTTGTCTGAAACAGCAGGCGTGCTGTCGGAGAATCCTTTTCTCAGAGATCAGGCAGAAGGGCTCTTCGGGAGGGGAAATACGCTGCAGATCCTGAATGACCTGGACGGGGAACTGATCACAGGTATCTGCGTGACGGATGAATTCAGCAGAGGGTATTTCAGCGTATCTATGGCGGTACAGGCGCTGGAAGGGAAATCTGTCAGAGAGCCGATGGTGATGGATTCCTATTATATAGAAAAGAAAGATTTGAGGGAACCGGAGTATGAGAAGATTTTGTTTCCTGTGGAGTAAACAGGGAGAGCAGAGCAGTACCATAAAAAAACACCGAAAACCGGGGATCAGGATAGTATGCCTCCTGCTCGGTGTATGTCTGCTTTTAACGGGATGCCAGGGGCCTCAGAAGGAGGAAGAGAAAAAGTCCATCCGCATCGGTATCAGTCTGTACAGGGGCGATGATACTTTTATCAACAATATCCGGAACGAGCTGGAAGAAAAAGCAAAAGAGTATGAACAGGAACACGGCATCAAGGTGACGCTGGATATTCAGGATGCGAAGGGAAGCCAGAATACACAGAATAATCAGGTGGAGCGGTTTATATCTCTTGGCTGTGATGTGTTGTGCATCAACCCGGTGGACCGCATGGACGCTTCGATGATCATAGACAAGGCGATGACCGCGGAAGTGCCGGTTGTATTTTTTAACAGGCAGCCTGTGGAGGAGGATATGAACCGCTGGGATCAGCTCTATTATATCGGGGTGGACGCGAAGGAGACGGCGATCCTTCAGGGACAGATGGTGGTGGATCTTTACCGGAAATCACCGGAGGCGGTGGATATCAATGGCGATGGTATGGTCAGCTACGTATTGCTGGAGGGAGAGACCAGCCATCAGGATTCTCTGATCCGCACGGAATGGTCTATTCAGACACTGAAAGACGGAGGTGTGCCTATCGAGAAGATCACCGGGGGCATTGCCAACTGGGAGAGAAGCCAGGCGTCTGCGTTGATGGAGCAGTGGCTTGGCGCATATCCGGATACGATAGAGCTGGTAGTAAGTAACAATGACGATATGGCGCTGGGGGCCATCGATGCTTTGGAGCGGGCGGGGACCACTAAAGTAAATGTGATCGGGATTGACGGCACAACGCCCGGAATAGAAGCGTTGGAAAACGGAAAACTGCTGGGAACAGTGTCCGCCAATAAAGGGATCTACGCCAGCGCGATCATGGAGCTGGCGGCAAGCTGCGCGCTGAAAGAGGAGAAGCCGGAGGAATATCCGCTGGTGGACGGAACCTATTATTGGGCGCCTCAGGAGATTCTGATCCATGATCTGGAGGAATAATGACACATAACGAAAAAAATTTATAAAAAATCGAAGAAATTCTTATTGAAAACGGTCAGATTTTTCCCTATAATGGATTTGTGAGTGGTCATAATGTACAAAGAAACGTACTTTTATATGGCGCTACATAAAAAAACGCTCAAAAATGAGCAGAATAAAGGGAGGATTTCAGACTATGAGATCAAAAAAATTAATTGCTCTGGCAATGGCATCTCTGATGGCTTTATCCATGATGGCATGTGGTAACAGCGCAGAGGAAACACCTGCAGAAGCTCCGGCAACAGAAGAGGCAGCTCCGGCGGAAGAAGCGGCTCCCGCAGAGGAAGCAGCGGAAGAAGCAGCAGAAGAGGTGGCAGAGGAAGTAGCAGCCGGCGGCAACATCGGTATCTGTATTTACAAGTTTGATGACGCTTTCATGACAACCTACCGTAACGCACTTCAGGAGATCCTGGAAGGCAAGGGTTACACCGTTACTGTTATGGATGGTAAGAATGACCAGAACGAGCAGAACAACCAGATCAACAACTTCATCACACAGAAGGTTGACGCTCTGATCATCAATCCGGTTATGACATCCGCAGCAGACCAGATCATCGCAACAGTGAAAGATGCAGGCATCCCCACTGTTCTGATCAACCGTGAGCCTACAGCAGAGCAGATGGCTGCTTATGACAAACTGGTTTATGTAGGATGTGACGCTCGTCAGTCCGGTACAATGCAGGGTGAGCTGATCCTGGATACACCGAACAAGGGTGATATCAACGGCGACGGCAAGATCTCCTACATCATGATCCAGGGTGATCCGGAGAACATCGATGCACAGTATCGTACAGAGTTTTCCGTAAAGGCTCTGACAGACGCAGGCATGGAAGTAGAAGAACTCGACTTACAGCGTGGTGACTGGGATCGTAACAAAGGTCAGGAAATCGCACAGACAGATCTGTCCAAGTTCGGCGATCAGATCGAAGTTGTATTCTGTAACAACGATGATATGGCGATCGGCGCTCTGCAGTCTATCCAGGCAGCAGGCCGTACAGTAAACGAAGACATCTATCTGGTAGGTGTTGACGCTCTGGACGCAGCTCTGAACGAAGTAGAAGCAGGCAATATGACAGGTACGGTTCTGAACGATGCAAACGGCCAGGCAGAAGCAGCTGTAGCAGCTATGGAAGAACTTCTTGGCGGCAAGACATATGCGTCCGGCGAACAGTCCATCTATGTTGACTATGTAAAAGTTACTCCGGATAACGTAGGTGACTTTAAGTAATTGACGGGTTAAAACTTACTTATAAAGAAAATTAAATGGAAGTGCGTGTGCTTTGGCGCACGCACTTCCTGCTAGCATAAGACCGCTCGCAAGGCGCGCGGTCGTTGCTTTTAACAGCCCAGGCTTCTGCAGGCAGGATCAGGTACCTGCAGGCAGGATTATGAAAAATGATAAAGGGGGACAGCAAATTGTCAGAATATCGTTTGGAAATGCACAATGTCGTGAAGACATTTCCGGGCGTCCGGGCACTGGACGGTGCACAGTTGAATCTGCGTCCTGGTACGGTACATGCGCTTATGGGCGAGAACGGAGCCGGAAAGTCCACCCTTATGAAGTGCATGTTCGGTATCTACCACATGGACGAGGGTGAAGTAATTTATGAGGGGGAGAAAGTTCAGATCAAGGGGCCGTTAGATGCCCTGAATCGTGGTATTGCCATGGTGCATCAGGAACTTCAGCCTATCCCGGAGCGCAGTATCGGAGAAAATATTTATGTGGGAAGATATCCTACGAAAAGGGTAGGCCCCGTTACCGTGATCGACCATGATAAAATGTATGCGGATGCGGCGAAGGTTTTGGAGGAGGTTCACTTAAATTTTGATGCGAGAGCCCGTCTGGGCAGCCTTTCCGTATCGCAGATGCAGCTTGTGGAAATTGCCAAGGCGGTATCGGCAGACTGTAAGGTGCTGATCCTGGATGAGCCCACTTCCTCTCTGACTGCAGCGGAGGTGGAAGCGCTTTTCACTATTATTGACGAGTTGAGGGCGAAGGGGGTATCGATCGTTTACATCAGCCATAAGATGGATGAGATCCTGCGGATCAGTGATGAAGTGACGATCATGCGTGACGGACAGTACATAGGGACCTGGTCTTCAAAGGAACTGACGACGGATTTCATCATTACCAAGATGGTAGGCCGCGAACTTTCCGAATTGTATCCGAAGCGTGAAAATATACCGGGTGAAGTCGTATTTCAGGTGGAGGATTTTACATCCATCAATCCCAGAAGTTTCAGGCATGTATCTTTTGAACTGAGGAAGGGTGAGATCCTCGGGGTGGCAGGACTGGTGGGCGCACAGCGTACAGAGCTGATGGAAGGCCTTTTCGGGCTTCGTGCCCATACGGTGGGAAAGATCACCTATAAGGGGGCGGAACTGAAGATTTCCCAGCCCAGGGATGCCATCAATAACAGTATTGCCATGTTGACGGAAGACCGCCGTGCAACAGGCATTCTGGGGGTTTTATCTGTTGCGGATAATGTTTCCATCGCTTCCCTTGATCAGTATCTGATCGGAGGCGTAATGCTGAATGATGGAAAGATCGAACAGCTGGTGCAGGACAATGTAGGAAAACTTTCGATCAAGACACCATCATCCAAAACACAGATCCAGTCTCTCTCCGGCGGTAATCAGCAGAAAGTACTGATCAGCCGCTGGCTGGCAAATAATCCGGATGTCTTTATTATGGATGAACCTACGAGAGGTATCGATGTAGGCGCCAAGTATGAGATATACTGTATCATTGCTGAAATGGCAAAACAGGGTAAAAGCATTATCATGATCTCTTCCGAGATGAGCGAACTGATCGGTATGTCCGACCGTATCATGGTTATGTGTGACGGCCGCGTGACGGGATTTATCGATGGCAAAGAGGCAAATCAGGAGAATATCATGGCGCTGGCAACCCAGTTTGAATAAGGAGGGAGAAGAGTATTATGCAAAAATCATTTGATATCAAAAAGTTTTTATCCAATAATGCGATCATCATCCTGATTCTGCTGTTGGCGATTCTGACGGGATGTACGACAGATAATTTCTTTACCATAAACAATTTTAAGAATCTGGTATTGAATGTGTCCCCGCGTTTCATCATCGCCTGTGGCGTATCAGGCTGTCTGATCACCAAAGGTACTGATCTTTCTGCAGGCCGTGCAGTAGGTCTGGCGGCATGTCTTTCTGCTATGATGCTGCAGAGTATAGACTATTCGGCACGTATGCTGCCGTGGATGCCGGATATACCGTGGCCGGTGGCGCTTTTGATCGTTATGTTCATTATGGGATGTTTCGGCGCGGTAAACGGCGTTGTGGTTTCCATACTGAAAGTTCCGCCTTTCATCGCAACACTGGGCATGCAGACGATCATTTACGGACTTTGTTCCCTGATCACTGACAACCAGCCGATGGGCGGTTATAAGAAGAGCTATCTGTCTATTGCAAGCGGCTCCTTTGGACCGATCCCCTATCTGATGATCTTCGCGGTGGCGATCGGCGCATATTTCTGGTTCCTGTACAATAAGACCAGACATGGTAAATATATGTATGCGATCGGTGGTAATGAAAATGCGGCACAGGTTGCGGGTGTCAATGTACGGGCTTCCCTGATCCGTATTTATATTCTGGCAGGCTGCATGTACGCTCTGGCAGGTTTCCTGGTAGGCGCAAAGGCAGGCGGCGCTTCCACGGCAACCGGTATGGGCTATGAGCTGGAAGCTATTGCGGCATGTACCATCGGCGGCGTATCCGCAAACGGTGGTGTCGGTAGAGTGGGCGGTATCCTGATCGGTGTACTGGTATTTGAGATCCTGAAGATCTGTCTCCAGTTCCTTGGTGTGGACCCGGCTTATACATACATTGCACAGGGTCTTGTGATCGTGATCGCAGTTGCACTCGACCTGAGAAAATATTTACAGAAGAAATAATTGCGGTGATCAAAGCTTATATAAGTTAAGAAAACAACGGGCGGCATTTTCCTGCGGAGGGAGAGATGCCGCCTGTTTTTGCGACTTTTTATTGAAAGAGTATCAGATATTGTTTATAATAGAATGTGCAGAAGAATAAAGAAACAGGAAACGGGAGAGCAATACAGAAAACGGAGGGTAATATCAATGAAAGCAGTAAAGAGTTACAAATTCTGGTTTTGTACGGGCTCCCAGGACCTTTATGGTGATGAGTGCCTGAAAAAGGTGGCAAAGCATTCCCAGATCATCGTGGAAGAATTGAACAAGTCGGGAATCCTGCCTTTTGAGGTGGTCTGGAAACCGACACTGATCACAAACGAGCTGATCAGAAAGACATTTAACGAAGCGAACATGGATGAGGACTGTGCGGGCGTTATCACGTGGATGCATACTTTCTCCCCGGCGAAGTCATGGATCCTCGGGCTGCAGGAGTACAGAAAGCCGCTTTTGCATCTGCATACGCAGTTTAACGAGGAGATTCCCTATGATACCATTGACATGGATTTCATGAATGAGAATCAGGCGGCGCACGGCGACAGGGAATACGGATATATCGTAAGCCGTATGGGTATCGAGAGAAAGGTTGTCATGGGGCACTGGTCCGATAAGAATGTGCAGGAGCGGATCGCTTCCTGGATGCGGACAGCCATCGGTGTGATCGAGAGCAGTCATGTCAGAGTAATGCGTGTTGCCGATAATATGCGGAATGTAGCGGTTACCGAGGGTGACAAGGTGGAAGCGCAGCTGAAATTCGGCTGGGAAGTTGACACTTACCCCGTGAATGAGATCGCGGAGGCAGTGGGTGCGGTTTCCGAGTCCGATACCAATGCGCTGGTGGACGAGTATTATGATAAGTATGAGATCCTGCTGGAAGGCAGAGATCCCGCGGAGTTCAGGCGCCATGTGGCGGTGCAGGCACAGATCGAGCTCGGCTTTGAGAGATTCCTGGAGGAGAAAAATTATCAGGCGATCGTAACCCATTTCGGTGATCTCGGCGCCTTAAAGCAGCTTCCGGGGCTGGCGATCCAGAGGCTGGAAGAAAAAGGGTACGGCTTCGGCGCGGAGGGCGACTGGAAGGTAGCTGCCATGGTGCGCATTATGAAGCTGATGACATCCGGTATGAAGGACGCGAAGGGTACTTCCATGCTGGAGGATTATACTTATAACCTTGTAAAAGGCAAAGAGGGGATTTTGCAGGCACATATGCTGGAGATCTGTCCGTCCATCGCGGAAGGCCCGATCAGCATCAAGTGTCAGCCGTTGTCCATGGGTGACAGAGAGGATCCGGCAAGGCTTGTATTTACTTCAAAAGAAGGTCCCGGTATCGCGACATCTCTGGTGGATCTCGGAACACGCTTCCGTCTGATCATCAATGAGGTGGACTGTAAGAAGGTGGAGAAACCGATGCCGAAGCTGCCGGTGGCAACCAATTTCTGGGAGCCCAGGCCGAACCTGTATACAGGAGCGGAGGCATGGATCCTGGCAGGCGGCGCACACCATACGGCATTCTCCTATGACCTGACTTCCGAACAGATGGCAGACTGGGCGGATGCGATGGGTATTGAGAGCGTGATCATCGGGGCGGATACGACGATCCGGAACTTCAAGAATGAGTTGAAGTGGAATGCGGCGGTGTATCGCTGAGAAGATATAATATCGTCAGATATTATATCGGCGCCGAGCGAAGCGAGTGTGCATCGCGAAGCGCATCATGTCCGGAGGACATGATTTGATCCGGCAGATATATAAATAAAGAAATGTGACGGGCGGGAGATCGCTGCAACAGGATCTCCCGCCCGTTATTTTATTATTATTTTAGAATTAATTTGGAAAAATCAATTGACATGATGAGGGGTAAGTGATATTTTATGTTAAGAAGATGTTAGCACTCTTGAAGATTGAGTGCTAACAGATTTTAAAAAACTGCATACTCTATTATAAGATAGATAATATCATGGAAAGAATATGGGGAAAATAGGATAGGAGGGATAATAATAGCAATGGAATTAGACGACAGAAAACTGAAAATTCTGCAGGCTGTTATCCGCAACTATCTTGAGACCGGAGAGCCGGTGGGAAGCCGGACGATCTCCAAGTACACCGATTTAAACTTAAGTTCCGCGACCATCCGCAACGAGATGGCGGATCTGGAGGAGCTGGGATATATCCTGCAGCCCCATACTTCGGCGGGACGGATCCCGTCCGACAAAGGTTATCGCTTATATGTGGATAACATGATGCTGGAGAAGGAAAAAGAAGTGGAGGAGATGAAAAATCTGCTTCTGGAAAAAGAAGATAAGATGGAGCATCTTCTGAAACAGGTGGCAAGGGTGCTTGCGAATAACACGAACTATGCCACGCTGATCTCCGCTCCGAGCGTGCATCACAATAAAGTAAAGTTTATCCAGCTCTCCAGAGTGGATGAGAGACAGCTTCTGGCAGTGATCGTGGCGGAGGGAAATGTGATCCGCAATCAGATCCTGGAGGTGGAGGAAGCGCTGGACGATGAGACGATCCTGAAGCTGAACATGCTGCTCAATACGAATTTAAACGGATTGTCTATCGAGGAGATCACGCTCGGCATGATAGCGGCGATGAAGCAGACGGCGGGCATTCACAGCGAGATCGTCAGCGATGTGATCGATGCGGTGGCGGAAGCCATCCGGGCGGATGAGGATCTTCAGATCTACACCAGCGGTGCCAATAATATTTTCCGCTATCCGGAACTTTCGGACGGGCAGCGTGCCAGTGAGCTGATCTCGGCTTTTGAGGAAAAGAAACAGTTGACGGAGCTGGTGCAGGGCACATTGACAGATGAGAAGAACACGGGCATTCAGGTCTACATCGGGGAGGAGACGCCGATGGCAAATATGAAGGACTGCAGCGTGGTTACGGCAACCTATGAACTCGGTTCCGGTATGAAAGGAACGATAGGCGTGATCGGGCCGAAGCGGATGGACTATGAGAAGGTCGTGGATGCGTTGAAGACGATGAAAAAACAGATAGATCAGTTATATGACATGTGACAAAACATGAAAGTATCGTTATCCATAGAGTTAGAAAGGAATGAGGATCGTGGCAGAAAAGGAAAAAGATGTAGTGATCTCAGAGGAAGAACTGGAAAAGACTGCTGAGGATGCGGCGGGGGAGGTTCCGGAAGCTGAAACGGCGGAGAAGGAACAGGAAGATACCCGGCAGGATGCGGAGGAAGCAGGGGAGGAGAACCCGGCGGAAGAGAAGGAATCTTCGCAGGATGAGGAGAAGAACGGTAAGGAAAAGGAGAAAAAGGGATTCCGCAGAAAGAGTAAGGAAGAGAAGAAGACAGATGCCCTGAATGAAAAGATCGGGGAACTGGAAGATAAAGTAAAACGCCAGCTCGCGGAGTTTGAGAACTTCAGAAACCGGACGGAAAAAGAAAAATCCGCGATGTTTGAAGTCGGAGCGAAGAGCGTGATCGAAAAAGTGCTTCCTGTGGTGGATAACTTTGAGAGAGGGCTTTCGGGGCTTTCGGAGGAAGAGAAAGAAGCGCCTTTTGCAGCGGGGATGCAGATGGTATATAAGCAGCTTCTGACAGAGCTGGATAATCTGGGCGTAAAGCCGATCGAAGCTGTCGGGAAGGAGTTTGATCCGAATCTCCATAATGCGGTGATGCAGGTGGAGAGCGAGGAGTATGAATCCGGCGTGATCGCACAGGAACTGATGAAGGGCTATACTTATCGGGACGGCGTGGTGAGGCACAGCATGGTGGCGGTAGTCAATTAGTTTATTCATAACAATTTATATCAATATAAAATGTTTCAGATAGAAGAGAGGAGAACACATTATGAGCAAGATCATTGGTATTGACTTAGGTACAACAAACAGCTGCGTAGCAGTTATGGAAGGTGGTAAACCCACCGTTATCGCAAATACGGAAGGCGCAAGGACAACACCCTCTGTTGTGGCATTCACAAAGACAGGGGAAAGGCTTGTGGGTGAGCCTGCAAAACGTCAGGCGGTTACAAATGCCGAGAACACGATCTCTTCCATTAAGAGAGATATGGGTACAGATAAAAAGAGGAACATCGGCGAAAAGAGATATTCCCCTCAGGAGATTTCCGCTATGATCCTGCAGAAGCTGAAAGCGGATGCGGAAAGCTATCTGGGCGAGGGAGTTTCCGAGGCTGTTATCACAGTACCTGCATATTTTAACGATGCGCAGAGACAGGCAACCAAGGATGCCGGCAAGATCGCAGGACTGGAAGTAAAGCGTATCATCAACGAGCCCACAGCGGCGGCGCTGGCTTACGGTCTTGATAATGAAAAAGAACAGAAGATCATGGTATACGATCTGGGCGGCGGTACTTTCGACGTATCCATCATTGAGATCGGTGACGGTGTTATCGAAGTTCTGGCAACAAACGGCGATACCCATCTGGGTGGTGATGACTTTGACCAGAAGATCACGGATTATATGATCAGCGAATTCAAGAAGGCAGAGGGCGTGGACTTATCTAACGATAAGATGGCGCTGCAGAGACTGAAAGAAGCTGCAGAGAAGGCGAAAAAGGAACTGTCTTCCGCAACAACAACGAACATCAACCTGCCCTTCATCACAGCGACCGCTGAGGGACCGAAGCACTTTGATATGAACCTGACAAGGGCAAAATTTGATGAACTGACACATGATCTCGTAGAGAGAACAGCGATCCCGGTACAGAATGCCATGAGAGATGCAGGTCTGACTAATTCTGACCTGGGCAAGGTACTTCTGGTCGGCGGTTCCACAAGAATCCCTGCCGTACAGGATAAAGTAAAACAGATCACTGGAAAAGAGCCCAACAAGACATTGAATCCGGACGAGTGCGTAGCCATCGGTGCTTCCGTACAGGGCGGTAAGCTTGCAGGCGATGCGGGCGCAGGCGATATCCTGCTTCTGGACGTTACGCCGCTGTCTCTTTCCATCGAGACCATGGGTGGTGTGGCAACAAGGCTGATCGAGAGAAATACAACAATCCCGACAAAGAAGAGTCAGGTATTCTCCACTGCGGCAGATAACCAGACAGCGGTAGATATCAATGTATTACAGGGTGAGAGACAGTTTGCGAAAGACAATAAATCCCTCGGACAGTTCAGACTGGACGGTATCCCGCCTGCAATGCGCGGTGTGCCTCAGATCGAAGTTACCTTTGACATCGATGCAAACGGTATCGTAAATGTATCCGCAAAGGATCTGGGAACAGGCAAAGAGCAGCATATTACGATCACAGCAGGCTCCAATATGTCTGATGACGATATCGAGAGAGCGGTGAAGGAAGCTGCTGAGTTCGAGGCACAGGATAAGAAGAGAAAAGAAGCGATCGACACCAGAAATGATGCGGACTCTTTCGTATTCCAGACAGAGAAGGCGCTGGATGAGGTGGGCGATAAGATTGATGCATCCCAGAAGGCAACTGTGGAAGATGACATCAAAGCTGTAAAGGATATTCTGGAGAGAACAAAAGACCAGACAGATATGTCGGACAGCGATCTGGATGCCCTGAAAGCGGCAAAAGAAAAACTGATGAATGATGCGCAGGCACTGTTCACAAAGATGTATGAGAACATGCAGGGCGCACAGGGCGGTGCGGCAGGCCCGGATATGAGCGGTTTCACCGGTCAGGCTGACGCAGGCGCTGCAGATGCAGGCAGCGCGCCGCAGGATGATGTGGTAGACGGAGATTTCAGAGAAGTATAAAAACAGCTTATAAAACAGCTTATGCACGAAATGATTTACGGACGAAACAGAATCGCCCGTAAATCTTTTCGGGTTTATATACATTAGAATAGCAAACTGGAATAGAGGTTAGAGGCATGGCTGAACAGAAAAGAGATTATTATGAGGTGCTCGGCGTTGATAAGAATGCGGACGATGCGGCACTGAAAAAAGCATACAGAGTGCTCGCGAAAAAGTATCATCCGGACATGAACCCGGGGGATGCCGAGGCGGAGAAGAAATTTAAAGAGGCTTCAGAGGCGTATGCGGTACTTAGCGATCCCGAAAAACGGAGGCAGTATGACCAGTTCGGGCATGCGGCTTTTGACGGCGCAGGCGGAGCCGGCGGCTTTGATTTCAGCGGCATGGACTTCGGTGATATCTTCGGTGATCTTTTCGGAGATCTGTTTGGCGGCGGCAGAGGCAGAAGGGGCGGCAATGGACCGATGCAGGGAGCCAATATCCGTACTTCTGTGCGCATCAGCTTTGAGGAGGCCGTATTTGGCTGTACAAAAGAACTGGAACTGAGCGTGAAGGAAGAGTGTAAGACCTGCCACGGCAGCGGCGCAAAGCCGGGTACGAGTCCTGAAACCTGTTCAAAGTGCGGCGGAAAGGGACAGGTGGTGATGACTTCTCAGTCCTTCTTCGGCACGGTCAGAAATATTCAGACCTGTCCGGATTGCCGCGGGACAGGTAAGATCATCAAGGAGAGATGTCAGGATTGTCACGGTTCGGGTTATGTACCGATGCGAAAGAAATTTGCCATGGATATTCCGGCAGGTATCGACAACGGGCAGTGCATCCGTAAGAGCGGCCTTGGGGAACCCGGCACAAACGGCGGTCCCAGAGGCGATGTTTTAGTGGAAGTTGTGGTAGGGCGCCATCCGATCTTCCGGCGTCAGGATTATAATATTTTCTCCACTGTGCCGGTTTCCTATGCGGTGGCGGCGCTGGGCGGTGAGGTATTGGTTGATACGGTGGACGGCAGGGTTGCCTATGAGGTGAAAGCCGGCACACAGACCGATACGAAGGTACGGCTGAAAGGAAAAGGGGTGCCGACGCTCCGGAATAAGGAAGTGCGCGGTGACCATTATGTGACGCTGGTGATCCAGACGCCGGAGAAGCTTTCCTCGGAGGCGAAGGAACTGCTCAGGAAGTTTGATGAACTGACAGGGGATTCGCTGAATGCGGCGAAGCAGGCGAGTGAGGAGAAGCATGCGGAGAATGGCGGCGGGAAACGCAGGAAGAGGAAGTTGTTTTAATTAGGGTGTTGGTAACGGACGTCACAAGCGGCTATATATCCTGTTCAGACGCGCTCTCGCTTGGAGAAAAACGTAGCGGGACTAGGCTCGAGAATACCTCGCCAAGTACCGACGTTTTTCTACAGTCTTCACAGGATATATAGCCGCTTGTGACTGGTTGTGACAATAACTGGTAGTTTATAATTGTAGATTTGAGTTGAAATAAAGTATAATTTTAGGGTTTACTCAGTATTTATATTCCAGCTTCAATGTTAGGATGAAGCTGGAATTTTAAATTCTACAGTGATTAATTTAGGGCGGAGTAAGAATACTTTTACTCCAGGTTCAGTCTTTTTCTATTGATGTAGATGCATATTCCGCAAAAAGCTGCCAGAAAGATTGCGGTAATCGCAGTGCTTCCCCCGAGAATGCTGTACATGAAGCTGCTGAAGTCACCTTCAAGGAAGGCTCTTGTGCTGTAGCCGCAGGCTACCAGGAAAATGGTGCTGACGATCTGGTTGGCCATGTAGATTCCGAAGCCGGCAAGGATACTGAATGCCACGCGGTTTTTCTGGAAGAGCTGGCCGATCGCCATGCTGGCGGTGACGAACAGGATGGTATAAAGGAGGTTCAGAAGGCCCTCAAAAATGGCTATGATGAGAAAAACGCCTGCTGAGAAACCGAATATGTCTCTGACATCCTGAGAAAATCCCTGCCAGGAAAAATCAAGGAGAGCATGAAGAAATTCTCCACCTGTTCCCACCTGAAGCAGGACGAACAGGGACAGTACCGATAAAATTGTCGAGATCAGCATCCAGATAAAGAAAACCAGTATTTTTACACTGAACGTGGCAGCAGGGGCAACCGGAAGGGTGTGGGTGAGGTAGCCCTGCGACGAATACATGGTCTTATGGTAGTGGTAACAGAGATATATGAAATCTCCGCAGTAGATGCCGATGATCGCAATCGTGTAGATGACAAGCATGATCATGCTGAAAATGGAGAAAAAGGTGCCTTCCATGCCGGTCTGATCGAGCTGATAGAGGGCTAAGGAGCCCGCGATGGTCGCGACAGCGAGCACGATAAAAGTGACAAACATTGTTTTTGAAGTATGCTTGAATTCATATTTGAATAATTTTCCTAACATTTAAATACCTCCCTGAATAAAGCATCAATGGATTTCTGATGCTGCATGCGGATGTCGTCTACAGACGCCTGCAGGCAGATCTCACCTTCTTTGATGAAGATCACCTGATCCAGAATATTTTCGATGTCAGAGATCAGATGGGTTGAGATTAAAATGGAAGCCTCGGGATCATAGTTTGTCAGGATGGTCTGCAAAATATAATCTCTTGCGGCGGGATCTACGCCTGCGATCGGTTCATCCAGTACATAGAGTTCCGCCCTCCTGCTCATAACAAGGATGAGCTGTACTTTTTCTTTTGTGCCTTTGGACATGGATTTCAATTTGTCTTTCGGGCTGATCTTGAGGGACTCCAGCATCTGATATGCGCGGTCTTTCTCGAAATCCGCATAAAATGCACCGAAATAGTCGAGAACATCCTGTACCGTATTATTCATATTTAAATAGGTCTGGTCCGGCAGGTAAGAGATGATCTTTTTGCTCTCGATGCCTACCGGCAGTTTTTTCACATACAGCTCGCCGGAAGTCGGTGTGAGCAGTCCGTTCAGCAGTTTGATAAAGGTGGTCTTTCCGCTGCCGTTAGGTCCAAGCAGGCCGATGATATGGCCGCTTTCTATTTCCAGGCTGACATGGTTCAGGGCGGTTTTTTTGCCGTAGGTTTTTGTCAGCTCTTTACAGGTTACCAATGTGTTCATGCTGTCTCCTCCTTTAAAGCTTCTTTGATCAGCTTCATGGTTTCCTCATCGGAAAATCCGAGTTGTTCCATACTTTTTAAAAATTGGGAAATGGCATCCAAAGCCATCTGCTCTTTCAATTGATCGATCATGGTGATATCCTCCGTTATAAATCGGCCGTTGGTACGCTGTGTGTAGACAAGCCCTTCCCGTTCCAGTTCCGAGAAAGCCCGCTGCATGGTATTGGGATTGACGGCTGCTTCGCCAGCAAGATCCCGCACTGACGGCAGTTTATCGCCGGGCTGGTAGATGCCGGTTACGATGTCCAGTTTCAGTTTCTCCATGATCTGGATAAAGACCGGACGGTCTGATGTCAGGTGCCATTCATTTTCAGAATGTTTTATATTTTTTGTACCTTCCAATGTTCTGATACTCCTTTCTGCGCATTTGCGCTGATATGATGCCGCGATAACGGACAGATACAGTATTTTGTTATGTGCTGCCGTTCGCGGAAATGATTGTTTGGTGTTACAGTAACCGCATACAATTGTATTGCTGTATTAAGTGAATAATACAATGATACAGTGGAACTGTCAAGGGGTAAATGAAAATTTTATTTCTTTTTAAACGTTCGGCTTCTTTTTGAGGGATAGATGTGATATTCTATAGACAATTGTGAAATGAAATGGAAATACTGATATCAGGTCATAAAGTTTTATTTTGTAATAACCGTGTTCTTTTAGATAAAAAGAACAGAAAAAGGAAGTGCAGACAATGGGGATACCTACAAATATAAAGACATTACTGTCAGGCGATGTGGTTGAGTGGGCAAGAATCGAGTTTAAAGAAACGTGGGATGCGGAAGCTTCTTTGAAAACAGTTTGCGGTTTTGCAAATGACCTTGATAATTGGGGCGGCGGTTATATTATCGTCGGTGTAGAAGAAAAGAACGGGCGCCCGGTTTATCCGCTGAAAGGCATACCTGTAGATCAAGTGGATGCCTGCCAAAAGAGTATTTTCTCGAGATGTAAACTGATCAGGCCGTCATATATGCCAATAGTTGAAGTTGTAGATCATGAGGGCAGGAAATTCATTATTCTCTGGTGTCCGGGTGGGGATAACAGGCCATATTCTTCACCGAAAACAATGGCAAAAAATAATAAGGAGCGTATTCATTATATACGTAAGATGTCCAGTACGGTTGAACCGTCTGATGAGGAGGAAAAGGATCTGTTCTCTCTGGCAAACAGAATTCCCTTTGATGACCGCATCAATCATCAGGCGGAGATGTCAGATTTAAACATCACTCTTGTTCAGAATTATTTGAAAGAGATTAAAAGTTCTCTTTATGATAAGGCAAAAACAGGAGATTTCACGGAAGTATGCAGAGATATGAATATTATCAGCAGTCTTCCGGAATATATAAAACCTAAAAATGTCGGCTTAATGTTTTTCAGTATGGAACCGGAAAAATTTTTCCCGTATACACAGATAGATGTAGTTCAGTTTCCGGATGGCCTGGGAGGTAATGATATCATTGAGCAGACGTTTAAGGGACCGATCCAACAACAGTTGCGTGATGCCTTGCAGTATATAAGGAATACGATCATTACGGAGAGGGTTGTCAAGGATCCTGACAGGGCAGAGGCGGAACGTTATTTTAATTACCCTTTTGCAGCAGTGGAGGAAGCCTTGTCAAATGCGGTATATCATCGGGCGTATGATGAGCGCGAGCCGATAGAAGTGCGGGTGGAAAATGACAGGATAGAAATTGTGAGTTTTCCGGGGCCGGATCGTTCTGTGACTATTGAGGGTCTTAGAAACTACCGTGTCTCTAACAGAAGGTATAGAAATCGCCGGATAGGAGAGTTTTTAAAGGAGCTGCATCTGACAGAGGGCAGAAATACAGGCTTTAAAAAGATACTTGACGCGTTGGAGGCAAACGGATCGCCAAAACCGGAGTTCGAGACGGATGAGGCGCATAGTTATTTTATATCAAGACTATTTGTACATGAAGGATTTTTGACCGAAAAAAACAAGAGGAAAAAAAGGGCGACCCCAAATTCAACCCCAAATTCAACCCCAAATTCAACCCCATCTTACGTGTGGATTGAAAATTCAGAAACTCTGGAATTGCGGGAACAGATTTTGACATTGATGAAAGAAAATCCGTCAATATCAAAAAAGAAAATGACAGAGGTACTGGGAATATCAATGTATGCTTTAAAAAAGGAACTGGCGGTTATGAGGGAGAAAGAAATTGCCGAGTTTGTCGGATTCAGCAGAAATGGGAAGTGGATCATTTATTGAAATGGCGATGAGGAGAACAGGAGAAGTATTATGAAATGGAAAAAATTTAAAATAAAAACGACCACAGAGGCGGAGGATATCATTATCAGTACCCTCTATGACATCGGACTGGAAGGGGCTCAGATTGAGGATAAAGTGCCTCTGACTGCGCTGGAAAAGGAGCAGATGTTTGTGGATATCATGCCGGAGGGAGCGGAGGATGACGGTATTGCGTACCTCAGCTTTTTTGTGGAGGAAGCGGAGGATGGCAGACTGTTACTGCCGGGGACCGATGAAACGGAAAAGATCTATACGGAGGAAAAGATCGTCCTGAAAAGGGTGGAGGAAGAACTGGAGGGCCTTCGGCAGTTTATGGACATTGGCGAGGGCAGGGTGACAGTGGATGAGACGGAGGATATTGACTGGATCAATAACTGGAAGCAGTATTTCCATCAGTTTTATATAGATGACCTGCTGGTGATCCCTTCCTGGGAGGAGGTAAAACCGGAGGATGCGGGAAGAAAGATTTTGCATATCGATCCCGGGACAGCTTTCGGAACGGGGATGCATGAGACGACCCAGCTTTGTATCAGGCAGATCAAAAAGTATCTGACAGAGGAAACCGTATTGTTGGATGTGGGGACAGGCAGCGGGATTCTGGGGATATTGTCGCTGATGTACGGCGGGAAGAAAGTCGTAGGAACGGATCTTGATCCCTGTGCGGTGCCTGCGGTGGAGGAAAATCTGGAGGCAAATCATATTCCGGCTGAGAAGTTTGATCTCATCATCGGCAATATCATTACGGAAAAGGATGTGCAGGATAGAGTCGGCTATGGCTGCTATGATATCGTTGTGGCAAATATTCTGGCGGATGTGCTGGTGCCGCTGACGCCGGTCATTCTGGATCAGTTAAAGCCGGGCGGCATCTATATTACGTCGGGGATCATTGACGATAAGGAGAATTGTGTGAGGGAAGCGGTCGAGAAAGCTGGAATGGAAATCCTGGAGGTGACTTATCAGGGAGAATGGGTAAGCGTGACGGCGAGGAAGAAGGATGATCCGGCATAGAAGATCTCATATAAAAGAATTTCGCATGGCATGATGGATGCGGTGAAGCGATAAGGAGACGGAAATGTATCAGTTTTTTATAGAGCCATCGGGGGTAGAAAAGGAGCATATTACGATAACCGGTTCCGATGTGAATCATATAAAGAATGTGCTCCGTATGCGGATCGGAGAGAAGATCACTGCCGTGAATGAGGCGGAAGGCAGAAAATATCTGTGCGAGATTCAGGAAATGGGGGAGGAGGGAATTGACTGTCGGATCTTATCTGTGGAGGAGGGCGAAGCGGAACTGCCTGCAAAAATCTTTCTGTTTCAGGGGTTGCCCAAGGGGGACAAGATGGAACTGATCCTTCAGAAGGCAGTGGAACTGGGATGTTTTGAGGTGATCCCGGTGGCGTGTAAGCGGTGTGTCGTAAAACTGGAGGAGAAAAAACAAAAGAACAAAGTGCAGCGCTGGCAGAGCATCTCGGAGGCGGCGGCAAAACAGAGCGGGCGTCAGATCATTCCTGTTGTACATAATGTGATGAAATTTTCGGAGGCGTTATCCTATGCATCGGATATGGATATCCGGCTGATCCCTTATGAGCGGGCGGTAAATATGGAGGAGACAAAAAATCTGCTCAGATCTGCAGGACCGGGGCAGAGGATAGCTGTCTTTATCGGACCGGAGGGCGGTTTTGAGGAGGCGGAGATAGAGGAGGCGCGGAAAGCCGGGGTGGCGCCGGTTACGTTGGGAAAGAGGATCCTGCGGACGGAAACAGCGGCGATCACGGTGCTGGGATGGCTTATGTACGAGCTAGAGAAATAGAAATCGATCTTTGGGGAAAAGGCTGGCATCATGTACAGGAAGATGCAGGGCATGTCTGAAAAGGGCGGAGGATCCGGTGTGCATAAAATGTAAATTTGACTCGAAAAAAGACGTACCTTTTACGGGAAGTTACATAAAATATGATATAGGATAGAAAACGGATGTATTCAGAAAATTTGGAGAGCGCAGACATGGAAAGAACAAAATTGGATGAATACAGACAGGAAATAGGAGAAAAGATCGAAAATGGAAGTATATCTGGATAATTCGGCTACAACCCGCGTCTTTCCTGAGGTGGCGGAGCTTATGACGAAGATCATGCTGGAAGATTACGGAAATCCTTCCAGCATGCATTTTAAGGGCGTGCAGTCCGAACAATATGTAAAACAGGCGAAAGAGCAGATCGCAAAACTGCTGAAAGTAAACGAAAAGGAGATCATCTTTACATCCGGCGGAACGGAGGCGGATAATCTGGCGCTGATCGGTGCGGCGATGGCGAACCGGCGCAGCGGCATGCATCTGATCACCACCCGGATCGAGCACCCGGCGGTGCTGAAAACAATGGAATATCTGGAGCAGCAGGGATTTCGTGTGACCTATCTTCCGGTGGATAAAACAGGGAAAGTCCGGTTGGAGGACCTGCAGAAAAGCATGCGGCCTGATACGATACTGGTATCTGTGATGCATACCAATAATGAGGTGGGAACAGTGGAACCGATCGTGGAAATAGGCGCGCTGATCAAGAAGATGAATCCGAGGACCCTGTTTCATGTAGATGCGGTGCAGGGCTTCGGAAAATTCAGGATCCTGCCGAAAAAGATGTATATCGATCTGCTTTCGGTGAGTGGACATAAGATTCACGGACCGAAAGGTATCGGATTTTTATATGCTGGAGAGAAAGTAAAGCTGCATCCCATCGTATTTGGCGGCGGACAGCAGAACGGAATGCGGTCAGGAACAGAAAACGTACCGGCGATCGCCGGACTGGGACTGGCGAGCCGGATGATATACGAAAATCTGGAAGAAGATACCTTCAGAATGTACCGGCTGCGGGAGAAACTGATCGATGGTGTTTCCGATATCGGCAACATTCAGATCAACGGATGTCCTGGAAGGGAGGGAGCTCCCCATGTGGCAAGCATCTCCTTCCGCGGTGTTAGAAGCGAAGTGCTGTTGCATGCATTGGAGGATAAGGGGATCTGCGTATCCGCCGGCAGTGCCTGCGCCGCAAAACATCCCCGCCCTTCCGAGACGCTGAAAGCGATCGGCGTGGAGCGCTCCCTGCTGGAATCCACCCTGCGTTTTAGCCTTTCCCTCTTTACAACAGAAGAGGAAATAGTGTATACTTTGCACACGCTGCACGAAATCGTGCCGATGTTAAGGAGATACTCCCGACACTAAAAATGATATAACCGGAAGAGATTCCAACTATTAGGTTCCAAGATGACCAAGGAATTTCGGAATATCAAATTATATTATAACCCAAATGCAGCTCTGACAGAAAAATATTCTATCGGAGCCCCTGCTAAACGCCGGCACATTAGCCAATGTGAAATTTATAAAGCAAAATTTCACATGATATTTTCGAGCCTAGTGTCCGCTTCGTTTAGCCCGGAGCGGGAGCGAGGCTCGGATAGAATATTTTTCTGTCAGAGCGGACGGCTAACCAGTAGAAAGGATAAACTATGGAATTCAAAGCATTCTTATTAAAATACGCAGAGATCGGTGTCAAAGGCAGAAACCGTTACCTTTTTGAGGACGCTCTCGTAGACCAGATCAGGTATGCACTGCGCCGATGTGAAGGCGAGTTTTCGGTCAGGAAAGAGCAGGGGCGCATCTACGCGGATGTGATATCGGATACCTATGACTACGATGAGGTGATTGAAAATTTAAAACGGGTTTTCGGCCTGTCCCATATCTGCCCGATGATCCAGTTGGAAGATGAGGGCTTTGAGAAGCTGGGACAGGATATCGTAAAATATATGGACGAGGCATACCAGGACAAGCATCTGACTTTTAAGGTGAATGCCCGCAGGGCAAGAAAGAACTATCCGAAGTCTTCGATGGAGATCAACTGTGATCTGGGAGAAGTGCTTTTAAATGCGTTTCCGGAGATGCAGGTGGATGTGCATAAGCCGGAGGTAATGCTGAATGTGGAAGTCCGGGAGCATATCTATGTGTATTCCATTGTGATCCCGGGGCCCGGCGGCATGCCGGTGGGGACAGCGGGAAAGGCGATGCTTCTGCTTTCCGGCGGGATCGATTCCCCGGTGGCGGGCTATATGATCTCAAAACGGGGCGTTAAGATCGATGCGGTATATTTCCATGCGCCGCCCTATACCAGTGAACGTGCAAAGCAGAAGGTGGTGGATCTGGCGAAAGCGGTGTCAAAGTATGCCGGGGAAATACGTCTGCATGTGATCAACTTTACGGATATTCAGATGTATATTTATGATAAGTGTCCCCACGACGAACTGACGATCATCATGCGCAGATATATGATGCGGATCGCGGAATACCTGGCGAAGGAGAGCGGCTGCCTGGGGCTGATTACAGGCGAGTCTATCGGGCAGGTGGCGTCTCAGACAGCGGCATCGCTGCTTGTGACGAATGAGGTGTGTACGCTGCCGGTATATCGTCCCCTGATCGCTTTTGACAAGCTGGATATCGTGGATATTGCGGAAAAGATAGATACCTACGAGACCTCAATACTGCCTTACGAGGACTGCTGCACGATCTTTGTGGCAAAGCATCCTGTGACAAAACCGAGCCTGTCCATTATTAAGAAACACGAGACGCATCTGACGGAGAAGATAGATGAGCTTGTGCAGACGGCGCTTGATACACGGGAAGTGATCGTGGTCAGTGCTGACGCGTAGATGGATCAGGGTGCGGTTCGAGAATGAAGAAAGGGAATGCTGTCTAAAATGCGGGAGATGTCCACAGAGCAGGTGTATCTTGATCCCGGCAGAAACGAAAAGCCGGAAGCAAAAGCTTCCGGCTCACAGTATTTTTTAAATTCTATGTACAATTTAAATCAGATATGGCTGTAAAACGCTCATGATTTCATCCATTTCTTTCTCGGCGTGAATGTTCAGATCAATCGGCTTGGACAAGTCCAGGGAGAAAATACCCATGATTGATTTTGCGTCAATAACATATCGGCCGGAAACTAAATCGAATTCATTGTCAAACTTTGTAATTTCATTCACAAAAGATTTTACTTTGTCGATAGAATTTAAAGAGATCTTAACAGTTTTCATTTGTAGTTCCTCCTTTTCCTTATTCTGTTCTGTCTCCTTAGTCTACTTTGAGAGAGAGGAAAAGTCAAGGCTAATTTATTACAAAAATAAGGGAATATTATTCATGAAAAGCGTAGCATTACATAACCTTGGATGCAAGGTGAATTCCTATGAACTGGACGTTATTGGGCAAAAGCTTCGGGAAAAAGGATTCTCCGTTGTGCCATTTGATGAAAAAGCTGATATTTACATTATCAATACCTGTTCTGTGACAAATATCGCCGACAGAAAGAGCAGACAGATGCTCCATCAGGCAAAGAAAAGGAATCCCGAGGCGATAGTTGCGGCGGTGGGCTGTTATGTTCAGACGGGCAAAGAGCGGGTACTGGAGGACGCCTCCGTGGATCTGGCGATCGGGAATAACCGCAAGAAAGATGTTGTGGAGATCCTGGAGGAGTATCTGGAGAGAAGGAGCCGGTGGGAAGCGGATAAGGCGCCAGAGGATAAGTCAGGTACGGCATCTGCAGACGAGGCGGGTAAAGCAGCATCAGGTAAGGCGGGTAAACCGTCAGGCATAATAGATAAAACGCTGGGAGGAAAAACGGTTATCGATATCAACAGAGAAACCGAATACGAGGAAATGCGGCTTAGCAGCATTTCCAGCCACACCAGGGCTTATATTAAAATTCAGGACGGATGCAACCAATTCTGTTCTTACTGCATCATACCTTATGCAAGGGGCAGAGTCAGGAGCAGGCAGAAGGCGGATATCCTGCAGGAGGTACAGGGGCTTGTGGACGGCGGTTTTCGGGAGATCGTGCTGACGGGCATCCATATCAGTTCCTACGGGCTTGATCTTGATCATAAGAAAAATCCGGAACGGGGGGAGCCGTTTCCCCATAAGCATTTGCTGGATCTGCTGAAGGAACTGGATAAGATGGAGCCGCTTGCACGAATACGGCTTGGTTCGCTGGAGCCGCGGATCATCACGTCGGAATTTGTGGAAGGCCTGAGAGGGATCAGAAAACTGTGCCATCATTTTCATCTTTCGCTGCAGAGCGGGTGCGATGAAACGCTTATCCGGATGAATAGACACTATACCACAGGGGAATACTTGGAAAAAGTAGAACTGCTCCGAAGGGTATTTGACCATCCAGCCATTACAACGGATGTGATCGTCGGATTTCCGGGGGAGACCGATCAGGAATTTGAAGAGACAAGGCGGTTTCTGGAGAGGGCAGATTTTTATGAGATGCATGTTTTTCCCTATTCCAGACGGGAGGGTACGGTGGCTGCAAAGCTGAAAGATCAGATAACAGAAGCGGTAAAAAAGAAACGGAGCGGGATATTGCTGGAACTGGAAAAAAAGCAGTCGAGAGAGTTTCGCAGGGATTACATAGGCAGGAATGCCGAGGTGCTTTTTGAGGAGAGCAAAGAGATAGACGGCGTTCTCTGTCAGGTCGGTTATACCGGTGAATATGTCAGGGCAGCGAGGAAGACAGACGAAAATCTTTCCGGAAAAACGGGCGTCGGGAGGCTGGCCGGATTTGCAGAAGATGATTTATTGTGGCTGGAATAGTTGCTTTTACTGATTTTTTAGGGTAAAATGTGTAGGAATGGCATACGGAGAAATCGAAGGCAGGATAAAGGGTACAGAATATGGAAGATTTTGGAAATACAAGGTTTTTTCAGGTAGAAGCTGACACGGAGAACGGGACAAGGATCATTCTGGATACGGTGTATCACGCTTTGACGGAAAAAGGTTATAATCCGGTGAATCAGATCGTGGGCTATATTATGTCAGGGGACCCCACATACATTACGAACCACCAGGGGGCGAGAAGCCTTATTATGAAGGTGGAAAGGGATGAGCTGGTTGAGGAACTGTTAGAGCAGTATATCAGAAGCAACAGGTGGAAATAGCGGGGGCGGTTTATGCGGATAATGGGTTTGGACTTCGGTTCCAAAACAGTAGGTGTTGCAATAAGTGATCCGCTTCTTATTACAGCGCAGGGGATTACCACGATCCATCGAAAAGGAGAAAACAAGCTTCGCCAGACGCTGGCGCAGATCGAGGCACTGATCGAAGAGTATGAGGTGTCTGAAATTGTGCTGGGCAATCCGAAGCATATGAATGCGGACGAGGGAGAGCGCTCACAGCTTTCCGCAGAGTTTAAGGAGATGCTGGAGCGGCGTACCGGCCTGCCAGTGGTGCTGTGGGATGAGCGGCTGACTACCGTGGCGGCGGAAAAGACATTGATCGAGGCGAACGTGCGCAGGGAACACAGGAAAGAGTATGTGGACAAGATTGCCGCTGTTCTTATTTTACAGGGGTATCTGGACCGCAGGGCGATGAGCGCAGCAGAGGAGGAAGGCTGACCGGTTCCGGTCATGGAAAATGTCCGATATAAGAGGAAACAGCTATGGAGAAGATCACATTTACGGTAAACGAAAAGGAAAAAGTGGAGTTTTTTGTTCTGGAGCAGACGAAGATCGGCGGAACAAATTATATTTTAGTAACTGATATGGAAGACGGGGATGGAGACGCCCTGATTTTGAAAGATTTGTCAAAGCCGGAGGAAAAAGACGGACTGTACGAGATCGTGTCTGAGGAGAAGGAGCTCAGTGCGGTGGCAGCCGTTTTTGAGACGTTGATGGATGATGTGACATTTGTGTCAGATGATGAGTAGTCTTCTCTTCGGGTATGTAATACGGAGGGAATTTGATTGAAGAAAGAAAAACTGAAAACGGCATCCAGGCTTAAGATCATCCCGTTGGGGGGACTGGATGAAATTGGTATGAATATTACTGCCTTTGAATATGAGGACAGTATTATCGTAGTAGACTGCGGGTTGTCATTTCCGGATGACGACATGCTGGGTATCGACCTTGTGATACCCGATATTACCTATCTAAAGGAAAATGCGGACAAGGTAAAAGGATTTGTGATCACGCACGGGCATGAGGACCATATTGGCGCATTGCCCTATGTGTTAAAGGAACTTCCGGCGCCCATATACGCCACAAGGCTGACGATGGGGATCATTGACAGGAAGCTGGAGGAACATGGGCTGAGTGGCCGCGTGAGGCAGCGGGTGGTGAAGTTCGGACAGATGATCACGCTGGACGACTTCCGGATCGAATTTATCAAAACCAATCACAGCATTGTGGATGCGGCGGCGCTGGCGATCTATTCGCCGGCGGGTATTGTGGTGCACACCGGAGACTTTAAGGTGGATTATACGCCGGTATTCGGGGATGCCATCGATCTGCAGCGATTTGCGGAACTTGGGAAAAAAGGAGTTCTTGCGCTGATGTGCGATTCCACCAATGCGGAGCGTCCGGGCTTTACGCCGTCGGAGAAGACACTGGGGCCTACACTGGACCAGATATTTGAGGAGCACAAAAATACAAGGCTTATCATAGCAACTTTTGCGTCCAATGTGGATAGAGTACAGCAGATCATCAATTCCGCCTGTAAAGTGGGCCGGAAGGTTGTGGTGGAAGGCCGCAGCATGGTCAACATCATAGAGACCGCAACAAAACTGGACTGTCTGCAGATACCGGAAAATACATTGATCGATATAGAGCAGTTGAAAGACTATCCTGAGGATAAGACGGTGATCATTGCCACCGGCAGTCAGGGGGAGAGCATGGCGGCGCTGAGCCGTATGGCGGGCAATAACCATAAAAAGATATCTATCGGTCCTAACGATACGGTGATCTTTTCCTCTCATCCGATCCCGGGGAATGAAAAAGCGGTGACAAAGGTGATCAATGACCTGCTCATGAAGGGGGCGGATGTGATCTTTCAGGATGCGCCTCATGTTTCCGGGCATGCCTGCCAGGAGGAGATCAAACTGATCTACAATCTGGTGCAGCCGAAATTTGCGATTCCGGTACATGGGGAATACAAGCATCTGAAAGCCAATGCAAAACTGGCGCAGGCGCTGGGGATCCCCAAGGAGAGGATTTATATTTTATCTTCCGGCGATGTGCTGGAACTTGATATGGAAGGCGCCGGGGTAACAGGAAAAGTACCTGTGGGCGATATCATGGTGGATGGCCTGGGCGTGGGAGACGTAGGCAATGTAGTGCTCCGGGATAGGCAGCATCTGGCGGAAAACGGGATCATCGTTGTGGTGCTGGCGCTGGATCAGGCATCGGGACAGCTCGTATCCGGGCCGGATATCGTCTCCAGAGGATTTGTCTATGTGCGTGAGGCTGATGAACTGCTGGATGAAGCAAGGGCGGCGGTTCAGCTTACGGTGGAAAGATGTCTGGATAAAAATATTACGGACTGGGGCAAATTAAAGAGCAGCATCCGGGATGAACTGGCAGATTTTATCTGGAAGCGGACGAAACGCAGGCCGATGATCCTGCCGATCATTATGGAAGTTTAAGAAGGAGTTTATTACATGCTAAAAAAAGACATGAGAATCAGAAGCAGCCTGGAAGAATTGATCAGCAGTATTAAAAATTCCGATATATACCGTAATTATGAATCAGCCAGCGAGGCGGTCAGTAAGGAACCGGGCCTGCAGGAGCGGATTGATGAATACCGGAGAAACAATTTTCTGATACAGCAGAATAATGAGGGGGAGGAACTGCTGCAGAAGCTGGAGCAGTTTGAGCTGGAAACGGCGGCCTTCCGTTCTGAGCCTCTGGTGGATAAATACCTTTGTGCGGAACGCGACTTTGTACGATTGAAACAGGATATTGATAATAAAATGCTTTCCGAACTGGAATTTTCCGTTCCGGCGGGATTCTGACAGGAAAAAATGTAAGGCGTCAGAAAGATCATGAATGCAGTACCGCAGACAGATTTACGGTATGCGGAGGTGAAATGTATGAAACAGTTTATTGTATCCGTCGCAACGGCGGCAGTAAAAATAATAGTGCTTGTCCTGATCATTAAATATGTGATCGGAATAGCGACAACGGCCTATGATTTCGGATATCGTGTTTTTACGGAGGAACCTGTGAGCGCTGAGCCGGGTATCGCTTATACGGTGGAATTAACGGAGGAGACAACGCCGCGGCAGGTGGCGGAGGCGCTGGAGGATTACGGCCTTGTCAGGGATAAAAATCTGTTTTATATACAGTATCTGGTATCCGCTCACAAAGATGAACTGATGCCGGGAAGCTATGAGCTGAGCACAGCGATGACAGCGGATGAGATGATCGAGATCATGTCGAGTTCCTATGTTGATGAGGAAGAAGAAGAGTGACGGAAGAAAGAATCACTGCCTTTATCCGCTCTCTGGATCAGGGCAATAGACCTTTCCTGAATGAAATAGAGAAAGAGGCAAGGGAAGCGGGCGTACCCATTATCAGGCCGGAAACACAGAGGCTTCTGCGGTTTTTACTTCAGATGCAGAAGCCCCGCCGGATCCTGGAGATTGGATGTGCGGTCGGCTTTTCTGCGTTATTGATGAGTGAATACGGGCTGAAAGAGTGCCATATCACCACAATAGAAAACTATGAAAAGAGAATCCTGAAAGCCAGGGAAAATTTTGAAAGGGCGGGAAAAGAGGAACAGATCACTCTGCTGGCGGGAGATGCGGCGGATATCTTAAAAGAGCTGGAGGGCCCTTATGATATGATCTTTATGGATGCTGCCAAGGGGCAGTATCTTTCCTTTTTGCCGGAGGTGATGCGGCTTCTTTCGCCGGAAGGGCTTTTAGTTTCCGACAATGTGCTGCAGGAGGGGGATATTCTGGAATCCCGCTATGCGGTGACAAGGCGTGACCGGACCATTCATGCACGTATGCGGGAGTATCTCTATCAGATCACCCATGATCAGAGGCTGGAGACGGTGATCCTTCCGGTGGGGGACGGTGTGGCGGTGAGTAAAGAGCGGGGAGGCGTAGACCATGCGTAAAACAGAACTTTTGATTCCGGCAGGGAGTCTGGAAGTATTAAAAACGGCTGTTATTTTCGGGGCCGATGCAGTCTACATAGGCGGAGAGGCTTTCAGCCTGCGGGCTAAAGCAAAAAATTTTTCTCTGCAGGAGATGGAAGAGGGGATAGGTTTTGCCCATGAGCGGGGCGTGAAGGTATATGTGACCGCCAATATTTTTGCCCATCATGGAGATCTGGAGGCGGCTGAGAACTATTTTAAAGAACTTGATGCCATGCAGGAGAGGCCGGATGCCCTGATCATTTCGGACCCGGGGCTGTTTTCCATTGCAAGGGAAGTCTGTCCTGAGATGGAGATCCATATTTCCACACAGGCGAATAATACAAACTACAGGACTTATCTTTTCTGGCATAAACTGGGCGCAAAGCGCGTAGTCTGTGCCCGGGAACTTTCTCTCTCCGAGATAAAAGAGATCCGAAAGCAGATCCCGGAGGATATGGAGATAGAAGCATTCATTCACGGAGCCATGTGCATTTCCTATTCCGGCAGATGCCTGCTCAGCAACTATATGACAGGGCGGGATGCAAACAGAGGAGCATGTACCCATCCCTGCCGTTGGAAGTACGCTGTGGTGGAGGAGAGCAGGCCGGGGGAATATCTTCCCGTGTTTGAAAACGAACGGGGCACATTCCTGTTTAATTCCGGGGATCTGTGTATGATAGAGCATATTCCGGAACTTCTGGATGCGGGAATTGATTCCATGAAGATTGAGGGGCGCATGAAAGCGGCGCTCTATGTGGCGACGGTGGCAAGGACTTACCGGAGGGCCATAGATGATTACCTGAAGTCGGAAGAAACCTATCGGGCCCATATGGACTGGTATAAACAGGAGATCGGAAAATGTACTTACCGTCAGTTTACGACAGGTTTTTATTTTGGTAAACCTGGACGGGAATCTCAGATCTACGATTCCTCCACCTACCAGAGCGAGGCGGTTTATCTCGGTATGATAGAGAGGACAGATGAGCGGGGCTATGCCTATCTGGAACAGAAAAATAAATTTTATGTGGGAGATTCCATTGAGATCATGAAGCCGGACGGAAGAAATATTCCGGTGACCGTGGAAGCGATGGAGGATGAGGAGGGCAATCCGATGGAGAGCTGTCCTCATGCAAAGCAACGGTTTTCGGTCAGGCTGAGTGAAGTGCCGGAGAGGTATGATTTGCTACGGATGGAGACTGTATAAGTTGCACAGTTGACAGAAGGTTTTTTTGTGGATTTTGAACGAAATCACAAAATTTATTTTTCCCCTTGCAAAGTAAAAAAAAGAGGAGTATTGTAAAGGGGTAAAAAGAAATTGTATACAGGAATACAAGAACGAAGATGTTCCAAAGTTTAGACTTTTGGAACATTTTTCTGTTATAAGAGGAGGAAAGTGAAAGATGAGTGAGCTGATGAATGTAGAAGAGCTGTTTGGCCAAAACGTATTTGATCTGGCAAAGATGCGGAGCCGCTTGCCGAAAAATGTTTTTAAGGAAGTAAAGCGGGTCATGGATAAGGGCGGCGAACTGTCTATGGAGACAGCGAACGTACTGGCAAAGGAAATGAAAGACTGGGCAGTGGAGCACGGCGCTACTCATTATACACATTGGTTCCAGCCGCTTACCGGCATCACGGCGGAAAAACATGATGCTTTTGTGGCACATCCGGATGAGGACGGCAAGATGATCACGGAGTTTTCGGGCAAGGAGCTGATCAAAGGTGAGCCGGATGCCTCCTCCTTTCCCTCCGGCGGGCTTCGGGCAACTTTCGAGGCGAGGGGCTATACGGCATGGGATATCACTTCCCCGGCGTTTTTAAAGGAATCCGCCTGCGGAACGATCCTTTGTATTCCCACAGCGTTCTGTTCCTATACGGGGGATGCGCTTGACAAAAAGACACCGCTGCTGCGTTCCATGGAGGCGCTGAGCGATCAGGCGCTGCGTATTGTGAGGCTGTTTGGCGATACGACGGCTACCAAGGTGACAGCTTCCGTCGGTCCGGAACAAGAATATTTTCTGGTGGATAAGGATTTGTACCTGAAAAGGGAGGATCTGATGTTTGCGGGGCGCACGCTCTTTGGCGCACCGGCGCCCAAGGGACAGGAGATGGAGGATCACTACTTTGGCGTGATCAAGGAGCGCGTGGGCGCTTATATGAAGGATTTAAATGAGGAACTCTGGAAGCTGGGCGTGACGGCGAAGACACAGCATAACGAGGTTGCTCCGGCACAGCATGAGCTGGCCCCGGTTTATGCGACGGCGAATATTGCGGTGGATCACAACCAGCTTGTGATGGAGACCATGAAGCGGATCGCTTATCATCACGATCTGCGCTGCCTTCTGCATGAGAAACCCTATGCGGGGGTAAACGGTTCCGGTAAGCACAACAACTGGTCCATCACGACGGATACCGGTGCGAATCTGCTGGATCCGGGCGATACGCCGAACAAGAACATCAGGTTCCTTCTGGTGCTCGCCTGCATTATGAAGGCGGTTGATATCCATGCAGATCTGCTCAGGCAGAGTGCGTCGGATGTGGGAAACGATCACAGGCTCGGCGCAAACGAAGCGCCCCCTGCCATTATCTCCATTTTCCTCGGGGAGCAGCTCGAGGATGTGGTAAAACAGCTCATCGAAACCGGTGACGCGGCAAAGCTGAAGGAGGGCGGCAAGCTGGAGACAGGCGTATCCACACTGCCCGATTTTGAAAAGGATGCCACCGACAGAAACAGGACATCACCCTTTGCTTTCACCGGAAATAAATTTGAGTTCCGTATGGTTGGTTCTGCGGACTCCATCGCAAGCCCTAATACCACGTTGAACGCGATCGTTGCGGAGGCGTTCTGTGAAGCGGCTGACAGGCTGGAAAAAGCAGAAGATTTTGATATGGCGGTACATAACCTGATCAAAGAGTATATGACAGAGCATCAGAGGATCGTATTCAACGGCAACGGCTATGCGGAGGAATGGGTGGAAGAAGCGGCAAAGCGCGGCCTGCCGAATATCAAATCCATGATCGAGGCGGCATCTACGCTGACCACGGATAAAGCGGTAGCATTGTTTGAGAAGTTCGGCATTTTTACAAAAGTGGAACTGGAATCCCGTGAGGAGATCATTTACGAGACCTATGCAAAGACGATCAACATCGAAGCCCTTACCATGATCGACATGGCGGGCAAGAAGATCATTCCGGCGGTGACGAAGTACAGCAGGGATCTTGCGGATACTGTGAATGCTGTGAAGGCGGCGGGGGCAGATGCTTCCGCGCAGACGGAACTGTTAAAAACGGTATGCGAGAAGCTTTCCGCGATGCAGACGGCGCTCAAAAAGCTGAAGAAGGCGGAAGCAGAAGCGGGCGCTATGGAAGACGCAAAACAGCAGGCTTTCTTCTATAAAGATGTGGTCAGAGAAGTGATGCAGGAGTTGAGAACCCCGGCGGATGAACTGGAGATGATCGTAGACAAGGAGATCTGGCCGCTTCCGAGTTATGGCGAGTTGATGTTTGAAGTATAAAAAAGATACTTATGACAGGGCGGAAAACAGGTTTCCGCCCTGCTTTTTCGGCGGGGTTCAATTGTGCTTTTGATTCAGTGCCAATTTGATGAAAAAAATTTAAAAAAGTACTTGCATTCTTTAAGACAATCCTGTATAATACCTAAAGTAAGTCAAAGGGCTATCGCCAAACGGTAAG
>CANSLJ010000017.1 GCA_947647735.1 uncultured bacterium | reverse complement strand
AAAGAAACAAGCGCTGATATTGAAGGATGGGGAGACGGCGATCGGTATTATGCTTTTTCAACAGGAAACAGGGAGTATTGATTTTCTGGGAGTACATCCGCAATACCGGCAGCAGGGAATTACAGAAGCGCTTATAAAAAAATTTGCAAATGAGATCATGGGGGCAGAAAAGGCGGCGGACAGAGAGATAAAAGTAACAATAACAACCTTCCGGGAGGGTGATAAAGCGGATACAGGTTATCGGGATATGTTGAAAAGGCTCGGTTTTGCGGAAGCGGAATTGCTTATGGAATTTGATTATCCTACACAGCGGTTTGTTTTACGGAAAGAAAATCTGGAGGCGATGGATTAGATGACCAGGAATAAAGAAAAAAGTATAGAGGATATAAAAAATATAGAAAATCCGCTGGCGAAAGATTTCAATATGAGATCATTGCTGCAGTTTGCGTTGCCAACCATTGTGATGATGATATTTATGGGGCTTTATACGGTCGTGGACACAGTTTTTGTATCACGGATCGTGGGAACAGATGCTTTATCTGCCATGAATATCGTCTGCCCTGTGATCAATCTTATCGTAGGACTGGGCACGATGCTTGCCACAGGCGGAAGTGCGGTTATCGCACGAAAAATGGGGGCAGGAGAGGAAAAATGTGCGTCCCGGGATTTTACATTTATTATCTGTGTGGGGATGGCGGCAGGGATGTTGATTTCTGTTACAGGGGTACTTTTCATTGACAGGATCATTGAGGGACTTGGCGCAAGCAGTCTTTTATTCCCTTATTGCAAGGAGTATTTGTTTGTGATACTGCTTTTTACTCCGGCAAGTGTTCTCCAGGTTCTTTTTCAAAATCTGATCGTCACAGCAGGGCGCCCGGGTTTTGGAATGATATTGTCGGTCAGCGGGGGGATAGCAAATATTCTGCTGGATTATTTTTTTATGGTTCCCCTACAGATGGGAATCAGGGGTTCGGCATTGGGAACCGGAATCGGATATCTCATACCGGCACTGGCAGGGCTTTATTTTTTTGCCGGGAATTCGAGGGGATTGAGGTTATGTAAACCTAAAATAGATTTATCTGTTTTGTGGGAAAGCTGCTTCAATGGATTCTCCGAAATGGTAAGCCAGATGGCGACAGCAGTTACTACATTTTTCTTTAATACAATAATGATGAGAATATCAGGTGAAAACGGGGTTGCCGCAGTTACGATCATGATATATACACAATTTATGTTAACCACATTGCACATAGGATTTTCTATGGGAGTGGCACCGGTTATCAGTTACAACTATGGGCTGGGAGATAGAGCTCGGTTGAAAAAAATATTCAGGATATGTATATCTTTTGTTTTTATAGTATCTGCCAGCGTGTTTTTGCTGTCCATGATACTGGGAACACCTTTGGTAAGTATCTTTTCAAGCAGAGATACACCGGTTTATGATATTGCGCGTAAGGGATTTTTAATATTTCCGTTTGGCTTTCTGTTTTGTGGGATCAATATTTTTACTTCTGCATTTTTTACGGCATTATCCGATGGAAAAGTATCAGCAGTTATTTCTTCTCTTCGGACATTTGTGTTCATCATATGTTTTCTGCTTGTATTGCCACGATTCTTACAGGAGATGGGAGTGTGGCTGGCGATTCCGTTGTCGGAGCTGGCGACAATGATCGTGTCAGTTGTGTTTCTTCTGACAAAAAGAGAAGAAACAATAGAATGAATTATGTAAACTGGAAAACAGCTTTGAGTGAAAGAAATAATTTATGTACTTGACATACATACTGACAGTATGATAATGTGGACATACCGACGGTATGTAAGAGGAGAAAGAGCCATGGCAAGAAACAAACACCCGGAGGAAACGGTTAACCTGATATTGGATGTGGCAACACGCCTGTTTATGGAAAAGGGGTATGAACATACTTCCATTCAGGATATCATCAATGGTCTTGGGGGCCTCAGCAAGGGTGCGATCTATCATCATTTCAAATCAAAAGAGGATATCCTGGTCGCTGTGACGGACAGAATGACGGAAGAGTCCAATAAGCTGCTGGAAGTGATCCGTGACCGCACGGATCTCACGGGAGTAGAAAAGCTGAGGATCTTGTTCAGGGAATCCATAAGCCGGCCGGTGATGGATGAAATCTTTACAGCGGCACCGAATATCAGCGCGAATCCGTGGATGATCTTCAGCACGATGCGTGACACGGTGGATGTGGTGACGCCGAATTATATTGTGCCGATCATTGAGGAGGGCATCAGGGACGGCTCCATCCGGACGGATTATCCGGCGGAATTGGCGGAGCTTATCATTCTGCTGGCGAATGTATGGCTGAACCCGATGATCTTTGACAGCACACCGGAGGAGACTTACCGGAAGGTCATGGTGTTCCGGCAGATGACGCAGGGCTTCGGCCTTGATATTGTGGATGATGAGATAAGAGACAGGATGCGGGATCTGGCGGTTATTTACCAGAAGAACAGATAGCAGGCAGTTGATGTAAATCTGCCCCGGAAGAGGGCAGATTTATTTTAACCCAAATACATACCGCTGGTTGGTATGTATAAAAATTAAGTAAAAAGAATCAGAAAAGATAGGGAAAGTAATATATCTTGTCCTGCCTGATGATAAAAATGAAGAAAGAAATGGAGACTCAAAAAATGAAACAGAAATTATTTACAAAGGATTTTACACTGGTCGTTATCGGGCAGATCATTTCCCTGTTCGGAAATGCCACGGTCAGGTTTGCGCTGCCTCTTTATCTGCTCAATCAGACCGGTTCATCTGCATTGTATGGAACCGTCACGGCCTGCGCCCTTATTCCGATGATCCTGCTCTCACCGGTGGGAGGCATTGTGGCGGATCGGGTGAACAAGAGGAATATCATGGTCATACTGGATTTTTTCACGGCGGCAGTCATTGCAGTGTTTTCTCTGCTGATGGGCGGGATGAATCTTATTTTTCTGATGACCGCCACATTGATGATCTTGTACGGGATTGCAGGCGCGTACCAGCCTTCCGTGCAGGCGAGCATACCTGTGCTTGTGGCGCCGGAGCGTTCCATGGAGGCAAATTCTGTTATCAATACGATCAATTCTTTTGCCTCTCTGCTGGGGCCTGTACTTGGCGGGATCTTATACAGTATGTACGGGCTGGAGCCAATCTTGTGGGTTTGCATTCTGTGCTTTATTTTTTCGGCGGTGATGGAGATATTTATTAATATACCGTTTGACAGGCAGAGTGCCGGCGGCAGTATATGGGAGACGGTAAAGGGAGATTTTAAGGAGAGCATACATTTTATCAGAAAAGAGAAGCCTGTTATCGGAAAGGTACTGTTTATGGTCTGCGGACTGAACCTTTTCATGTCCTCCATGCTGACAGTGGGGCTGCCCTATATGGTGACGGAGGTACTGGACCTGAATGCGGCTCTGGCAAACAGGCTGTATGGTTTCGCGGAAGGGGCACTGGCGGCCGGAGGTCTGATAGGCGGTATCAGTGCAGGCGTGTTTGCTAAAAAGCTTTCGGTACAAAAGGCGGGGAATCTGATCATTGTCTGCGCTGTCTGCGTATTTCCGGCGGGGATAACACTGGCGCTGTTCTCTTCGGGGATGGTGAACTATATTGTGCTGACGGCATGTTGTTTTGTCATTATGATATTTTCAACGATCTTTACGGTACAGATGCTGTCCTTTATCCAGATAGAGACGCCGCAGAATCTGATCGGAAAAGTGATCGCAGTAGTCCTTACGATCTCCATGTGCGCGCAGCCGCTGGGGAATGCGCTGTACGGTGTTTTATTTGAAGCCTGCGGAGGTTTTGAGTTTGTGGTGGTTTTGCTTGCGGGAGTTGTTTCGGTGCTGATCGCTGTCAGGGCAAGGAGGATATTTGAAAGATTTTAAATGGGTAGGCCGCGGGGATGCAATATAAAGGAGGGGAGCATGAACGAATATTTTGCGGGCGACGGGCTAAATTACATATGAATTGTTAGGAAAAATTTCGACTATGCAGACGGAATGAAGCGAAAAGAACTGGCATTATAAACCTGTATGGGTTAATATAAAGGATATGGATCGTTGTATTTGTGGGTGTAAATGGCAGGTGAGGCGGCAGATCAGTAAGAGAGCTTACCGCATTTGCCGATGTATAATACAGGAAGGAAAAACAGGTTATCCGGATAGGGGATATCGCAAAACAGAGATAAAAGAGATAAATGAGTAGAAACGGAGAGATGATAAAAGAAAAGGGATGTATGCTCTGCCCGAGAAACTGTAACGTAAAAAGAGAAGCGGGAGAGGTCGGAGTCTGCGGACAGACAGATAAGGTAAAAGCGGCAAGAGCGGCGCTGCATTACTGGGAAGAGCCCTGTATTTCCGGGACGGCGGGTTCCGGTACAGTATTCTTTTCCGGCTGCTCTCTGCATTGTGTGTTTTGTCAGAATGAAAGCATTTCAAAAGGAAAAGCGGGAAAAGAGGTTACAACAGAGCGGCTTTCCGGAATATTTATAGAGTTACAGGAAAAGGGCGCAGTCAATATCAACCTTGTAACGCCGGGGCATTTTGTGCCGCAGATCGCGGAGGCGCTTAAGGGTGCAAAAAGACGGGGGCTGATCCTGCCGGTGGTCTATAACACCGGCAGCTATGAGTACGTGGATACGCTCAGGCGGATGGAGGGGCTGGTGGATATCTATCTGCCGGATTTTAAATATATGGACAGTGCGTTGGGACGGCGGTATTCCCATGCCGCAGATTACAGTGATGTGGTGAAGGCGGCGATCGCGGAGATGGTGCGCCAGACGGGAACTGCGGTATTTGAAAACGGGGATGAGGACGGGCTGATGAAGCGTGGGACGATCGTGCGGCATCTGGTGCTGCCCGGCTGCGTGGAAGACTCAAAAGAAGTGATCCGGTATCTGTATGAAACCTATGGCGATAGGATCTATATTAGCATTATGAACCAGTTTACACCGATGTCTGCGCTGAAAGATTATCCGGAATTGAACCGGAAGGTGACAAAAGCGGAGTATGAAGAAGTGGTGGACTATGCGATTTCGTTGGGCGTGGAGTGCGGTTTTACGCAGGAGGGCGAGACTGCGGTGGAGAGCTTTATTCCGGCGTTTGATGGAGAAGGGGTGTAGGGGATGATCGTGAGTACAGGCGGCCATGTCCGATCGGATAATTAAGTATAATAAGTTTCAAGTGGAAAATATTATGCGGCACGTTTAGAGGAAGTTTCAGATGTTTAAAAGAAAAATAACAAAAGCAGCTTATGACAGGGAAAATCAGAAACCTGTCATCCGCGCAAGCATCTGCAATGGCGAGCAGGTGGCGGGTTTTAAAGATATTCATACCGGAAAATTCTCGGAGATCATGCTGATCAGGAACAGCAAAGATATGGGGGAGTTTCTGGAAAGATATGATATTGCGGAGGAAGAGGTGACAAAAGAATACTGATGAACAAAGCAGAATTACTAAAGACATATTTCGGCTATGACACTTTCCGAAAGGGACAGGAGGAGATCATCGACGCGATCCTGTCGGGAAGGGATGCCATCGCCATCATGCCCACCGGGGCGGGAAAATCCCTGTGCTATCAGGTGCCGGCGCTGATGCTGCCGGGTATCACTCTTGTTATCTCACCTCTGATATCTCTGATGCAGGATCAGGTAAAGTCTTTAAATGAAGCCGGCGTTCATGCGGCATTTATCAATTCATCCCTGACAGAAATACAAATAGTGAAAGCCCTTGCCCTGGCGGCAAAAGGGGCTTATAAGATCATCTATGTGGCGCCGGAGCGTCTGGAGAGCGCCGGCTTTATGCAGTTTGCGTCTCAGGTGGACATTTCCATGGTAACTGTGGATGAAGCGCATTGTATTTCCCAGTGGGGACAGGACTTTCGCCCAAGCTATCTAAAGATCGTGGAGTTTATCGATCGTCTTGCGATCAGGCCGGTTGTGAGCGCATTTACGGCGACAGCGACGGGGGAGGTGAAGGAGGATATAGAGTGCATCCTGAAACTGAAAGATCCTGAGGTTGTGGTGACGGGATTTGACAGGGAAAATCTGTATTACAGTGTGGAGCATATTTCGGGAAAGCGCAAAGATGCCTTTGTGCTGGACCATATAGAAAAGCATCCGGACGAGAGCGGGATCATCTACTGCGCCACAAGAAAAAATGTGGATGCCCTGTATGAAACGCTGTTTAAGCAGGGGATTCCCGTGGCGCGCTATCATGCAGGGATGAGCAGTGAGATGCGGAAGAAAAGCCAGGACGATTTTATCTATGACAGGACGCCGGTCATTGTGGCGACGAATGCGTTCGGTATGGGGATCGATAAATCCAATGCGAGATTTGTGATCCATTATAATATGCCTCAGAGTATGGAAAACTATTATCAGGAGGCGGGGCGCGCCGGGAGAGACGGGGAAAATGCAAGATGTATCCTGCTGTTTTCCGCACAGGATATCATGATAGGGAAGTTTCTTCTGGAGAAAAAAGAATTTGAGGGAACGGACAGTGAAGATATAGAATTTTTGAAACAGAGAGACCTGTACCGGCTTCACGTTATGGAGGAATACTGCAAAACGACGCAGTGCCTGAGAAATTATATTTTAAAGTATTTCGGGGAAAAGGTGTCTGCACCCTGCAATAATTGCGGTAACTGCCATCATCATTACGAGGAAGTGGACATGACGGAGGATGCCAGATGGGTAATCAACTGCCTTGCGGAGACGAGGGGCGGGTACGGACTGAATATCGTGGCGGGAACTCTGCTGGGAGCAAACAGGGCAAGGCTGAAAGAGATCGGCGCGGTTTCCTATAGATCATATGGCATGTTGGCGCACAGAAAAGAGGCGGATATCCGTCTGCTGATAGAGGAGATGATCAGGGAAGGGTACATTTATCAGACGGACAGTGAATACAGCGTGCTTCGCATCGGGGATATTAGCGGACTGAAAAGTGAGGATGCCTATGTAGGGATCAGAAAGATGGAGGAGAAGAAGGCGCCTGTGCAGAAGAAGAGGAAGGCGAAAAGCACAGATGCGCTTACCAGCGCAGGCTATAAGCTGTTTGAAAGGCTTCGTCAGCTGCGCCTGATGATCGCAAAGGAGGAAGGCATGCCGCCCTATATTGTTTTCAGCGATAAGACGCTGATTGATATGTGTGCCAAACTGCCCGGGAATGAGGAGGAGATGCTTGATGTTTCCGGTGTCGGGGAAAATAAATTACATAAGTACGGGCGGAGGTTTCTGGAAGAGATTGCCGGATTTCTGGCGGAAAATCCGGGAGCTGTTGTCAGTATGGCGGAAGGGGAGGAAGGCGGATGAAATCGGATAAAGCCAATATAAAATATGACAGTGCAGGCTCTCGAACACAATAAGAAATAGCAGTACAGTATATATAAAAGGAAGACAGTTTATGAAAAAAAGAAGATGCTATATAGCAGGCGCCGGTGAAAATTACGGACTAAATTTTACATCGGAAAAAGAAGATTATGTGATCGCGGCGGATGCGGGACTGCGGTATCTGGAGGATGCGGGCATCACTCCGGATCTTATTGTGGGAGATTTCGATACGCTGGAATATGTTCCACAGGAGGGGAACGTATTGAAACTTCCTGCGGAAAAAGACGATACGGATATGTTTACAGCGGTAAAAGAGGGAATCCGGGCCGGCTGCACAGAATTTCATATTTACGGCGGAACCGGCGGGCGTATCGACCACACGATCGCCAATCTGCAGATGCTGGCTTACCTTTCGGAAAAGAAGATGCAGGGCTACCTGTATCATAAAGACTGCGTGCTCACGATGATCACGGACCGGGCGCTTATTTTTGACAGGATCGATTCCGGCTATGTATCGGTGTTTTCCCATTCAGAACGATCAACAGGAGTGTATCTTCGGAATCTGAAATATGAACTGAGGGATGCCGTATTGACAAACAGTTTCGCTCTGGGAGTGAGCAATGAGTTTATCGGGAAGAAAAGCAGCATATCTGTGGAAAAGGGCACGCTGCTGATCTGTTTTCCGAGAGGGGCGGAGGGGAAGACCAACATGATAGAAAGGGACTGTGAATCATGAGAATAAGACCGTATATAGAGGATAAAGACTATTCCTATCTGGAAAAATGGATTGATAACGAAAGAGCACATGCCATGTGGTGTGCTAATCATATACCTTATCCAATGACAAAAGAAAAGCTGTATCAGACATTGAAAGAGAGCGAAAGGGACTGGACAGACAGTGCTTATGTAACAACCGGGAATGATGGAACGCTGATCGGCTTTTTCTGTTATAGCATTGATGTGAGCAATAATACAGGATTTTTGAAATATGTTATTGTGGACAGCGAAAAGAGAGGGAAAGGATACGGTGAAAAAATGCTGAGGTTTGCGCTGCGATATGCATTTACGATCACAGGGGCGGAAGCTGTTCAGTTAAATGTATTTCCCGAAAACCTGTCAGCAAAACGATGCTATGAGAAAACAGGTTTTGTTACAAGGCAGATCACCAAAGGTGCGTTCCGATATAAAGAAGAACTGTGGGATAGATGCAATATGATAGCAGTGAAAGAAAAATTTTGATTGCCGGGGAATTTTATTTCCACATAAAATTCCCTAGATAAAACAACAGAAACGTATGGGCAGGATAAAAAACGTAAAAGAAATATTTAAAACTCCTGCCCCGTTCTCCGTTGTAACGAAGGATAAAAGGTAACGCAAGCACCATAAACCACTGGATCGGCATACCGGGAAATTCCCCTGACAGCATTTCATCGCTGAACTGTACAATGCAGAAAAGCAGATAGACGATCGTAAATAATTCTTTTTTCTCCCACAAAAAATACATGGAGATACCAAGGACGATAAACAACATTCCATATTCATTCAGCGCCAGATTCGGGATGATCCCAGTATGGATATCCCCGCTGAATGACCTGAGTGCCGGAATAAATCGAGGCAGCACATAATACGAAATCTGCAGGGCAAAGATACCGCCCGCCATGATGAGTCCCTTTTTTCTGTCTTTCAAAAAAGTCTCGATCGTACTGATCAAAATTCCAACCAGAAGCAGAGGCACAAAGATATTATGATATCCATACCCGAAACCGTCCACCGGAAAGGTAGCATCCACAAAAAGAATAAATCCGGTCATAAACAGGCTCCCCAGATAAAGGCGAAGCAGATATTTCTTTCTGTTCCGCGTATATCGATATCCCTGCGTCATACAAAACAAAAACAAAGGATAACTCCCCCGCCCCAGAATCCTCAAAAACAGATAAACCCCATAGGGCAGAACCCCCTGAAAATACATCCCCACATGATCCAAAACCATCAAATACAACGCAATACACTTCAACGAAAAAATACTCATAAAATCCCTCGCTATAGAAACTGATCGCATATTGATATACCTTCAACCTGTATCATCTTATCAATTCTCATATGAAAAGTCTTTTATGGAATATTTAAGATTTTATGAATTTATTGATGTGAACAGTAAAATTGTTATAGGCTATTATTGCCTTGATGTACAAAAAACGTTATGATATATTTGGAACATAGAAAAAGACAGACAAAGCAGCATATAGAGTTTATAAAAAGTAATAAAAATTTAGGGGGGTACAGTATAGTATGAGTTATATCATTGAGCCTATGTCTCTCATTACATTTCTGGATGAAACAAAGTTAAAATTACCTCGTTTTCAGAGAAAATCTACTTGGGATAAAAAACAAAATTTCGAGCTGGCTATCAGTATTTTTCAGGATTATCCTGTTGGAGTAGTAATTATCAATCAGGAGCAGAAGGTGTCTTGGTTGTTAGATGGAAGACAAAGAAGAAATGCATTGATGCTTATGAGGGATAATCCTGTAGAATTGTACGAATGGGCACGCAGTTATATTGGTTTTAAGAAAAACGAAGATATACAGGATCTTACAAATTTATATTGGGATAAAGTAGAAAAATATCTAGAAACAGAAGAGAAGGACGAGACGGAAGATAACAGGAATAATATGGATGAATATGAGCCAATGATATATGGGACAGATGAAGAAAGTACAGTCTATGCAGATGCAGAAGAAAATTCTTTTGACAGCGTAAAGCAGCGTCAGGGGCTTAAGACTTTGCTAGACCTTATACTCATGGTGCATCAAAATAAACCATCGGGAAGTAGATGGGAACAAACTTTTGATTTTCGAAAATATTTTCCCAAATTGGAATACGCACCGGTTAAAAATAGCGGTAAAATTTCGCCTAAATTATTAAGGCGGTTTTTGTTGGAATTGACAAAAGTGATTGATCATGAATATGAAGGAGAACTTACCCAACAGAATTTGATTGACTACTATACACAGAAATTTTATATTGATGAAAGTAATCAGAAAAAATTTGAAAAAGATGTGGAAAAAAATTGGGATAGTATATCTAACAGTATTAATGTAATTTCATGTTCAGAGAAAATATTTGCAGATGCAAGAATTGGTATTATTAGATTGACGAATGCCACACAACTGGATGCACAGAATATTTTTTCAAGAATCAATAAAGGCGGGACACAGTTGAAAGCGGAGGAGTTATTGTCTGCTAAGCCTTATTGGAATCGTGAGGTTTTTGTTAATGATAATTCTGTAATTAATAAAATAAAAGAAATGTATGAAAAACTGGAAATACCAGTACCTGAATCGGTTGTCAGATGGGATTTGGCGGCAACTCTGATATCAAGAATACAGGATCATGGCTTGGTGTTTGATGCTTATGATGTTGTAAAACATAAAAATGAAATTTCTATGGAGGAAATATCGCTTGGTTTTAAGCTGCTCAGCACTGTTTATCAGGGGGGAATGTCGGCTAAAGACGTGACAGAATTTGAAAAAAATGAAACGATCAAATGGGATAGAGACATTGATGAACTTATAGATGATTTTAATGTTATCTTTAATATTATATTACAGGATAGTTTTTTTAAGTTTTTGACAAGTTGGAGAAAGCCGATCATCAGATTGTTAGGGAAAGCGATTGCTCTTGAATTTGTAACAATTCTTTTACTTGATTGGAAAGAAAAAGGAGAACCCAGATATTCTGAGTCAGGTGAAATGAAAGCTTTGCGGAGAGATGCCAGGATTTTATTTGATCGTTTGGTTTTTGAATACGCTACTAAAACCTGGAGAGGATCTGGTGATTCAAAGATGTCAAATGATATTAAAAACTGGAAAGCCAGAATTATTCCTGTGAGTGATGACGTTTGGAATAAATATGTGAATGATGCTTGTGATGGAAGCTATAATGGACAGCCGACAACGGTAAAACTTCTGCGGCCAATACTGTATTATTACTATGTTATTACGAATGCGGCACCGATCAGTCAAATAGAAGTATCTTTTGATGTGGACCATATTATTCCACAGGAATTGTTCAAAGATAATATTTCGATTGATCAAACATTTAAGGACAGTTTAGTTAATCTGGCATTGTTGCCGAAGAAGGAGAATATTTCAAAAAAATCAAAAAGATTGAATGAAATAACAGATACATGGCTTAAAACGCAGATAACAACATACACTAAAATAGAGGAAGCGGATTTTGACAAATATTCGGATGTTACAAATCTTGAGGATCTTCGTAAGCATAGAAAGCTGCTGTTTATTACGGCGTTCGGCATAAACAGAGCAGCATCATTGGCTAATTAATATTTTGTATATAGAATTTACTAATTGGGAAAAAATGGAGTTATCTTGTTGTAATTGTTGAGGTGTTGTCTGCAGGCACAGAGTACCATTCCTTTTGAAAACAAGTATTTTATCTGCAGATATTGTCAAATTATAGATTTCATCCTGAAAAACAAAATTTGCCTTCTTCATATCTTTAGGATATGCAGCAGATAGAAATATTATGCATAATTTTAATCTTTCCTATTTATGTTGATTCCTCCACTCTCTGGGTGAAACTCCATAAACCCCTTTAAATGCCCGAGAAAAATGCAGCTGGTTCTCATACCCCACCGCCGATCCGATATCCGCGATGGAAAGTGAAGTGAGCTTCAAAAGCTCCGCAGCCTTCACCATCCTGTAATGCATCAGAAACTCCTGCGGGGAACGCCCCACCGCATTGCGGAAGATCTTCCCGAAATAACTCCGGTTAATCCCGCACACGGCGGCGATCTCCTCTATGGAGATATTATTCTGAAAATTCTGCTCGATAAAATTGATCGCTTCTTTAATATAGTAGTCGCTCATCTTACTGCTGTGCACCGGCGTGGTCCGTCTGGCGGAGCGGGACAGATAATCCAGAAAGAGATAAAGGTGTCCGATCAGGTGCATGGGCGGTTCTTTCGGATGATGGGTGATATATGTCATTTCCTGTATCAGCATCTCTCTCAGTTCTTTGGAGTGGGGATGATATACAGGCGCATCCAGAGAAAGCTCTGTCAGATCAAGGGTTTCCTTTACACGAAGCCCGTCAAACTCGATCCACATATATTCCCAGGGAAGGCGCTGATCTGCATAATAGGTATTGATCTGTCCGGGAAAGATTAAAAAGCCCTGCCCGCTCTTGATGGAAAAGGTCTGCGTCACGCCCTTGGAGTCGTTCGCCATCAGAGTGCCTGTACCGGAGAGGACATAATGAAACAGGTAATGATTCCGCGCCATCGGCCCGAAGGAATGCCCCGGCGTACACTGCTCGTAGCCGTGCTGATACATGTCCAGATCGATGAAGTTTTCGCTTGGAAATATATTGAAAAAAGTATTGCCCACAGTAAACCTCCTGCCTATAAATATACCTTAATGCGTCATCTTTTACTATTATATCATGAATTATCGCATATTGGCATAAAATATGAAAAATAGTGCTATTTTTGATAGCAAAATGGCATGTTAAAATAAAATTATCCAAAAAAGCACCAAAAAATAACATAGGAAGGAAGAGGGAAATATGTCAAAAAGAAAGATTGCCAAAAAAGTAGCAGCAGCGTTCGGGCTTATGCTCTGTGTGGCAGGTCTGACAGGCTGCGGACAGACATCATCGGATGGTAAGATCGAGGTGGAGTTAGTATCTTACAAACCGGAGGCGGTAGCGGCAATGGAGAAGATTGAGGCGCGTTTTAACGAGACTCATGACGACATCCATTTGACGATTGACTCGCCTAATGAAGCAATGACGATTTTGAAAACAAGATTTATCAGGGAGAATTATCCCGATATCGTAGGAATCGGCGGCGATATCAACTATTCCAATTTCCTGGATGCAGGACTGTTCATGGATATATCCGATCTGGATGTGACAGGAGATATCAAACAGGCCTATGCTGATATGGATAAGGAGCTGGAGTTTATTCCTCAGGACGGCGTATATGCGCTTCCCTATGTGGCGAACGCGGCGGGCGTTCTTTACAACAAGGATATGTTCGAGGAACACGGATGGGAGATTCCGGAAACATGGTCGGAGTTTACTGCACTCTGTGAACAGATTGAGTCGGAAGGCATTCAGCCTTTATATCTGGGCTACAAGGATACCTGGACCTGTCTGGCTCCCTGGAATGCGCTGGCGGTAGGACTTACGCCTTCCGATACCTGTGCACAGGTAAATATGGGCAATACAACCTTTACAGAGAATTACCGCGAGACAGCGGAAAAGACAGAGGCGCTTTTGCAGTATGCAGAGCCGAATCCTTACGCTTACGGTTATAATGATGCATGTACCGCTTTTGCAAGAGGCGAATCCGCAATGTATACGATCGGTAACTATGCGATTCCCCAGATCAAATCGGTGAATCCCGATATCAATATCGATTCCTTTACATTCCCTGCGAATGAAGCGGAAGAAGACAACGTACTGAACTCCGGTATCGACCTGCAGTTCTGCGTGATGAAAGAAACTAAGAACAAAGAAGCAGTATATGAAGTGCTGCGTTTCCTCTATGAGGATGAGACGATCAACATTTACCTTGACGATCAGGGCGGTATCGCCTGCAAGGAAGGCGAGTTTGAACTTCCCGCTGAGCTCGAAGGCATGAGAGCATACATAGAAGCAGGCAGAATGACGGACTATCAGGACCACCATTATCCCAGTGAGATGAGCGTGGATGCTATGATCCAGACATTCCTGCTGGACGAGAGCGACAGCGCTGTCGATACATTCCTGACACGGTTCGATACGGACTGGGCGAGATATAACAGAGACCTGATACGGAAAGTACAGGATTATCAGAAAGAGCAAGGCTAGATGAAAAGAAAGGACGAGGTTGTAAAATGAAAAGTAAAATGACAAATCGGGAAAAAACATTCTGGGCAGTTGTCATACCGGTAATTTTATTATTCTTTACCTTTAACACGCTGCCTATGCTGAAAGGTTTTTTATACAGCTTTACCAATTACCGCGGATACGGTGATTACGACTATGTGGGATTCAGAAACTACATCGATCTGTTTTCCGACGCAAGGGTAGGAAAGAGTTACCTGTTTACGTTTAAATACGCGCTTGCCGGTACAGTGCTGGTTAATGTGCTGAGCCTGATCATGGCGCTGGGGCTGAATAACCATATCCGTTTCAAGAGTGCACTCAGAGGTATCTACTTTGTACCGAACATTCTGGGGGGGCTCGTTATCGGTTACATCTTCAGCTTCTTCTTTACCTATATCCTTCCGGCAGTAGGTAATACCTTCAACATCGGCTGGCTGCAGAACAGTATTTTAGCAAGCGAGAAATACGCATGGATCGGCGTTCTGATCGTTGGTGTATGGCAGGCGGTGGCAATGAACACGATCATTTACATATCCGGCCTTCAGACTGTACCGGAGGATGTTTACGAGGCAAGCAGCCTGGACGGCGCGACAAAATGGCAGGAATTCTGGAAAGTGACTCTGCCTCTGGTAGTTCCGTTTTTGACCATCAATCTGGTGCTCAGCACGAAGAACTTCCTGATGGTATTCGACCAGATCATGTCCTTGACGAAGGGCGGTCCTGCACAGAGTACGGAATCCATCTCCTACCTGATCTACAGAAACGGTATGGACGGCGGACAGTTCGGATTCCAGAGTGCAAACGCAGTAATATTCTTCTTTGTAATAGTGGCAATGTCCATTTTCCAGATGACGGTAATGAATAAGAAGGAGGAACAGTTATAATGAAGGACGAAAAAAGAACAAACTGGGTGTTGACGATCGTACTGATCCTTGGCACCATAACCGTATTCTTTCCCTTATATATGGCATTCATCATCGCCTTTAAGCAGCCCAGCGAGATGACAAACGATGTGGCAGGCGCGCTGGCGTTCCCGTCAAGATGGAGCTTTGACAACTTCAGACAGGCAATGGAAGTGACAGACTTCTGGCGCTCCCTTGGCAACAGCTTACTGATCACTGTTGCAACCATCGTACTTGCTATCGTGATCCACTCTATCGCAGGTTATGTGATCGGCAGAGGCATGGCGCAGAGAAAGAGCTTCCGCCTGATCTACCTCTACATTGTAAGCGGTATGTTCGTACCCTTCTCCATTCTGATGATGCCTCTGGTAAAACAGACAGCACAGATGGGACTCGGAAACAGGCTCGGCGTTATCCTGCTGTATGTGGTATTCTATATGCCGATGAACGTGCTTCTCTACACAGGATATTTAAAAAATATTCCGATCGCGCTGGAAGAAGCGGCGGATATTGACGGTGCAAGCACCTGGACCACATTCTGGAAGGTTATCTTCCCGATGATGTCCCCGATGCATGCTACAGTTGCGATTCTGACAGCGCTGGGTACATGGAACGACGTGATGACACCCCTTGTTATCATGTCCGGTACGGGGATCAACACACTGCCTCTGGCACAGCTCAACTTCCAGACGCAGTTTGGTACAAACTACAACCTGGCATTCGCATCTTATATTTTAGCGCTCATTCCGATCCTGCTGTTCTACATCATCTGTCAGAAGCAGATCCTGAATGGTGTTGCAAACGGCGCGGTTAAGGGTTAAAATAATAACAAAAACAAAAATGAAAACGGGTGGGTTTTGGTATGGCAATTACGGTAGAATATGGTGTATTTCATATTGAGACAGCAAATACTCTTTATCAGATGAAAGTCGATGAATTTGGGGTATTAAACCACTTATGGTACGGCGCAAAAACGGACTGCGTGATGGATTATCTTCTGGATTATCCGGATGTGGGATTTTCAGGCAATATATACGAAGCGGAAAATCAAAGAACTTATTCCCTCGATACACTGCCGCTGGAATATGCTTCCAGCGGCGTGGGGGATTTCCGCGTCCCGGCGATATCCGTCACCCATGAGAACGGAAGCTGTGCGCTGGACCTTCGCTTTCAGGAATATCATATTGTAAGAGGGAAATATCAGATTCCCGGACTCCCTGCGGTGTATGCCGGGGACGAAGAGGCGGAAACGCTGGAAATTGTTTTGAAAGATACGGCAACGGACGTAAAGGTGGTGCTGAAATACGGCGTACTGGAAAAAGAGGATGTGATCACCAGAAGCGTTGTGGTACAGAATCAGGGGAATACCCCGATCATCCTGAACAGGGTGCACAGCCTGTGCATGGACTTTCCATATGGTGAGTGGGAGTGGATCCATTTTCACGGCAGACACACGAAGGAACGTCAGGTAGAGCGGGCAGCGCTGATCCACGGCATTCAGGAGAGCAGCAGCGGCAGAGGTATGTCCAGCCACCAGCAGAATCCGACGGTGCTTTTTTGTGAGAAAGGCGCGACAGAAAAGAGCGGTTTTTGCGTAGGGGCGGCGCTGATGTACAGCGGCGGGTTCCAGACGCAGATAGAGAAAGACCAGCTGGGACAGGCAAGGCTTGTGATGGGAATCCATCCGGATACGTTTATCTGGCATCTGGAGGAGGGCGAAAGCTTTTACGCGCCGGAGGTGATCCTGTCCTGTTCGGATAACGGATTTACAGAACTCTCACACCGTTTCCACCATGTGATCAGGAACAATGTGTGCAGAGGAAAATATAAACTCTCCGGACGTCCGGTGCTGATCAACAACTGGGAAGCGACTTATTTTGATTTTAATGATACAAAGATTGAAGAAATAGCAGGGCAGGCGGCGAAACTGGGCATCGACATGATGGTGCTGGATGACGGCTGGTTCGGAAAACGGGATTCGGATGTGTCAGGGCTCGGTGACTGGGTTGTAAACGAGGAAAAGCTGCAGGGCGGCCTTGGCAGGCTGGTGGAGAGGATCAACGGGCTGGGCATGAAGTTCGGCATCTGGATGGAGCCGGAGATGGTTTCGGAGGACAGCGAACTGTACAGAACCCATCCTGAATGGGCGATCCGTATACCGGGCAGAAATCCCATGCGGGGCAGATATCAGCTTGCGCTTGATATGGCGAACAGGGAAGTTGTCGAGTATTTATATCAGGTCATCAGCAGGATTCTCAGGGAGAACCATATAGAGTATGTGAAGTGGGATATCAACCGGAACATGTGCGACTGGTATACGCCTACGCTCCCAAAAAGCCGGCAGCTGGAGCTGCCCCACAGGTACATACTGGGACTTTACGAACTGCTGGAGAGGCTGACCGGGGAATTCCCGAATGTTCTGTTTGAGGGCTGTTGCGGCGGCGGCGGGAGATTTGATGCAGGCATGTTGTATTACTGTCCTCAGATCTGGTGCAGCGATGATACGGACGCCTATGAGAGGACATTGATCCAGTACGGTACAAGCTTCTTTTATCCGATCTCCACGGTGGGTTCTCATGTATCGGCAGTGCCGAACCATCAGACAGGCAGGGTAACACCGCTTCAGACAAGGGCAGTTGTCGCAATGGCGGGAAGCTTTGGCTATGAACTGGATTTAAATACATTGAACGAAGAAGAGAAATCAGAGGTTTTGGAGCAGGTGAAAACCTATAAACGATATCAGGATCTGATCTACAACGGATACTACTACAGGCTCTGTGATCCGGAGGAGGATCAATTATCAGTCTGGGAGTTTGCGGCAAAAGACGGGGCAGAAATACTCGTTCAGGGTGTGGTTTACCGGGCGGAGCCCAATGCACTGAGAAGACGGATCCGGCTCACCGGCCTTGAGGCGGATGCAAAGTACGAAATAGACGGTGAAGAAAAGATTTATTCAGGCACGGCGCTTATGACGGGGGGAATTTTGCTCCCGGAGATCAAAGGTGATAATATTGCCGTGCAGGTTCATTTAAAAAGGTTATCCACTTTATAACTTTTATCCTTATATAAGGGGCGGGCAGATTCCGTAGCAGGAACTGCCTGCCTTTTTATGAAGGATATTGATGGAAAAAAGGGGAGTGTGATAGAATGGGTGGGAAACAGGCTGTGATAAAAAGAGGAGAAGAATATGCAGGCAAGGCTGACCGAGTTGAATGAAAATGAGATTTTGCTTTATCTTGGATATCGGGGGCAGGAGTATCCGGCGGAACTGAAAGAACAGATAGAGCACTGTAAAAGGGAAGTGGTTGCGGCGGCACAGCCCCGGCTGATCTGGAGAAGGCTGGGCGTGAGAGATGCGAATTTTATGGCGCTGGCTTTGGAGGGTGAGGATATCCGGGAACTTCTTGAGGATTGTCAGGAAGCAGTTTTTATGGCAGTGACGCTGGGACAGGGGGTGGACCGGCTGCTTGCACGGAAAAGCGTCAGCAATATGGCGGATGCGGTGATCATGGATGCCTGCGCCAGTACGGCGATTGAAAACGTGGCGGATAATTTTGAGATGGATCTGCGCCGGGAAGTGGAGGCGGAGGGCCTGTACCTGTCGGACCGGTTCAGCCCGGGATACGGGGATCTGCCGCTTTCGACTCAAAAGCAGCTCTGTGCGATGCTGGATACGGGAAGGAAGATCGGACTTTCATTAAGTCCCTCTCTTTTAATGATACCGGGAAAATCAGTAACTGCTATCCTGGGCATTTCCGACAGGCCGAAGCCCTTGAGAAAAAGAGGCTGCGAAAGCTGCAGCCTCTTTAAGAGTTGTATGTATCGTAAGGAGGGGAGAAACTGTCATGAATAACAGATGTTTCGTAAGGATATCATGACAGTTTCCCGCGATCATCTGGGTTGATCAAATGAAAATGTGTAAAGGCATCCCATATACCGTCGTCCTCACAGGAAGCTGCAACGTAATCTGCGGCTTCCTTTATTTCTTTTGTGCCGTTCCCCATAGCTACAGCGATGCCGGCCTCCTCCATCATGGAAAGGTCATTGTTGCTGTCGCCGACAGCCATGACTTCCTCGGGGGTAAGCTGAAAATGCTGCATCACCGCCCGGATACCGGCTTTTTTTCCGCCGTCTTTTCCGCAGACGTCCGTGATGCCGTTGATCCAGCTTATCGTGGTGGAATGCTGCAGAGCGGGACGCAGGATCTCATGTTCTGTTTTTTCGTCCACATATAAGGTGATGGAATAGACCTCCCGTGTGCAGTCCATTTCGCGGATGGCAGGAATAGGAAGCCCGATGCTTTTATTGTGCTGTCTTACCCGTTCGTTGACCAGACTGATGAACAGTTCATCTTCATAGGTATAACTGTATGGAATCTCGTAGCGGGCAGCCAGTTCCTTTATGGCACGGACATCCTGCGGGTGCAGTGGATGCTTTAAGAGCACAGTCCCGTCCGCGGTGTAACAATAGTGTCCTGTGACAGCAACGAAACCGTCAAAACAATCCGGCAGCAGATCCATGACATATCCTTCCTCCGGTACCGGTATATGCCTTCCGGTAGCGATAAAGAGCAGGATGCCGTTTTCTTTTGCAGCAAGGAGCGCCCGGTTTGTCAAAGGGGCGGGACGATGTGTTCTGGTACTGATCAGTGTACCGTCTATATCTAAAAATACAGCTTTGATCATAATTTATAAATGGCGGATCCGGGGCATATATTTTCCCAGGATCTCTGCGTTGTAAGAGTCCGCTCCGGCGCAGTTTCCGCTGCGGAATACCTGTGGCTGAATATCTTCTTCCCGGAGTTTTTCACATGCGGTCAGAATGATGGAGTTGGCGATAGCCAGTGTGGCGATGGTGGATACAGGTCCCGCCTTCGTACCGTCATCGCATACCGGAATGATGGCATCTCCCATGGGTACATGGTTATCGATGCAAAGATCGCACACATCGGGAAGATGCCTGCCCTCTGCGTCGCGGCTGGGTGCCTCCCTGTAGGCAAAAGAAGAAATACCGATCACTTTTGCGCCTCTTGCACGGGCTTCTTCCGCTACTTCTATGGAAAAAGGATTGATACCGGAGGTAGATGATATTAAGAGGCAGTCTTTTTCCGTGAGCGGGTATCTCTCCATCACATGGGGGGCATAGCCGCTCATACGCTCGATCTGACTGCTCTTGGCAGCGCCTTCATGAAGCATGGCTGCTGTTTCAAAAATGGGATAGACTGCTGCCAGGCCGCCTGCGCGGTAAAACAGTTCTTCGGCAAGCATATGGGAATGGCCGCAGCCGAATACATACAGGAAACCATCCTGTTTCAGGGTGTTTTTCAGGATTTCTCCCGCCGCTTCAATGGATGTACTTTCCTTTTCAAATACTTCGCCGAGAAGACTGATCACTTTCTGATAATAGTCTTTATAATACATGCAGATTCCTCCTGCTTCTTATATTTTTATTCTGTTTTAATGCTGATGTGATAAGAATACTGATCCCCACGATATTTGGACTCTACAAATTCCACAGCCCGTCCGTTCTCATCAAAAGTCTGCCTTGTCATCTGGAGGGAGTAAGAGGGGACATCTTTCCCGAACAGAGAGAGCTCCCAGGGTTCAAGAAGGCCGACGCCGATACTCTGTTCCGCGTGAACCAGCTTGATGCCGCATTCCTTTCTGATGAGTTCATACAGAGACACATTATCCACAATATGTTTTTTTACGATATTGCCCACCGGATAGATCAGGTGGCATGTCTCCAACGCCATAGGCACATGGTTTGCCAGACGGAGCCGTTTCAACAGGATGACAGGGGATCCCTCTTCTACATGAAGCTTTTCGGCAATCTTCGAGGAGGCCGAGATGGTTTCCACAGCAAGGACCCTGGAACCGCTGCTCATCTGTCTTGCGTGCATATCTTCGGAGAAGCTGCTCAGATGGAACAATGTCTGCTGGATCTTTTTCTGGTAGACAAAGGCGCCTTTTCCCTGAATACGGTAGATATAACCAGATTTCTCGAGCTCGTCCAGAGCCTTTCGCACTGTAACCCGGCTGACACCATATTGCTCACACAATTCACGTTCCGTCGGAAAACAGTCAGTCGCCGAAGCCTGAAGTTCTTCCACCAGTTCCTGGAGATTTTCAACGAGATAAGCATATTTGGTAGTATGTCCGTTAGGATTGGATGAAGCCATGATCTGTCTCCTGTCAACATAAATATAGTAGGGATAATACAAGTTGTATTATGGATTATAGCAAAGAATATTTTTGTTTTCAATGGAAAAATGAAAAAATATTAAAAAAAGATGAAAAAAATAAAAAATTTTGGTTGCATTTGTACAAGACAAGTGGTATATTGGCAATATACAAGTTGTGAGGTGTGAAAAATGGAAGCAATCATCAAAAAGGAAAACATGAGAGTGAAACTGCCGGCGGGAGACTGGCAGGAAGCGATCCGGCAGGTGGGGACAGTATTAAAGGAAGCCGGCAGTATTACGGACGGGTATATCAATGCCATGATAGAAGCCGTAAAAGAGTACGGGCCCTATATTGTGATCATGCCGGGATTCGCACTGGCACATGCCGCACCCTGTGAGGCGGTCCTTCATGAGGACATGGCGCTGATCACGCTGGAAGAGCCGGTATGTTTCGGAAGCGCAAACGATCCGGTCTCGGTAATGCTCTGCGTGGCGTGCGTTGATCAGGACTCCCATATACGGGCGCTTCAGAAAGTGGCGCTTGCTCTGGGGGAGGAAGACATCTTCGGAAAGATGGCGGCGGCAGAGACGGTGGATGAGCTGTACGGTATTTTGCATCATGTTTAAAACAGGAACCAAAAGGGTATCAGAGCGCTTTTTTGAAAAGCGCCCGGTATAGTTTCAAAAAGAAATGGGGGATGTAAATGAAAGAAATCAAAATTCAGGCAGTATGCGGTTTTGGCTGTGGTTCATCGTTATTTCTTCGGATCAAGATCGATCAGATATTAAATGACAATAAGCTCACGGCGCGTACCTTCTGTGGTGACGTAGGTACAGCATGTTCTGCCGACTGTGATGTGATCTTCACATCTGCGGAACTGGCGGAGAGAATGATAGACCGCGCCAAGGTGCCGGTCATCGTCATCAATAATTTTATGGATGACAAGGAAGTTGCCGAAAAAGTTCTTGGATTTTTTGAAACGATCAATGAATAAGTGTTAATGAGATGTAGGAGGATTTGTTATGCAAGCTGTTCTTGACTTTATAATCAATCAGATATTCGGCCAGGGTGCGATCTTTATTTCCCTTATCGCCCTGATCGGCCTTCTTCTTCAGAAGAAATCTTTCAGCGAAGTGCTTCGCGGCGTTTTTATGACGGCTATAGGTTATTTTGTGCTCAATCAGGGTGTCAGCATTATCTCCGGTACGGTGGGTGATGTCAGCACGGCATTCTGTACTTTCATGCCTCAGGCGGTTCAGTCCGAATCCGTTGATATCGGCGGACAGTACGGTACGCAGATCGGTCTTGTTATGATCATCGGTTTTGCGATCAACCTGATCTTTGCCCGTTTTTCCAAAAAGTGGAAATGCGTGTTCCTGACAGGGCATATGCTATACTGGTTCCCTTATGTGTTCATCGCGGGCGGTGTTGACGCAGGGCTTTCCGGGGCAAAACTGGTTATTCTGGCAGGGGCGTTTACTGCTGTATATATGATCGTTGCACCGAACCTGATGCATCCGCTGGTAAAGAAAGTTACCGGTTCCGACAGTTTCTCTATCGCGCATCCGACAACCACATTGTCTCTGGTTGCGGCAGGTGTTGCGAAAGTGACAGGTAATAAAGATAAATCTACGGAAGATATCAATTTCCCGAAAGGGCTTAACTTCCTCCGTGAGATATCCATCACCGGCTCCATCGTGATCCTGATCACCTATCTGGCGATGGCGATCATCCTGAAGATAAACGGTTATGCACCGTCAGAAGTATTCGGTTATGAGCCTGCAGGCGCATTTACATATTACTTTACAAAATGTATGACATTCGGTGTGGGCGTTACGATCCTGCTGCTCGGCGTTCGTATGCTGATCGCGGAAATCGTTCCGGCTTTCCAGGGTATCGCAACCAAGGTTGTTCCCGGCGCGATCCCGTCTCTGGACTGCCCTGTACTGTTTAATATGGCACCCAATGCCCTGATCATCGGTTTCCTGTGTGCACTGGTTTCTTCCACATTGACGATCCTGATCACACTGCCGATGGGTATTTTCCCGACAGTTGTTATTCCGCTGGCATTTACCTGTTTCTTTGAGGCGGGCTGTGCGGCTATCGTAGCAAACGCTTACGGCGGATTGAGAGGCTGCGTGATCGCTTCCATCGTAAACGGTATCCTGATGGTTCTTCTGGTTGGCTTTGGCGCATACTTCTTCAACCACACCATCAATGACTGGATGCTGGTATACGGCGGACAGGACTTCTCCCTGTGGGGTATTCTGGAAGGTTCTGTAGCGAAACTGTTCGCATTGTTCTAAGGATAATGTTTGTAAGACAAGAGGGTATTTATATATAATAAAGTGCTCCGTTTTGAGGGAAACCATGAAACGGGGCACTTTTATTATATGGGAAAGTGCTCCGTTCACAATTTGATTTGCAGGGAGAGTGGCGGTTATGCTATACTATGCCTGAGTAAAGCGGACAATCGGAAAAGGAGGAGAGGATGCTGATGAAAAACAGGATCATTCTTGATGGGGGTATGGGAACCATGCTGCAGGCGGCGGGCCTGGGGCTGGGAGAGAGGCCTGAAATTTTTGCGATAGAGCACCCGGATGTAGTGGAGAGGGTGCAGCGCAGTTATATAGAAGCGGGCAGTGAAGTTTTGTACGCCAATACCTTTGGCGCCAATGCCCATAAATTGGAGGGAACCGGACATACGGTGGAGGAGGTGGTCTCCGCCAATGTCGCTATTGCAAAACGGGCGGCAGGCGGGAAGGCGAAAGTGGCGCTGGATGTGGGGCCTATCGGGGAACTGTTAGAGCCTCTTGGCATGCTTTCCTTTGAGAGGGCTTATGAGATCTATGCGCAGGTGGTGAAGGCGGGAGAAGCCTGCGGGGTGGATCTGGTCATATTTGAGACGATGACGGATCTGTATGAGGTGAAGGCAGCGGTGCTGGCGGCGAAGGAGAACAGCGATCTGCCGATCTGGACAACTATGAGTTTTGAGGCATCCGGGCGAACCTTTACGGGAACGACGGTGGCGGCGATGGCGCTGACGCTGACGGGACTGGGAGTGGATGCGCTGGGCGTGAACTGTTCATTGGGACCAAAGGAACTGGTTCCCCTGATCAGGGAGATGCGGCAGTGGACAGATCTGCCGGTCATTGTAAAGCCCAATGCGGGGCTGCCTGATCCGGCTACAGGAAATTACAGCATGGGAGCGGAGGAGTTCGGGAAATATATGACGGAGTTTCCGAAGCTGGGGGCTTCCATCTTCGGGGGATGCTGCGGGACGAATCCGGAGTTTATTAAGGCGCTGGTGAAGCATCTGGAGGAAGAACCCTTAAATAAGCAAGCGGCAGAGTATGCGGAGAAAACGCTCCGCCGGGGCGTCTGCTCGGCGGGGGAAGTGGCGGAGTTCGGCGGGCTCCGTGTGATCGGCGAGCGGATCAATCCCACGGGGAAGAAACGGTTTCAGCAGGCGCTGCGGGAGAATGATATGAACTATATCATGGAGCGTGCCATCGAACAGGCGGACGCCGGGGCGGATATTCTGGATATCAATGTGGGGCTGCCGGGGATCGAGGAGGCGGAGATGATGACCAGAGTAGTCAAAGCAGTGCAGAGTGTTGTCTCTCTGCCGCTTCAGATAGATTCCTCCGATCCGGAGGCGATAGAGGCGGGACTGCGTGCCTGCAACGGAAGGGCGATCGTCAATTCCGTGAACGGAGAACAGGAAGTGCTGGAAAAGGTGTTGCCTATCGTGAAAAAATACGGTGCGGCGGTGGTAGGACTGACCATGGATAAGGGCGGGATTCCGGATTCCGCAGAAGCGAGGATTGCCATTGCAAAGCGGATCGTGGCAGCGGCGGAAAGTTATGGCATTCCACGGGAGGATGTGATGATAGACTGTCTGACGCTGACCATTTCCGCACAGCAGAAACAGGCGGCGGAGACGTTAAAAGCGGTGCGCTATGTCCATGAGGAGATGGGACTGCACTGCGTGCTGGGCGTCAGCAACATTTCTTTCGGCCTGCCGGAGAGAATCCATATTACCGCCAGCTTTTTAACGCAGGCGATGTGCTGCGGGCTGGATTTCCCGATCATCAACCCGAACCAGAAGGAGATCATGGATATGGTCTTTTCCTATCGTGCTTTATCCGGGGAGGATGTGGACTCGGCGGCTTATATCGAGCGGTTCGCGGGTGCGGTGCAGGAGAAGGCGGCGCCTTTAGCATCGACAGAAATGGATATTGAGACAGCGGTGATAAAGGGTTTAAAACAGGAAGTTGCAAACCTGACAGAGAAGCATCTGGAGACCATGTCGGAACTGGATGTGATCAACTTAAAGCTGATCCCTGCGCTGGATATTGTCGGGGAAAAATATGAGAAGCAGCAGATTTTCCTGCCGCAGCTGATCAATGCGGCAAATGCCGCCTGCGCCGGTTTTGACCTGATCAAAACGAGGATAGCAGGCAGGGGAGGAGAGAGCCTTTCCAAAGGAAAGATCGTGATGGCGACGGTGGAAGGCGATATTCATGATATCGGAAAAAATATTGTCCGGGTGGTGCTGGAAAATTATGGATATCAGGTGATCGATCTGGGCAGAGATGTGCCGGTGGATGCGGTGGTGGATGCCGTGATAAAGGAGGATGTGTCTCTGGTGGGGCTTTCCGCGCTGATGACGACTACGGTTTCCTCCATGCAGAAGACCATCGCCGCCCTCAGAGAGAGCGGACATGCCTGCAGGATCTTTGTGGGCGGGGCTGTGCTGACGGAGAGTTATGCGATGGAGATCGGTGCGGATTATTATGCGAAGGATGCGAAGGCTTCGGTGGATATCGCGAAGGAAGTGCTGGGGTAAAATAGCGCAAAGGAGGGTAAACGTAATGCGGATCATGAAGGAAAGACATTATTCGGGGACAAGGATTCCGGAGGTTACGGAGCGGGAGATAAGAAACAGGGCACTTGCAAGAAAAGCGGCGGCTGAGGGGATGGTGCTGCTGGAAAACAGGGATCATCTGCTGCCTCTGGAGAAGGGGACGAAAGTGGCTCTCTATGGTGTGGGGGCATCGAAAACCGTCAAGGGCGGCACAGGCTCCGGCGATGTGAATGAGCGGGAGAGTGTCAGCATTTATCAGGGCATGAAAAATGCCGGTTTTCAGATCACGAATGAGAGCTGGATCATGGACTTTGAAGAGCGTTATGCGAGGGCAAGAGAGGCATGGCGGGATGATATACTGGAGAGGTCTGCGGGAAAGGAAGACTCTACGGAATTTTTTGATATTTACAGTCGGACGCCTTTCAGGATGCCCACGGGCGGTCCTGTAGAAAAGTCGGATGCGGATGTGGCCTTTTATATTTTGAGCCGTGTGGCAGGAGAGGGGAAGGACAGGAGCAGCGGTGCGGGGGATTATGTACTGACGGAGGAGGAGAGCCAGCAGCTTTCCGCTGTCTGTGCAGCCTATGATCATGTGGCTGTAGCAGTCAATACCGGTGGGTTTGTTGACCTGTCTTTTATGGAACAGTTTTCCAATATTGAGGCGCTACTCTATATCGTGCAGCCCGGTATGGAAGGGGGAAACGCTTTTGCGGATGTGGTGAGCGGGGAGGTGACGCCCTCCGGAAAGCTGACGGACAGTTGGGCGTACCGGTATGAGGATTATCCGAACAGCGCCACATTTTCAGGAAATAACGGCAATGTGGAGCAGGAGTTTTATACGGAAGGCATCTATGTGGGCTACCGCTATTTTGATACCTTTGATGTGCCGGTGAGATACGGTTTTGGTTATGGGCTTTCCTATACGGATTTTGAGACGGTGTTTGTTTCCGCAAAATGGAAGCAGGAGGAGAAGAAGTTTGTGCTCACCGCAAAGGTGACCAATAAGGGGATGGACCACAGCGGTAAGGAAGTGGTGCAGTGTTATATGACAGCACCGTCAGGTAAGTTGGAGAAGGAGTACAGAAGGCTTGTCGGTTTCGGAAAGACATCGCTGCTCGCACCCGGGGAAAGTCAGGAGATTACAGTGGAGGTGGGGCCCGAGGAGCTTTCCTCCTATTGTGAAAAGACACCGGGATGGGTGCTGGAGGAGGGAGAGTATGTGTTCTGGCTTGGAAATTCACTGGATTCCAGTGTTCCGGTATCTGTACTCAAACTGGAGAAGGATGTTGTGCTGACAAAGACTAAAAATATCGCACCGCTGCAGGAAACGCTTAAGGAACTAAAACAGTCCGGGGAAAAAAGGCGGGAAAAGTACAGTGAACTGGCAAAGCTTGTGGCGGAGAGTGATCTGCCAGTGACGAAACTGACTGATACGCTTTTGCAGAGGGAGATCATATATCGGGAAAATAGGGATTTTGTGTCTGAGGAGGCGGCAGCCTTTGTGGACACTCTTTCCACGGAGGAGCTGATCGCTCTTGCCAGTGGAGATCCGGGGAAGGCTCAGGGCGGAAATCTGGGCGCGGCGGGTATTTCTGTACCCGGTTCCGCGGGGGAGACAAGCGGCTGCGCGCGGGATAAAAATCTGGCGTCCATCGCTCTGGCGGACGGACCGGCGGGGCTCCGGCTGATGAAACATTATAATGTTGACAATGGAAGGATCGTGCCCAAGCCCTTCTCCTTCAGTCTGGAAGGCGGTATTTTCTGCCCTGATATGGGGGAGGATCCGGGGGAGCGGTATTATCAGTATTGTACGGCGATTCCCGTGGGGACGCTGCTGGCACAGACCTGGGATTGCGGCCTGGTAAAAGAGCTGGGCCATATGGTCGGAGGGGAGATGGAGGAGTTCGGCGTGACACTGTGGCTGGCGCCGGGCATGAACATCCACCGGAATCCTCTGTGCGGCAGAAACTTTGAATATTACGCGGAAGATCCGCTGCTTGCCGGAAAAATGGCGGCTGCGATGACGGACGGCGTGCAGTCCGTGCCGGGATGCGGGACTACCATCAAGCATCTTGCCTGCAATAATCAGGAAGATAACAGGATGGGCTCTGACAGCATTCTTTCTGAGCGGGCGCTCCGGGAAATTTATCTGAAGGGCTTTGAGATCGCGGTGAGGGAATCCCAGCCGATGTCCATTATGACAAGTTATAATCTGATCAATGGAGTTCATGCGGCGAACCATCATGATATCTGTACGGATGTGGTCCGTTCGGAGTGGGGATTTGCGGGAATGATCATGACAGACTGGACAACCACGGAGAAGGGACCCGACTGTACCGCATCCGGCTGTATGCGGGCAGGAAACGATCTGGTGATGCCGGGAGCGTTCAGCGATAAAGAGAATCTGGAGAAGGAGCTGGCGGAAGGCACTTTGAAGGCGGAGGATCTGAAGGCATGTATCAGTCGTCTGGTGGATATCATCTGGCGGTCGAATCAGTATGAGGGAGCTGCGCCCTACAGGGCATAAGTCTGTGCTTTGGAGCGTGAGGTGTGGATGCAGGCGGAGTGTGTGAGCAGGTATCCCGGATAGAGAAAACGGCAGTGGATAAATAGTGGCGTAACGATACAAAAAGCGTGTGAAACAGAAGGCTGATCAAAGGTTTCACACGCTTTTGGATGTTAGATATGATGGATCTCCACATGCCCGAAGGATACGTTTCCGTCCAGCACAAGAGCGGCCCCGCCGTTCGGATTGCCGAAGCCGGATTCCTCCACGTTGCCGAAGGAATACCTTGTGTTGTTGACGACACTCCAACCGGCAGGGATATAGAGATCCATATTGCCGAAGGAGCATTCCACAAAGACGTTTGCGTTGTTGTTCTTGAGCGTTGCGTCATTGAAGTACACTTCCAGATTGCCGAAGTGGCTTTTCAGGAAGACCCGGCTGATATCGCGGCCCACAATATATTTTACGGCGGATCCGAAGGAAACCTCGTAATGAATCTCCTCGCCGCTCAGGATCTCTTCCTCCCTTCCATGTGTCGGAAGAGGGCCGCCGGAGGGGTGGAAAGCGTGCGGGTGATTGTTTTTCGGGCGTTTCGGAAAGATCGTGTTCAGGCCGATGGTGCCGAGCAGGGCGGCGCCGAGCACGGCCCAGGGTGTGATCGCTTCCAGATGGAGCAGTCTGTTGTTGAAGATGATCAGGAATGCCAGTGAAAACAGGATCTGTCCAAAGGATCTGTCCAGAATGCCGTCCACCAGAAATCCGATGGCGATGGCCGATAAAAAGAAAGACCAGAAGTTGAATATATGCAGATATCCCAGTCCGTCTATCAGCAGTGCGATCGCCCCGATCAGGAGTAAGATCCCCCAGAAGATTTTTCTGAATTGTTTTTTTCGTGTGTTTTTTTCTGTGTTCATAGTTGCCTCCATTTTTTTATTATCATTGTTATCTGTAAAGCCTTTTGTCTATGCTTATATCCTGCCAAGCTTTCTTTCGTGGAGCCTCTCCACCAGTGCCTTGTAATATGCCCTGCTCACCAGTACGCGTTTGCTGCTGCCGGCAAATTCCACAATGCTCGAGGCCGTCAGGTTCCTGGTGATGGAGTAGATATGGTCCAGATTCACGATGGAGGATTTGGAGATCCTCATAAAGCTGCCCGGCAGCAGGTCTTCCAGTTCGTAAAGCCTGTAGGGACAAAAGAAAAGCCTGTCTGTGGTGTGGGCACGTATCTCCCGTCCCTCTGTCTCAAAAAAGTAGATATCCTGCACGGGAATGTAGTAGTCTGTCTCGCCGCTACTGAGCGAGAGGCACTGTCTTCCGTTGTTCTGCTTTGCTATGTAGTTTTGCAGGCTGAGGATCTCGTCATTCAGATGATGGCAGCGGATGATGATCTCCTCTTCGGTTATGCCTTCATCGAGTTCTATTTTTATTTTCATAATGTTTCTCCGTATATGTTCAGTATAGCGGAAAAAAGAAAAGTGTAAACAGTTTTTGCGCAAGAGGTAAGAATGGAAGTTTAACAGGTAAAATAGCATTGCCTTTTTGAACAGGTGCGTATACAATAGAGAGGATGCGATTTTGAGAAGATCCATATACCGGCGGTATATGAGAAGATAAGATTGTATGAGATGTGGGTGGAAAGGGGCGGCATGTTATGAAAAAAGAATATCTGATCACAGAAAAGCCCTGGAAGGCGCTTCTTCTGTTTGCGATGCCGATGATCATCGGCAATTTGTTCCAGCAGTTTTATACGATGGTGGATTCCGTTGTGGTGGGCAGATTTGTGGGGGAGAATGCACTGGCGGCGGTGGGGGCTTCCTATGCGCTGACTACGGTGTTTATCTCGATCGCTATCGGCGGAGGCGTGGGTGCTTCCGTTATCACAAGCCGTTATTTTGGTGCCCGGGACTATAGAAAGATGATGTTGTCGATCCGCACGGCGCTGACAGTATTCCTGGTGACAAGCCTTGTGTTGGGCGGAGTGGGGCTTTTACTTGGGAAACAGATCATGGTGGCGCTGAATACGCCTGCCAATGTGCTGGGGGATGCTACGGTTTATCTGAACATCTATTTTCTGGGACTGCCTTTTTTGTTTATGTATAATATTTTGTCGGCGATGTTCAATGCGCTGGGGCGTTCCCAGATCCCGCTCTATCTGCTGATCTTTTCATCGCTGTTCAATATTGTGCTGGATGTCTTCTTTGTAAAGGAACTGACAATGGGCGTATCAGGCGTGGCATGGGCGACGCTGATCGCACAGGGGATCTCGGCGGTGCTCTCTTTTGCGATATTGCTGAGGGAGTTGAGGAGCTATAAGGTTGAGGAAAAGTTTGCGCTGTTTGATAAGGAGGAGTTTATCAGCATGGCGCGGGTGGCGCTTCCGTCCATTTTACAGCAGTCCACGATCTCTATCGGTATGATGCTGGTGCAGTCCGTTGTCAACAGCTTCGGCGCACAGGTGCTGGCGGGCTTTTCGGCTACGATGCGGGTGGAGAGTATCTGTATCGTGCCCATGTCGGCTATGGGGAATGTGATGAGTTCCTATACGGCGCAGAATATCGGCGCGGGGAGGCTGGACCGGGTAAAACAGGGATATCGCACAGGCTATGGCATTGTGGCGGCGTTTGCGGTGATCCTGTGCCTGATCGTGGAACTGACTTACAGGCCGCTTGTACTGATGTTTTTGGGGGAGGATGCTTCTGCCGCGGCTTATCAGACAGGGGCGGGTTACCTGCAGTTTATCGGGTGGTTTTTTGTATTTATCGGGATGAAGATGATCACAGACGGGCTTCTGCGCGGCGCCGGGGATATGGTGATGTTCACGGTGGCAAATATGGTTAATCTTGGTATCCGTGTATTCGCGTCGATGATCTTTGCGCCGAGGTTCGGCGTGGCGGTGGTCTGGATCGTGGTGCCGATCGGATGGATCGCCAATTATCTGATCTCCTTTGCGGAATATCGGACAGGGAAGTGGATGAGGGTTTCCACGGGGAAGGAAGAGAGAGGATAAAGTGGAGTATGGAGACACAAAAGGGAGACGGATTCTGGTTTAAAAAGGGGCTCCGTGACGGCGTGCCCATCGCGATGGGGTATTTCGCGGTGGCGTTTACGCTGGGCATCACGGCGAAAAATATAGGAATGACGCCGGTTCAGGCGGCGGTCTCCTCGATGCTGCTTCACGCTTCGGCGGGGCAGTATGCGGCGATGACAGTGATCGCATCGGGGACAGGCTATCTGGAGATGGTGATGACGACGCTGATCGTAAATCTGCGGTATCTGCTGATGTCCTGCGCGCTGTCTCAGAAAGCCGGAAGCGGGATGAAGATGGGGCACCGGATGGCGGTCTCCCATTATATCACAGATGAGATATTCGGCATTGCTTCGGCGGTGGAGGGGAAGCTGAATCCTTTTTACAACTATGGGGCTGCCGCTGTGGCAGGACCGGGTTGGACGGCAGGGACATTTCTCGGCGCGCTGCTCGGTGCGGCTCTGCCGGATCGGCTCGGGCGGGCGCTCGGTGTTGCGCTTTACGGTATGTTTATCGCGATCATCATTCCGCCGGCAAAAAAGAGCAGGATCATCTGCGGGATCATTATTGTCTCCATGCTGGCAAGCTGGCTGTTTTCCATTCTGCCGGGTATCCGGGAGATATCGGAAGGGTTTAAGATCATTATATTGACCGTTGTGATAGCGGGTTTTGCGGCGTGGAGATTTCCGGTGCGGGAGGAGGAAAGTATGCAGGAAGGAGAGACGGGGAGATGACACAGAATGTATATCTTTATCTGCTTGTGGCGGCAGTTACGCTGTATGCGATCCGGGCACTGCCTATGACGCTGATAAGAAAGGACATCAAAAGTCCTTTTATCCGTTCCTTCTTATATTATGTGCCCTACGTGACGCTGGCGGTGATGACATTTCCGGCGATCCTTGGCGCCACCGGGAGCCGGATCTCGGCGTGGGCAGGATTTGTGGCGGCGCTGGTGATCGCTTACGTGGACGGGAATCTGTTCCGGGTGGCGATCGGGGCGTGTGTTGTGGTGTATGGAGTGGAGTTGTTGTTTTAGGGATGTTACTGTTTACACATGATCCAAAGAGCCGGCTCAGAGAGAACGGCAGCTTAGGGGTTTTAAAGAAGGGAAAAAATGAAGTAGAATATCTTGCAAATCGCTATATAAAATGGTATGGTGATGGAAAGCATGTTTCTGAGTTTTCAATCATATCTGTATCCTATCTGAAATTTCTAGGAAATCCATGCTTATCAATTAAAAAAGCAGGGGTTTTGAGGAAGATATTACCATTTCGGGAACTCCTGCAAAACGAAAGGAGAACTGAATATGGGAACCGATTTAAAGAATTATCGGAAAAAGAACTACGAGGAACTCGAACTGAAAGATGATTTTATGTTCGGGAAGGTTATGCAGAACAGGGAGTTATGCAAAAAGACGCTGGAGGCTTTGCTGGAAATGCCGATAGAGGGTATTACAAGGCTGGAGAAGCAAAAGGAAATTGAACTGTCCGGGGACAGGAAGAAAGTGCGTCTGGATATCTATGTGCAGGATGCGGATAGGACGGTGTATGATGCGGAGATGCAGCAGCGTCATAAAAAGGAGGATGAGGAAAATCTTCCGAGAAGAAGCCGCTATTATCTGGGAATGATAGATCTGGATATATTGGAGAGCGGTGGAGCGTATCAGGATCTGCCGGACAGCTATGTTATTTTTATCTGTACATTCGATCCGTTCGGGCAGAATCGGAGCCGTTACACATTTGAGAATGTGTGTCGGGAGGTGCCGGGATTGAAACTGGATGACGGAGCGACGAAAATATTTTTCAATACGAAGGGTGACAAAAAAGATGTGGGCCCGGAAACGGAGATGCTGCTGGATTATCTGGAGAGCAGATCGGTGACCAGTGGATTGACAAAAGAATTGGATGAGGCTGTGGAAAAAGCCAGGCAAAATGAAAAGTGGAGGCTGGAGTATATGAAGGAGCGATTGATTTATGCAGAGGCGCGGGAAGATGGAAGGCGTGACGGACTGGAGGAAGGACGTGAAGAAGGGCGTATAATAGGTCGTGAAGAAGGTCGTATGGAAGGACGTGCAGAAGGCCGTGCGGGGGCAGAAGCTGAAATACTGATAAAGCATGTAGAGTCAATTATGCGGAAGCTTCATATTGATCTGCCGGAAGCCTGTGAGGTATTGGGGTGTAGAGTAGAGGAATATGACAGGGCGAAAGAAACCATAAACAGTAAAGAATAGATAAAAAAGAAGAAGATTCTCGGCGTAGGATATGTGACCATCCTATGCCGGGAGTTTTTTGGAAATAATGTGATAAAAGATTTCGTAGTAGAGATTACGAGAGGAAAACGAGATCTGAGAGGAGAGGCAGCATGGAATTAACAGAGATCAAAAATATCATTCTGGAAGCAGGACAGTTTTTAAAAAACCGGGAAGCAGCAACGCATATCACAGTCAAGGGGGCATCGGACTATGTGACAGAAGTGGATAAAGCGGTGCAAAACTTTATTCAGAAGGCGTTGCAGGAGAAGTATCCGGAAATACAGTTTCTGGGAGAGGAAAAAAATAATGACGAGATTGATCTTTCCGGTCTGGTGTGGGTGTTGGATCCGGTGGACGGGACGACCAATCTGATTCATGATTACAAAAGGAGCAGTATTTCGCTGGCACTTATGGAAAACGGGCAGACAGTTCTGGGGATCGTTTATCAACCTTACACGGATGAGTTGTTCTATGCGGAAAAAGGAAAAGGGGCATATTTAAACGGGCGGCAGATCCATGTCAGCGGAGCTGAGAGCATGGATGAGTGCATGTTTGCGTTTGGAACGTCTCCCTATGAGAAAGAAAAATACGGGGAGGATAGTTTCCGGAATATTTACAGGGTTTTCATGGATTCTCAGGATATCCGGAGAAGCGGTTCCGCGGCGATCGACATGGCGGAGACAGCGGCGGGGAGGATAGATGGATTTTTTGAGCGGAAACTGAGTATCTGGGACTATGCGGCAGGAAGGCTTCTGGTGGCGGAGGCAGGCGGCAGAGCTACGGATTATGATGGAAACGAGCTTGGCAATGCGATGAAGAGCAGTGTGGTGTGCGGAAATCCCGTGATCCATGAATTATTGATTCAAAAATATTTGCAGTGACAGGTATTCTTTCAGCGTGATCTGTTATACTATATTATAGTAAAAAAGACGGATGACTGTACGGCAGGAAAGGAAGGAATTTTTATGAGCGGTAAGGTACATTATGTGGACAGCAGGAAAGTGGCGGTCATAGGCTGCGGGTTTGTGGGCTCTTCGATAGCGTTTGCTTTAATGCAGAGCGGGCTGTTTTCCGAGATGGTGCTGATCGATGTGGATATGAAAAAAGCGGAGGGCGAAGCGCTGGATATCGGCCACGGCATTTCCTTTGCCCGCCCGATGAAAATATGGGCAGGCGTTTATGAGGATATTGCGGATGCGGCGATCGTTATCATCACAGCGGGAGCAAATCAGAAGCCGGGGGAGACAAGGCTGGATCTGGTGCATAAAAATGTGGGCATTTTAAAGAGTATCATGCCGGAGGTTACGAAATATAACAAAACAGGGATCATCATGATCGTATCCAATCCGGTGGATATCTTAACCTATGCGGCGCTGAAGATCAGCGGACTGCCGGAAAACAGGGTGATCGGTTCGGGAACGGTACTGGATACCGCAAGGCTGAAATACGAACTGGGTGAATTTCTGGAGGTGGACAGCAGGGGTGTTCACGCTTTTATCGTGGGAGAGCACGGTGACAGCGAGATTGCGGCATGGAGCAGCGCCAACGTTTCGGGGGTGCCCCTGAAAGAGTTCTGTAAGATCAGAAACGATATCGACAGCGGCAAACAGCTGAAGGAAGCCACAGAAGAGATTGCGGAGCGGGTGAAAAACAGCGCATACGAGATCATTGAACGGAAACGGGCGACCTATTACGGTATTGCGATGGCTGTGAAGCGGATCTGTGAGGCGATCATCCGGGATGAGAAATCGGTACTGCCGATCTCCAGCATGATGCACGGAGAGTATGGCCTGACGGATGTAGTGCTGAGCATGCCCGCGATCGTAGGCGAAAACGGCGTGGAGCATGTGGTTCCGGTTTCGCTGGACGATGAGGAGCAGAAACGCCTCTGGAATTCCGCGCAAGTATTGAAGGAGATTCAGAAGCAGGAAGGGTTTTGAACGGAAACGAAACCGGCAGGTATGATCATGGAAAATTCCTATCGTTTTTTTGAAAACAGAGCATGTGAATATTTTCCCTGCCACAGAGAGTCGGGGGATTTTAACTGTTTATTTTGTTACTGTCCGCTGTATCTGAGGGAAAGCTGTCCGGGAGAGCCTCGATATATAGAAAGGAAAGGGGGAAAGGTAAAAGACTGCAGCGCCTGTACCTTTCCCCATAAACCTGAAAATTATGATAAGATCATTCAATTTTTAAAGATATAATAAGTTATGTCAACTTCCGGAAATGGAAGACTGCAACTTCCCATTTACATAAGTATCTGTACGTTCCAGAACTTCTTTTCCATTCTCCTCATCATAGGAATATATATTTTCCGTATAAGAGTTTGTTTCGAGATCCACATTGGTCACGGAAGAATATTCCTTCAGATTATTATTCTCATCATAATATTCCACACGCCATAAAGTTTTACCATCATTGTGATAAATGGAAGTTGTGTGATGATACTGCCAGTGGTCTGCCGCGCTGCCGATCGCTGCGGCAGCAGCATTGTTGTAGGCGGCTGAAGAACCGGCGGTATAGTTGCTGCCGGCAGCGTCTGTGCTGTTACTGCCGGAATAAGTGCTTCCTGCGTTATCGTTTGTATAGCCAACGCTCGCGATATTGATCGCTGTAACAGCATCACCCTGCCTCGGAATGTAATACTGTTGCAAGCCGGCGCTTTCCGCCGCTGCAATATCTGCATAGCCGTGGGAAGTTCCCATGGTACGGTTTTCTGTAACGCCGCAGTTTACATAATGATTGATGATGGCAGGAATATCATAGCCGAATGCTGCCTTGATGTCGCTGTATGCCTCCGCATAAGTCAGGGGATCAAAAAGAACTCTCTTTTTTCTGCGGGTTTCTCATCTCCTCCTGCTTCCTTCTAAGCCACGCTTCGTCATCTTCATAGATAACTTCCTGCTCCGGAAAAGCTTCCGCGATCTGCCTCTCGATCTTAAACACCTCATTCATCGTGTCGTACAGTTTGAAATCCATCGAAAACAGAATAAACCAGATGCCGGTAAAGGGAAGCAGGATAAGGGACAGCGGCATGAAAAGGATCAGCACAGCCCAGTACAGGATCTGGAGAATGGAAACACGGAATACTTTCCAGAAGGACCGGATGATAAACAGCAGGCAGTTCATGATACGCTGCTTCTGGGGCTGGTCAAAAAGTACGAGAAGCTGCCAGTATATGGTAAAAAACATGAAAAAGAGCAGCATGCCGAAAGCTAAGAGGGCAACTGTGCCCCAGCCCGGCGGGGTGTCTGCCCACCAGATCAGCATGATCATAAAAGCGTAAAGTCCGAGCATCAGAGAAAAGACAATGCCGGGAACAAGCGCCTGACGCCAGTTCTGTTTCAGGGCGCGCCTGTAATTCTGGCTGAGGCTGCCGGGCGCATCCCTCAGGCTCCTCAGTATCGTATCATGCATACAGGCGATCGCAGGACCTGCAAACATGCCGCCGATGATGCAGGCGGGAATCAGAACCAAAATACTGGAGGAAAGGATAGCGAAGGCGACACCTGCGATCAGCGGGAGAAAGCCCAGAAGCGTCAGCAGGTTTGTCACAAGGAAACGGAAAAGATCCCGCCCCAGCAATTCGCGGTAGCGTTCATGGCCGGTAAGCCGCTTCCCGGTTCCCGGTCTGGTATCAATACGGAATAAATTCATAGTAAACCTCATTTCTGCACATCTTTGGTGCCGGTGATCTTATACCACAGGTCATTGCACTGACTAAGAGAGTCAACTGTTTTGTCAGTATAAAAACATCTCCTGCCCAGATAAAGTCCGGAGAGCAGTTCCTGGCTGTTGCCGGAGATTGTGGTCCCGGCGGTGGAGAAAGAATAGGAACCCAGTTCCATTTCATAAAGAGCAGGTGTTTCGCTCCAGAGAACCACCTTGTCTTCCACTGAGAGATCCGATTCCCCGGGGCAGCTTCCGTCAGAAGCCGCAAGGATCTGGGAACTCTTCTGTAAAGATTCCGGGTCGTCGGTCAGAAAAAAGTAACTTTCACAGGAGGAGATGTCACCCATCAGAACAACCTCCGAAGTATAGGCGTAAGCGGAGAGTTCCGGGACGGCGGCCTGAGAGTCGTTTACATACTGATTTATCTGTACGATAGCTTCTCCGTCCCCGTTGAAATCGCCTCCGAGCTGCGCAAAACCCTGTTCCAGAGCGGCAACAGTGTCGTCGGGGAGGGCAGTGCTTCCCACGTAGGCGATCTCAAAATCCGGTTTTTTCTCCCAGAGCCCGAGTGCGCTGCCGACAACATCGATCAGGATCCAGAGGAGGATGCCGCCGCAGACGACGTACCATTTATGATAATACCACCAGTTTGCGAATTTCTTTTTCATGATCAGTCCTCCTGATGCGGATGTTGTGCGGGATCCAGGGTGGTCCCGCCAGGGGCGTAGCTGACCGGCAGGCAGACCAGAGGCGGTTTTGACGGAGCGTTTTCCCGGATCAGGAGATCTACGCACATCTCCGCGATCTCCGGTACCGGTTGAACGATAGTGGAGCAGATATAGTCCTCATTGCCGAAATAGCGGATACCGTCGAACCCTATGACCTGTACATCTCTCGGAACTTTCAATCCCAGTTTTTTCAGTGATTTTATGATCAGGTAAGCCAGCCTGTCAGTCACGCAGAAGATGCCGTCAAACGAAAGCTTTCCGTTTTGTATATGATCAGTCAGAAATTCTTCAAACAGTTCATAGGGATCTCCGTCATTTAAGATCTTCATTTCACAGGAAAGTCCCCGGAAAAGACAGCCGTTCTCAAAACCGGAACGCCGTTTGTTGGTCTCGCTGTTTAAGGAGGAGCCGGTTCGCAAAAAGGCGACATTTTTGCAGCCCAGATCGGCAAGTTTTTCAGCGGCGAGCTGCCCGCCGGCGAAGTTATCACTTGCCACACAGGGAAAACGGGGCCCGATGGGACGGTCGATCGCCACAAAGGGAGTTCCCTCCTCCACGATGAGATGCGGATTATAGGTCAGCCCGATGATACCGTCCACTTTATTAAGCTGCGCCATATTCACATATTCCTGTTCCAGTTCGGAATCAAAATCGGTGGAGCAGAGCAGCATCCGGTATTTCTGCCTTGAGAGCGCTATGTTGATATGGTGTGCGAGGGAAGCGAAAAAGGGGTCCTGCGTATTGGGGATCAAAAGGGCGACAGTGTAAGTTCTGCCGGCCTTCATGCCCTGGGCGTAGGTGTTGACCTGATAATTCAGTTTCCGGATAGCCTCCTCCACACGTACTTTATAGGAATCGCCCACCGGCAGGCCGTTGACAACCTTGGAGACAGTGCCCAGGGCGACGCCTGCTTCACGGGCGACATCTTTCATGGTGGGGGTTGGATTTTCTTTTTTCATAGGGTGTCCTTTCTGTTCTTTACCTTGTGAGTATAGTTTACCTCATAATTCATGAAATGTAAAGTAAAATTTCATGAATTTTCACGAAACGTTATTTTTGATAAGAGAAGTAAAAAGTAACAAAAATAAAGTATAAAATTTGTGTAAAATAGCTGAAATTGATATAAAAAGACGATAAAAGAAGAAAAAACATTGACTAAAATAATGATTGATGTTATTGTCGAATCAATAAATAAAATAACGTTTCACGAAATGGTGAAATGAATAAAGGTTCCATAGTAGCATTACAGAGGAAACGGTGCTGCGGAACCCAAATAAGGAAAGGAGTAGTTATGAAAGGAAACAACTTAAGCGCCAAAGATTCCTCAGGAGTCGGCGGCCAGACACTGAAAAAGCGCATACTGGATAACTGGCAGCTTTACGCGATGCTTGTGATCCCGGTTGTGCTGACGATCATCTACAAGTACATACCCATGTACGGCATCCAGATCGCGTTCCGTGATTACAAGGCGAGCAGGGGGTTCATGGGGAGCGAATGGGTAGGACTGGAGTGGTTTTCACGTTTCTTCACGGCGCCGACCTTCGGGCGGATGATGAAGAATACGATCCTGCTCAGCTTATTCAGTCTGTTGTGGAGTTTTCCGATTCCCATCATTCTGGCATTGATGCTGAACCAGATGAGGTTTCAGAAATTTAAGAGAGCTACCCAGACGGTACTGTATGCGCCGCACTTTATCTCCACCATGGTCATCTGCGGTATGATCCGTATCTTTTTAAGCCCATCGGGGGGGTTGATCAACCTGATCGCGGGAACTTCCGTTGACTTTCTGACAGAATCGGCGGCGTTCCGTACCATCTATATCGCGTCGGGCATCTGGCAGGATGCAGGCTGGGGCATCATCGTCTATATGGCGACTTTGTCCAACATTGACACATCCCTCTACGAGGCGGCAAAGGTGGACGGCGCTTCCCTGTTCCAGAGGATCCTTCATATTGATATACCGGGGCTGCGCTCCATCATGGTGCTGAACCTGATCATGAGCGCCGGCGGGCTGATGAACGTGGGATTTGAGAAAGTCTGGCTTCTGCAGACAGACCTGAACAAGTCGGTCAGCGACGTTATTGCGGTTTATGTGTACCAGATGGGTATTGAAAACGCCAAGTACAGTTATTCCACGGCGGTTGGATTGTTTAACACGGCGATCAATATCATCCTGCTCATTATCGTGAATAAGATAGCGGGCAAGATATCTGATGAGACGAGCTTTATATAGAAAGGACAGGTTATTGAGATGAAAACAAATACAAAGGAAGGAAAGCTGACAGGACTTTCCGAAAAGAGCAGTGATATCATTCTGGTAGTCATCTGCGCCATCATCCTGTTTATCGTGGCTTATCCTTTATATTATGTGCTGATCGCATCCGTATCTGATCCATATGATGTGTATGCGGGCAAGACATTTCTTTTACCCAGTCAGTTTACGCTGGACGGTTATAAATCGGTATTTGCAGATGACAGTATTTTCACAGGCCTTCTGAACAGTTTTAAGTATACGATCATCGGTACGGTGTTCTCGGTTGTGGTGCTTTATCTGGCGGCCTATCCGCTGAGCGTAAAAGACCTGCCGGGCAGAAAGTTTTTCAGCATTTTCTTCATTATTACAATGTATTTCGGCGGCGGTATGGTACCGACCTATTTGATCGTAAAACAGACCGGCCTGATCAACAATATGTGGGCGCTCTTTTTGCCCGGCGGTGTTGCGGTGGGCAATATGATCATCGTCAGGAACTTCTTTGAGAACAGTATTCCGAAGGAGATGATCGAGGCGGCGGAGATAGACGGCGCGTCCAAATGGACCACGTTCATCCGCATCGTGGTACCGCTCTCCCGTTCCATCATGGCGGTTATGGTGGTATTCAGCATGGTGGCTTACTGGAACGACTGGTTTACGGCGATGATCTATCTGCCTTCACCGGCCAAGGCTCCTCTGCCGCTGGTGCTCAGAAATATCCTGATCAAGAGCTCCGCCAGCGCTTCTCAGGCGAGCACCATATCCGGCGGCTTCGCGGAACTGAACAAGATGACGGAAATGATCAAATTTTCTTCTATTATCGTGGCGGCACTGCCGATGCTGGTGATCTATCCGTTTGTACAGAAATACTTTGAGAAGGGATTTATGGCGGGCGCGGTGAAAGGATGACTGTGCGGCAGAAAGACAGGAGGATCAAAATGAAAAATAAAACAAGATTTTATGCCTTGCATAAAAAGGCAATATCCTGTATTCTTGTGACAGGCCTTGCGATATCGCTTGCGGCCTGCGGACAGAAAGAATTCGGGAATCATGAAAAGGGCGTGGCGAATCCAGATACGAGCCAGACCGAGTTTTCCATCATGGGAGCGCAGAGCGCACTGAGCCCCGGCTATGATAATAATATCGTGACGAACCAGCTTCAGGAAGATGCGGGGATCCATATCGACTGGACTACCATGAGTGAATCGTTGGCGGAGCAGGTGAATATCCGTATTGCCGGGGAGGAACTGCCGGATGCCTTTATGGGCGTGGGCTTTAACAATTATGATATGTCCAGATACGGTGACGACGGGACGTTTATCGATCTGACGCCCTATCTGACCGAGGAGTATATGCCGAATCTGGCAAAGATACTGGAAGAGAACCCGGATATCAAAAGCGCGATCACCATGGATGACGGTTATATTTACGGGCTGCCCTCCGGTGAGCGTATGGGTACCGCCGGTATCGGTATGCCGGAGGACTACAGCATTTATTCTGTGCCGCAGTTTTCCATGATCAACAAGGCATGGCTGGATGAGCTGGGACTGCCGGTGCCCACCACGCTGGATGAGCTGCATACCGCTTTGAAAGCGTTTAAAGATAACGATATGAGCGCGACCTATTACGGAAACGCTCCGGGCAGCACGATCCCGATGAGTACCGGTTTCGACCAGTGGTGCTGGGGACAGAACATCTTTTATGCGGGCTTCGGTTTTACCAACTGGCCCAATGATGTCTGTAACGACCTTGTCCTTCGGGATGACGGAACGGTGGAGTTTGTTTGCGTGACGGATGAGTACCGGGATGCGGTGACCTACTTCCATGACTGGTATGCGGAAGGGCTGATGGATGTGGAGATGTTCAGTCAGTCGGATACCCAGTTGATCTCCAAATGCTCTCAGGGTTATGTGGGCGTCTCCACCTGGTGGTATATCGAGGAGCTGATGGGCGATTACGCGGAGGATTATGTGTTTTTGCCTGTGCTGGACGGACCAGACGGAACACATAACGTGACGATCAGAACCGGCGGCGGTACCAGCAGCGGAAACCTGGTGATCACAAAGGCATGTAAGAGCCCGGCAAACCTGCTGAAATTCTTTGATATGTGGTATGATCCGGAGATCGTGATGCAGCTTCAGTACGGTCCCATCGGCGTATACTTTACAGAGCAGGATGAGGAAGGCGTATGGCAGAGCATCTCCAATGAGGAGAGCATGGAGAAATACGGAAAAGGCGCCGGCGAGTTAAAGGGCGAGCAGGAAGTGGCAGGGCCGAAGCTGATCCTCAGCGATTATTACAGGACCACCTTCAAGATGGAGGATCGTGCCATCGAGAGATTGACAGACCTGTACGACTTCTGGATGCCCTATGTGGACAGCACGGCTGTTTACCCTGTGGACTGCGTATATACCGGCAGGGAGCTGGATGACATTGACTGGTATAAGAGCAGCTTTGAGAGCGCAGTGTCCGAGCAGGAGGGACTGTGGATCAAAAACGGCGGGCCCACGGATGAAGAGTGGGAAAGCTATAAAAAACATTTGAGTGAAAAATGTGGTATGGATAAACTGTTGAGTACATACCAGGCAGCGTATGACAGGTACGCAAAGTGAAGAAAGTCAGATTTGAATAAGAGGAAATTACCATGACAAGTCAAACACTGCGGGAAGCGCGAAAGTATGAGGAGGCTTCCGAAAAACTGATACAGGAGAAGGAGCGGCCGTCATTTCATCTGGCGGCGCGCACTGGCTGGATGAACGATCCCAACGGATTTTCTTATTACAAGGGACAGTACCATATGTTCTATCAGTATTATCCTTACGACGCGCACTGGGGCCCCATGCACTGGGGGCATGCGGTGAGCAGAGATCTGCTGAACTGGGAGTATCTGCCGGCAGCGATGGCGCCGGATGAGTTTTATGATATGGACGGATGTTTTTCCGGCAGCGCGATAGAACTGCCCGATGGAAGGCATCTTCTGATGTATACCGGTGTGGTCAGGGAGAGACAGAGAAACGGCGGAACCTGTGAAGTGCAGACGCAGTGCCTCGCGGTGGGAGACGGCGTGGATTACGAAAAGTATGAGCATAATCCTGTGCTGGATGAAAAAGATCTGCCGGAGGGCGGCAGCAGGTTTGATTTCAGAGATCCAAAGATGTGGAGAAAAGAGGACGGAACCTACTGCTGTCTGATCGGAAACCGTCCGGCGGACGGCAGCGGCCAGGTTCTTCTCTATACCAGCGGGGACGGTTTTCATTGGCAGTATAAAAAAGTATTTGCGGCAAACAATAACCGCTTCGGAAAGATGTGGGAATGCCCGGATTTCTTTGAGCTGGATGGAAAGGGTGTTCTGATCACCAGTCCGCAGGATATGCTGCCCCAGGGATTTGAATATCATAACGGAAACGGAACACTGTGCCTGATCGGGGCGTATGACAGGGAGACGGATACTTTCACGGAGGAGCATAATCAGTCCATAGACTACGGCATTGATTTTTACGCGCCACAGACGATCCTGACGCCGGATGGGCGCCGGGTGATGATCGGCTGGATGCAGAACTGGGATACCTGTGCGATCCGGACGCCGGAAGAGTTATGGTTCGGACAGATGAGCCTGCCCAGAGAGCTGACGATAAAGAACGGGCGGTTGTACCAGATGCCCATCAGAGAGCTGGAAGAGCGCAGGACTGACAGGGTGGAATACAGGGATGTCTTTGTGGCGGATACGATCAATCTGGAGGGCATCAAAGGGCGGAAGGTTGATATGGAGCTTACGATACGCCCTGCGGATGAGAAAAAGTCCTATCACAAATTTGCGGTCCGGTTTGCCCAGAACGCCCAGTATCAGACATCTGTCAGCTTCCGGCCGAAGGAGAGCATCCTGAAGATAGACCGGAAGTTCTCGGGGTCCAGAAGAGCGGTAATCCATCAGAGAAGAAGCAGGGTGAACAGTGAAAACGGAAATCTGAAGCTGCGGATGATACTGGACCGGTTCAGCGTGGAGATTTTTGTCAATGACGGGGAGCAGGTGATGAGCGCCGTGATCCAGACGGTGCAGGAAGCGGACGGGATATCGTTCTTTGCGGACGGTGAAGTAAAAATGGATATTGTGAAATATGCGCTGGAGTAACATCCGGCGCTTTTTTGGTTGTCATAAGAGGCAAAGGCGTGCTATGATGGGAAATAGCGAGATAATACAAAAGTATTTGGGGATAGAGAAAGGGGCATAGAAATTATGAAGGCATTGGGACTTGACATTGGAACGACAACGATCAGCGCAGTGATTGTGGAGACTGGAGAAAGGAATATCATAAAGGCCTATACCATTGCAAATGACAGTTTTATACATACGGAGTTTCCGTGGGAGAAAATACAAGATCCTGGCAAGATCCTGGAGAAAGTGTTTCAGCTTTTGGATGAAATTTTGGAGATGTATCAGGATATCTGCGTGATTGGCCTGACGGGGCAGATGCATGGCATCGTGTATCTGGATGGAAGCGGAAAACATATCAGTCCGTTGTATACCTGGCAGGACGGCAGAGGAAACCTTACTCTGGAATCTTCTTCTGGCGATGATGTAAAGAGTGTTTGTGAGGTTCTCGAAAGGAAATTTTCGGTAAAAGCTCATGCCGGATATGGGCTTGTAACGCATCTTTATAACAACAGAATGGACATTGTTCCCCGGGGGACGGTTAAAGTTTGCACGATTATGGATTATCTGGGAATGAGGCTGACAGATAGAAAAACCCCTCTGATGCACAGCAGTAATGCGTCGAGTCTGGGGCTGTATGATGCGGAAAAAGGATGTTTTATGACAGGGGTATTGCAGGAGATGGGCGTGGATGTGAGGATACTGCCGGAGGTGACAGATGATTTTGTTTCCATTGGCACTTATAAGGGAATTCCTGTAAGTACGGCGATTGGAGATAATCAGGCGAGTTTTCTTGGTTCTGTAGAAAATGCCGCGGATTCTATTCTGGTGAATATAGGAACAGGCGGACAGATATCCGTATTATCTGATGGTTATTTTACGGCAAAAGGGATTGAGGCGAGACCTTTTGTGAGAGGGCACTATCTTCTTGCAGGTTCCTCTCTTTGTGGTGGCAGAGCTTATGCGCTGTTGGAGCATTTTTTCAGAAGCTATGTGGAGGCGGCAGGCGTGAGTGGTGTCGACCATTATGAAGTGATGGGAAGAATGGTTGATGAAAAGACAGGGGGCGAGAGGTTAAAAGTAAATACCGCTTTTTCCGGTACAAGAGAAAAACCGGAGAAGCGAGGATATATTAAAAATATAGGAACAGAGAATTTTACACCGGAAGCGTTGATTTATGGTGTGTTGGATGGAATGGCTGAGGAATTATATAAAATGTACACCAGAATAGAAAAAGGAACCTCAGGTTCCCGGAGTCGAATGATCGCTTCTGGGAACGGTATCCGGAAAAATCGACATCTGCAGAAGATCATGGGTGAGAAGTTTGGCATGAGTCTGGAGCTTGCACAGAGAGAAGAGGAGGCAGCTTATGGTGCTGCAGTTTCCGGAATGATTGCGGCAGAGATGGTGACGTTGAAGGAAGCGGTTGGAGTGTAGATCGAAAAGATATTATATAGTGAGAAACAATTTACCGGCATGTGAAAAACGAATAAGGAGGGTGTCCATGAAACAGATCAAACTTGGTACAATCGGTTCTGGCTTTATCGTGCATAACATATTGAATGGGGTTAAGGTTACCGATGGTATCAGCCTTGAGGCGGTATATTCTAGAACAGAAGAAAAAGGAAGAGAACTCGCGGGGGAGTATGGAGTAGAAAAAGTGTACACTGATTTAGAAGCGTTATTTTCTGATGAAGAAGTAAACTTTATTTATGTGGCGTCTCCAAATAATTTGCATTATGAACAGGTGAAGGCAGCATTACTGCATGGAAAAAATGTGATCTGCGAAAAACCCATGTGTCCGCAAAGGAAACAGGTGGAGGAATTGGCAGCACTGGCGAAGGAAAAACATCTTATTTTAGTGGATGCTACGCCAACGGCTTTTTTACCGAATCTGGATATAATAAAGGAAAAGATTTCCGAGATCGGGAGAATACGGCTTGTTATGTCTTCCTACAGTCAGTATTCTAGCAGGTATGATCAGCTTTTAGCAGGGAAAGTTACAAATGTTTTCAGTCTGGACTTCGCTGGCGGCTGCCTGCAGGATATCAATTATTATAATCTGTATTTAAATGTGGCGCTGTTCGGGAAGCCGGATAAGGCGGTCTATTATCCGAATCTCTGTCATACAGGTGTGGATACTTCGGGTATCGCGATTTTGCAGTATGCTGATTTTGTCAGTGAGTGTGTGGGAGCGAAAGACACTTGGGGAGAAAATGCGGTTCAGATACAGGGGGAAAAGGGATACCTTTATATAGAAGGGGGTCCGAACGGATTAGATAGTGTGCGGCTTGTCACTAAGGATAGAGAAAGTACCTGTAGTCTGCAGGAAAATCCGGACAGATGGTTTTATGAAGTAAAGAATATGACAAAGATGTTGCTGGAAGAGGATTATGAAACAATACAAAAAAGGCTCGAGGTCACAATGGATGTGATCGATATTATAGAAACAATGCGGCGAGAGGCAGGGATTCTTTTTCCAGGAGAATAGAAAAGATTCATGATAAAAATTGAGATAGAGGAAAAGAGTAGAAACAAAGTCAAAAAAATTGAAAGAGAGGATATAACATGGAAAACTTTACCTTTTACAGTCCGACTTATTTTGTATTCGGAAAGGAGGAAGAAAACAACACAGGAAAATATGTAAAACGCTTTGGTGGCAGCAGGGTGCTGATTCATTATGGCGGCGGCAGTGTAGTGCGTTCAGGTCTTCTTGGGCGCGTGAAGGCATCGCTGGAAGCAGAAGGCATTTCCTATGTGGAGCTTGGCGGTGTAAAACCCAATCCGAGAAGCGGTCTTGTATATGAGGGAATAGAGCTCTGCCGAAAGGAAAAAGTGGATTTTGTGCTGGCAGTAGGAGGAGGGAGTACCATTGATTCCTCCAAGGCGATTGCGGCGGGAAGCGTATATGATGGAGATTTTTGGGATTTTTATCAGGGAAAGGCAGTGGAAAGAGCACTTCCCATTGGTACAGTATTGACGATTGCGGCGGCAGGCAGTGAGGGAAGCCCGGATTCTGTGATTACGAAGGAAGATGGAATGCTGAAACGGGGGGGTCATGGTGAGGCATTACGTCCTTCTTTCTCCATTTTAAATCCGGCGTTGACACAGACGCTGCCCGCTTACCAGACGGCATGCGGTGTGACGGATATCATGGCACATTTATTCGAGCGGTATTTCACTAATACAAAGGATGTAGAGGTGACGGACAGGGTGATTGAGGGATTGCTGTCTACGATGATTCATGAAGCGCCGAAAGTGATAGCAGATCCGGATGATTATCAGGCGAGGGCGAATATCATGTGGGCAGGTATGATGGCGCACAATGACTGCTGTGGTGTAGGGCGTGTGCAGGATTGGGCGAGCCACGATATGGAGCATGAACTTTCCGCAGTATATGACTGTGCTCATGGAGCGGGGCTGGCGGTAGTGTTCCCGGCCTGGATGACTTATAATCTGCATCATGATGTGATGCGATTTGCACAGCTTGCATCCCGTGTATGGGGCTGTCCGATGGATTTTGCAGATCCTGAAAGAACGGCAAAAGCCGGTATAGAGGCGCTGAGGCGGTTCTTGAAATCGATAGGTATGCCGGGAAATTTTGCAGAACTTGGCGCAAGGGAAGAAGATATTGAGAAAATGGCACATACTGCCTGCTACGGAAATGGCAGAAATGGTTCCATCGGTGGTTTTGTATCACTTGGGGAGGAAGATGTAAAAGCAATTTATCGTTTGATGATCTAAAAGAGGGTATAAGCTCATTTCAAAGAGGCACACGTTATGTTCTGGAGCGTGTGCCTCTCGAAATATTCGTGATGATTATTAATTGAGTATAAACTTGAAAAGTTTATTTCATGCCACAGCCACAGAAGAGACTGCGTACATGTTTTACCTCTTCTGCGTCTGCTTTTGCAGCGGGTACGTAGTAAGAACGTTCGCGGGCTAACTGATACAGCTCTTCCTGTGACTGTTCACAGGCGTTTCTGAACTGTTTCAGCGTCTGTTTCAGTTCTTTGTTTTCTGTCTGGGGAATCATTTCTCCGAAACGTACAAGTTCGCCATTGATACCTGCAAGGGTATCGTTTACCATTGTCTTGTCCTGCATAGGGCACCTCCTTTATAAATATGCTAACTTAAAAACTGCATGAGCTGTTCTTTGTTCTGCTGTGCACCTTTTGCGCCCTGTTCAAAGAACTGCCGAAGCTGTGGATCCTGTGTATTGGAAGCATAGTCCTGCATCTTACACTGTGTTGTATCATAGCCACCGATCAGGTGTCTCAGATTCTGAAGTTCCAATTCTGATAAATTTGCCATTTTCACACCTCCTGTTGTACTTCTTTATGGCGGATATCCGGATATCTGCTGTTTTCAGTATGTGTTTTCAGGCGGGAAAATATGTCTGAGAAAAAATGTTATTTTCATAGATGGAAAATTATGTTATGATGAAAAAAAGCAGAAAATGATGATAATAAAGTATAGAAAAAGAAAAACAGGAGGCAGTTATGACGGCAGAGGAGAAACAGGTCTTAGAAGACGGCGGCGTTAATGTGAATGAAGCGATGCAGCGATTTATGAACAATGAAAAGCTGATGGAACGTTTTTTGAAAAAATTTGAGACGGATCCAAGTTATGCGAATCTGGTAAAAGCGATAGAGGAAAAAGACTGCGACAAGGCTTTTGCAGAATCTCACACCTTAAAGGGAATCAGCGGAAACCTTGCGCTCGGGGTGCTCCAGAAGCTGGTCAGTGAACAGACGGATCATTTTCGCGGAAAAGACTTTGAGGCGGGAGCAGCAATGATGCCTCAAGTAACACAGGCTTATGAGAATGCGCTTGGAGCGATCAAAGGGGTATACGGGACATGATTTATCAGGATGCATATAAAAAACTGGAGGCGGCAGGACAGCTCCATGTACTGGCGCACTTCGATTCCCTGACGGAAATACAACAGAAGAATCTGCTGAAGGATATTGAACTGACGGATTTTTCGGTGCTTTCTTATCTGGAGAAGCGGGAAGAGTTGATGAAAAAGGGGGAGATCACTCCCCTTAAAGCAATGGAGATCTCCGAGATAGAGCGGGGGAGGGCGTGGTATGAGGAACTGGGCTGCCGTGCGATCAGGCAGGGACAGGTAGGAGCAGTCCTGCTTGCCGGCGGCATGGGAACGAGGCTTGGTTCGGATGAGCCGAAGGGCATGTATGATATCGGGCTGACAAAGCCGGTCTATATTTTTGAGCGTATCATCTCCAACCTGCGTGAAGTGGTGGAGAAAGCCTGCGCGTGGGTGCATTTATTTATTATGACCAGCGATAAGAACCATGAGAGAACAGTATCGTTTCTGGCGGAACATGATTATTTCGGATACAATCCCGGCTATATTCATTTTTTCCGGCAGGAGATGGCGCCTGCTTCAGATTATACCGGCAAGGTGTATATGGAGGGGAAGGACAAGATCGCCAATTCACCCAATGGAAACGGCGGCTGGTTTTCCTCGATGGCGAACGGCGGGATCATGGAGATCGTCAAGAACAATGGCATCGAATGGCTGAATGTATTTGCGGTGGATAATGTGTTGCAGAGAATGGCTGATCCTTGCTTTATCGGTGCTACGATAGCGAGGGGCTGTTCTTCCGGGGCTAAGGTAGTAAAGAAAAACGCGCCGGATGAGAAGGTCGGCGTGATCTGTCTGGAAGACGGAAGGCCTTCCATTGTGGAATACTATGATCTGACAGATGAGTTGATGAATGCGAAAGATGAAAAGGGTGATCCGGCTTATTATTTCGGCGCGATCCTGAATTATCTGTTTCAGGTAAAGGTGCTGGAGGATACCGTTTCTAAAAAACTGCCGCTTCATATCGTGGAAAAGAAGATTCCCTACATGGATGATGATGGTAATTTTATAAAACCGGAGAAACCGAATGGATATAAATATGAAACACTGGTGCTGGATATGGTTCATATGATGGACAGCTGTCTGCCTTACGAGGTGGACCGGCACTATGAATTTGCGCCGATCAAAAATATGACCGGAATAGATTCTGTGGAGACGGCGAGGGAACTCTGCCGGGAGAACGGGATAGAGCTGTAAAATAAATGATGAGTCAGGAGGACGAAAGGATGGCTATTTTAGTGACAGGCGGTGCCGGCTATATCGGCAGCCATACAGTGGTGGAATTACAGAATGCGGGTTATGACGTGGTGGTAGTGGATAATCTGGCAAATTCCAGTGAGAAGTCTTTGAAGAGGGTGGAAGCTATTACCGGAAAACCGGTGACGTTTTATAAGGCGGATATTCAGGACAGGGCGGCGCTGGAAGAGATCTTTGAGAAGGAGGAGCTGGATTCCTGCATTCATTTTGCAGGGTTAAAGGCGGTAGGCGAGTCCGTGCAGAAGCCCTGGGAATACTACCAGAATAATATAGCGGGGACATTGACGCTGGTGGATGTGATGAGAAAGCATAACTGCAAGAATATCATCTTTTCTTCCTCCGCAACGGTTTATGGTGATCCCGCTTTTGTACCGATCACAGAGGAGTGCCCGAAGGGACAGTGCACGAATCCATACGGCTGGACAAAGTCCATGCTGGAACAGATCTTGACAGATATGCAGAAGGCGGATCCGGAGTGGAATGTGATCTTGCTCCGTTACTTTAATCCGATCGGCGCCCATAAGAGCGGAACGATCGGCGAGAATCCGAACGGCATTCCGAATAATCTGATGCCCTATGTGACACAGGTGGCGGTCGGTAAGTTAAAAGAGCTGGGTGTTTTCGGAAATGACTATGATACGCCGGACGGTACGGGCGTAAGGGATTATATCCATGTGGTGGACCTGGCGATCGGTCATGTGAAAGCGCTGAAAAAGATTGAGGAGAAGGCAGGCCTCTGCATTTACAATCTTGGAACAGGGCAGGGTTATTCCGTGCTGGATATCGTGAAAAACTTTGAGGAGGCAAACGGCGTAAAGATCCCTTACCAGATCAAGCCCCGGCGTGCCGGTGATATCGCGACCTGCTATTCAGATGCGGCGAAGGCAGAGAAGGAGCTGGGCTGGGTTGCCGAGAGAGGAATCAGGGAGATGTGCGAGGATTCCTGGAGATGGCAGAGCAATAATCCGAACGGATATGAAGATTAATGTAACATATAATAAAGAAAGTGTCCATCGTGAGGTGGGCACTTTTTACGTCTGTGTATTTGACAGTTTGAGGAGGAAGATTTCGGTTTAATCTTCTTCAATAATATGGATTTCCAAATAGTCAAAATCAATGGATTCTACAAAATTATCCTGGGAAAACCGTGTCTTTTTATGACGTCTCAATTCAGTTATATTGGTATCAAGCCAGATGGGTTTTCCGAGATCAAATCTGTAGCAGATTTCTTCTAGCGCAGAAAATATTTTATGCGTTCTGGTATCTGAGATATCGTTTTCAATAACGGTGTCCCTGAGCATGTGATTATCCTGAAAAATTTTTCCCCATAGTCTGAACATGACGGCGGTATCCTTTCTTTCGTTTGAGTTTATAGATTAATATACAGGAAATGGAGAAAAGGTGCAAGCGCAAAAAAATGGAGTATAACTCAAAAATATATATAAAATAATTGCTTTTGGGATGTTATACTTTAAAGTATGATGGTGGAAAAGTATATATTTTACATAATAGGGGGATTGAGATGAAGATAAGGGACCGGATGATTCTGGTGGTGTTGGCGGTCGTGGCGGCTGTCGGGATTTTGACTACGGGGGTCTGGTATCATACGAGCAGTCAGATGACGGATAGGTATCTGACGGATATTTCAGAAAGCACGATGCGGGACGCGTACCATGCTTTTGATTATATGCTGACGGATACGGCTTATATGCTGACAATGCTGTCATTAAATGAGAAGAATATTATTAATCCGGTAAAAAAACTGAACGGGTTAGAGAGGCGGCCTGATGGGCAGTGGAATTTAGAGTACTTGGAAAACAAGAGGGTTATCGACGAATATATTGCCAGCATGAACGGGCACAAGTATTATATCGTAGGTATCACGATCGTGGTGGATGAGGACTGCATTTTTGACACTTTTCATTTGGCACAGAACCAGCATGAGCTTTATGATCAGATATGTAAGCTGGACCAGGAAGAACTGAAGACAAAGATGGTTATGATGGACCCAATCCACGCGGAGGCAAGTAAATCCACGATTTCCAGTGATTATGTAGTGCCGGCGGTCAGGGGGATTCTGGACCGGAAAAGAAATGTGATCGGGTACGCAGTACTGTATTTTGATTATGGTGTGATAGAACAGATCTTTGCGGCGAATCTTCCGGAGGGGAGTTACTTTCAGGTGGTAAATCGGAATCAGTCAATTATTTTTTCCAATTGTGGGGAAGAACTGATCGATATGGGGAGGACTGAAAAGGGGTTTGTGTATAATAAGTTTGAGGCATCTGATATCGGCTGGACCTTTACGATGGCGCTTCCAGCGGATTTTTATCTGGAGAGCCTGCAGCATACAACTTTTGCAACGGGCATTTTGATGGTTGTTATTTTTGTGGCGGCAGTGCTTGTGACTGCTTTTCTGATTTCAAAGATCACTTCAGAGATCACAAACCTGAGGGACAGTATGTATCAGGTATCTGCGGGAAATCTGGATGTGGTGTATGAGGTGCAGGGAAAAGATGAGGTTGCGCAGATGGGGGAGACGTTTAATCACATGGTATCCCGCATCGATATGTTGATGAAAAAGGTTGCTGAGGAAGAAAAAGAAAAGAGGCTTGTGGAGATATCCTTTTTAGAGGCGCAGATCAATCCGCATTTTGTTTCTAATATTTTAAACAATGTGACATGGATGGCAAAAATGCAGCATGCGGATAATATTGTGCCGCTGGTACAGTCTTTAAATTCTATGCTCCAGAATGTGATGCATCAGGAGGAGGATATGATCCTTCTGAAAAATGAGCTTATCTATGTGGAGAATTATCTGAAGATTGTGGAATACAGTGGCAGTTATGACTGCGAGGTGGAAAAGGAGATAGCCCCGGAGACCGAGAACCTTCTGGTACTTCGATTTATTCTGCAGCCGATTTTGGAGAATGCTATTAATCACGGGCTGGCGGGAAGTCTTTCCAAACAGGAAAAAATCATGATTCGCTCTTATCTGGAAGGCGGAAAGCTGATTCTGACGATTGAGGATAACGGAAATGGGATGACAGAGGAACAGATCAGGCGGCTTTCACGGGAAAAAACGGAGAGACAGAAACACTTTAACGGTATTGGCATACCCAATGTCATGGAGAGAATACGTCTGTTTTTCGGGGAAGAGTATGGATTGCGTTATGAGAGTAAGGTGGGAGAATTTACAAGGGCGATTTTTGCTCTGCCAGTGATAAAGGAAGAGGATACTCGGTTGTAAAGCGTGATATCCGTACGGTGTAAACTGGATGATGATAAAAAGAAGTAAGGTGGTATGAAATGGAAAAGATCAAACTGGCGATTATCGATGATGAGCTGCTGAGCAGGAATATGATCAAAAAGCTGATACAGGATAATGAGCAGTATGAGGTGGCGGCTGATTTTGCGGATGGAAAATCAGCGGTGAACTGGCTCCGTTATAATGAGATTGACATTCTGCTCTGCGATATGCAGATGCCTGAGATGAATGGGGTGGATCTTCTGCGGATCATTCATGTCATACATGAGTATCTTCCTGTCATTGTGATAAGCGGTTTTGATAACTTTGATTATGTCAGGGGGAGTCTTGTGAACGGTGCGGCAAACTATTTGTTGAAGCATGAACTGACAAAGGAAAGTCTCTTGCAGGTGCTGGAACAGGTTCGGGAGAAATATCATATTGAGCCTCAGGAGCGGGCCGTCTGTCGCAGGACTGGATACTGCATTTATGATAAGGGAGAGTTTACAAAAGAGGGAATAGAAAAGCTGATTCAGGATCAGAAGATACAATTCGGCGGTGGAAATTATGCATCTTTGGTAATCTCGCCAGACTATCGGTTTTCAGAACGGATGAATCCGGAGGAATTTCGAAAAGATGTATGCAGTACGATCATAGATATCCTGTCACAGATTCTCGGAACGGAATATCCATTTATCATCTGTCAGACAAAAAAGTTTCATTTACTTGTGCTGTTGTGCTTTCAGGAAGTCAAAAGCACTTTATATATGATGAATATTATGAAAAAGCTTGTGACAAGGCTGCAGAAACAGATCATACGGATTCTGGATTTGACCTGTACGATTGGTATGGGCATTGTACATACAGGGCTGGAAAAGGCACTGATGGAAGCAGATGAGATGGATGATATTCTGGAGGATAAGTTGTATCTGGGAGGAAACAGGCTGCTTTCCTCGCCGATCATGAAGAAAATGCATTATGGAACCGGGGAAATCCCGGCAAGCCTCTGGAAACAGATGGAGTTTGAACAGAAAAATCAAGGTGTGGTAGAGTTGTCTACGCTGAATGAGTTTTTTGATTTTATGGAACAGGAGCGGATGCCTCAGAAAAAGGTGATGGATAACTGTCTGGAGATGATGAGGCTTCTGCATCCTGAGAAGGAATCGGAGTGTGAAAAACTTCTGGATCGTATCAAGGGGTATGAAATTTTTGAGATGCTTCGTGAGGATATTATGGACTTTATGAATCGAGAGAGAATAGCGGCAGAAAAGGAACGGTACCGGTATTCTCCGTTGGTAAATCAGGTGATAGAGTTTGTCGGAAAAAATTACCGGGAGGATATTTCGCTGGAAATCTGTGCGGCACAACTGGAGAGCAGTTATACTCATTTAAGCCGGGCGTTTAAGCAGGAAACTGGTATGCGGTTCGTGGAGTATCTGAATGAACAGCGTGTGAGGCGAGCGAAAAGCCTGTTGATCCGGGGAGAGCTGCCGATGAAGGAAATTGTGGAACAGGCGGGCTTTCGTAATTATAATTATTTTTTCAAGGTATTTAAGGAAATGACAGGAATGAAGCCCGGTGAGTTTGTGGCAAAAATTTAGAGTATTTCTCAAATTTTTATTATCTTTCTTCATGTAGGAATGACTTATCATTATTCTTATAGGAGGGAAGTAAAATGAATAAATTGGGAAAGAAAAACAACTGGGCAGCATATCTGTATATTCTGCCGCTGATGCTCTTGTCGTTTGCAGTGGTGTATTACTGTATTATCCGTACGATCACGACCAGTTTTACTGACTGGAACGGCATGTCTGACACCATGAATTTTGTGGGGTTAAAAAATTATATTAAATTATTCAAGGATGCAACGTTCTGGCAGGCGGTTGTAAACAATGTGATCTTTTTCTTTGGCACGGTCTTTGTGCAGGCGGCGGTGGGCTTTTTCCTGGCTGTTCTCTTAAAAAGAAAACTGCCGGGAACAAATTTCTTTAAGGCGGTTTATTTTATGCCGATCGCAATGGCGACTTCTATTATAACAGCAATCTTCCGTATTATCATGGACCCAACAAACGGCGCACTGAATCAGTTTTTACATGCAGTGCATCTGGATATGTTTGCGGTGAGCTGGCTGGGAGATAAAAGATATGCGCTGCTGTCGGTTATTATTGTAAATATATTCCAGTGGATGGGATTTTCCATGATCACCTATTACGCAAGTCTGATGAGCCTGCCGGATGATGTATATGAGGCGGCAAAGATTGATGGGGCTGGATTCTGGAAAACTCTGACTTCAGTAACGTTTCCCATGGTAAAAGGAACCACCAATGTCCTGATCATTCTTGGGATTGTGGGTTCTTTGAAAACTTTTGATATTGTAAAACTGCTGACGAATGGTGGACCGGGAAGGTCTTCTACGGTGATGAATGTCTATCTGTATGAAAAGGCGTTTAAAGATTTTAAGGCCGGGGAAGCAGCAGCGATAGGGGTCTCTATTCTGATCATTGCGATGATCATGTCATTTTTGCAGGTAAAACTGGGAAAGGAGGACTAGGCAGATGAAGAGGAATTGGAAAGGGACAACAGCGAGTTATTTTGTTTTGATCTTATGTGGTGTGATATGGCTGTATCCCATCGGGGTTGCGTTGGTTAAGTCCTTTCATTTAAATGGGCTGGATAACTATAAATATGTACTGACTTATGAGAAGATCAGTTATTTCCGCGTAGTAGGGAATAGTATGTTCATAGCGATTACAACGGCTCTGGTGGTAACACTCATTACGACGTTGGCGGCATTTGCTTTTTCAAAGATGAATTTTTACGGGAAAAAGGTGATATATGGATTGATCCTTGCCTGTCTTGCAGTGCCGGTGGCGGCGGTGACAAGTCCGCTGTTTGCGGCAATCAAGAATCTCGGATTTCTGGATAAGCATATTGGTGTTATCATGTCACTGATTGCTTTTAATGCGCCAATGATGCTTCTTATGGTGAAAAACTATTTTGATACGATCCCGGATGAATTGTTGGAGAGCGCCCGGATGGATGGAGCATCCACACTGCGGCTCTGGTATGAATTTATGATTCCGCTCTGTGTGCCGATCATCGCTAATGTGCTGGTACTTACTTTTATCTATTCCTGGAATGATTATCTGGTGCCGCTGCTTGTGATGAGAAGTCAGGAGAATTATACGGTGACACTGGCAGCGCAGTATTTTATGTCCAGTACATATCAGAGCCCTACGGATGTAGCGAGAATCTATGCGGTCATGATGCTTCTGACACTACCGTCTATCATTGTGTATCTGGTGAGCCAGAAGTTTTTGGTGAGCGGGATTACGTCAGGGTCTGTGAAGGGATGAGTCAGAGCAGGCTGTGGCTGAAACAGGTGTCAAAATACATAGAAAAGGAAAAATCATATGAAGAATGTATATTGTAATCCGGTGCCGTTTTCGGATGGAAGGAGGCATACGAATCCGGATCCCTATATTTTGAGGTGGTGCGGGAGGTATTATTGTTATGCTACAGATGAGAACGGGGTGAAGGTCAGTGTGTCGGAGGATATGGTGCACTGGGAATATAGAGGGTTCGCGATCAGGGATGAGAAGTATCATCATTTCTGGGCGCCTTCAGTGATCTATCTGAATGGTATGTTTTATATGTATTATTCGAATATACCGATCGAGGAGGAGGACTGCCATGAGGAGCATCTGAAGCTGGCGGTCTCGGAGGATCCGCTGGGGCCGTTTGTTTATCGGAAGACTTTTTTTGAGAAGTTCAGCATTGATTCCCATCCGGTCATGCGGAACGGGGAGTTGTATATGTTTTATTCGGTAAATGACTGGATTGGTCTGGAGCCGAAAATGGCAGGGACTTGCATTTTGCTGGATAAGATGATTACGCCTGAGGAGTTTGTGGGGGAGCCCAAGGCGGTGGTACTGCCTTCTCTTCCGCAGGAAATTTATGCTGAAAATCGTTTTGAGGACGGAAGAGACTGGTATACGATAGAGGGAGCGAGTCCGGTTTTTCACGGGGATAAATGTTGGATGCTATATTCGGCGAATGCGTTTGAAAATATATATTATTTTGTGGGAACTGCTGTTGCGAAGAGCAAAGAAGATTTGCGGGATATGGTATGGAAAAAGTATCCGAATGAATATACATGGATGCCGCTTCTTAAAAAGAACCAGGTAGTGGAGGGGACAGGTCATAATACGGTGGCGAAAGCACCTAATCTTTTTGAGGACTGGATCGTCTATCATGGCAGAGATATCGAAGAAGGCTTGTATCAGGGCACGGAGCAGCGGAATATGAGGATTGATCCGCTGGTTTATTTCGGGGATAGAATGTTCTGTCCAGGTCCTTCCTATCGGGAAAGACCCGCGCCGGGAAAAGGTTTTTACAGCGGTCGGGAAATACAGACCTGTGAGGATGTACTTTTGGCAGAGGCGAGGGACTTTTATAGAATGGAGATCTGGTGCAGCGCCGAAATGTCTCACGCCGGTGCAAAGTATATGATTTATCTGGCTTATGAGGATGAAAGGGATTTTATCGGGGTGAAGATGCATAGCGGATTAAAGAAGGCGATTGCGGTCTGTTGCTGTAAGGGAATCGTAACGGAAATTGCCGGAATGGATCTGTCTAAAGGATATGATTTTGGCGTACCTCATCTGATTGGCGTGGAGAGAAAGAAAAATTGCTTTAAAGTGACGTTGGATGATGATAAGTGTATGGAATTTATGGCGGGAACAGATCTGCATAGGGGTAAGATTGGGGCGAAAGGATGTTTTACGCCTGTTATAATACATAGCATAATAGTTGCTGAGGGCGCAGAACTGCGGGAGAAAGAACTGTTTTTCCTGTCGGAGTTTTATGATTGCTCTGGAGCAGAACTTGAAAACAATATGCTGAAGAGCTCGGAGGATATGCTGCTTCTTACGGAAAGAAACGGTGAAAGTACTGTGGCGGAGAGCTTTAGGTGGAAAGTGCAAAGAGAGGATCATCAGGTAGATTTGTACTGCGAAGAGGAGCGGCTTTGCTCGGTGGCAGGGATAAAGGATATGGTTACTTTCTATTATTATAGAGGAAGTGATAAAGCCTGTCTTTTGACAGACGGACGTATTCTGGACAAAGGGGAGATGGAACTGACGGAAGTGTCGGGAATAGGAATGTTATTATCCAGAGATCAAAAAGAAGGGCCTTTTCAATTGGAGGCAAGAGGATTGGCACTGGAGGAATATATCCGGATCATGTGAAATGGATAAGTAGGCAAAAAGTTTCAATAATGCGCAAAAAGTTGGAGTGAAAGGGTAATCTGAAATATTTTATGATAAAGATACAAAAAATATAGGAGGAATTTATCATGAAAAACTTTAAAAAGATTGTTGCTGTTATGACAGCGGCGATGATGATGGCAGGATGTCTTGCAGGCTGCGGTTCTGACACAAGTTCTGACGCGGTATCCGAACCTCAGGCGGCAGAAACAGGAGACGCAGCAGAAGCAGCGGACCAGGAAACATCAGAAGCAAGTGGAGATGAGGTGACTCTGACATTCTGGTCATGGCTTCCGACAACAGATCAGTCTGAGGAGATGATCGCGGCTTTCGAGGAAGCGAATCCGGGTATCAAGATCGATTATACCAGAACAGAGCAGGATGATTATTTTGAGAAACTGCAGGTTGCCATGGCATCCGGTACAGGCCCTGACCTGTTCGGCCTGACCACAGGACCGATGAAAGATCAGTATGCTCCCTTTGCGGAGGAGATGAGGGCTCTGGCAGATGCCAATTGGAGTGGATGGTCAGATATTATCAGCGAAAATGCTGTGGAACAGTGTACGGCTGAAGACGGCAGCGTAGTAGGCATGCCTCTTCTGGTAGCCGGTATGACAGACCTGTTGTATAACAAAACACTGATGGATGAGTGTGGTATTGAAAGTGTACCGACTACTTATGAAGAACTGAAAGATGCGGCTGCAAAGGCAAAAGAAAAAGGTTATGTCTGCGTAGCGGTAGGCGCGGCTGACGACTGGGTAAACAGCGATATTTTTGTACAGCTTTCCAACGAGTTTGAGGAGGGTGCTGTCTATGCGGCGGACAGAGGAGAACGCTCCTGGACGGATCAGTGCTTTGTGGACACCATGACTGCATGGCAGCAGATGTTTAACGATGGTATTTTTGAAGAAGGCGCTCTGGGCGTTGCTACATATCCAGATGCTCGTGACCAGTATTTCTTCGCAAGGAAGTCTGTATTTTTCCTGACGGGTTCCTGGCACCTTGGCCCCACATCTCCGACCAACAGTGAGATCGAGGGAACAGAAATTGCGAACAATAATGATGTGATTGGTATGTGCGTATTCCCGTCTGTTGTGGAAAGTGGAAAGATCTGCGGTACCGCAGGCGTGGATGTAATGATGGCTGTCAATAAGGACTGTAAGGAAAAAGAGGCGGCAATGAAGTTTGTGGAATATATGGCAAATGGTGACGGCCAGCAGTATTGGGTGAACAAGCTTCAGGGTGCTCCGGTTTCCAAGGAAATCTCCTACACAGGTACGGTAGATGGCGAACTGCAGCAGCAGTCCATCGATGAAGTAAACAGCTATGTGAGCAACGCGGTTGGAAACCGTAAGCTGAGCAACAGTGAAGTGGAGACAGCGATCCAGATCGCAATGCAGAATGTTGCGGCAGGAGCAGATCCGGTGGCAGAACTGCAGACAGTGCAGGATGTACAAGATGCGCAGTGAGAGAGTTTAGAAAGAGGTTTTACGAGTCAGGAGATGTTTTAACATATTTGTCTGGTTCTTGAATGGAAAAACCGGCAGGGTCTGTCACAAGGCTCACCGGTTTTTCTATTTGTGCTGAAGGGTGCAAGTTTTGATGGCCGAATTTTTTGAATGAAAAACGTTCTAAAAAGGAAAAAAGTGCATATATTATATGGTGCGTGTGCTGAGAAAAGTGCGTTGTAGAAAACGACGAAAAATATTAAAATAATCGAAAATTTTTATAAAATATGCACACGGCATAAAAAGTGTGGTATAATAGATTTGAGATTTTATCTAAAGCGGCAAGGCAGGTAGCACTATGGATATAGAACTTGACAGACCAGATGACGTGGATAACTGGACAGAGTTAATGTTGATCTATACATCGGCATTAAAACAGATAGAAACAAAACTGGAAATATTAAATGAAGAATTTCAGCATGTACATTGCTATAACCCGATAGAGCATATAAAATCCCGGTTAAAAACATCGGAGAGCATTGTTAAAAAATTAAAGAAGCACGGATACGAATCAACACTGGACAATATGGTGAAGTATGTCAATGATATTGCGGGTATCAGGATCATATGTTCCTTTACTTCAGATATCTATCGGTTGGCGGATATTATCCGCGGCCAACAGGATATTAGGATCATCTCGATAAAGGATTACATAACAAAACCTAAGAAGAGCGGTTATAAAAGCTATCATATGATTGTGACGGTGCCAGTATATCTGTCTGATCGAATTTTGGATACCAAAGTGGAAATTCAAATACGGACGGTCGCGATGGATTTTTGGGCAAGCCTAGAACATAAGATGAATTATAAGTTCGAGGGAAATGCACCAGAACATCTAAAAAATGATCTGGTAGAGTGTTCAAAGATTGTTTCTATGCTGGATACTCGAATGATGATGCTGAATGAAGAAATGCAGAAGTATAACGAACGATAGAAAATCCTGTGCCTGGCACAGGATTTTTTTACAGCATAAAAGTCACTTTCTGGCAGCTGGATATTCCAGACTACCTTATTTCTCGTAAAACATGAGGAGTGCCCGGATACCTTTCGGCACCCGGGCTATTATGAAAAAATTTATCTATGTGTGTAATGAAACTCATTACATATTCACCCTTCTCTGACTATTCTTAGTATACAACTAAAATATGAACAAATAATGAACAATGTGTAAATAATGGGTAAATATTTCTAATAAAACAGACTGTTGGAAAAAAGAAATATACAAAATGCACAATGTATAAATATGCAAGGATTTTTGTATTCCGTTATATTTGACAATTGCATTTTTGAGGGTTTTGATTTAAGACACGATTGTCAAAAAAGTAAAAGAATGCTATACTGTTCCTAAATTCATACATTCAACACGGAAAACTTTTGGAGGGAAATACATGGACGGCTTTATCGATAAATTTGCACAGCGGAAGAATGCACAGGAAATGATAAGGGCAAATATTGCGGCGGAAGCGGAAGAAAAAGAAAGAATGGCATCGCGTCTTTCGGAGTATGAATTGGCAATGCAAGAGATGAGGCGCTGTAATCTGCAAACAATGGAAAATGCAGAAAAAGTGAAAGAGCTGCTTACAGTAAGTCTGAATAAAATAGAAGAAGTACAGAAAAAGGATGTGGGTATAGACCTGAAGTCAGAGAAACTGATGGAAGAGATAAAGGATTTTTCAGAGGATTTAAAAGGTCGAATGGCCAAACTTCAGGAAGAACAAAGCGACAAGACGGTCAGGCTTTTGGAAGAACAGAAAAATCAGGTGACAGAGTTTTTAAATAAACAGAGTGAGTTGATCGAGAGACAGAATGCACAGATACAGGAAATGATGGAGACGCAAAAAAAAGCAATGGAGGAGATGATCCATGCTACGGAGGATTTCAATCATAAGGAAGCGGTAAAGGTATACCGGAATGTGCAGGCGGTTATTGAGGGCGCATTGCCAAAGCAGACAGAGGAGATTACTGAAGCAATGAAAAATACGATGGAGGGAAAGGGCATTTCCATTGGGCTTAAGATTGTGTGGGCAGTGACTCTGATTGCGGCGCTTGCTAATGTGTCAATTGAGGTGTTGAAATTATTGGGATATGTGTAAGAAAGGGAAATTCGTATGGCAAAAGTGACATGGAAACCAGGTAATATGCTCTATCCATTGCCGGTGGTGATGGTGAGTTGTGCGGACTTAAACGGAAACGATAATATTTTGACGATTGCCTGGACAGGAACGACTTGTTCTAATCCGCCGATGCTTTCTATTTCTGTCAGACCGGAGAGATACTCTTACCATATGATAGAAGAAACAGGGGAATTTGTGGTGAACTTAACAACAAGGGCGCTTGCTCATGCCACGGATTTCTGTGGTGTAAGAAGCGGAAGAGATACTGATAAGTGGAAAGAGATGCATCTGACAAGGGAAGCGGCGGATAGTGTAAAAGTACCAATGATAAAGGAGAGCCCTGTTAATATTGAGTGCAGAGTGGTGGAAAAAAAGAATCTGGGCTCTCATGTAATATACCAGGCGGAGGTGGTGTCTGTGCACGTGGATGATGTTTATATGGATGAGAATCAAAAGTTCCATCTGGAGGAAGCAGAGCCTATTGTATATTCCCATGGAACTTATTTTTCGCTGGGAGAAGAACTCGGGACGTTTGGTTATAGCGTAAAGAAAAAACGGTGATGGCTTATTTAAGCAGTGTTCCGCGCACGATAGAGTCTTTTCCATATTTAGAACGAATTTTATCGAGGGCCTCATTGAGGCTCTTTTGTTTTTCGGAAAGAGATTTTTCCTGCGTCATGTCAAACAGAGATAGTTGCATCGGGGCATTTTCGTCTTCGAGCTTGGAAGTGCGGATGCCAAGGAGACGTACAGGATTCCCATTCCAGAGTTCATCGGCAAGCTGACAGGCGGTTTGATAGATATTGCCGCTGTCATTGGTGGGGGTTTGTAATGTGGCCTGGTGAGAGGATATCTGAAAAGAATTATATTTGATCTCTACGCTGACCATAGATGCCTGCATATGGGCTTTTCGTAGTCTGGTAGCCACGGATTCGGATAAACCGAGCAGACATTTTCTAATATCCACCATAGTCAGGGCATCCTGAGAAAGGGTGGTGGAATTACCGATACCTTTGGCCTCCGGGGGAACAGGGATAACCCGGGAATCATCGATACCGTTGGCGAATTCCCAGAGTGTTTTGCCGTGGCTTTTCAAATGGGAGGTAATGATCTGCGGATCAGCCTGTGCCAGATCCCCGATGGTGATAAGGCCTAAGTTATGCAGGGTTTCCACGCTTGACCTTCCGCACATAAAGAGAGAGGAGAGCGGGAGCGGCCACAGCTTCTTTTGGATCTCAGACCGGTACAGCGTATGCACCAGATCAGGTTTCCTGAAATCGGATGCCATCTTTGCCAGCACTTTTTTATCCGAGATGCCGACGTTGACGGTGAACCCAAAGGTTTCACGGATGCCGTCCTTGATCTGGCGGGCGGCGGAAACAGGGTCTGCATAATGAGAAGAAACAGATGTGAAATCCATATAGCACTCATCCACGCTGACCTGCTCGATGTCGGGACAGATGTCGGAGAGGTGTGCCATCAGAAGCCGGCTCTTTTCTGAATACAATCTATGGTCAGGAGGACAGGATACGAGAAAGGGACACTTTTTCAGGGCATCGCTGACAGGCTCTCCGGTATGGATGCCGAAAGCCTTTGCGGGAATGGATTTTGCGAGCACGACGCCGTGGCGTGTCGCGGTATCGCCGCCGATGATCGAGGGGATGGCGCGAAGGTCCGTTTCCTCCCCCTGCTTTAGTTTTTCAAGCGCGCTCCAGCTTAAGAACGCGGAGTTTACGTCAATATGAAAAATTGTCTGTTCCATGGGAATAGTCTAGCACAGTTTTCGGGAAAAATATAGTATCGGCTTTACAATTGAAATAAATGCTGTTAAAATGAAATTTGTTACAAAATTGTTACGAATGAGACAGAGTGAAAATATGAAAATTAATGTGATCAGAAAAGCAAAATATACTTATTTTAAGACATCGGCCCTGATGCTTTTTTTCGGAGCTCTTGCGCTCCCGAGCATCCGGTTCTTTGAGCATACCGGGGACAATATGTTCGATGTGTATTTAAACGGCGCGCTGGTGGGACAGGTGGCGGATATCGGTGCGGCGGAAAGCTGCATGACAAAGGCAAGGTATGTGGTGTCGGAAGAGAGCGACGAGCTTGTGTTTATGAAGACGGAACTTTCCCTGGAGGGAAGGGAAGTCCTGTTCGGGGAGATCAGTAAGGAAGAAGATATCGTAGAGCAGATGAAAGGCGTTATGAAAAACAGCCGGGAAGAGACGATGCAGCAGGCTTATACTGTGAAGATCAATAATTTTACGGTAAATCTTGCCAGCATGGATGAGGTGCAGCAGGTTTTGCAGGCGGCTGTGAATAAATATGACTCTACGGACAGCTACGGCGTGGAGATGGTACAGGATGCGGACCGGGAACTGAACGTGCTGACCACGAGGGTCTACAGCGAGATAGAGGCGAAGGAAGAAGAAAATCAGGAGGAAAGGGCCAGGGCGGATGCGTCCAGCCTTTTGAGCTCCGGGATCTTTGCTGTCTTTCAGGAGGCGGCGGAAGCGGTGGAGATCGAGGAGGAGAAAGATCTGTCCGAGTATAACCGCGGGCTGATCCATATGAACTTCGGGGACACAGTGGAGATAGTGGAGTCGTATATGCCAAAGAGCCATCTTTCCAGCCTGGAAACTGCCATTGAAGAGGTAACAAAAGATCAGGAGACGAATAAAATATATGAAGTGGTACCCGGTGATACGCTGGGAGAGATCGCAGAAGAGCATAACATGTCCATTGAGGACGTGGTGGCGATGAACGGGACGCTGGAGAACGAAAATTCCGTGATCAGGGCGGGGGATGAGCTGATCATCTCCGTACCGGAGCCGGAGCTTTCCGTGGTACGTCAGGAAGAGTTGTACTATGAGGAAGATTATGACGCAGATGTCATTTATGTGGATAACGATGACTGGTATACGACAGAGCAGGTGACAAGGCAGCAGCCTTCCGCGGGGCACAGAAGGGTTGTGGCCCTTGTCTCTTACCGGAATGACAGCGTGACAGATACGGAGATCATCAAAGAAGAAGTGGATATGGAGGCGGTGGCGAAAGTTGTAGAAAGAGGCACAAAGATCCCGCCCACCTATATCAAGCCGATCTCAGGCGGACGTCTGTCTTCCGGATTCGGCGGACGTAAAGCACCGAAGAGAGGCGCCAGCACGAACCATAAGGGGATAGACTGGGCAACGCCCACAGGTACGGCTGTTATGGCTTCCTGCGGCGGTGTCGTGACGAAAGCGGGCTGGGGCAGCGGTTACGGCTATGTCGTTTATATCCAGCATCCGGACGGAAGAGAAACGAGGTACGGACATTTAAGCAAGGTGCTGGTATCCGCAGGACAGAGTGTTTCTCAGGGGCAGAAGATCGCTCTTTCGGGGAATACCGGCAACAGTACAGGACCTCATGTGCATTTTGAGATCCGTATCAACGGAAGCGCTGTGAATCCGCTGAATTACCTGAATTAAAAAAAGTGCACAAAAATGATGAGATTCCGGTGGAAAAGTAAATTTCGCGTAAAAGTTTACAAATCGGGATAAAAGTGGTAAACTAGTCAAAGATGTGAAAATAGATCAGAGGTCAGTTTATGGAACAATATGTGATTAAAGGTGGAAATCCCCTGGTAGGCGAGGTGGAGATCGGCGGCGCAAAGAATGCCGCGCTTGCGATCCTTGCTGCGGCGACCATGGCGGATGAGACCGTTTTGATAGAGAATATGCCTGATGTGCGGGATACGAATATTCTGCTGCAGGCGATAGAAAGCATCGGAGCTATTGTAGAAAGAGTTGACAGACATACCGTAAAGATAAACGGTTCCAGGATCAGCAATCTTGTGATCGCGGATGACTATGTAAAGAAGATCAGGGCGTCCTATTATCTGATAGGAGCGCTGCTTGGAAAATATAAGAGCGCCAGAGTGGCTCTGCCGGGCGGCTGTAATATCGGCAGCAGGCCGATCGATCAGCATATCAAGGGCTGGAAAGCGCTGGGCGCTGATGTGAAAATTGAACACGGACTGATCATCACCGAGGCGGAAAAGCTTTCGGGAAGCCATATTTATATGGATGTGGTTTCCGTGGGGGCTACCATCAATGTGATGATGTCGGCGGTGATGGCGGAAGGGCAGACGATCATCGAGAATGCCGCGAAGGAACCCCACGTCGTGGATGTGGCGAACTTCCTAAACAGCATGGGTGCCAATATCAAGGGTGCCGGCACGGATGTGATCCGTATCAAGGGCACAGGAAGGCTTCACGGTACGGAATATACGATCATTCCGGATCAGATCGAGGCGGGAACCTTTATGTTTGCGGCTGCGATCACCAAGGGCGATATCACGGTGAAAAACGTGATCCCGAAGCATCTGGAATCCATCAGTGCGAAGCTGGCGGAGATCGGCTGCGAGATCGAGGAATCCGATGATGCGGTGCGGGTGGTGGCGAGCAAGCCCCTGACGCACACGCAGGTGAAGACGCTTCCCTACCCTGGTTTTCCTACGGATATGCAGCCCCAGATGGTGGTGACACTGGCACTGGCAAGAGGCGCCAGTATCGTGACGGAGAGCATCTTTGAGAACCGTTTTAAATATGTGGATGAAATGACCCGTATGGGCGGCGATATCAAAGTGGAGGGCAATACCGCCTTTATCAACGGTGTGGAGAAATATACCGGAGCCAGCATTACGGCACCCGACCTGCGCGCCGGAGCGGCGCTTGTGATCGCGGGACTCTCGGCGGAAGGCATTACTACCGTGGATGATATAAAATATATCGAGAGAGGTTATGAGGACTTTCATATAAAACTGCAGAGCCTGGGAGCAGTGATAGAGCGGGTGGATTCCGAGAGGGAACTGCAGAAGTTTAAATTGAAGATCGGATAAATTGGATAAAGAAGAAAGCCGCAGGCAGTGCCTGCGGCTCTTTTATTCTATAGGAAAGAGTTCTGGAATTTACGAGTTTGCGAAGCAAATCTCGCAATGCGAGCGGAGCTCGCTATTTTATGATAACATGGAAACGATCTGTATGTCCTTCTCCTTATCCAAATCTATGAAATGTCCCTGACATTTGATCGTGGGGCGGGTGATATTGTCCTTGTTTATAAAGATGATATCGCCCTTCTCGCCGGTGCTTAACAGCACCCGGTTGCCGATAAAGGTATTCATAACGTTTTCCAGAAAGATCATGATAAAGCGGACGTCGTATTTCTGAAGCCCTTCCTGCTGCATCACCTCGATAGCCTGGATCGGTGACATGGCGTTACGATAAGTGCGTTTGGAGGTCATGGCATCATATACATCGGCAATGGCAACCATCTTGGCAAAAGGGTCGATCCGGAAACCGGAAAGCCCGAAGGGATAGCCGCTTCCGTCGCAGCGCTCATGGTGGGTAAGGATCGCATTTTTGATATGGCTGTCAATATCCAGATTTTTTACAAGAAGGTAACCCTCCCGGGTATGAGCTTTGATGGCGGCCTTCTCATCCTCTGTATAGTGGCCGTTTTTTTTCAGTAACCCTTCCGGTACCTTCAGCTTTCCCACATCATGCAGAAGCCCGCAGAGCGTGGCAAGCTTTATATCCTCCTCAGAGAGTTTCAGCCAGCCGGCAAAAACATTGCAGAACAATCCTACATTAATGCAGTGCGTGTAAGTGGCGTCATCGCTCTCACGTATGGAGTGGAGCATATCAAAAATACTGAAAGAACTCTGCTTTCCCTGGGAAACGAGGTTCAAGGCGTCATCTAAGAGGATGTTTACATCCAGAGGCGCATTTTTCAGAACCACTTCATTGATCTTTACTTTAAAATCTTCAACTTCTCCGTCAAAGGCCTGTTTAAACTCCTGAAAATCCTGACTGGATTTCATCTTATCCTGATAGGAAACCGTAGGAAGGGAAAAACCGCCCTTTCTTTCGGGCATGGCAGATGCGGGAGCAACCTTGATCGGCTCAAATCTAGGAGCAGGTTTTACTTTGGGTTTTTCCGGTTCCGCCGCCTCGCCGGAAGGAATCTCAGCAGGGATATCCACCGGTGCTGATTCCATGCCGGTAATACTTTCCACCGGAATCTCCACCGGTTCCGGTTCCGGTACGGCTATGCTTTCCACAGGAATATTTACGGGCAGCGCTTCCGGAACCAGAATGCTTTCCGCCGGAATTTCCACCGGTACTTCCTCAAGTTCCGCAATGCTCTCGGAGGGAATTTCCTCCGGTTTATCCGTATTTGCTATTTCATCTTCTATGCGAACCTGATAAATCGCATAAAACTGCAGCTTGGAGATCGCTTTTTCGTTCAGAACAAGTCCTTTTGGGAGAATGAGCTGGTCATTATAATTGTAGATATCTTCGGCTGTGATCATTCCGGGAATCAGCTCTTCGACTTTAAGCTTTTTCATGGAACGTCCCCCTTTCTCGATATAAAGTAAACTTGTGTTAAGTATAGCATAAAATTTTGAGGGAGAAAAGAGGCGGAAATGGAGGGGATTGTTTCTTTTAAGGAACAGAGAGAGGAATATGGAGAGGATTGATTTTTTCCCATTGACAACACCTGTTGTTAGTGGTATCTTAGCTTTATAGAAATTTCATACAGAATCTCTCTTATTCAGAGTGGTGGAGGTACATAGGACCTGTGAAGCCACGGCAACCCCGGAGACGGAAGGTGCCAACCTGAGCGAATCATCGAACAATAAGAGGATTTGAGTGAATACTTAGGTCCGCTTCATTGTCGAAGCGGTTTTTTTATGCGCAGCTCCATGTAGTGGAAATATGTCGCCAAGGCGACGCATGGGCGCGCATGAGCAGAGATTGTATGAAAATTTGAATTATTCTAATAATGCAGAGGAGGAAAGAAAGATGGAAAAAAGATTGTTTACATCGGAATCCGTGACAGAGGGACATCCCGACAAAGTCTGTGACGCGATCTCCGACGCGATCCTGGATGCCTGCATGGAGCAGGATCCGATGAGCCGTGTGGCATGTGAGACGGCGGCATGTACAGGATTTGTACTGGTGACAGGTGAGATCACCACGAAGGCATATGTGGATATGCAGAAGGTAGTCCGTGAGACGGTGAGGGAGATCGGCTATGACAAGTCCGATTACGGCTTTGACGCCAATACCTGTGCTGTGCTTGTGGCTATTGACGAGCAGTCTTCCGATATTGCCATGGGCGTGGATAAGGCGCTGGAGGCAAAGAAGGCGGAAGCGGAAAAGAAGATGAGCGATGAGGAGCTGGAGGCGATCGGCGCAGGCGATCAGGGCATGATGTTCGGTTATGCAACCAACGAGACAGATGATTTCATGCCCTATCCTATCGATCTTGCGCATAAACTGGTAAAACAGCTTACCAAGGTGCGTAAGGACGGTACACTGAAATACTTAAGGCCGGACGGCAAGAGCCAGGTTTCCGTGGAATATGACGAGGCAGGAAAACCGGTAAGACTGGAAGCGGTCGTGCTTTCCACCCAGCATGATGCGGATGTGACGCAGGAGCAGATCCATGAGGATATCAAAAAGTACGTATTTGATCCGGTGCTTCCGGCAGAGATGATCGATGAGAATACAAAGTTCTTCATCAATCCCACAGGACGTTTCGTGATCGGCGGCCCTCACGGGGACGCAGGCCTGACAGGGCGTAAGATCATCGTGGATACCTACGGCGGATATGCGCGGCACGGCGGCGGCGCCTTCTCCGGCAAGGACTGCACGAAGGTTGACCGTTCCGCGGCTTACGCGGCGAGATATGTGGCGAAGAACATCGTGGCGGCGGGCCTTGCAGACAGATGCGAGATCCAGCTTTCCTATGCTATCGGTGTGGCACAGCCCACATCTGTCATGGTGGATACAGACGGAACAGGAAAGGTTTCCGATGAAAAGCTGGTGGAGATCATCCGTGAAAACTTTGATCTGAGGCCTGCGGGAATCATTCAGATGCTGAATCTGAGACGTCCGATCTACAAGCAGACGGCGGCTTACGGACATTTTGGAAGAAATGATCTGGATCTTCCGTGGGAGAAGTTAGATAAGGTTGAAAATCTGAAAAAATACCTGTAGAATAGTAGGGGAGCAGACTTCGGTCCGCTCCCCTGATTTTATGCGAAAGATAGAGGAAAAACTCATGGCATTTACCCATCTGCATGTCCATACGGAGTACAGCCTGCTGGACGGCTCCAATAAGATAAAAGAATATGTGAAGCGTGTGAAAGAGCTGGGCATGGATTCCGCGGCGATCACGGATCATGGCGCCATGTACGGTGTCATTGATTTTTACCGCGCCTGCAAGGAGGAGGGGATCAATCCGGTGCTGGGCTGTGAAGTGTATGTGGCGCCGAACTCCAGATTTGACCGGGAGGTGACCGGCGGGGATGACCGGTATTATCATCTGGTACTGCTGGCGGAAAATAATAAGGGTTACGAAAATCTGATGAAGATCGTGAGCCGGGGCTACACGGAAGGGTACTATTACAAGCCCAGAGTGGATATGGAGGTGCTGCGCGAGTTCCATGAGGGGATCATTGCGCTCTCCGCCTGTCTGGCGGGGGAAGTGCCCCGCTATATTGAGAAGGGGTTGATAGAGGAGGCGGAGAAGGCGGCGCTGAAGTATGAAGAGTGTTTCGGCAAGGGAAACTATTTTCTGGAACTGCAGGATCACGGCATTCCGGCGCAGTCCACGGTGAATACGGCGCTGATCGGGATGTCCCGGAAACTGGATATCCCGCTGGTGTGCACCAACGACGTACACTATACCTATGCGGAGGATGTGGAGCCCCACGATATCCTGCTCTGCATCCAGACCGGGAAAAAGCTTTCCGATGAAAACAGGATGCGCTATGAGGGTGGACAGTATTATGTGAAGAGCGAGGAGGAGATGAAGGGGCTTTTTCCCTACGCCTGGGAGGCGGTGGAAAATACCCAGCGGATCGCGGACAGGTGCCATGTGGAGATTGAGTTCGGCGTGACGAAACTGCCGAAATACGAAGTGCCGGAAGGATTTGATTCCTGGACTTACCTGAAATATCTCTGTGAGAAGGGCATGAAAGAGCGCTATCCCGAGGGCGGGGAAGGGCTTGATGAGCGGCTTTCCTATGAGCTGGGCGTGATCCGGGAGATGGGTTATGTGGATTATTTCCTGATCGTCTGGGATTACATCAATTATGCCAGAGAACATGATATTCCGGTAGGCCCGGGGCGTGGCTCGGCAGCGGGCAGTATTGTCTCCTATTGTCTGAGGATCACGGATATCGATCCGATCAGATACGGCCTTTTGTTTGAGCGTTTCCTGAATCCGGAGCGGGTGTCCATGCCGGATATAGATGTGGATTTCGGGGATGAGGGAAGGCAGGATGTGATCGATTATGTGCGGGACAAATACGGGGACGACAGGGTGGTGCAGATCGTGACCTTCGGAACCATGGCGGCGAAGGCGGTGATCCGCGATGTGGGCAGGGTGATGGAACTGCCTTATGCCTATGTGGATTCCATTGCCAAGATGATACCCCGGGAACTGAACATCACGATCGACAGGGCGCTCTCCATCAACAGTGAATTCAAGCAGCTCTATGAGAGCGACGAGCAGGTAAAGCGGCTGATCGATATGTGCCGGAGGCTGGAGGGACTGCCGAGAAACATGTCCATGCATGCCGCCGGCGTGGTGATCTGTAAGGAGCCGGCGGAGGATTTTGTGCCCCTTGCGAGGGCGCAGGACGGTTCCATCGTGACGCAGTTTACGATGACGACGATAGAGGAACTGGGGCTTCTGAAGATGGACTTTCTGGGCTTGCGAAACCTGGGCGTGATCCAGAATGCCTGCCGGATGATCGGTAAGGAGACCGGAAGCGAGCCGGATATGGACCATCTGGGTTTTGATGATGAGAAAGTATACGCGGCCATCGGAACGGGGAAAACGGAGGGCGTGTTCCAGTTGGAGAGCGGCGGCATGCGGAACTTTATGAAAGAGTTAAAACCCCAGAATTTTGAGGATATTATAGCCGGGATCTCCCTGTTTCGTCCGGGGCCGATGGATTTTATCCCGAAGTATATCAAGGGGAAGAACAGCGGGGAGGAAGTGACCTATTCCTGTCCGGAATTAAAGCCGATCCTTGCGCCGACTTACGGCTGTATCGTATATCAGGAGCAGGTGATGCAGATCGTGCGGGATCTGGGCGGCTATACGCTGGGGCGGAGCGACCTTGTGCGCCGTGCCATGAGTAAGAAGAAACAGTATGTGATGGAACAGGAGCGGAAAAACTTTATTTACGGCAATGAGGAGGAGCAGGTGCCGGGCTGTGTGGCGAGAGGGATTTCGGAGCAGGTGGCAAAGCAGATCTATGAGGATATGACGGATTTCGCCAAATATGCTTTCAACAAGTCCCATGCGGCATGCTATGCTGTGGTTGCCTATCAGACGGCGTGGCTGAAATATTACTATCCGGTGGAATTTATGGCGGCGCTTCTTACCTCTGTGATCGATAATGCGGGGAAGGTGGCGGAGTATATTCTGGTCTGCCGGAATATGGGCATTCAGATCCTGTCGCCGGATATCAACGAGGGAGAAGCCGGGTTTTCCGTATCGAACGGCTGTATACGTTACGCCCTCACGGCGATACGGTCTGTGGGAAGGCCTGTGATCGACGCCCTTGTGAAGGAGAGGAAGGAAAGAGGTCCGTACACCAATATCAAGGACTTCATCACGAGAATGACCGGAGAAGTCAATAAGAAGGCGATGGAGAACTTTATCAAAGCGGGGGCTTTTGACTCTCTGGGCGGCACAAGAAAGCAGTTTATGTGTGTCTATGTGCAGATCATGGAGGGCATTCAGCATGATAAGAAGAACAATATGGCAGGACAGATGTCGCTCTTTGATCTGGTAGGGGAAGAGCAGAAGGAAGAATTCGATGTAAAGCTGCCGGATGTGGGTGAGTATCCGAAGGAGCTGATGCTGTCCTTTGAGAAAGAGGTGCTGGGGATCTATGTCAGCGGGCATCCGCTGGAGGAATATCAGGATATCTGGGAGAAGCATATCACGGCGAAGACCGCAGAGTTCTATCTGGAGGAGGAGAGCGGCGAAGTCAGTGTGCAGGACGGCAGTAAGGTGATGGTGGGCGGTATGATCGCGGATAAGACCATCAAGTATACAAAAGATAAAAAGGTGATGGCGTTCATCAAGCTGGAGGATCTTGTGGGTTCCGTGGAGGTTATCGTATTTCCGAAGAGTTATGAGAAGTATTCGGACAGGCTGAAGGAGGATGAGAAGATCTTTATCTACGGCAGGGTTTCAGCGGAGGAGGATAAGGATGCGAAGCTGATCTGTGAGAAGATCGAGGGGTTTGATGAGATACCGAAGAAGCTGTGGCTGAAGTTTACGGATATGGATGCGTATCAGGAAAAACAGCGTCAGGTGGAGGAGCTTCTGGATGCGTCCGAGGGGCCGGATCAGGTGATCTATTATATAGAAGCGACGAAGCAGATGAGAAAGCTGCCGGCGAATAAGAATGTGCGGGCGGATCAGAGGCTGCTTGGGGCGTTGGAAGAGGTGTTGGAGAAGGAGAATGTGAAGGTTAGGTAAAGGTGTTGAGGTGTTGGCGGGCGGCGGCATGGGGGCATATATATCCTGTTCAGACGCGCTCTCGCTTGGAGAAAAACGTAGCGGACACTAAGCTCGTGAGGGACCTCGCTAAGTGCCGACGTTTTTCTACAGTCTGATCAGGATATATATGTCCCCATGCCTCAGGTTGTGGCAACGACTGGTAACAGTTCAGTTCAGGACTTTATGCTTGCAGCAAGGTCTGTAAGAAAGTGTTTTGGTTTAAAGGAATCCGAAGGTTGAATAGTTACAATGACTAAGACAAGAATACTTGAAAATGTGGAAGAAATAGATTATGATAAAAAAGCATCAGATAAAAAGCTGACTGTTAAGAATGCGGTCAGGGACGGGAGGATTGCTCGTATGTCGAAGGAGATTAAGACGATAGGGGTGTTGACCAGCGGCGGGGATGCGCCGGGGATGAATGCCGCGATTCGCGCGGTGGTGAGGAAAGCAATTAGTAATGGTGTGAAAGTTAAGGGTATTAAAAAAGGGTATCAGGGGCTTTTGAATGAGGAGATCATAGATCTGGAAAGGTCCAGTGTATCTGATACGATCCAGCGCGGCGGTACGATCCTGGGGACAGCCCGTTGTACTGATTTTAAATATGAGGAAGGGCAGGCAAAAGGCGCGGAGATCTGTGAAAAACACGGGATCGACGGTCTGGTGGTGATCGGCGGGGACGGTTCCTACCGGGGAGCACAGGCGCTTGCACGTCATGGGATCAATACGGTGGGCATACCGGGAACCATCGATCTGGATATTGCCTGTACGGATTACACGATCGGCTTTGACACGGCGATCAATACGGCGATGCAGGCGATCGATAAGGTGAGAGATACCTCCTCTTCCCATGAGCGCTGCAGTATCATTGAGGTTATGGGCAGGAATGCCGGTTATATCGCGCTCTGGTGTGGTATCGCCAACGGTGCGGAAGATATTCTGATCCCGGAAAAATATGATTACAATGAACAGCGCATCATCAATAATATCATCAATAACAGAAAGCACGGCAAGACACATCATATTATCATCAATGCGGAAGGAATCGGGCACTCAACCTCCATGGCGAGAAGGATCGAGGCGGCTACCGGCATTGAGACAAGGGCAACGATCCTGGGCTACATGCAGAGGGGCGGTTCCCCCACCTGTAAGGACAGAGTATACGCATCTGTTATGGGTGCCTATGCGGCGGATATTCTCTGTGAAGGAAAGTCCAACAGGGTAGTGGCTTATCAGAGAGGAGAGTTTAAGGATTACGATATCGAAGAAGCGCTGCAGATGCAGAAGGAGATTCCTCAGTATATTTATGACGTGAGCGGTAGGCTTTAAGCAGTGCCAAAGATATCGAAAGCAGATTTTCGTCATGCTTGCATGTAAGAAAATCTGCTTTTGATATCTTTGATAGGGCGCAGCCCGTACATCCGAAGGACCGCAGGTTCTTCGGATGAGCACTGCAAATATATGGAGAGAGTGTATGATCACAAGCGCAGCAAACGATAAAATCAAACATGTGGCAGCCCTGCAGCAGAAAGCAAGGCTGCGCAGGGAGGAGAGTCTGTTCGTCATAGAAGGCGGCAGGCTCTTTTGGGAGACGCCGGATTCTATGGTGAGGGAAGTCTATGCCACGGAGCGTTTTCTGGAAAATGCCGACAGAGAGATGAAAGAAAAACTTGTCCGGACAGGTTATGAAACGGTCTCGGAGCAGGTTTTCGGAAAGATGTCAGATACGAAAGCTCCGCAGGGAATTCTGGCGGTCCTCACACAGCAGAAATATGAAAGGGAGGATTTGCTTGGGACATCCCCGTTACTGCTGCTTCTGGAAAATATTCAGGATCCCGGCAACCTCGGGACGATCATGCGGACTGCGGAGGGAGCGGGCGTCACGGGTGTGATCCTGAGCCCTGATTGTGCGGACATCTATCAGCCGAAAGTGGTACGTTCCACCATGGGAAGCCTGTTCCGTGTCCCTTTTTACCGGACCGATGATCTGCAGAAAGAGATCAGGTTCCTGCAGGGCAGAAATATAAAAGTATATGCGGCTTATCTGGAGGGTTCCGAATGTTACGATAGCGAAAATTACCGGAATCCCAGTGCTTTCCTGATAGGAAACGAAGGAAACGGTTTAACCAGAGAAACTGCGACGGCGGCTGATGTCAGGATCCGCATCCCGATGGCGGGGGAACTGGAAAGCCTGAATGCTGCTGTATCCGCAGCACTGCTTGTCTATGAAGCGGCGAGGCAGAGGAGAGATTTTCACTTAGAATGAAGGAGCAAGAGTAAAAAACGAGGGCAGTCACGCCCTCGTTTTTAAGCCTAACCTCGTATTCCATCCAGCACCCGATGAATCTCCTCCTCACTCATCCCGGTAAACTGTAAGATCGTTTCATACTGGTTTCCGGTAAACATCGTGGTTGTCCTGACAGTTCCGGATTCGGTATCGTCGCTGAGTTTAAAGGAAATTCCCGCCGCATTCAGATACTCTCTTTTATTCTGTGTTTCACCGGTCGTGGTAATGACCATCGTGGCAGATGCGGATACTTCTCCGGCTTCATCTATATGGCGTTTCGACTGGTCGATGGAAAAATGTCCGCTCCCGCAGGAAAACTCGCCTGTGATGTTGTGATCTGTCGTGGAGCCGATGCCGGCCGCCTGATCAGATTCATCCGGCAGATATTCATTGCTGTAATAGCCCACATCTCCGGTGTAGTTTGTGTCAAATATCTTATCGAATCCGGCATCTTCCGCCGCAGTAAAATAGTCTTCGTACTTATATTCTGTAACACGTGTTGTCTGATAGCCTTTAGTCCAGTTTACGGCGTCATCGGAATCCCATACGGCATAGGTTTCATCCCAGACTTTTTTGCTGAGCCAGGGAGTGGAGGCGGTTCCTTTTTCCTCCGAGATCGGGGTGGTAACGTCCTCCTCGGACATTTCGGGAAGATCGATATCGGCGGTTTTTCCTTCCTCGTCGGTGTAGGATACCTGAATGTCCTCCGCCGTGACCAGTCCCTTTGTGGAAAAGTGGACGTCTCTGTTGTAGAGTACGGCGGCACTGACGGTTCCGCCGATCAGTAAAACGGAAACTGCTGCTGCGGCAGCGATACCTGAGATCCGTCTGGAATGTTTCTTTATATTCATGGTTTCATGCTCCTTTCGCTTCAAACGGTAAAGGAAATCCTTCGGCATGTGATCCGCCGGTTTCAGTCCCTGCATGCGGCAGAGGTCTTTGCAGGCTTCCTCCGCTTTGTCATATTGTTCCTTTTCTAAATAGTGATCTATTTTTTGATGCAGTTCTGTAATCAATGCATTGTTACTGTTCATAAGTGCCTCCTTTCATGGGGGTGTGCGCTCACCTTATATCCTTATATGGCTTTTTTAGCCGGATGTAACAGGATAAATTTTCAGGGATTAAAAGTCATCCAGATTCATGCCGGCAACGATCTTCTGTACTTTCCTGCGGATGCGCACGTATTTCATGCGGACTGCCGCCTCGCTCATATGAAATTCTGTGGCGATCGTTTTCATTGGTTTTTTGTCTATGTAATATTTCCGGTACAGATCCCGCTCTTTTGGTTTCAGTTTCCGGAGAACCTGTTTCCGGCAGGCTTCTTCATTTATGCTGTTCGATCTCTGCCGGCAGAGTTCCTCGTAGGGCTCCCTCTCAAAGGCAATGATATCTGATCTTTCCGGTTCCGTTTCCTGTACAAGGGTGTATTTATCCTGTTTGTAATATTCCAGCACCAGATTTCTGGCGGTCGTATATAAAAAGGCGACGGGCTTTTCGTGCAGGAGGAAGGCATCCCCCTTCTGGAAAGCGATCAGGAAGACATCCTGTGTGATGTCTTCGGCGGCCTCCCGTTTTCCGGTTTTGGCTAATATGTAGTTGTAGATCCTGGCATAGTTTTCTCTGCATAGTTCTTCAAATTGCATAGTAAATCCCTCCACTTTGTATATGGAAGTTTTCAGGGGATGTAACAGATCGTTTTTGTTTTATTATAGTAGACCGGGTGTTTTTTGGAAAGAAAGATGGAATTCCGGATAAAAAAGGTATAAGATAAGAAAGATATATTTTTTATGACAGTGCGGAAAGAAAAATGAGAAGGGAGAGAGACATGAAACTCGGATTTATCGGACTTGGCAATATGGCATCCGCTGTGATCGGCGGCATCTTAAAGGAGGGGATCGCGTCGCAGCAGGATATCATAGGTTCCGCAAAGACGGAAAAAACGGCGAAAGAAAAAGCGGCGGAATTCGGAATAGAGGCGTGTACGGATAACAGAAGAGTGACGGAGCAGGCTGATGTGCTGGTGCTGGCGGTAAAGCCCCAGTTTTTCCCGGAGGTGATCGCGGAGATCAGGGATTTGGTAAAGGAAGAGACACTGGTGATCAGTGTGGCGGCGGGAAAGACCATAAAATATATAGAGGAGCAGTTCGGCGCTTCTGAGGGCAAAAGAACCATAAAGCTGGTGCGGTGTATGCCGAATACGCCAGCGCTGGTGCTGGCGGGATGTACAGGATACTGTGTGAATGAAAGGGTGAGTGAGGGGGAAAAAGAGTTTGCCCATAAGCTGTTTTCGAGTTTCGGGAAAGCGATAGAGGTGCCGGAGCGGCTGATGGATACGGTGGGCAGTGTCAGCGGTTCCTCCCCAGCTTTCGTGTTTATGTTTATCGAAGCGCTGGCGGACGGCGCGGTGGCGGAGGGGATGCCGAGAAAGCAGGCGGTGGAGTTTGCGGCGCAGGCGGTGCTTGGCAGTGCGAAACTGGTGCTGGAGAGCGGCATGCATCCGGAGGAGCTGAAGGATATGGTATGTTCTCCGGGGGGAACGACGATACAGGGTGTGAGGACACTGGAAAAGGGCGGCATGCGCGGTGCGGTGATGGATGCGGTGATCGCCTGTGCGGAGAGATCGAGAGGACTGTGACGGAAATCCGACAGGATGGATGGAGAAAAAAGGAACCGGAAAGGCAAAAATAAGCGCTTTTCCGGTTTTTTCTTAATGATATCTTAAAAAAATCGTTTAAAAGTTTGACAATCTGTTTATAATTTGTTAATATAAGGTTGTAACAAATGTAACATATTTGTAACAAGTTAATAAAAAAAGATTAAAATCTAAAGGAAGGATATCGAGATGTGTAACGGTAAGAAATGGCTGACGGCTGTTCTGGGCGCGGCAATGTGCCTGACGCTGATGGTCGTTAACAAGCAGGATGTAAAAGCCGGACAGAGTTATGAGATCGGAAGTTACATTGTTTGCACAGAAGATACGAAGCTCTTTGTACTGCCTGACTGTAACGAAGGAGTGGTTGCTCCGATCACAAAAAACAGTATAGCAGTAGTGGTGGAAAATGAAGAAATATATACAAAGGTGAGCTGCAACGGCGCGGAAGGGTACCTGTATCAGGAATTTATCGGTTATGATGCAGCGCTTATCGAGGCGTACAAGGCAGAGCTTCTGGCAAGGAGTGAGGAAGTCCGGATGATGGCGGCGATGATTCAGTGCGAGGCCGGAAATCAGGAGTTTGAAGGACAGGTTGCGGTAGGGGCGGTTATCATGAATCGGGTGAAAGCTCCGAATTATCCGAATACGATCGCAGAGGTGATCTACCAGCCGAATCAGTTCGGACCTGCGGACAGCCAGTTGTTTGCAAGCCTGCTGGCGAATGATACCATCAAGGATACCTGCAGGGAAGCCGCAAAACAGGCTTTCTCGGGAGTCGATAACGTAGGCGGCGCACTGCATTTCAGAAGAGCAGGCAGCAAGGAAGGCCTTGTGATCGGAAGCCATGTATTTTATTAAAACTGAATAATGAGAGACAGAGATCGCTCCGCATAATGCGGGGCGGTTTTTTTATGGCGGCTTTTTATCTGTCCCTTGTATATTTTGCGGAAAAGGTGTAAAATAACAGTTGTATGGATATCGGAGGATATCGTTCCTGAGAATGCTTCGATGGAAAGGAGAAAATGAAATGGATTGGATGACAAATCCTGTTGTTATATGGCTTGTGATCCTGGTCGCGCTGATCGTGATCGAAATCTTCACGCTGGGACTGACAACGATCTGGTTTGCAGGCGGCGCGCTGGTGGCGATCGTTGTGGCAGCGCTGGGCGGTCCGGTCTGGCTGCAGGTTCTGGTTATGATCATTGTCTCGGCGGTCCTGCTGTTCTTTACAAGGCCTGTGGCGGTGAAATATTTTAACCGGGACAGGGAGAGGACCAACGCGGAAAGCCTTGTCGGCAGGCAGGCGATCGTGCTCAGTGAGATCAACAACCTGCAGGGGATCGGGCAGGTGACGGTAAACGGTATGGAGTGGACCGCAAGGACGATCATGGACGGACAGACGATAGAGCCCGGGGAAGTGGTGATCATCAGAGGGATCAACGGTGTAAAACTGCTGGTGGAGCGTGAGGAGAAACTTTAGAAACCAGAGAGCGTAAAACAGATGCTCTTCGTAAATAATATAAAGAAAAAGGAGAAGAAAAATGATTGGATTTGCAGTGGTATTTTTAATTCTTTTGATCCTGGTGGTTGTTTTGCTGGCATCCTGTATCAAGATCGTGCCTCAGGCGCATGCCTATGTGGTGGAGCGGCTGGGTGCTTATCAGGGCACATGGTCCGTAGGCATTCATTTCAAGATGCCTATCTTTGACAGAGTGGCAAGACGCGTGATCTTAAAGGAACAGGTGGTGGACTTTGCGCCTCAGCCTGTTATCACAAAGGATAACGTAACGATGCGGATCGATACGGTAGTGTTCTTCCAGATCACAGATCCGAAGCTGTTCACCTACGGTGTGGAAAATCCCATCATGGCGATCGAGAACCTGACAGCGACTACGCTGCGTAATATCATCGGTGAGCTGGAGCTTGACCAGACCCTTACTTCCAGAGAGACGATCAACACAAAGATGCGTGCCTCCCTGGATGAAGCGACAGATCCCTGGGGTATCAAGGTGAACCGTGTGGAATTAAAGAACATCATACCTCCCGCTGAGATCCAGAACTCCATGGAACGTCAGATGAAGGCGGAGCGTGAGCGCCGTGAAGCTGTGACAAGGGCGGAAGGTGAAAAGAAGGCAAGCGTGACCGTGGCAGAAGGTAAGAAGGCTGCGGCGATCCTGGAGGCGGAGGCTGAGAAGCAGTCTGCGATCCTGCGCGCGGAAGCTCAGAAAGAGAAGATGATCCGCGAGGCGGAAGGTCAGGCGGAAGCGATCATGAAAGTGCAGCAGGCTACGGCGGACGGTATCCGGATGCTCAGAGAAGCAGGCGCGGACGAGGCGGTGCTGAAGTTGAAGAGTCTGGAGGCATTTGCGAAAGCTGCTGACGGACATGCGACAAAGATCATTATTCCGTCTGAAATTCAGGGGATCGCGGGACTGGCAAGTTCCGTGAAAGAGATCATGGCAAAATAAAAAATGTAAAGTATGTTGCCCCCCGCAGGATAAAGTGATCATCCTGCGGGGGAATTTTCATGAGGGATATGATCCTGCGGCAGGAAGATATGGAAGCGGTTTTGCATGGCATAGGTCGATCGTTTGTGGAAAGATTGCGGATGGAAGGAGAGGGAAGAAGTGGATCTGAAAGGAAGGCATTTTTTAAAGTTACTGGACTATACGCCGGAGGAGATTACATATCTGCTGGATCTGGCGGCGGAGTTTAAGGAGAAAAAGAAAAAGGGCGAACTGACGGAATATTTCCGGGGGAAAAATGTGGCGCTGATCTTTGAAAAGACTTCTACAAGGACGAGATGTTCCTTTGAGGTGGCAGCCCATGATCTGGGGATGGGGACAACCTATCTTGATCCGTCAGGTTCCCAGATCGGAAAGAAGGAGAGCATTGCGGATACTGCGCGGGTGCTGGGGCGGATGTATGAAGGTATTGAATACCGGGGCTTCGGGCAGGATATCGTGGAGGAACTGGCGGAGCATGCCGGCGTGCCGGTTTGGAACGGTCTGACCAATGAGTTTCATCCGACGCAGATGCTGGCTGATCTTTTGACGATCCGGGAGCACTTCGGGTATCTGAAAGGGATTAGATTGACATATATGGGAGATGCCCGCTATAATATGGGAAATTCCCTGATGGTTGCCTGTGCGAAGATGGGCATGCACTTTACGGCGTGTACCACAAAGGCGTTTTTCCCGGCCGATGAACTGGTGGAGGAATGCAGGAAGATCGCGGCGGAGACAGGCGGAAGCGTCACACTGGAGGAGGATGCGATGAAGGGCACTGAGGGCGCGGATGTGGTCTACACGGATGTGTGGGTTTCCATGGGAGAGCCGGATGAGGCGTGGGAATCCCGGATAAAGGAGCTGTCCCCCTATCAGGTGAACCGGAAGATCATGGAAAATGCGGGGGAGAAGGCGGTGTTTATGCATTGTCTGCCGGCCTTCCATGATCTGAACACAAAGGTCGGAAAGCAGCAGGGAGAGAAGTTCGGTTTCACGGAGCTGGAAGTGACGGACGAGGTATTTGAGTCGCCGGCATCCATTGTGTTCGACGAGGCGGAGAACAGGATGCATACGATCAAGGCGGTCATGGCGGCAACGCTTGGGATGGAGAGGTAAACTCAATTGAAGGCGGAGATGATAAGGCTTTTACGGGAAAGTAAAGAATATATATCGGGGCAGGAGCTATGCGATCGCTTTGAGGTTTCCCGCACTGCGATCTGGAAGATGATCAACCAGTTGAAGGATGAGGGGTATGTGATCGAGGCGAAGCAGAATAAGGGCTATCGTCTCGTGGAAAGCCCGGACAGCATGGAGGCATACGAGCTTCAGAGCCGTATCCGCACAAAGTGGGCGGGGAGAGAAGTTTCCTATAAAAAGGAAACCGGCTCCACCAATATAGACTGTAAGCTGCTTGCCCAGCAGGGGGCTCCTCACGGGGCGCTGGCGGTGGCGGAGGCGCAGGTGAGCGGCAGAGGCAGGCGGGGCAGAAGCTGGCAGTCTCCGGCGGGCATTTCCATCTATATGTCTCTGTTGTGCAGGCCGGATTTTGCGCCGGAGAAGGCGCCGATGCTGACGCTTGTGATGGGGCTTTCCGTGGCGCAGGCGGTGAGCAGGTATACAGGACTTCCCGCAAAGATCAAATGGCCCAACGATGTGGTAGTGAACGGGAAGAAGATCTGTGGTATACTGACGGAGATGGAGATGGGGCTGGAAACCAAAGAGATACAGTATCTGGTGATCGGTGTGGGCATCAATGTCAGTAATGAGGCGTTTCCGGAGGAGCTGGAAGGCATTGCCACCAGTCTGTATCTGGAGGCGGAGGAGAAAGAGAAAAAAATTCTCCGGGCAGTGCTGGTACAGTATGTGATGGAGGCGTTTGAAGAAAACTATGAGAGGTTTTTGCAGACGCTGGACCTCTCCGGGCTGCAGGAGGCATATAACGGGCATCTTGTGAATCGGGATGCGGCGGTGAAAGTGCTGGATCCGAAGGGCGAGTATGCGGGCGTGGCAAAAGGAATTGATAAGGACGGCGATCTTCTGGTGGAAACAGAGGATGGAACGGTAAAAAAAGTGTATGCCGGGGAAGTTTCGGTGCGGGGGTTGTATGGATATGCAGAATGAGCGGATCGTGCTCTGCGGTGCAAGCAGTTACGAACAGAAGTATTATTTTAATAAAATGTTTGAGAAGATCCCGAAGTCCATTCAGGATGAGCTGCACATCATGTGCGTGCTGTTCACGGAGGAAGCGGGCGGTGTGATCACTTTTGTGTTTGAGTCCGACGGAAGTCTTTCCATTGAGACGGAAGCGGCGGAGGACGACTTTTTGTATGACGAGGTCTCCAGCGGACTTTTAGTGAGCAAGATCCGCAATACGAGGCAGGAGCTTTTAGAGTCGCTGGATCTGTATTACAGAGTGTTTGTGAAGCATGAGGATATATCGGCGATCTTGACGGAGGACGAGCTATGATTCTTGTTATTGACGTGGGAAATACAAATATAACGTTTGGAGTTTACAAAGGGGAGGAGCTCTGTGCGACATTTCGCATGATGTCGAAGACGCCTCATACTTCGGATGAGTACGGCGTGCAGATCGTGGATATGCTGGAGCGGAACGAGATAGGACGGGATCAGCTTGAGGGGGCGATCATCGCCAGCGTGGTGCCGAATGTGATGCATGCGCTGGTGGGAGCGGTGACAAAGTATGTGAAGCTGACGCCGCTGATCGTGGGGCCCGGCGTAAAAACCGGCATCAGGGTTATCACGGCAAATCCCTACGAGGTCGGGAGCGATCGGATCGTTGATGCGGTGGGAGCCTATGAAAAGTACGGCGGCCCGGTGCTGGTGCTGGATTTCGGCACGGCAACGACCTATGATTATGTGACGGCGGACGGCTGCTTTGCGGCGGGGATCACAGCGCCCGGTATCCGGACATCCGCAAGGGCTCTCTGGCAGGATGCGGCAAAGCTGCCGGAGATCGAGATCATAAAACCGAAGTCCATTCTGGCGCAGGAGACCATCAGCAGCATGCAGGCGGGAATCGTATACGGACAGATCGGGCAGACGGAGTATATCGTCAGACAGGTGAGGAAGGAGACCGGGCTGGCGGATCTGAAGGTGGTTGCAACCGGCGGGTTGGGAAGGATCATATCGGAGGAGACGGATGTGATCGATATTTATGACAGTACGCTGACACTGGACGGGCTGCGGATCATCTATCATAAGAACAGGAAGTGAAAAGGGTTTGTAAAGCTGTGATATGAGCATACTGAGAATAGGAAATGTGACACTGGAAAATAACATCATTCTGGCGCCCATGGCAGGTGTGACAGACCTGCCATTTCGTTTGCTGTGTAAAAAGCAGGGGGCGGGAATGGTCTGTATGGAGATGGTGAGCGCCAAGGCGATCCTGTATAAAAACAGAAATACGGAGGAACTGCTGCAGATCCTGCCACAGGAGAGACCGGTCAGCCTGCAGCTGTTTGGTTCCGACCCGAAGATCATGGGGGAGATAGCCGGACAGATACAGGAGCGTCCCTTTGATGTGCTGGACATCAATATGGGCTGTCCTGTGCCTAAGATTGTAAATAACGGGGAAGGCTCCGCCCTGATGAAAGATCCGAAACTGGCGGAGGAGATCATCCGCAGTGTTGTCCGGGCGTCGGGAAAGCCTGTGACGGTCAAGATACGGAAGGGCTTTGATGAAGCCCATGTGAATGCGGTGGAGCTGGCGCTGCGGGCGCAGGAGGCAGGCGCGTCGGCAGTGGTTGTCCACGGAAGGACAAGAGAGCAGTTTTATGCAGGGAGAGCGGACTGGGATATCATTGCGAAGGTGAAGGATGCGGTGGAGATACCTGTGATCGGAAACGGGGATGTGGACGGCCCGGAAAGCGCGGAGCGGATGCTGAAGGCAACCGGGTGCGATGGCGTGATGGCAGGCAGGGCTGCGCGGGGAAATCCGTGGATCTTCCGGGAGATCGCTTCCTATCTGGAGACAGGGGAGATTCCTGAAAAGCCCGATGCGGAAGAAAAATGCGCGTGTATTCTGGAACATGCGGCGCTGATGCTGAAAGTAAAAGGAGAGTATACGGCAGTCCGGGAGATGCGCAAACATGTGTCATGGTACACAGCGGGTTTCCCTCATTCGGCAAAGCTGAGAGGAAAGATCAACATGGTGGAGAGCATGGAGGAGCTGGAGCGGTGCGTCCGGGAAATATTTCAGTAAAACTTTTCCGGCATCCGGCATATATTATGTTGACAAGCTGATAGACCGGAGCGGAGTCTGTGGGATACCGGATACTTTATTTTTACAAGAGGGAGAATACTTTTTACAGGGAGAGAAATACAGGAAGGATGGGAGGAGGCAGGAAAAACCGTCAGGCGGGCAATGTTTCCTTCGAGGAGAAAGGGCCTTTGGGAGAACAGGATGGGGACTTTCCGGTCAGGGTGTTTTTCTGCGGGCTGCCGGAGTATTATGCGAGGGCGGCGGGGCTGGGGAGATGGAAGGGGAACTTTCCGATCCCCTGGAATCCGGGACAGCTCCTTCGGCTGATGCAGAACTGCTGTGAGTATGTCTCGGCGGACGCCTATTATCTGGAGGAAGGGTTTGAGCGGGAGCTGGAGGCGCTGGAATTCGGTTTTACGCCGGGCAGACAGCGGATGTGCCCGGAGCTGATCTACAGGCTGACAGGGCAGTTTCGTGGAATCGATGGTATTTTGTATCTGGCGGAGGAGTCCCGGGAGAGGCAGGGCGAACTGCCCTTGCAGGATAAGCTGCTCAGAAAGCTTCATTACTTTTTTTATCTGGGCGAGAAGGGAGAACAGTATCACATTCTGGAGGAAAATCTCTGGAATGAGTACGGGATGCCGCTGATGCCGGTGAAAAGCGCAGGGGAGCTTGCCACCTGCCGGATCAGCCGCCTGCTTGTTCTGGATGACAGGCAGGAGGGCGGGGCGGATCGGGGAGCGCTGCCGAGGGGAAGCGTTTATCTGGATCTCTGGTCTGATCTGGGACGAAGAACACAGATAGCCGAGGGCAGGGTGGATATAAAGTATATGTCGGAGTATCTGTATCTGGTGCAAAATCTTGACACACCGAGGGAAAATGGTTATAATGTGCGCGAAGGCAATGAGCAGTGCCAAAAAAAGTAAATAAGAAGATGTGTTGTGCTTGCACATAAACAGCTTCTTATTTAATTTTTTTGATAGGGCGAAGCCCGCGATGAGGAAAAGCGCAGCTTTTCCGAATGTGCACTGCAAAGCATATATAAGAACAAGAAAGGAAAATGCAGGACAATGGAAGAAAAGAAACATATTCTAACCGCGGAAGGTTTAAAAAGATACGAGGACGAACTGTACTATTTAAAGAATGAGAGATATAAAGAGATCACGCAGGCGATCAAGGAAGCCCGGGCACAGGGTGACTTGTCGGAGAACGCCGAGTATCAGGCTGCGAAAGAAGCCCAGAGGCAGGCGGACGCCCGTATCGAAGAACTGGAAAATATGCTGAGCAATGTGGAAGTCGTGGATGAGAGCGAAGACAGTTCCGTTGTCCGCATCGGCAGCACGGTCCGCATTAAGGATCTGGAGTTTGACGAGGAGATGGAATACCAGATCGTCGGCTCAAGCGAGGCGAATACTGATGAAAATATGATCTCCAACGAGTCCCCGCTGGGGACGGCACTGATCGGCGCATCCGAGGGAGAGACTGTCAGCGTGCAGGCTCCTGTGGGTGAGATCCGTTATCAGGTTTTAGAGATTGGGAAAAAGGGAAGGGAATAAAAGTGGCAGAGACACAGAATCAGAATAAAGAGAAACAGCAGGATTTAGGTCAGCTGCTGAAAGTAAGAAGAGAAAAATTATCCGCCCTGCAGGAAGCAGGGAAAGATCCTTTTCAGATCACAAAATATGATGTGACCCATCACAGCGGGGAGATCAAGGCACAGTTTGAGGCGCTGGAAAACAAGGCGGTGTCCATTGCGGGGCGCCTGATGAGCAAGCGTGTTATGGGAAAAGCCTCCTTCTGTCATGTGCAGGATCTGGAGGGCACGATACAGTGCTATGTGGCGCGGGACAGCATAGGGGAGGAATCCTATGCGGATTTCAAGAAGTATGATATCGGCGATCTGGTGGGAATAGAAGGCTTTGTCTTCAAGACAATGACCGGCGAGACTTCCGTCCATGCGGAGAAAATGACACTCCTGTCAAAATCTTTGCAGATCCTGCCGGAGAAGTGGCATGGACTGACCAATACGGATATCAGATACCGTCAGAGATATACGGACCTGATCATGAACGAGGATGTGCGGAAGACCTTTGTGGCACGCTCTAAGATCATCAGCTCTATCCGCCGCTATCTGGATGAGAAGGGATTTCTGGAGGTGGAGACACCGATGCTGGTGGGCAATGCCGGCGGCGCCGCGGCAAGGCCTTTTGAGACACATTACAATGCGTTGAACGAGGATGTAAAACTGCGTATTTCTCTGGAATTGTACTTAAAGAGACTGATCGTGGGCGGTATGGAGCGTGTCTACGAGATCGGGCGTGTGTTCCGTAACGAAGGACTGGACACAAGGCATAATCCTGAGTTTACGCTGATGGAGCTCTATCAGGCTTATACGGATTATAACGGCATGATGGATCTGACGGAGGACATGTTCCGCCATGTGGCGCAGGAAGTCTGCGGTACAACGACAGTTCCTTACGGCGAGGAAATGATCGATCTGGGCAAACCGTTTGAGCGGATCACCATGGTGGAAGCCGTGAAGAAATATACAGGTATCGATTTTGATGAAGTGGCTGATACCGAGGCGGCGAAGAAGCTGGCGGATGAGAGGGAAGTGCATTATGAGGCGCGCCATACAAAGGGTGATATCCTGAACCTGTTCTTCGAGGAGTTTGTGGAAGAACATCTGATCCAGCCCACTTTTGTGATGGATCACCCGGTGGAGGTTTCACCGCTGACCAAGAGGAAACCGGACAAGCCGGATTATGTGGAGCGGTTTGAGCTCTTTATTACGGCAAGGGAGATGTGTAACGCTTATTCCGAGCTGAACGATCCGATCGATCAGAGAGAGAGATTTAAGGCACAGGAGGCTGCGCTTGCTGCGGGAGATGAGGAAGCGAATACGACGGATGAGGACTTTTTGAATGCGCTGGAGATCGGGATGCCGCCTACGGGGGGGATCGGATATGGGATTGACAGGCTGGTGATGCTGCTTACGAATCAGCCGGCGATCAGGGATGTTTTGTTGTTCCCGACGATGAAGTCACTCGGTAAAGAAAACCAGTAAAATCAAGGGTTTGCGGTACTTGAAGTTGTGAACTACAACAAATTTACAACAAATTTACAACGCATAACGAAGAATAATGAGCGTTAATGAATAGTTGTACTCATAAATCCAATTCAATATTTTGTACGATAAGGACATTTTTCTAAAAGAAAATTTTAGGGAAGTGTCCTTTTTGTTATGGTCAGCAAAGCAAAATAAGAAATGGAGGAAATGAACATGAGTAG
>CANSLJ010000016.1 GCA_947647735.1 uncultured bacterium | reverse complement strand
ACGAAGAGAAAGTCTAGGGCGCCTTGAGACGCTGTCCGGTAGCAAGGGCTTACAGTCAGCGTCCCGAGCCACCCGTTTTACGGGTGGCGGCGACTGTTTAAGGAGGCATTTATGGTAAAGAGGTATTACTGGTTGAAACTGAAAGCGGACTGGTTTTCAGACAAGCGCATTAAGAAATTACGCTCCATAGCGGGTGGCAATACGCATACGATTATCTATCTGAAAATGATGCTGCTGGCGCTGAAGGACGAGGGGAAACTTTACTTTGAGGGCGTGGAGGATAACTTCGCTTCAGAGATTGCCCTTGCGCTTGACGAGGATGTAGAGAATGTAAAGCTGACACTTGCATTTTTACAGCGGCATGGGCTGATAGAAATCTGTGACGATGACGAGTACCAGCTTACGGAAGTGCCGTCAATCATCGGCTCGGAAACAGCGTCAACCATATGTTCAAGGGAGTGCAGGGAACGGAAAAAACAGCTTGCGCTTGAACAGGAAGCGTTGCAATGCAACACAAATGAAACAGGCTGCAACAATCTGAAACAGATTTGCCGCGTAGAGAGAGATAGAGAGATGAAGAGATAAAAAAGAGGGAGAGAAAGGAACACCCGTCCCGCCGCTTATGGGAAATTCCTTAATGTTTTTCTTTCTGATGCGGAGCTTGACAGCCTGAAATCGGAACTGCCAGACAAATGGGAATATTACATTGACCGCTTATCTGCACATATCGCTTCAAGCGGGAGAAAGTACAATAACCATGCCGCCACGACTTACAAATGGGCGCAGGAGGACACTGGAAAGGCATTGCCAAAGAAAGGGATACCTGATTATTCATACAGTGAGGAGGACAGCTTATGAACAGTTTAACTGATACAATTCTGAAAATGATGGATACCACGCAGGAGCTGGAAGATTACAAAGGGGAGGACGGGCTGTTGTATTGTGGGAAATGCCATAAACCGAAAGAAGCCTATTTCCCACAAGGCAAGGCTTTATTTGGGCGTGATCGACACCCGTCTGAATGTGACTGCCGTAGAGCAGAGCGTGAAAGGCAGGAGAAAAAGGATGCGGACGAAATGCATAATGTCGAAGTGGAACGCCTGAAGCAGGAGGGCTTTTCAAATCCGGATATGCGGCAATGGACTTTTGCAAATGACAACGGGAAATACCCGCAGATAGGGAAAGCGTACTCCTATGTGGAGAAGTGGGAAATGGTACGGTCTGAAAACCTCGGCTACCTGCTGTGGGGGAATGTCGGATCGGGGAAAAGCTATTTTGCAGGCTGTATCGCCAACGCCCTCATGGAGAAGGAAATACCCGTCTGCATGACGAACTTTGCAACAATTCTGAACAACCTTTTCTACGGTTCGGAAAATAGGAATGAGTACATCATAAGGCTTTGTTCCTATCCTCTGCTTATCCTTGATGATTTCGGTATGGAAAGGGGTACGGAATACGGGCTTGAGCAGGTCTACAACGTGATAGACAGCCAGTATATAAGCAAAAAACCGTTAATCGCAACGACGAACCTTACGCCGGAGCAGCTTAGGAATCCGGAGGATGTGCCACACGCACGCATTTATGGCAGGCTGCTTGAAATGTGTGTGCCTGTCCGCTTTACGGGCGGCGATTTCCGCAAAGTGACTGCACAGCAGAAAATGGAACGGCTGAAAAAGCTGATGGATAGATAGAGGAGAGTGTTGAAAGTATGGGCAATTATAATATAGATAAAGTACCAATTTGGGAGAAAGCCAATTTAACGATTAAGGAAGCAGTGGAATATTCAAACATCGGAATCAATCGGATAGAAGAATTATTAAAGATGCCAAGTTGTAGCTTTGTACTGTATGTGGGGAAAAAGAAACTTGTAAAACGTAGAGAATTTGAGCTTTTTCTAAGCCGCACATTGGAAATATAGAAATCCAATGATTTACTTTTGAGCCTTGATATGCTATACTGTCATAGGTGTTAAGGCTCTTTTTTGAAAGGAGCTTTTACTATGGGAAAAGACTTAAAAGGAAAGGAACTTGGTGTTGGAATAGGCCAAAGGTCTGACGGGTTCTATGTTGGTAGATTTACAACCAAATATGGACAACGGAAACAGAAATTATTCCGTAAACTACAGGAGTGCAGACAGTGGCTTGCAGATTCACAGTATCAGGACGAGCATAGCAATCTGAATTTTCCGGAAGAAATGACGGTGAAGGCATGGTTTGACTATTGGATTGGCATGAAGAAGCGGACTGTACGTCCGAACACGGTAAGAAACTATACAGAGCGTTATGAGCGTAACATTGATCCTGTGATTGGAAAACAGATTTTATCAGAAGTAAAACCGATTCAATGTCAATTAATTATGAATCGGATGGCTGACGAAGGGTATCGTACATCTACTATTTATCAGGCAAGGATAACATTGTTTAATATGCTTGATTATGCGTATCAAAATGATGTGATTATGAAAAATCCTTGTAATGGAATGGTAAAATCTGATATTGGAAAGCCTACACAGAAGAAGGAAGCACTGACGTTAGAGCAGCAGAAAAGGTTTGTAAGGGGTATTGTAGGAAATACATACGAGTACCAATATAAATTTTTGTTGCAGACAGGGCTTAGGACAGGAGAACTTGTAGGATTGAAATGGTCAGATATTGATTTTGATAACCGTACCCTAACGATCAGCCGCTCTATGGAATATCGCCACTCTACCGGAGAATGGAGAGTTGGAGAGCCTAAGAGTAAATCGGGGTATCGGTCGATTCCATTGACAGATGAAGCAATAGATATGCTGCGGAGGCAAAAGTAGAAGAATCTTGAGGTCAAAGTAATTCCAATGGAATGGTCAGAATATGTTTTCCTGTGCAGAAAGGGAACGCCAGTCAAAAACAGTACTTATGACACCATGTTATTTAAGCAGTGTGACAAGATAGGAATTCCAAGATTTTCTATGCACGTATTGCGCCATACATTTGCTACCAGATGTATCGAGGGTGGTATGAAGCCAAAGACATTGCAGACGATACTTGGACATTCTAATATTGGTATAACAATGAATCTGTATGTTCACACGACAGAAGATGAAAAGCATAAGGAAATTGAAAAAATTGCGGCGTCTCTCAAGGTGGTTTAGAAAAATTGGTACGTAAATTGGTACATAACCAAATCCATGAGAGGCGAAAACCCTATAAAATATAAGAAAAACCAAAGGAGATTAAGATAAAATGAAATTAGGAATCGTAGGGCTTCCCAACGTCGGGAAAAGCACCCTTTTTAATTCTTTGACAAAGGCAGGCGCGGAGTCTGCCAACTATCCGTTCTGTACCATCGATCCCAATGTGGGCATCGTGGCGGTGCCGGATGAGCGGATCAAACAGCTTGGAGAAATGTATCATTCCAGGAAGGTGACACCGGCTGTCATAGAGTTCGTGGATATCGCAGGACTGGTAAAAGGCGCTTCCAAAGGTGAAGGACTGGGCAACCAGTTCCTCAGTAATATCAGGGAAGTGGACGCTATCGTGCATGTGGTGCGCTGCTTTGAGGATGAGAACGTGGTGCATGTGGACGGCAGCGTGGATCCGCTCAGGGATATCGAGACCATCAATCTGGAATTGATCTTTTCCGATCTGGAGATTCTGGAGAGGAGAATCGCAAAAACATCCAAGGGCGCAAGAATGGACAAGACGCTGGGGAAGGAACTGGAGCTTCTGGAGAAGATCAAGGCGCATCTGGAAGCCGGAAAGCTTGCCATGAGTTTTGATGCGGGCGATGACGAGGACGATCAGGCGTGGTTTCAGTCCTATAACCTTCTGACAGCAAAGCCTGTGATCTTTGCGGCGAATGTGGCGGAGGATGATCTCTCCGATGACGGAGCGGGCAACGGCGGCGTGCAGGCGGTAAGAGAATTTGCAAAAAAGAACAGCAGCGAGGTGTTTGTGATCTGTGCTCAGATCGAGCAGGAGATCGCGGAGCTGGATGACGATGAAAAGGCAATGTTTCTGGAGGATCTTGGGATTCAGCAGTCGGGCTTGGACAAGCTGATCGCCGCAAGCTACCGCATTCTCGGTCTGATGAGTTTTCTGACCGCGGGCGAGGATGAGACAAGGGCATGGACGATCAAGATCGGCACGAAAGCGCCTCAGGCGGCAGGAAAAATACATACGGACTTCGAGAGAGGTTTCATCAAGGCAGAAGTTGTGAATTATAAGGATCTGCTGGAATTGGGCTCTCTGGCTGCGGCCCGGGAAAAGGGGTTGGTTGGTATGGAAGGGAAAGAGTATGTGGTGCAGGACGGGGATGTGATTCTGTTTAGATTTAACGTGTAGCGAGGAAGAAAAATGAGCGAAACAGCGATAGCGTTCCCGCATCTGGGAATATATCTGGACAACGTGCCGAAAAACTTTACGGTATTCGGCTTTACTATAGCGCTTTACGGCGTAGTTATTGCGATCGGCATGGGGGCGGGACTTTGGATGGCGCTTCATGTGGCAAAAAAGTACGGACATGATACGGAGCTTATCTGGGATTTTTTCCTGTATGGCATTGTTTTCGGGATAATAGGAGCAAGGATCTACTATGTGGTCTTTGCATGGGATTTCTATAAAAATGACCTGATGAGTATCTTTAATCTGAGAAAAGGCGGACTGGCGATATACGGCGGCGTGATCGCGGCGTTCCTGACCTTGTTTATTTTCTGCAGAAAAAAGAAAATAAATTATTTTACCATGATGGATATCTGTGTGCCGGGATTGGCTCTGGGACAGGCGATCGGGCGCTGGGGAAATTTTTTCAACAGGGAGGCGTTTGGAGAGTATACGGATTCCCTGTTTGCGATGCAGCTTCCTGTGGCGGCGGTGCGGCCTCATGAGATCACGGAGAATATTTCTGCTCATATGGCGGGTGTGACCGACTATATTCAGGTACATCCCACCTTTTTATATGAGTGTCTCTGGAATATCATGGTGATCGCGGCGATGCTGCTGGTCTGGAAATATAAGCAGTTTGAAGGCGAGATCGCCCTTGTCTATCTGGGCGGTTACGGGCTTGGCAGAAGCTGGATCGAGGGCTTTCGGACGGATCAGCTCCATCTGCCGGGGACGCAGGTGCCGGTTTCCCAGCTTTTGGCGGTGGTGTTGGTGATATTTTCTGTGGTGATGTATGTGTATGTGATGCGGAAGCGGAAAACGCAGAAAGGGAGCGGAGAAGAGCAGCAGTAAAAATAATGCCTGAGGGAAACGAGAAGAACAAGGCAGGCAAGTACAGAGCAAATAAAAACAGATGCGGAGTAAGTCGGCAGAGAAACTGATTTACTCCGTTTTTGATATAAATTTACGGAAGTGTTTCAAAGGGTATCATATATCGATGAAACAATATCATGCAATAAAAATTGTGTAGAATGATGAAAAAGTAGCTAAAATATTAGTCTTTTTAATTATATATTTTATTTTTAGCTAAAATGTTATTCTTGTATTGTATTTTTGACTAAAACAGGATAGAATAGAATCTATGATGAATGAATTCAAATTTTTGAGATCCCCGGCGGATATAAATATGGAAATAGCACAGCGTGTCCGAAAAAAACGCAAAGCCAATAAACTGACACAACAGCAGCTCAGCCGGAAATCAGGCGTCAGCCTGGGGTCTCTGAAACGTTTTGAGCAGATCGGGGAGATTTCGCTTTCCTCGCTGATCAAGATTGCTTTTGCGCTTGGTTGTGAGGAAGATTTCGATGCGTTATTTGGCAGAAAGGAGTACAGTTCGATTCAGGAGGTGATCGATGAACAGCTATAAGCATCTCGATGTTTTTATAGAGGATCGGAAGGTTGGAACACTTGCTGTCACGTCGGAGCACAGAGTTGCTTTTGCCTATGACGAGAAATGGCTTGTGGACGGTTTTTCCATCAGTCCTTTTTCCCTTCCATTGGAGAAAAAGGTATTTGTTCCGAAGTATGACCCTTTTGAGGGATTGTACGGTGTATTTGCGGACAGTCTTCCAGATGAATGGGGCAGGCTCCTGACAGACAGGTTTCTGCTCAGCAAGAGGGTGGATCCCAGAACGGTAGACGGGCTGAACAGGCTTGCCATAATTGGGGATTCAGGCATGGGCACCTTTCGATATTATCCCACTCATGAATTAATAATAATACAGGAAAAGAAAAGTTATGATGCAATAGCAGAGGAATGCATGAATGTGCTGAAAACAGATTATACGGAGGATCTGGATTCTTTGTTTCTGCTTGGGGCATCTTCCGGCGGTGCAAGGCCGAAGATATTTACGGTGATCGACGGGGAAGACTGGATCATAAAATTTCCTTCCGCATATGACAGTCCGGAAATCGGTCTGGAAGAATACCGCTATTCGGAGTGTGCGAGAAACTGCGGGATCGAGATGTCAGAGACCAGACTGTTTTCATCTGAAAGGTGCAGAGGATATTTTGGTACAAAACGGTTTGACAGGAAGGGGAAGAAGGGAATTCATATGGTCTCTGTCAGCGCACTGTTGGAGACTTCACACAGGATTCCCAATCTGGATTATGATATTCTGATGAAACTGACCATTCAGCTGACGAATGATTATGCAGAAGTAGAGAAGCTGTTTCGGCTTATGTGTTTTAATGTATTTTCCCATAACAGGGATGATCATTCCAAAAATTTCTCATTTTTGTATGATGAGCATGAAGGAAAATGGCTTTTATCACCGGCGTATGATCTGACATACAGCAATTCTATCGGCGGGGAACATGCGACAACAGTCAATGGAAACGGTGTGAATCCCGGTATGAGGGATATTATGGCGGTGGCGGACCGGATCAGGCTGAACCATAAAAAGGCGCTTGAAACCGCGGAGATGATACGGGAGACAGTACAGGAGGAGATAGGGGATCTGATAAGGTAGATCGTATTGTACAATTTTAACAGAATTTATAAAAAGCAGGGCTGCAGGCAGGTCAAAAAGTATACTGTCTGCAGCCCGTTTTTTGCGGAGTAAAAAATTTTCCACCAAATAAGAAAAATGAACGTGTTTAAAAAACGGCATTCCTTATATAATTTTAGGAAATATCATGTCGGGCAATGACAATGGGAAAAGTATTTTTGCTGAGAGGAGGTACATTTTGAAGACATTAATCGTTGATGAGAAGGGGATTTTATCGGTGCGGGAAATACCAAAACCGGAATACGGAGAATGCCAGGCGTTGGTGAAGATGCTGAGCTGCGGGGTCTGCAACGGAACGGACACGAAGCTGATCCACGGCACGTTCAAAAATTTTGACACCTATCCAGCCATTTTAGGACATGAAGGTGTGGGCAGGGTGATCGAGACAGGTTCCAAAGTGATGGGACTGCATGTGGGAGATATGGTACTGCTTCCTTTTCTGGAAAAGGAAGTGGACGGCTATATGCCGGGATGGGGCGCCTATTCCGAATATGCTGTGGTCGGAGACGCAGAAAGCTATATCGCAAATGGCATGGGAGAAGGGACAAAAGACTGGAGCGAGGGTTATCTTGCCCAGACCGTGATAAAGCCGGCTGATAAGGTGGATGCTGTGGGTGCGTCGATGATCATAACCTTCCGGGAAGTGCTCAGTGCGATCCGGCGTTTCGGTTTCCAGCCGAATGAGAATGTTCTGATCTTCGGGGCAGGTCCGGTGGGCCTCTGCTTTACGAAGTTCTGCAAGCTGCTGGGATTAAAGACCGTCATCACGACGGATGTGATGGACGATAAGGTGGAAGGCGCGAAGAACGCCGGAGCAGATTATGCTTTTAATTCCACGAAATGTGATATCAACGCGGAGGTAAAGAGGCTGTTTCCCGACGGCATTGATTATGTGGTGGACGCGGTGGGGATCAACGCGCTGATCAATCAGGCTATGGGGCTCATCAAATATAACGGAAAGATCTGCTGTTACGGGATTTCCCCTAAACTGGGTATGGACATCGACTGGTCGGCGGCTCCCTACAACTGGACTCTGCAGTTTGTCCAGTGGCCCAGCAAGAAGGAGGAAGGGGAGGCTCATTCCCAGATCATGGCGTGGATCAATCAGGGCGTGCTGGATCCCATGGACTTTATTTCAGATGTAATAGATTTTGAGAATATACTGGACGCGTTTGCCCTTGTGGAAGCAAGAAAGCCGTCCACGAAAAAAATTGTCGTAAAATATTCGGAATAGAGGGAGGGTATATTGATGCAGGAGAGCAGATTATTTTGTGTATTGCCGGATTATATTTGTACGCCGGACGGATTTGAGGTGGACAGGCACGGAAACCTGATTTTGTCCTGCCCGAACTATGCGGAGGATACTATGTCGGGCTGTGTGGTGAAGATCGATAAGGAGGGCAATGTTAAAAAGTGGTTCGATGTGCCGGTTCACCCGGAGACGGGTATTGCCAGGAACATGGGGATCGCCTTTGATCAGGACTGGAATCTTTATATCTGTGATAATCAGGGATGGAGCGAGAGGCCGGATCTGATCTATAAGGGGCGGATCTTGAAGGTGACGGTGGATGATGAAGGGAATATCCTGAAAACCACGGTTGTGGCGAAAAATATGGAGCATCCCAACGGCATCCGCATCAGGGACGGTTATATGTATGTGACCCAGAGCTATATGCATCCGGAGAGGCGGGAGGACGGTAAGCTAGTGAGCTGTGTGTACCGCTTTGCGCTGGATGAGGAGGATGTGGATATCACCAATACGCTGCAGGATAAAAATGTGTTCACTTATTTTGTGACGCAGAATCCGGACTGCCAGTACGGGGCGGACGGCATCGTGTTTGATAAAGAGGGCAATCTCTATGTGGGCAATTTCGGGGACGGCGCGGTACATAAGATCACATTCAACGAGGATGGAAGCCTGAGAGAGAATAAATTATTTGCGCAGGATCCGGCACAGCTCCAGAGCACAGACGGCATGTTCTTCGATGAGAGGGGAAATCTCTACATTGCTGATTTCTCCGCCAATGCCATCGCAAAGGTAGCGCCCGACGGTACAGTGGAGCGGATCGCCCAGAGCCCGGACTGCACCGGTGTGGACGGCGGGCTGGATCAACCGGGAGAGCCCATCGTGTGGGATGGGAAGATCATCGCATCCTGTTTTGACCTGGTGACAGGGCCGGACAAGGTAAACTTAAAACATGAGATGCCGGCAACGCTGGTAGAACTTTCCCTGCCCTGGGAAGCATAGAAGGAACGGAGGAACAGCATGGCAGATTATTTACTGGCGCACGATCTGGGAACCAGCGGGAATAAGGCGGTTCTCTATCGGGCGGACGGCACGCTGGCAGCCAGCGCGCTGTATGAATATCCGACGCTCTATCCGTTCTCCGGCGCGGTGGAACAGGAGCCGGAGAAATGGTGGGAGGCGGTCTGCGGATCGACAAAAAAACTGCTGGCGGAGGCGTCAGTTTCTCCGAATGAGATCGCGGCGGTCTCTTTCAGCGCGCAGATGATGGGCTGTCTTCTGGTGGACAGGGAGGGGGAGCCTTTGCGGAATATGCTGATCTGGGCGGACACCCGTGCGGGCAGCCAGGAAGCATGGATGCGCAGGCAGGTGCAGGATGAGAGAGGATATCAGATCACGGGGCACCGGATCAGTTCCTCCTATTCGGCGGCAAAACTGCTCTGGGTAAAGGAGCACGAGCCGGAACTTTACAAAAAGTGCTGGAAGATGATCCATGCGAAGGATTATATTATCTATAAGCTGACAGGAAATCTGGTCAGCGATTACAGCGATGCTTCGGGGACAAATCTGTTTGATCTGGTTAAAAAAGAGTGGTCGCAGGAGCTGCTGGACGCTTTTGAGATATCAAAGGATATTCTGCCGGAGCTGCATCCCTCCACGGATATCGCGGGAAAGGTGACGGCTGAGGCGGCAGGGCTTACCGGACTGGCGGAAGGGACGCCGGTGGTGATCGGCGGAGGCGACGGGAGCTGTGCCTGCGTGGGTGCAGGCGTTGTGAAGGAGGGGAGCGCCTACAATGTACTGGGATCTTCCTCCTGGATCTCAACTGCCTGCCGGGAGCCTGTGTTTGATGAGAAGATGCGGACTTTCAACTGGGTGCATCTGGATCCTGAGCTGTACACGCCCTGCGGTACCATGCAGGCGGCGGGATATTCCTATAACTGGTACAGAAATACCCTCTGCGGAGAGGAGAGAGAAAAGGCACAGGAACTCGGCATCAGCGCTTATGAACTGATCAATGAGAAGGCTGCGGAAAGCAGGCCGGGGGCGGGCGGACTTTTGTATCTGCCCTATCTGCTGGGGGAGCGTTCCCCGAGGTGGAATCCGGATGCCAGAGGGAGCCTGATCGGCCTCTCCATAACGACGTCGAAGGGCGATATCTCCAGAGCGATACTAGAAGGCGTGGGATATAATCTGAAGGTCATTCTGGATATTTTACAAAGACAGCAGAAGATTGAAGAACTTATTCTGATCGGCGGCGGAGCAAAAGGAAGATTGTGGCCGCGTATTCTCGCTGATATCTGGCAGAAGCGTATCCTGGTGCCGGAATATCTGGAGGAGGCGACCAGCATGGGTGCGGCGGTCTGTGCCGGAGTCGGAATAGGGATGTACGGGGATTTCTCCGTGATGGAAAGGCTGAACAGGACGGCATCTGTGATAGAGCCGGATCCGAAAAACGCTGCGGTATATGAGCAGATGTATGATATGTTCAACGAATCCTACGAGGCATTGGTAAATGTTTACGGAAGGCTTGCGGAATATCGAAGGACAGAAGAGGGAGAAGAGGATAGATGAATGCGAAAGTGAAAAAAGCAAAAGCCTGTCTTCTTGCCATGCAGAGGCATTCCTGGGAACAGGGCTGCGCCATGCAGGCTTTGTATGAGTGGGGAGATATGGATGATGTGATCTGCCTGGCATACGAGGCGGTATACCGTCGGATGGAGGACGGCAGAGCGGCTTCCATCGGTGTGTTTGACGCGGTGACGGATCCCTGCGCAGTGGGGGAGGCCCTGCTGGCGGCCTGTGAGGCGACAAGGGACGAGGAACTGATCAAGGGAAAAGATGAACTGCTTTTGTGGGCGCTGGCGAATGCGCCCTGTAATGAGAAGGGCGTGTTGTACCATCTGAATACAGGAAGGCAGTTCTGGGTGGATTCCATGTATATGCTGCCGCCGTTTCTGGCGGCGGCCGGGTATTATGAAGAGGCGCTTGTCAATTTTTACGGATATTATGAAGCGCTGTATGATAAAGAAAGCGGCCTGATGAGCCATATGTGGGATGATGAGAAAAAGGAATATATCAGAAGAGCCCACTGGGGCAGCGGAAACGGCTGGGCTCTGGCGGCGATGGTTCGTATGGGAAAACTGCTTCCCGATGCGTTTGGGAAGGACAGAGAAAAGATCAGGGAGATGGCGCGGGAGCTCTTAAAAAATGCGATTGTTTATATGCGCCCGGACGGTCTGTTCCACGATGTGATAGATGATGAGACGACCTTTGTGGAAACCAATTTTTCGCAGATGATGGCCTGCAGTATATACAGAGGTATGGCGGAAGGCTGGCTGGAAAGAGAATGGGAAGCAAAGGCAGAGCTGTTGAGAAGCGCAGCAAATCAGAAGATGAACGCCTATGGATTTATCTGCGGAGTATGCGGCGCGCCGACTTTTGATAAACCCGGCATCTCACCGGAGGGGCAGGCATTTTATCTGCTGATGGAGAATGCGGCGGGTTTATATGAGGAAGGAAAGGGCATATGAAGACGGTTTTGATCACAGGAGCGGACAGAGGGCTTGGATTTGCCTTCACGAAACTCTTTTTGAACCGGGGATTTCAGGTGTTTGCCGGGCAGTATATGCCGAAGTGGCCTGATCTGAAGGCTCTGCAGGAGAAATGGGGAGAGCGGCTTTGCATTCTGCCGCTGGATATCTCGGAGGAGGATTCCATAAAAAATGCGGCGGCTCTGATCGCCGGACAGAGTGCAGTGCTGGATATGGTGGTGCATAACGCGGGGATCATGAGGCTGGAGAAGGATATTCTGGAGGGAGTACCGAAGGAAGATATCCTGCTGCAGTTCCGGATCAATACGCTGGGCGCGCTGAAGGTAACAGAGCAGGTGCTCGGACTGATGGAGGGCGGTATGAAAAGGCTCTGTTATGTATCCTCGGAGGCAGGGAGCATCGGCAATGCGCACAGGGATGGGACTTTCGGCTATTGTATGTCAAAGGCTGCCCTGAATATGGGAATCCGGATCCTGCATAATGATCTGTATGAAAAAGGATTTACATTTCGGATCTACCATCCGGGATGGATGAAATCCTATATGGCGGACGCCGCAGGGGATGTGAGTATGAACGGGTATCTGGAGCCAGAGGCATCTGCTGTTGCCGCTGTGGAACAGTTTTTGGAGAACAGGGAAAACGAAATGATGCTGATAATGCAGGATGTGGATGGGTGTATATGGTCATTTTGATAACAGGAAAAAGCGATATGTGCAGAGCCCTGCAGGATAAATTTATCAGAGAGGGGCATGAGGTGGTCATGGCGGCAAACCCGGAACATATAGAACAGATGATGGTTCCTGATCGGAAGCTGGATATGCTTGTGACGGGATTGAGCTGTTATGAGGATGGAAGAGATAACGATATCACGGCAGGACCGGACTGGCAGAAGGCGGAAGCATTATATGAGGCGGGTGTGGTGAAAAGCCTGACGGCAGTGCAGAAAGCTTTTCCCTATCTGGAACAGGGGATGCTGAAGCGTATCTGTTATCTGAATCTTTCATCCGGCAGTATCAACGCCTCTGGGGCGAGAGACAGCTACGGACTTTATATGAGCGCCTGTGCGGTCAATATGCAGGTTAATCTTTTATATAACAGAATGAGAAAGTACGGCTATACGTTCCGGATCTTCGGCATGGAGGAGGAAGGAGATATCAGAGAACAGGCTTCGGCGGCTTACTGGTATTTTACTGAAAACCGGAGTGTGGATCGGGAGAGTGCAAAACACACGGATGAGAATCGGCTGGTGATGCGGAATAAAGACGGGAGAGAGATTCCTTTTTAAAGCGGAAAGGGGGAGAGATGGGAGAAAAAATATTGTTTTACGGCACGGAACCTGCGCCCTATCATCCGATGCGGGAAACGGGGGAGCGTATCAGGGCGCTGCTGCAGGGAACAGAGATGGAAATAACGGCACAGGAGGAAGCGCTGCTGAGTCTGGAGAGCGGAAGATATGCTGTCTGCATGTTATATACGGATTTTGAACAGCCTCCGCTGAAAGCGGAATCCGCGGCGGCACTGCTCTCCTTTGCGGCAAAGGGAGGCGGGATCTTCGCCATACACGGCGGGATCGGCCTGCAGAACAGGCCGGAGATCGCGCAGCTCCTGGGAGGCACTTTTACAGAGCATCCGCCCTATGAAGAACTGCCTCTGGTATCTTATAAAGTGACAGATGTGTCACATCCGATCACCAAAGGGGTGACGGATTTTGTCATGCCTGATGAGCTCTATCGTTTTGATCTGCCCCCATTGGAGGATCGGCATATCTTTTTATCTTATGAAGAGAATGGCGTTCTGTATCCGGCGGGCTGGACAAGACAGTTCGGGCTGGGAAAGGTTATTTATCTGTGCTGCGGGCATAATGCGGGTGCTTTTAAGAATGAGATGCTGGCCAGACTGATCTGCAATGGGACGGAGTGGCTTAAAAATCAGTAACTGCCCGTACAGTGCCCCAGAGGAAATATTGGCTGCATTGCAGACAAGATTTTCTCTGCAGGTAATGGGTACTGGAAGGGCAGTTACGGAACTGGAATAGGAGAAGAATATGAACAATTTTGTATGGTATAATCCGACAAGAATTATCTTCGGGAAGGACACCCATAAAAATGTGGGGGAGGAAACGGTAAAATACAGCAGAAACATCCTGCTGCACTACGGCGGGAAGAGCATTAAGGCCACAGGCGTATATGAGACGGTGACGAAGTCTCTGAGGGAGGCCGGCGTTCACTTTACGGAGCTGGGCGGCGTACAGCCCAATCCACGTCTTTCCATGGTCTATCAGGGAATCGAGCTGTGCCGGAAGGAAAACATTGATTTTATCCTGGCGGTGGGCGGCGGGAGCGTGATCGACTCCGCCAAAGCGATCGCGGCAGGCGTGCCCTATGATGGGGATGTATGGGACTTTTATGCAAAAGGGGTCAAACCGCAGAAGGTGCTGAAGACGGGCGTAGTGCTCACCATCCCGGCGGCCGGCAGCGAGAGCAGCGACGGAAGCGTGATCACAAAGGAGGACACGCAGGATAAGTGCTCCTGCACGACGGAACTGATGTTTCCGCAGTTTGCCATCTTGAATCCTGAGCTCTGCTATACGCTGCCGGAGCATCAGATCCGTGCGGGCGGTGCGGATATTTTATCTCATGTCATGGAGCGGTATTTTGTGCCGAACAGGAATACGGATCTTTCTGACCGGCTGTGTGAGGGAACCATGCAGGCTTTGATGGAAAATCTGCCAAAAGTGCTGGAGGAGAGGCAGAATTATGATGCCTGGGCGGAAGTCATGTGGACCGGAAATGTGGCGCACAACGGCCTGCTGGGAAAAGGCAGGGAGGAAGACTGGGCCAGCCACGGCATAGAGCATGAGCTCAGCGGGATTTACGATATCGCTCACGGGGCGGGGCTTGCCATTGTCTTCCCGGCATGGATGAAATATGTCTATAAAGAGCATCCGGAGCGGTTTGTGCAGTTTGCGGAGAGAGTCTTCGGCATTGGAAAAGAGGGAAAGACGGAGGATGAGACATGCCTGGCGGCCATCGAGGCATTGGAAGCATTTTTCCACCGGATCGGGCTGCCCACAATGCTTCAGGATGCCGGGATAGGCCGGGAGCATTTTGAACTCATGGCGGAGAAAGCGTGCAGGAACGGAAAACTTGGCAGCTTTAAGCCGCTGACAAAGGAAGATGTAAAAGCAATTTACGAAACTGCATGGTAAACAAACGCTGAGCAGGTCAGTTTATCGTAACAAACGTTGCACAGAGGCAGCTTATCGTAACAAACGCTGCGCGGGGCAGCTTATCGTAACAAACGCTGTGCGGGGTAGCTTATTGTAACAAAAAGGAGGAAACAAGAAAATGAAAGAGATGATAACACCTGAAAAACTGGCAAAATATTTCGACCATACACAGCTGAGGGCTTATGCGGTATACCAGGATTTTGAAAAGCTCTGCGCGGAGATCCGTCAGTACGGTTTTGCCATGGCGGCGATCAATCCGGCGCCGGTAAAATTATGTAAGGAACTGCTTGCCGGAACAGATGCCCATGTGGGGGCTGCCATCGGCTTTCCACTGGGACAGACTACCATAGAGGACAAGGCGGCGGAGACGAAAAATGCCATAGAAAACGGCGCGGATGAGATCGACTATGTGATCAATATCACACAGCTGAAGGAAAAAAATTATGATTATATCGAGCGGGAGATGGCGCAGATCGTTGAAATATGCCGGGAAAAGGACATCATTTCCAAGGTGATCTTTGAAAACTGTTATCTGACAGATCAGGAGAAGGAGGAACTCTGCCGGATCGCCTTAAATGTGAAACCTGATTTTATCAAGACTTCCACCGGCTTCGGCACAGGCGGAGCGACATTTGAGGATGTGGCGCTGATGAAAAAGATGGTGAGGGATGAGATCAGGATCAAAGCGGCGGGAGGCATCCGCGATCTGGAGACAGCGCTGCATATGATCGATCTCGGCGTATCCAGGATCGGTTCCACGGCCAGCGTGTCGATCGTGGAGGAATGTAAGCAGAATTTATAGAAACAGTGAAAAATATTACACCATTTTGAAAAAACGTCCGTTAAATTGTATAAAAAAAGCTGATACACTGGTTTCAGTAAGAAAAAATCACCAAAAAAATTTAAAGGAGAAGAGTATGAAAAAGAAATTATTGTCAATGTTGCTTGCGGCCGGCATGGTCGTATCACTGACAGCCTGCGGCGGAAGCGCGGATACTGCGGACGGCGGACAGCAGGCGGCACCCGCTGCGGACAGTGCAGCAGAAGAAACACCTGCGGCAGAGGATGGGGGGGCAGCTGCCTCAGGGGAAGCGGTTACCATCAAGGTATTTTCCAACCTTCCCGACCGTACATCCGGACAGGGGCTGGTAGAACAGACATTGTTCGATGATTACATGAAGGAAAACCCGAATGTAACGATAGAAGTGGAAGCACTCGATGATGAAGCTTACAAGACAAAATTCAAAGCCTATGCATCAGGAAGCCAGATGCCGGATCTGGTAAATGTATGGGGACAGCCGGGATTTCTGGATGAAGTGATGGAAGCAGGACTGCTTGCGGAACTGAATATGGATGACTATGCAGATTACAATTTCCTGCCCGGTTCTTTAGATGGTTTCAGCCAGAACGGTAAACTTTACGGACTTTCCCGTAACACGGACGTTATGTGCTTCTATTACAACCAGAAAATTTTTGAGGACAACGGCTGGGAAGTGCCGAAGACCTATGAGGAACTGCTGGAACTGGGTGAAAAGGTGAGAGCGGCAGGCCTGCAGCCGGTTTCCATGTTCGGCGGAGATAAGTGGTCGCTCTACATCTATATCCATGATCTGGAAGAGCAGCTGGACGGTTCCGGTGTCATGGCAAAGACCAACGATGCGATCAGGAATCACGATTTTTCAGATCCCACTTTCAAACAGGCGGCAGATCTGTTTGTGGAGTCAGTTGACAGAGGGCTGTTCCAGAACGGATTTGAGTCCAATGACGGCGGCACGGCTAAGAACCTCTTTACCAACGGCCAGGCGGCTATGTACTACACGGGAAGCTGGGAGATGAGCATGGTGACCGATCAGGATATTCCTGATGAGATCCGCGAAAATATCAGAGTGTTCCTGATGCCTGTACCGGAAGGCGGAAAGGGCGATGCGACAACGATCACGGCATGGCACGGCGGTGGATATGCTGTTACGGAAAGCGCGGCAAATAAAGAGGAAGCGATCAAACTTTTGAATTATATGTTCCGTCCTGAAGGCTGGACAAGGATCGCATGGGAGAACGGCGTATGTATGTCCGCACAGAACTTCGGTGATTTTGCAACCGGCTCCGAGACAGAAGTACAGAAACAGCTGATGCAGCTTGTTGCGGATGCCACGGATCTTTCCGGCACACCGCTGGGCGATCTAGGCAGCTCAGAGTTTAAAACGATCTGTGAAGATAAATCGCAGGAACTTGCAGCAGGGAAAATTACAGCAGACGATTATCTGAAAGCACTGGAAGCTGTCGGTCAGTAACATATCTTCTCTGGAGCAGCATCAGGTAATTTGAATGGCCGTCTTATCGGAATATATAAGACGGCCGTTTTTTATCAAAGAGATAAAAAGGGAAGGAGTGGTATTTATGCATAAAACATACAGTAATAAAGCGGTCATAACAACCCTTGTACTGCCGGGCGTCTTAACCTTTGTTTTTGCTATTCTGGCGCCGATCTGTCTGAGCGTATATTACGGTTTTACGGATTACAGCGGCCTTGGCGCGTATCAGTTTGTGGGGATCGACAACTATAAGGAATTATTTAAAGACAGCGGTTTCTGGCTGTCCGTGAGAAATTCCCTGCTTCTGGCAGCAGGATTTATATGCATCCAGCATCCGCTGGCGATCCTTACGGCGGTTATTCTGGACAGGATGCAGGGAAAGGCGGAGGGATTTTTCAGATGTGTGTATTTCCTGCCAAACGTGATCTCTGTTGCGGTGATCGCCTATCTGTGGAAGTTTATCTATGATCCGAATTTCGGCCTTTTGAACAACATTATAAAGATGTTCGGCGGAGAGGGAACAACGAACTGGCTGGGGACAGGAACAGCGATCTGGTCGGTGCTGATCGTGCTGGTATGGCACGGCTTCGGCTGGGGCATGCTGATCTATTACACGGGAATTAAGAATATAGATCCGGTACTGTACGAGGCGGCTTCCATCGATGGTGCGGACAATAAGCAGATCTTTTTCAGGATCACGCTGCCGCTCATGAAGCCTGTTATCCAGATCAATGTGACACTGGCGATCATTTCCGCTTTAAAGCAGATGGAGACTGTATATCTGCTGACAAACGGCGGCCCGGGAAACGAAACGCAGTTCCTTGCCAATTATCTTTATAAACAGGCGTTCCAGTCTTTCCGTTACGGTTACGGAAATGCGATCAGCGTTATTTTTGTATTGATCTGTATCTGTGCGACCGGACTTTTGAATATTGTATTCCCGAAGGAAAAGGAGGCATAAGATGAGCAAAAAAACGAAAGTGGAAGATAATAACAAAAAGAATCCATTAGGAAAGATCGCATTGTGGATCGTGCTTTTGACTTTTGCGGTGATCCAGATCTTTCCATTGGTCTGGCTGCTTGATTTTTCTGTGGCGAGCAGCAATGAGATGTTCACAAACGGCCTTCTGATCTGGCCGGAGACATTCCGCTTTGACAACTATGTAAATGCCTTTCAGAACGGTCATGTAGGTACTTATCTGATACACAGCCTGGTGATCAATGTGCTTGCGGTTGTGTGTGTGCTTCTGTTTTCGGTTATGATGGCTTTTGCGTGTTCCAGGATGCACTGGAAGCTTTCAAAAGCTGTTCTCGGCATGATCATGCTTGGCATGATGATACCGATCCATGCCACACTGCTGCCGAACTATGTGATCTATGACAGGCTTCATCTGACGGATACGCTGTTTGCGCTGCTCATTCCGTATGTGGCATTTTCCCTGCCGCAGGGGCTGTTTTTAACCGTAGGATTTATGTCAAGCATTCCGAGGGAGATCGAGGAGGCGGCGGTGATCGACGGCTGCGGCGTTTTCCGTATCGTGTTCACGATCATCACGCCGATGCTGAAATCTTCGCTGGTGACGGTATCCATCATGACATTTTTGAACAACTGGAATGAATTTATGATGGCAAGCACTTATCTGAGCAGCCCGAAATGGAAAACGCTTCCGTTCTCCGTGCTGGAGTTTACAGGATTATATTCCTCCAACTATGCGGTACAGTTTGCTGTTATGGCACTGTCTGCCGCACCGATGATCATCATCTATATCATTTTGAACAAGCAGATCACGAAAGGTGTTGCAATGGGGGCGGTAAAAGGGTAAGGTAATACCGTAAGTATGATCCAAAAAGGCGGGGGAAAAGAATGAAAAACCGGATAAAGAACACTGTTTTATATAGAATATATACTAAATTGAGCGTGAGAAATAAGATATTATTTGCGGTATATCTGGTGCTGGTTCCGGTCATTGTTTTATCCTCCGCTTTTACAACGCTGACCAGTTATCAGGATACGGTCGAAAATATGGCGGGTATCTATCAGCGGTTCACCTTGAATATCAGCAATGATATTTCCTATATTCAGCAGGATGTCATAGATATCAGCAATTATTTTGCGGTGAATGCGGATGTGCATAATCTGCTGGTATCTTCCCCGGCGCTTTACGAGGATGATAAACTGTTCTGGGACTCCAATACGCCGCTGTCCATGTTGAAGGATGTTCTCGCCATCAAAAGCCATATCAAAACACTGATCCTGTATCCGGAAAACGGGCTGCCTCCTTTTTATCTGAGCAGGGATGCCAGCGTGCAGAAAAAGGAGATCGAGGAGGCGGCGAAGAGCGAATGCTACCGGAAGGCGGCGGAGGCTGACGGGGATATTGTCTGGGCCAGAGTTAACAGATCTGATCGGGAATTATATATAGATAATAAGTCGGATAAGATCGTGGCCAGCCGTATCCTGTATGACCTCTCCAAAAAACACCGGATCGGTTTTCTGGCGGTGGGATGTGATGTCATAAACTATGAAAAGGTCTGCCTCGGCATGCTGCAGAACGAAAACGAAGGCATTGTGGTGGCCGGGGAGACCGGAGAAGAGTTTGTCCGTGTGGGGACGGTGAATGATGCGCTTTTACATAAACTGATGGAACAGGAAGATATCTGGAAGCAGGAGACAGGGCAGGGATATCTGAAAACAGACGGTTATTATATTTTTCATACGGAGGATGCAAAGACAGGGATACAGGTATATTACATGTCGCCGCAGTCCAACTGGAACAGGCAGATCTTACGGAATCTGTTTCTGCCGATCTTACTGTTGGCGGCACTGCTGATCTGCAGCTGGCCGATTTCAAAACTTGCGGCTTATTCCATGGCAAGGCCGATGGAGAATCTGAGCAGGGCCATGGAAAAATTTAAAAAGGGAGATTTTGATCAACAGGTTCCTGTGGAGACAAACGATGAATTGGGGCAGCTTGCCGGCGCTTTTAATCAGATGATGCATGATACGAAGGAGCTGATCGATAGAAACTATGTCATGGCGCTCCGGGAAAAGGAAAGTGAGCTGGAGGCTCTGGAGGCGCAGATCAATCCGCACTTTCTGTATAACGTATTGGATTCTCTGTACTGGCAGGCGATGGATGATGACAATGAAAAGATCGCGGAAGATATTCTGACGCTGTCGAAACTGTTCCGTCTGCTCCTCAGCAAAGGGCAGAGCCAGATTCCGGTCAGCCAGGAGATGGAGCTGATAGCCAGCTATCTTCAGATCCAGAAAATGCGATTCATGAAACGGCTGAATTACAGCATCGATGTGGACCAGGAGATCCTGGAGGAGAAGATCAGCAAACTGACGATACAGCCCTTTGTGGAAAATGCGGTGGTACACGGCCTGGAAAATATGGAGAAAGGCGGTTTTGTCGAGGTGACAGGAAGGCTGGAAGGGAAGTATATGAGATTTATGGTGACAGATGACGGATCCGGCATGTCCCAGGAGGAAATCGATAAGGTGCTTTACAGTCAGGATATGAAAAGTTATGCCTCGTCAAGGATCGGCGGATACGCTATATATAATATACACCAGAGATTGATCCTTCAATACGGAGACGACTTTGATCTGACGATCCGGAGCGGCATCAATCAGGGTACCTGTGTGGATATCCGGATACCGGTCATGGCTGAGAAAAACAAAGAGGAATAAAGATGGCGGAGAAACGATGCAGTCTGCTTCTGGCGGACGATGAAGAAAATATATTGAACGGATTGAAAAACTATATTGGAAAATACAGTAAGATATTCACGGAAGTTTATTGTGCTGCCAACGGGCAGGAGGCTTTGGATATTATTTATCAGCATCATCCGGACGTCATGCTTCTTGATGTACAGATGCCGGTGAAAAACGGGCTGGAGATCATGAAGGAGGCAAACGCGGCGGATGTGTGTCCGAAGACGATCCTGCTCTCGGGGTATGATAGTTTTGAGTATGTCAGAGAGGCGATGAGACAGGGAGCAGTGGATTATCTGCTGAAACCCTGCAGATCAACGGAAATACTGGAAAAGCTGGAAACGGTGGCGGAGCCGTCGCTCCACCAGAAGAAGGAAACGGCATCCGGCGGGAATGTGATCGTGGATCAGGCTGTGGAGTTTATCAGAAATAATCTGTCGGAGGAGCTGAATCTGTCGATGACGGCAGAGCACGCAGGTGTCTCCAATGCATATCTGTCAACCCTGTTTACGCAGAATCTGGGATATAGTTTTGTGGATTTTCTAAACCGGACCAGGATAGAATATGCCTGTGATTATATGCATGACAGTAAGATGAAAATCTACGAAATAGCGTTTAAGGTCGGATTTAAGGATGAAAAATATTTTTCGAAAGTGTTTAAAAAGGTTATAGGGCAGAGTCCTACGGAATACAGGGCTGCATTGGGAAGCGGGGACGATTAAAACGGCGGCGTTCCCTGCGGCGGTCAGGATGAGGGAATTTCTATTAGATTTCCCTGCCGCTATACAGATAAAAAAGAATAAACTCATAAGCAATATTTCTTGATTACAAACTTTTTATACGAGGAGAAACGATATGAAATATCAGTGGCTGCAGACTGCATATAAAGAAAAGAAAATAGTAACAACAGAAGGACAGGGAGTATCTTACCCGGATGAGGGGCAGGAAAATCAGGCCGTAAACCTCCACCCGGATTTTCAGTATCAGGTGTTTGAGGGCTTCGGCGGTTCCATGACGGAGGCTTCAGCCTATACGTGGCACACGATGTCGGAGAAGAGCAAAAAGGAACTGCTGGAGGCCTATTTCGGAAAAGAGGGGCTGGGGTACACCCAGGCGAGGATGTCCCTGGACAGCTGCGACGCCGGGCTTGGCAACTATTCCGCCATGGAGGATGAACAGGACGGGGAGATGAAGAGTTTTTCGCTTGCGCGGGATGAAAAATATATCCTGCCCTTCTGGGAGGCGGCGCAGAAGGTGAGCGGTGTGCCCATCGAGGTCATGCTGAGCCCCTGGAGCCCGCCGGCTTTCATGAAGACAAACGGAGAAAAGAATCATGGCGGGAAATTAAAGGAAGAGTACAGGGATATGTGGGCGGAGTATATCTGCAGATATATCGAAGCCTATCAGGAAAAAGGAGTGCAGCTGAAACGGATCAGCATCCAGAACGAACCCGCAGCGGTTCAGATCTGGGATTCCTGTGTTTATACAGCCTGTGAGGAAAAGGAGTTTCTAAAGGATCACCTGTATCCTGCCTTGAAACGGCATGGCCTCACGGATCTGGAGATCTTTATCTGGGACCACAATAAAGAAAGGCTTCTGGAGAGGGCGCAGCAGACGATCGATGCTGATACGGATGAAATGATCACAGGAATGGCATTTCACTGGTATTCCGGAGATCATTTTGAGGCACTTCAGATGGCCCGGGAAAAATATCCGGAGAAAAAGCTTCTGTTTTCGGAAGGGTGTGTGGAATACAGCAAGTTTGCGGATAAGGATCAGCTGGCGGATGCCAGGATGTACGGCCATGATATCATGGGCGATCTGAATAACGGTGCCTGTGCCTTTATTGCCTGGTGTCTTCTTTTGGATGAAAAAGGCGGCCCCAACCATGTGGACAATTTCGTGGATGCCCCGGTCATGTACGATAAAAAGATTGACAAAATGGAAAAAAAGCTGTCATATTATTATATCGGACATTTTAGCCGCGCGATCGTGCCGGGAAGTGTCCGGATTGGTTTAAGCAAGTATACGGATAAACTGGAGAGTACGGCTTTTCTGCGCCCGGACGGAAAACTGGCTGTTGTGATCATCAATCGGACGGATGAGGAGATGCCTGTCTATCTTCGGCTGAAAGGAGAGGTTCTGCCGGTAAGCCTTGAGGAGGATGCGGTTATGACGGTGCTGATCGATGCGGAGCGGGAGGGCTGAACTTCAAACGGATCAGGGGGGATGTTATGTTTGGCTATGAAGTCCTGCAGTCCTATAATGAATTGGAAATGCTGGTCTACAATTACGTGATGGAGCATAAAGAGGAAGTGCGGTTTATGACCATACGGGAACTGGCGGAGGCGGTTCATGTATCCACCTCCACCATCATCCGGTTCTGTAAAAAAACAGGATGCGAAGGGTATGCGGAATTCCGGGTACAGTTCAAACTGTTTTTAAAAGAGGAAAAGGAAAACAGGAAAAAACTGCTGAGGGATGACGGTGTGGATGAGCTGATGAATTTTTTGCACACCGTCACATCGACAAATTATGAACAGTCCATCGCGGAGGCGGCGGAAATGGTAAAGGAGGCGGGACGGCTTATCTTTATCGGCATCGGCACATCGGGGATTTTGGGGAAATACGGGGCAAGGTACTTTTCCAATATCGGAAAGTTCAGCCAGTATATAGAAGATCCCTATTATCCGATCAGCAGCGATATGGAAGGGGCAGTGGTGGTCGCCCTATCCGAATCGGGGGAAACACAGCAGACGATCAAAATGGCAGAGCGGTTTAAACGGCATAACTGTAAAATTTTCAGCATAACAAACGGTTCGGCCTGTACATTGGCGAAAATGTCGGACTATAATCTGGCATATTTTGTGTCAAAAAGATCCGTGCAGGACGAATATAATATTACCACCCAGATACCGGTCATCTATTTTCTGGAGACAATAGGAAGGCGGCTTTTATAGCCCCTTCCTTTTTTGACGGCGGGCTGTGGTCTGCCCTGCCTGATGAGATGAAAAAACACTGTGTTTTTTGGAAGAAACATTTTTCTGATACAGGGTATAAGTTCCTGATAAGGCTCAGATACTGGAAAAAGACAGAAAAATAAGTATAATAAAAATCACAAGGCAGCCGGCGCCAATAATATTGGGAAAGGGACAGCAGATATGGCTATAGATTATCGTATCACAGCGAGAGAGCTGGTAAAGGAACTGGGCGGCGATGACAACATTGTCAACGTGACACACTGCGCAACAAGATTGCGGTTTATTTTGAAGGATGAGTCTGTTGTGGACTCTGCAAAGGTATCAAAGATACCGGGAGTGATCACGACGGTACAGGCAGGGGGACAATATCAGGTTGTCATAGGAAACCATGTGAAGGATGCCTTCGGATTTGTGACGGAACTGATCACCATAGATGAGAATGCGGCGGCGAACACCAAAAACAAAGTGGGTATATTCAACAGGATCGTTGATATTATCTCCAGCATTTTCGCACCATTTTTATATACACTGGCAGCCTGCGGTATCCTGCAGGGTATTCTGGGGATTTTCGTTGCGCTGCATGTGCTGGACACGACAAGCGGAACCTACCAGATCTTCAACTTTGTATCATGGACGGCATTTACTTTCCTGCCGGTGCTGATCTCCATCACGGCAGCGAAGAAGTTCGGTGTGAATACATATGCGGCGGTGGTGATCGCCTGCGCCCTTGTGTGTCCGGATTACATCAATATGGTCAACACCGGAGCAGATGTGTATTTTATGGGCATGAAAGTACAGCTTCTCAGTTATACTTCCTCCGTCATACCGATCATTCTGTCTATCTGGGCGGCATCCTATGTGCAGAAATTTTTTGACAAGTATCTGCCCATCGTGGTGCGGAATCTGTTCTCGCCGATGTTTACGATCGCGATCATGGTTCCGGTCACTCTGCTGGTATTCGGACCGATCGGAAATACCGTGGGCGGTGCGATCGGGGGCGCATACAATTATCTGTACGGATTAAGTCCCATCGTTGCGGGCATCATAGTAGGAGGCCTGTGGGAGGTGCTTGTGATCTTCGGCGTGCACTGGGGCATCACGCCGGTGACGGTCGGAAACTATGCGGCACTGGGGTATGATACTTTTACGGGCCTGCAGGCTTCGGCGGTATTTTCACAGGCAGGCGCGGCCCTGGGCGTTTTCTTAAAGACAAAGGATAAAGAGATGAAGGGCGTTTCCGCATCGGCGGCGGTGACAGGATTGTTCGGTATCACGGAGCCCGCCATCTACGGTGTCAACCTGCGTCTGAAAAAGCCAATGATCTGCGGCTGTATCGCGGGTGCCGTGGCAGGCGGTGTGGCGGGTGCCTTCAACGCGGTGTCCTGGGGGTATAACATGCCGGGTATCGCGACGATCCCCGCCTACTTTAAGGAGGGGTATACGTCACAGTTTATCGGTTTCCTGCTTTCCATTCTGATCGCTTTTGTGTTAGGTGCCGTTTTGACTTATATCGTAGGATTTAAAGAGGAAGTTTCGGAAGATCAGGAGACAGCGTCCGAAACGGAAAGCCGGCCTCAGACACAGGCTCCCTCTTCAAATAGCGCAGAGCCGCTTGAGATCAACGCGGTGGCAGCCGGGATCGTGATCCCTGTGACGGAAGTGAAGGATGAGGTATTTGCCTCCAAAGGCATGGGCGACGGTATCGGAATCATAGCGGAAGAGGGAAAGGTATACGCACCCTTTGACGGAACGGTGGAAGCGGTATTTCCCACAGGACATGCGGTGGGATTGTCGGCGGGTGACACAGAACTGCTGATCCACATAGGCATCAATACCGTAGAACTGAACGGAAAAGGTTTTCAGGCGCATGCGGCACAGGGGGATCAGGTAAAAAGAGGCGATCTTCTGGTAACTTTTGACAAGGATATGATCGAAAAAGAAGGATATGACACAACTGTCATCTGCGTTGTGACGGAGCCGGGGGAGGGCAGAGTGCTTGAGATAGGACCCGGCGGCAGAGCAGATATCACGGAAAAGGTAATGCATATAGAATAGCGGGAGGTTACGGATGAACAGATTACCGGATGATTTTCTATGGGGCGGCGCAGTCGCCGCCCATCAGGTGGAAGGTGCATGGAATGAGGGCGGAAAGGGCGTCAGTATTGTGGATGTCCTGACAGCTGGAGCAAACGGTGTTGATAGGCGGATTACCGACGGCGTGCAGGAGGGAAATTATTATCCGAATCATGAGGGGATCGATTTTTATCACCGCTATAAGGAGGATATCAGGCTGTTTGCAGAGATGGGATTTAAATGTTTCCGGACTTCCATCGCCTGGACGAGGATATTTCCGAAAGGGGATGAGGAGGCACCGAACGAGGAAGGGCTCCGCTTTTATGACAGCCTGTTTGATGAACTGCTTAAGTACGGAATCCAGCCGGTCATTACGCTTTCCCACTTTGAAATGCCCTATCATCTGGTGAAGGAGTACGGCGGATGGAAAAACCGGAAACTGATCGAATTTTTTGTAAAGTATGCGGTTACGGTTATGGAGCGTTATAAAGACAAGGTCAAATACTGGATGACCTTTAACGAGATCAATAACCAGAAGAATTATAAATATCCGCTGTTCGGCTACACCTGCTCCGGCGTGGTCTTTTCGGAGCAGGAGAACCCGGAGGAATGTATGTACCAGACAGTACATCATCAGTTGACGGCAAGCGCGCTGGTGGTAAAGAAAGGGCATGAGATCAATCCGGATTTTCGGATCGGCTGTATGGCGGCCTGTGTGCCGATCTATCCATATTCTTGTCATCCTGACGATATGATGTACTCTGTGGAAGCCATGCATGATCGATATCTTTTCAGCGACGTGCATGTGAGAGGAGAATATCCATCCTATATTTTGAGGGAATGGGAGCGGAAGGGCTTTCAGATTAAAATGCAGGAGGAGGATAAACAGATCCTGAGAGAGGGCACGGTGGATTATGTCGGGTTCAGCTATTATATGACAAATGCGGTGAAGGCAAACGTCGTGGTGGAAGGCAGCGGACTGGACGGCTATCCGGGAAGTGTCAATAATCCTTTTGTGAAAAAGAGTGAGTGGGGCTGGCAGATCGATCCGACGGGGCTGCGGTACGCATTGAACATATTGTATGAAAGATATCAGAAGCCGTTATTTATCGTGGAGAACGGGTTCGGTGCGGTGGATGAGATATTGCCGGATGGAACGATCGAGGACGATTATCGGATCGAATACCTGCGGGCACACATTGAGGCGATGAAGAAAGCGGTTCTCTATGACGGCGTGGATCTGATGGGCTATACTCCCTGGGGCTGCATCGACTGTGTATCCTTCACCACGGGGGAGATGAAGAAGCGTTATGGCTTCATCTATGTGGACAGGGACAATGATGGAAACGGGAGCCTGGAGAGGAGAAAGAAGAAGTCCTTTGACTGGTATCGGAAAGTGATAGAGAGTAACGGAGAAGTATTGTGATTGATAGTTGACAACGTCCACATTTAGAAATATAATAATGTGGACGCCGTCAACTATTTTGTTTTAGGAGATCACGATATATGAAACATTGTAAAAATCCGAGGGTGATGCTTATCATTTCCATGACAGTGTTCGGGACGCTGGGGCTGTTTGTGAGAAATATTTCAGTATCTTCCGGTGAGCTTGCACTGTACAGGGGGATTCTTGCCGCGCTGTTGATCGGGGGTTATCTGCTTGTCACAAAACAGAAGATCCCGTTTCGGGAGATCAGAAAAGAAATTCCTCTTCTTTTGTTCTCCGGTGTGGCGATGGGGTTTAATTGGATATTGCTCTTTGAGGCATATAAGTATACGACAGTTTCTGTTGCGACGTTAAGCTATTATTTTGCGCCGGTCATTGTGACGATAGCCTGTCCTGTTTTATTTAAGGAAAAAATGACGGCGAAGCAATGGATCTGCTTTGTTATGTCTACGCTTGGCATCATACTGATTACGGGGCTTGGTGATTTGTCGACAGGGAATAATCATTTTCTGGGCATTGCTTTTGGACTGGGCGCGGCGTGCCTGTATGCGGCTGTTGTTCTGCTGAATAAGTTTATCAAAAAGGTTGAGGGCATCCACAGAACATTTCTGCAGTTTCTTGCGGCGATCCTTGTACTGGTTCCCTATGTGGGATGTACGGGCGGCATCACGCTTTCCGGGCTTCATGTAACGGGCTGGGTATGTCTGCTGATCGTGGGGGTTGTGCATACCGGTGTGACTTACTGTCTGTACTTTTCCTCCCTGAAAGAACTTCCGGGGCAGAAAGCTGCTGTATTGAGTTATATTGATCCATTGACAGCAGTTCTTGTATCTGTTCTGATCTTAGGGGAGAGCATGAGTATCATGCAGGTGACCGGCGGTATTTTGATCTTAGGTTTCACTTTATGGAATGAAATAGCACCGGAGAAAAAAGAGGGGGAAAGATCATGCTGACACAGGATCAGATCGCGGATATTCAGGGCTTTAACAAGGTATATCAAAATTTATTTAAAATGGTGGATGCAGCGATCGTGGAAGCAGGATATTCTTTGACTGAAAAAGAGGTTTTGCTGGAAATCAGCAAGACAGAGCGCTGTAATGCCAATATTCTGGTCGGACAGCTGGGGATTGACCGCAGTTATATGAGCCGAATGCTGAAACAGTTTGAAAAGAAGGGACTGATCAGGAAGGCGGTTTCCGGTACGGACAGCAGGATTAAATATATTCAGCTTACAGACTTCGGCAGGGAGGAATTTAACCGGCTGAGTGATATACAAAACAGGCAGATCACTCATGCTTTTGAGAAATTGTCATCAGAAGATACCGATGCGATATGTGAGGCACTGGTTATGACAAGAAATAAATTGTCAGAGGCGAACGATGTGATCGCTTTCCGGCCGTTTAAACAGAGTGATATTGAATATGTGATTTCCAGGCACAAAACCCTTTATTACGCGGAGCGGCATCTGTCCGGCACATTTTCTGCCTACGTGGACAGGATCGTTTATGATTTTGTGGACAGGTTTGATCCGGAAACCGATTGTCTGAATATTCTGGAGTGTAACGGGATACCGGCGGGCAGTATAGCGATCAGGAAGGCGGGAGAGGACACAGCGCAGCTTCGTTTTTTTATGCTGGAACCGGAACTGCGGCAACGCGGGTATGGGAACAGGCTAATGGATCTGGCGCTGGACTTTTGCAGGAGCAGGAACTATAAAACGGTTTTCCTGCTGACCATCACCGCGCAGGTTATTGCGCGGCATGTCTATGAAACGCATGGTTTTTGTAAGATATCAGATACTGATAAATCTGAATGGGGGGAAGGAGTAGTGGAGGAATATTGGGAGTGCAGGCTGTAAAGCGGGTATTACGTTTGATCTAAGGGATATTCCACCACATAAAACTCATAGGCGTTCACCACCGTGGTTTTTCCGTAGGTATCTTTCCGCTTGAAATTCCTGTCATAATTGGCATGGACATGTCCGTGAAAGAAGAACTTCGGCTCATATTTTTCCATCAGAGTGCGGAAGATGGAAAAACCCCGGTGGGGAAGATCGGGCAGATCATTGACTTCATAGGCGGGGGCGTGGGTGACAAGGATATCGAAGCCTTTATGCCGCCGCAATTTCAGCGCCAGCTTTCGCACACGCCAGCGCATCTGCTGTTCGGTATACTGGTTTGGCGCACCCGGGATATACTGCATGGAGCCGCCGAGCCCCAGAATGCGGATGCCCTGATAGACAAAAATATCATTCTCGATACAAATGCATCCTTCGGGGGGCTTTTCGGCATAACGCGTATCATGATTTCCTCTGACGTAGAGCAGCGGCACATTGCAGAGCGTGACAAAAAAGCTGAGATATTCCTGCGGCAGGTCGCCGCAGGAAATGATAAGATCGATATCTTTCATCCGCTCCGGATCATAGTAATCATAGAGCAGTTTGGATTTGTGATCCGCAAACAGCATGATGTTCAAAACATCCTTTTCTTTTTTGTTATCTGGTTTCTTTTTCATCTTCATCTTTGTACACACCCTGAAGCCCTGAGAGCATCTGGGCCTCCTCCGTCAGTTCCTCAAATTTCGGTATCTCGCCGACCACGTTTTCCGCAAGCCAGTTCATGGTCAGGATATCCTCCGGCTGCAGGGATTCCCCTTCCCTGCAGCGTATGATCCCGTCCTGTGAATAGATCAGGCCGTCGAAGGGCTTGAAGCTGCCGGCACAGATGGAATTTTTCAGGAAGTTGATCAGCCGGTGCGTACCATGAGGCATTTTCCCCGAACAGATCACATCGACCACATCGGCGGACATACCCCACCAGTAGTTGATTGCGGTTTCCTTTTTGGAGGAATTTGCCTCGCTGCTGCCGTTGCAGATGTTGGTGACGATCCGCTCATAGAATTTTCCCCAGTGCCAGATCGGCGTGGCGAGGTTTTCCAGAGTGCCGTCCTCCTTCTTCCAGTATAAGCCGTACTCCCTCGTGGGATTATTGGGTGTTATCATATCATCGTCGGATACGAAGAGCAGTCCGTCCTGCTGCAGGCGCTTTTTGCCGTCCTGTTCTTTTAACCTGGACCAGTCCAGATGTACTTTGACATAAGGATTGATCATGCGGGCACCCAGCGCAAAGGCGTTGATGTTTGCAAGGGAACCGTAGATCGGGTAATCTGCCAGATAGCCCAGCTTATCCGTGCGGGAGACGGCAGCGGCGATGGCGCCTGTCAGGAATTTTGCCTCATACATTCTTGCATAGTAGGTATGCACGGAAGAGTAGGGCATTCTGATCGAACAGTTAAAAAACTTTACTTTCGGATACTGGATGGCAGAACGCACGCATTGATTTACCATCTGAACCGCCGTGGCAAATATCAGATTGCAGCCTGCGGCAACAGCGTTGTCCACAGCATCTTTCATCTGGTCGTCGGTATTGACCTGCTCTATGGCAAGTGTTTTCAGTTTTCCGCCGAAAGCCTGTTCCAGATGGAGCCGTCCCAGTTCATGGGCATAAGCCCAGCTGGAAGTTTCAGGGCTTTTCCGGTAGAGAAAAGCAATCTTTAAAGTTTCCGGAGAGGTTCCGGCGGGGAGGATCTTCCCAAGCAGGGAGGATTTTGCAGATTCCGGATCTTTGACAAGCGTCACCTGAGAGCCCTTTTCCGCAAGAAGCAGTTCCTTCTGCACCTTTGTCAGGGATTCCTTCAACTGAAGGTGCGTCTCTTCCTTCAGCTTGTCATACCCGTATAATTCCATATAGATCAGGAAAGCGTCCGAGGGAGAGAGTTTTAATTTTTCTCCGTAGGCATCCTGATAGGATTTTGAAAATTTTTCGCAGACGGCATGGAAGGCGGTCCGCTCCTCCTTGCTCCAGACTTCTCCGGCTTTTTTTCCCATCAGTTTGATCAGCTTTTTATAGCTGCCTTCTTTGCTGAACCAGACGTCATAGGATTCGGACACTTCATAGAAATCCAGAAATTCGTAATACAGCCGGTTTTCCTTATCGTCTGTCTTTTTGGGAATGATCCGGGTGACAGTGCCGGGGATGCTGTAGGAATCCAGAAACTTCATGACGCTGACTCTCTTGTTTCCCTCCTGCACATAGAAACGGTGCATAAATTCATAGACAACGATGGGATCGCGGATGCCGTCATCGATCTGATGGTTGTAAAGGGATGCCCACTTTGCGGCAAATTCTGATTTTTCCGGCAAAAGCGGCATGAAATTACCTGCAAAGGAATTTGTTCTGCCTGCGGTTTTTGTTCCTACGATCTTGGCCAGCGGGATATCCATCAATCCAAGGTTAACGGAAGCGGTCACTTCCGTGTAAGATAAAATGTCATCCAGTGCGGGCAGATAGGGATATGCGCCTTTGGCAAGAGCAAGCTGGTAATTGCGTTTTCCTTTTTTGAGCGCTGCTGCATAATCGTTGATAGCCATATCTATAGCCTCCTGATTGTTGTGGGAAACGACGGGAGTCGTTTATTGTAAAATGTGTTTCGGTTTCCTTGTCAGTATATGCGAAAATGTGTATTGTATTTCCTGCATGTTCAGACTGATTCTAACAGATGAAAGGGGAAAAGGCAAACGTCAACTTACAGATTTTACGGTGGATTTCAGGGGCTTTTTCGGCATTGTGCCAAATATGGAAAAAAAGATATTTGTGTTTTTTCCCGATAGCGTATACAATAAAACAGTGAGCTTCGCTCACATTGCGGGATAATTGCTCATGCAAAGTAAACTTTGCCGCAAACTCGTAAAAAAATAAGTTGAGGATAAATTGAGGAGGTATATGTATGGTTACGAGAGAATTTCAGGACATGAAACTGTCTGCGCTGGGGTTCGGGGCGATGCGCCTTCCGGTACTGGACGGGGATAATGCGAAAATTGATGTGGAGGCGACGGAGAAAATGGTGGATTATGCCATGGAACAGGGCATCAACTACTATGATACCGCCTGGGGTTACCATGAGGGCAATTCGGAGACTGTGATGGGAAAAGCGCTTTCCAGATATCCGCGGGACAGCTTTTATCTGGCGACGAAGTTTCCGGGGTATGATCTGTCCAATATGCCGAAGGTGGAGGAGATCTTTGAAAAACAGCTTGAGAAGTGCGGCGTGGAATATTTTGATTTTTATCTGGTTCACAATGTCTGCGAGATGAACATCGATGCCTATCTGGATGAGAAATACGGTATCGATACATATCTGACAAAGCAGAAGGAGAACGGCAGGATACGGCATCTGGGCTTTTCGGCACATGGAAGCTGTGAAGTGATGAGGCGTTTTCTGGAAAAATACGGCGACCATATGGAATTCTGCCAGATACAGCTCAACTATCTTGACTGGTCCTTCCAGGATGCGGAGGGCAAGGTAAAGCTTTTGGAAGAGTACGGGATCCCTGTCTGGGTGATGGAACCGCTGCGGGGCGGCAGGCTGGCAAAACTGCCCAAGAAGGATGAGGCGAGACTGACAGAGCTGCGCCCGGATGAAAAGGTTCCGGCGTGGGCGTTCCGGTTCATTCAGACATTGCCACAGGTGAAGATGGTCCTTTCCGGGATGTCGGATTTTGAGCAGCTGCAGGAAAATATCAAAACCTTTGAGACAGAAAAACCGTTAAATGAAAGAGAAATGCAGGAACTTCTTCTGGTAGTGAAGGATCTGCTGGACGGCTCCCTTCCCTGTACGGCGTGCAAATACTGCACAAGCCATTGTCCTATGGGATTGGATATCCCGACGCTGATCAGTATGTACAATGAGCATTGTTTCACCGGCGGCGGATTTCTGGCACCGATGGTCATAGCCACGATACCTGAGGAAAAACGCCCCACAGCCTGTGTGGGATGCCGGAGCTGTGAGAAGGTATGCCCGCAGGGGATCAGGATATCCGAGGCGATGAAGGATTTCGCCGGGAGGCTGCAGGGAGATCAGTGATCAGCTTTTTTCTTCTCAAATCCGTGTACCCAGTCGGAAAACAGATAATAGAACAGGTAGATCACTGAACTGATCGTCCATGTCAGCGGGTAGGCCCAGAAGACATATCTGATCTCACCAAACAGCTTCATGACGGTGATGATATAGCTGATCCGCAGCACGCACCAGACGGAGAGCATGATGATCATCGGTACAAAGGCTTTCCCGGCGCCCCGGCATACGGCGGCGATAGAGTGAGAAAAAGCGAGAAGAAAATAAAACAGCGCAACGATCCGGGCCTGTGTCACGCCATATGTGACCACGCCCGGATCGTTGTCAAATATACCGATAAACTGAGGGGCGAAGATATAGTATATGATGCCGATCGCCTCCGCCATCAGCACGGCGGCAAGGATCGAAAAGCGTGCGCCTTTTTTTGCACGGTCATACTGTCTTGCACCGAGGTTCTGGCTGATAAAGGTGGTTGCCGCCATGTTGAAGCTCGTCACAGGCAAAAATACAAAGCCTTCTATTTTGGCGTGGACGCCGTAGCCCGCCATGGCGAGCTTTCCGAAGGAATTGATCTGGGACTGCACAATGACGTTGGCAAAGGCGATAACGGAATTCTGCACGCCGGAGGGAAGCCCGTAATGGATGATCTCAAACAGGATCTCTTTATGGAAGCGGATGCTGCGCAGCTCCACAGTATAGATATTGCCCTTGCGGAGCAGATAGATCATACAGAGGACCACGCTTGCCGCCTGGGATATCACGGTGGCGACAGCGGCTGCCCAGACGCCCCAGTGAAAACCGCCGATAAAAAGAAGGTCCAGTAAAATATTGATAATAGAAGAAAAGATCAGGTAGTACAGCGGGCGTTTGCTGTCTCCTAACGCATTCATGATGCTGCGGCACACATTGTACATGACCATGGCGATGGCGCCGAGAAAATAATAACGGAAATACTCGATGGCTTCCGGCATGACTTCCGGATCTGTCTGCATCCATTTCAGGAAAACGGGCGTAAACGCCACACCGATCACGGTGAGCAGCAGGCCGCTGACAAGCCCGAAAGCCATCATCGTATGTACGGAGCGGGATACCTGTGTTTCATCCTTTGCGCCGAAGTATCTGGAGATGACCACGCCGCCGCCCATAGCCAGTCCCATAAAGAAGCTGACCAGAAGAAAGATCAGGTTTCCGGACGAGGTGACTGCCGCCAGTGCGTTCGTGCCCAGATATTTTCCAACGATAAAAGCGTCCGCCGTATTGTATAACTGCTGGAACACCTGGCTTAAAAAGATGGGCATGGTAAAACTGAGCATCAGGGAGTAGGGATTTCCCGTTGTCATATCCAGTACGTTGGAGGTGTTTTTTTCTTTGGCTGTTTTATGTAAATGTATCATAGTAAGTCTCCTGTGATGTGATTCTTACAGTATACTGTAGCTCTTTTCCGGCGGTAAATCAATTCTCTTTTATGGAATATAAAAAATTTTCAGGTTGTTGAGTATACGCCCTCAAAATCTGCCGCATAAAGATGACTGTAAAGTTTCACAATAAATATGATAAATATAGTTGCAATTTAAAATAGTATCTGATAAACTGAAAAAAAGCATAAGATTTCTTTGGGCGAAGACCTGTTTAGCAGCATTGCTGTATCTCTAAGACATATCTGTTCTTATTCTTGAAATCCTGCTTTTCACAATAAAATTAAAAATGCAGGGAACGGGATGTGGAACGGAGAGGGGTTAATGCAGACAGGATGTTTGGATGTTTTCCGGTCAAAGGTTTGTGTTTCCTGTACAAAGGAGGAAAATACGTATGGTAAACACAAAACTGGAGAGGTTAAATCTGCTGGACAGGTTTTTGTTCGATGAAGCAATGGAGGATAGGGAAACCTATCAGGCGGTACTCAGTATTCTGCTGGAAAATGAGGTGGAAATTCTGGGAAGGCCGGAAACCGAGAAGGAGTTGCGGGTATCACCGGAGCTGCGTCAGGTCAGGCTGGACGTGATAGCGATGGATGTTGATAAAAGGCTCTATCACACGGAAATGCAGAAGAGCGACACCAGAAACCTGATCAGGAGAAGCCGGTATTGTCAGGCACAGCTGGATGTCTCTTTATTGGAACCGGGAAGTATGGATTTTAATCTGTTAAATGAGAGCTGTTTTATTTTAATTGCGCCTTTTGATATCTTTGGAAGAGGATTGTACAGGTATACTTTTGAGGGAGTGTGCCGGGAATGTCCTGATTTAAAGATCGGTGATGGCGCAGTCAGGATATTTATTAATACAAACGGGACGAACAGAGAAGCCTTTTCTCAGGAGTTTTTGGATTTCATGGAATATATTTCGAAAACAACAGATGAAATGGCGGAACGTTCAGAGAGCAAATTAATCAAGCGGATTCATAAAAAGATCCGCCAGATCAGAAAGTCGGAAAAAGCGGGGGTAAAATATATGCTGAGATGGGAAGAACTGGCATATTCCAGAGCGGACGGCGCACAGGATAAACTGATTCTGTTGGTCTGCAAAAAGCTGCGAAAGAATAAGACACCGGAAGAGATAGCGGAGGAATTGGAAGAAGAAATGGAGGTGATCGCTCCGATCTGTGATATGCTGGAAGAATTTGCGCCTGAATACGACAGCGATAAGGTTTATGAGAAATTATCTGCTGACTGGGAACAGAAGTATTGAGGGTTGCCCCAATATCCGGTTTATTGTGAATTCGCGAGATCATAAGGAGCGGTAAGCACACAGGTTTACCGCTCCCTGATCATGACAGCAGTCAGTCATCCGCAGAACCGGATAAATGATGCTCTGAAAAAGAGCATTTACCAGACAAATGTCGCCATGATAAAAAAGTAAAGCAGCAGTAGAAATACAATGCCGGCGGCTGTTCCCAGACCGATCAACCACCATTTAAAAATATTTTTCGCTCTGTTTACATCCTGGTAGATGGAGTCGATCTTTTCGCTATTCATATTTTTTTCCCGAACTTCCTGCACATCGATATCTTTTACCAGTTCATCCAGTGTTAAGCCGAAATAGTCGCTTAAAAGGACAAGGCGCTGGAAATCAGGATAGGACTGGCATGATTCCCATTTTGAGATCGTCTGGCGGGAGACTTTCAGTTCCGCCCCCAGTTCCTCCTGTGACAATCCCTTTGTTTTTCTTAAATTGATCAGTTTTTCATTAAAGTTCATATGTCATTCTCCTCATTTTCAGGTTTATATTTATTTTGTGGCCACAGGACCAGTATTACAGATACGGTGTTTTTTGGCAACCAACCTTTATGGGCAATCTGTCAACTGTTCATAACATTTGATGATAATTTAAAAAATTTATGGATCTATGCAATATTTTTGTAATGTTGTGCGTCTAATAGACAGAAGTGAAGAAAATTCCGGAATCTTCCTACAGATGAAAGGAGATGAAGCAGGTGGAGCATCTTGTGAAAAGAGCAAAAGAAGGCGATGCGGAAGCCTTTATAGAATTGATCGAAGCGAACAAGCAGAACATGTACAAAGTTTCCAGAGGCTTTCTGAGAGATGAGGCGGATGCGGCGGATGCGATGGCGGAAACGGTCCTCAACTGCTATGAAAAGATAGGTTCCCTGAAGCAGGACGGTTATTTTAAGACATGGATGATCCGTATCCTGATCAACAACTGTAAGGATATATTGAAAAGGCAGAACAGGAGCATACTGACGGCAGAGATACCGGAGCAGGCGGAACAGGCCTCGGGAGGGGAGATTTTGGAGTTTCAGGAGATGATCGAACCGTTGAAGGAGCAGGATCGCAGTATTTTTACCTTATATTATGTGTACGGCATGAAGGTGAGGGAGATCGCGGACTGCATGGAAATGAAGGAGAGCACCATTGTAACCCGCTTGAAGCGCGGCCGTGAGGTGTTGCGCAGCGAGATGGCGGAAGACCGGGAAAAGGGAGGGCGCAGATGAATCATAACAGAGAAGAGATGCTCCCGCAGATCGTGGAGGACAGACTGCAGGAGGCATATGAACTGATACGGAGCGGAGAGATCAGACAGATACAGGACAGGGAAGAAAGACAGATACGAAACAGAGAAGAAAAACAGGCGCGGGGCGAAACCGGAAAGCGGACAGGAGAGAGCGCGGCAAAGCAGATGTGGGAAGGAGAAAGAAAGCAGATGAAAGACAGAGCAGGCTCAAATAGGGCACGTACATCACGAAAGAAGAAATCCGGCAGAAGGAAGAGCTGGCTCAGCGTGGCGGCAGTCCTGGCGCTGGTCATTATCATACCTTCCGCAGTCTATGCGGCAGTCGTATATTTCCAGAAGACGGATCGTGTGGAGGGAGATTCCCTCACCTATGAGTTTGCGCTCAACTATGAACTTGTTCCGGGAGAGTATCAGGCAAAAGCGGGATACCTGCCGGCAGGGTTTGCGGGCGATGAGGACGGCGACGGAAAGTATTATGGTGAAAACGAGAAATGGATCACCATTATGCCGGTTTATACGACAGCGGAACTGGATAAGATAAACAATCAGATCACCGTAAACGATATAGACAAGGTGGAACATACAGAACTCTCCGGCATGCCGGCGGATGTGATCACCTTTCAGGAGGCGGAGAAGAACCGAAGCCACACCTATATCTTCCTGTTCAATGAGAGTGAGGGATATGTGCTGAATATCGTGGCAGGGTATGGACTGGATCAGAAGGAACTTCTGAAATTTGCGGACAGTCTGACAGTGGAGCGCATCGGGGACGGGCATTATGAGACGGAGGAGGAAAAAGCAATAAAAGAGCAGAAAGAACAGGACGAGGAACTCGCCATGCAGGAAGGACAGAAGGTCTGGGATGAACTGATGAGGCTGGGGATACCGGAAGAAAAGATGGTACCTTTGGGAGAAGAACTCTTCAATTATAACGATACCTGCAGCTATACTGTTACGGATTATGCATTTTTGAACAGTATGGAGGGATTTGCCGAGGAGGATTTCTTCGACTTTACAAGGTTTGACGGCTGGCTGAATGCGGATAAGACGCTCTCTCCTTATACAAGACAGCATTTCGATAAGAACGGGGAGATCATCAGCGAGGAAAAAACAGAGCAGGAATTTCTTCGGGTGAATATGAAGGTGCACTGTTATGAGGATACGGATGCCGCGCTGGATCTTGCGTTACAGTATGTGACGAAGAATGAGGCGGGTGTTCTCACCTGGGCGGAGGATTTCTACGAGCCCGTACCGTCAGAGGAGTATTATCTGCAGATGGATGACAGCGCGGTTTACTTTGACAAAGCGGTCAACGTGAGCGGCGAGGGGAGGAGCCACTTTTTCTACAGGGAGATGAAAGCAGGGGAGGATCTGGAGTATACGTTGCTCTTTGTGGTGGATAAGGACAGAGAGAATGATTTCCTGCTCCGTCTCGCAGGCAGCAACAATGATCTGTGGCAGACGGAGTCCATGACGGCACAGGAGATACGGGACGGGCTGGAAGGCTATATCCGGCTGCAGAAGTAAACAGGAGGGAGGATAACGCCGGACCGGCGGGAAATATCCTGAAAACGGCATGGAAAACCGGTTATGTTACAAAAAAGATGCATAAGTTAATAAAAAATAAAAATTTTTTTTAGAAAATTTTTAGAAAAAATATTTGGCGTATTTTGTAGACGGCAGAAAATCCGACACAAGATATGGTAGAAAAAAGAAAGGCATTTTGTAAAAAAACTTACAAAATGTCTTTTTTTACGCATTTACGGGGAAGAGCCGGGACTTGCCAAACAAAGGAAAGTAGAGTAAAATGACATGAAAGTGGAGTGAAATGGAGCAAAAGTGTTTAGTAGTGGTGAAACGGAACAGGTGATGCCGCATGTTTATGGGTGAATATGACCATAGTACAGATGCAAAAGGCAGGCTTTTCGTCCCTTCCAAATTCCGCGATGAGCTGGGAAAAAAATTCGTGGTAACGAAAGGGCTGGACGGCTGTCTGTTTGCCTACGGCGAAGATGAGTGGCATCGCGTGGAGGAGGGCATTAAAAATTTACCATTGACCAGTAAAAACGGCAGGCAGTTCATTCGTTTCTTCTTTGCAGGCGCCGCTGAACTGGAGGCGGACGGGCAGGGCAGGATCCTGATTCCGGCAAAACTCCGGGAGTATGCGGGTATCACAAAAGAGGTGGTTTCCGTCGGCGTGGGAACGAAGGTGGAGATCTGGAGCAAGGAACGGTATGAGTCCATGGAAACCTCGTTTGAGGAGATGGACGATGTGATGGAGGAGCTGTCCGGGATGGGGATTCGGCTTTAAACGGGGTTAGCCAGGCCGGACGCCGGGATAGAAATATCCCTTCCGCAACCCGCTTCCGCTTCGGGCTAAACGCAGCGGTACTAGGCTCGCATGTGAAGCTTAGATTTTCTTAGACGGCGTATTTTGACGTCTTAGAAAATCTCTTCACATTGGCTAAAGTGCCGGCGTTTAGCAGAGTTGCTGCAGGGATATTTCTATCCCGGCTGAGGACTGGAGAAAACAAATGGAATTTCAGCATTATTCGGTCTTGTTAGAGGAGACGATCGAGCAACTGAATATCAAACCGGATGGGATATATCTTGATGGGACGTTGGGCGGCGGCGGACATGCTGAGGAGGTTTTGAGGAGGCTTTCGGACAAGGGGAGGTTCTTTGGGATCGATCAGGATGAGGCGGCGATCGAGGCGGCTTCAGAGCGGCTTAAGCCTTATGGTGAGAAGGTGACGATCCTCAGGAATAATTACCGGAATGCGGTGGCGGCGCTGAGGGAGCTGGGAGTGGACGGGCTCGACGGGATCGTTCTGGATCTGGGGGTTTCCTCCTATCAGTTTGATACGGCGGAGAGGGGATTTTCCTATCGGTTTGACACGGCGCTGGATATGAGGATGGATCAGAGAAGTTCTCTGAGCGCGAAAGAGATCGTGAACGGCTATTCGGAGTATGAGTTGTTTCATATGATAAAGGACTACGGAGAAGAGCCTTTTGCTAAAAATATAGCGAAGCATATTGTAAAAGAGAGAGAAAAGAAAGAGATAACAACAACCTTTGAACTGAACGAGATCATTAAAAACGCCATTCCTGCCAGAATGCGGCAGGGTGGCCACCCTTCCAAGAGGACGTATCAGGCGATCAGGATAGAATGTAATCATGAACTGGAGGTGCTTAAGGATTCGCTGGATGATATGATCTCTTTTTTGAAACCGGGCGGGAGGATCTGTATCATTACATTCCATTCTCTGGAGGATCGGATCGTAAAAAACGCGTTCCGCACAAACGAATCGCCCTGCATTTGTCCGCCGGAGTTTCCGGTGTGCACCTGCGGCAGAAGATCAAAGGGAAGGGTTGTGACGAAAAAGCCGGTTCTTCCGTCTGGGGAGGAACTGGAGAGAAACAGTCGGTCAAAGAGCGCGAAGCTGCGCACATTTGAGCGCGGGGAAGATTCCTGAAAGGCGAAAAAGAGCCCGCGCGAAGGAAAGCGAGAATAGAATATGGCACAGAGAAGAACACAGACAAATACTCGCAGATACGATAGTGTAAGGAAAACCGCATATTTGGAAGGCAGCGCGGCAAGGCAGCTTCAGGAAGGTTATGATGTCAGGAAGGTGCCGAAGAGAAAGCGCCTGAGCAATACAACGAGAAAGAACCGGGAAAAGGCATTCCACATGAATGCGGGCTATGTGCTTTTTCTGTCGGCGGCGCTGGCTTTTGCGGTGGTGACACTGTGCAGTTATATCAATCTGCAGTCGGATATCACCAATCAGGTGGATGCGATCTCCGAGATGGAGTCCAGATATAATAATATGAAGCTGAGCAACGATGAGGAATATAACCGGATCAACAGCAGTATCGATCTGGAGGAGATCAAGGCGGTTGCCATCGGGGAACTCGGGATGACCTATGCAAAGGAAGGGCAGATCATCAATGTGGAGGATTCCGAGACAGACTATGTACGTCAGACGGGAGCACTGGATTGATCTATCCTGCCGGGCGGTAGAGATCAAATGCTGTCAGGATCCGTCCGGCAAAAAGAGATAATATAGAAGGAGATACGATTCTTGGCGGAGAGAGAGGATCACAGAAGAAAGAAAATACGGGCGACAGAGCGAAAGTTCACGCCGCGGATGCAGAAGAAGCTGGTGGTACTGTTTTTTTTGGTGCTGCTGGCTTTCGTGGGACTTAGCATAAAACTGTTTTATATCGGAAAAAATAACGGGAAAGAGTATGAGAAACAGGTGCTTTCCCAGCAGCAGTACGATTCCACCACGCTGCCCTTTAAGCGGGGGGATATCCTGGACCGGAACGGGACGGTTCTTGCCACCAGCGAGAGGGTGTATAACCTGATCGTGGATGCCAAACTGGTGCTGGAGAAGGACGAATATGTGCAGCCCACCATAAGGGCGCTGCAGAGCTGTTTTCCGGCGCTGGATCAGACGGAACTGACAAAATATATAAATGAGAACAAGGAAAAGGATAAAAACCAGAGGGCGCAATATAAGATCTTTCTGCGGCAGCTCACCTATGACGAGATTGAGCCTTTTCTGGATCTGGAGGAGGATGCGGAGAAGGGAAAGAATATCAAGGGCGTCTGGTTTGAGAAGGAGTATCGGAGATATTATCCGAACGGCACGCTTGCCAGCGATGTGATCGGGTTTATCACGGAGGATAATAAAGGAACCTTCGGGCTGGAAGAGTATTATAATGATATCTTAAACGGAACGACGGGCAGGGAATACGGCTATTTAAACGATGATTCCCTGCTGGAGCGGACGGTGAAACCGGCGGTGGACGGCTATACGGCGGTCAGCACGATAGACGCCAACCTGCAGAGCATTGCGGAACGATATCTGAACAGGTTTATGGAGGAGTACAGGGACAACGACAGAGAGGGCCCGGGCGCCAATAATGCCGCCTGCATCATGATGGAGGTGGATACCGGAAATGTGCTGGTGATGGCGAGCGCGCCGGGGTTTGATCTAAATAACCCAAAGGATATCAGCGGCCTGTATACGGCGGAGCAGATCGCGGCGATGGAAGCAGACGGTACGATCTATGAGGCCTATAATCAGCTGTGGCGGAATTACTGCATCTCCGATACCTATGAGCCGGGCTCCACGATCAAGCCTTTCACCGTGGCGACCGCGTTGGACTGCGGGGCGATCACAGGAAACGAGGTCTATGTCTGCAACGGAAAGCGGGAGATCGGCGGCTGGCCCATCGGCTGCCATAATACCTATGGCGACGGCGAGATCACCGTAAAGCAGGCGGTGGAGAAATCCTGTAATGTGGCGCTGATGTACATTGCGGAGGCGGCGGGGAAAAATACGTTCTGCGACTATCAGCACAGCTTTAATTTCGGCTTAAAGACCAATATCGATCTGGCGGGCGAAGCGAGGACAGTGGGGCTGTTATATGACAAGGAGAGCATGGGGCCGACGGAGCTGGCGACCAATTCCTTTGGACAGTCCTTTAATGTGACCATGATCCAGATGATCACGGGATTCTGTTCCCTGATCAACGGCGGAAATTATTATGAACCCCATGTGGTCAGCAAGATCATCAGCCAGGACGGTTCCACGGTACAGACCATCGAACCGCGGGTGTTAAAGCAGACCATCTCCCCCAGCGTCAGCGATACCATCATCGACTATTGTAACGGCGTTGTGACGGAGGGGACAGGCACGACGGCGAGGCCGGCAGGTTACGCCATCGGCGGCAAGACCGGGACGGCGGAGACGCTGCCCCGTGACAATGACGAATATGTGGTATCCTTCATGGGATATGCCCCGGCGGACGACCCCCAGATCGCGATCTACGTGGTGGTGGACCGCCCCAATGTGGCGGACCAGGACGATGCGAAATTTGCCACAAAGCTGGTGCGGAGCATTCTCACAGAATCCCTGCCCTATCTCGGGATCTTCATGACCGAGGAGGTGACGGAGAAAGAGCAGGAGGAACTGGATGCCCTGCAGCTTGAAAACACGAACTATTACAGGCAGCAGGCCGTTTCCGGCAATGATATCCCGGCGGAAGGCGAGGGAACAGGAACGGAAGGAGAAGCTTCGGGAGAAGGAGAGACAGGAGAAGGCGGAGAAAGCGCGGAAGAAGGGGAGGAAGGCTCTGAGGGCGACACCCCGGAAGGTGCGGAAGGCGGCGCCGCGGGCGAGATCTGGAAAACTTTTGAAAGAGATCCTGAGACCGGCAATTATATCGACCCGAATACCGGGCATCAGATCGATCCGGAGACAGGACATGATCTGGAGGGGGGATCCCTTCTGGGCGGCCAGGTCGGCGTGGCGGGAGGAGGCACCCAGGCCGGGTCAAATGATCCGAGGTAGAGCGCATATTTTTCCCGTTTCGGACATAAAGTATAACAAGAATAATATCCGGATGTCTTTATGTCCAGTAAAAATAAGACTTATAACAGAAAAAAGGTGGTGGCATTGTTCTTTTTCTGCATGGCGGCCTTTTTTCTGCTTTTTATCAGGCTGATCGATCTGATGATCTTCCAGTCGGCATATTATACGGATAAGAGCGTGCAGCTCCACGAGCGGGAGCGTTCCATTAAAGCGGCGAGGGGCAGGATACTGGACCGGAACGGTGTGGTGCTTGCCGATAACAAGACGGTCTGTACGATCTCGGTGATCCATTCCCAGCTGGAGGATCAGGAGGCGGTGATCGCGTTTCTCTGTGAGAAACTGGAACTCTCCGAGGAATTTGTCAGAAAACGGGTGGAAAAGGTTTCCTCCATGGAGCGGATCAGAAGCAATGTGCCGAAAGAGCTGGGGGATGAGATCCGGGAGGCCGATCTGCCCGGCGTCAAGGTGGATGAGGATTATAAACGGTATTACCCCTATGATGCGCTGGCGTCCAAGGTGCTGGGCTTTACGGGCGGGGACAATCAGGGGATCATCGGGCTGGAAGTGATCTATGACGAGTACCTGAGCGGCGAGGAGGGGGAGATACTGACACTGACCGACGCCGCCGGCGTGGAGATAGAGGCTGCCAGCGAGCACAGGCGGGAGCCGGTGCCAGGGAATGATCTTGTGCTCAGCCTGGATTACAATATTCAGAGCTACGCCACCCAGCTTGCAAAACAGGTGATGGCGACCAAGGAGGCGGACCGGGTATCGCTGATCGTGATGAACCCGAAAAACGGGGAGATCATGGCGATGGTGGATGTGCCGGAGTTTAATTTAAACGAGCCCTACACGCTGACGCCGGAGTACGAAGCGCTGCGGGCAAAGGAGGAAGCAAGAAAGCAGGCGGCTCTGGAGGCGAAGGCAGCAAAGGAGGCGGAAGCGGGAGACGAAGAGGTCAAGGAAGCGGAGGAAAAGAGCGAGGAAGAGTTAAAACAGGAAAAGTTAAACGGCATGTGGCGCAACGGCTGTATCAACGATACCTATGAGCCGGGTTCCACCTTCAAGGTGATCACGGCGGCAGCGGCGCTGGAGAGCGGCTGTGTGGCGCTCTCGGATACCTTCAGCTGTCCGGGATTTATCGTGGTGGATGACAGACGCATACGCTGCCACAAGGCGGGCGGCCACGGCGCGGAGGATTTTACGGCGGGAATCTGCAATTCCTGCAACCCGGTGTTTGTCACACTGGGGCTCAGGATCGGCGCGTCAAGATATTATGACTGTCTGAAACAGTTCGGCCTTCTGGAAAAAACCGGTGTGGATCTGCCCGGGGAGGCGGGGACGATCATGCACCGGAAGGACGCCATAGGAAATGTGGAGCTTGCGACCATGTCCTTCGGGCAGTCTTTCCAGATCACGCCCCTGCAGCTTGCCACAACCGTCTCTTCTCTGGTAAACGGCGGCAGGCGGATCACACCCCATCTTGCCGTGGAGGCGGTGGACGCGGAGGGGAAGCGGCTGGAAAGTTTTGAGAAGGAGGCCGGCAGGCAGATCGTATCGCCGGAAACCTCCGAAACGCTGCAGATGCTGCTGGAGAAGGTGGTCTCTGAAGGAGGCGGTTCCAAAGCGCAGATAGAAGGGTATAAGATTGGCGGAAAAACTGCGACAAGCCAGACGCTGCCCCGGGGAAGCGGCAGGTATATCGCCTCCTTTGTAGGTTTTTCTCCGGCGGATGATCCGGAGGTTTTAGCGCTGGTCGTCATCCATTCCCCACAGGGAACCTACTATGGCGGACAGATCGCGGCGCCGGTCATCCGACAGCTTTTTGAAAATGTGCTTCCTTATTTGGAGAAATAAGCTTATAATCATATGAGTGGTTATTTAAATAAGCTGAAGAGAGGCTGGAGTCATGAGACAAACTGTTATTTTACCGGTAATCATATCGTTTGCGATCAGCGCCCTGCTGGGGCCGGTCATCATTCCCTTTCTGCGGAGGCTGAAGGTCGGGCAGACCGTCAGGGATGAGGGACCGCAGGCACATCTGAAAAAGAACGGGACGCCCACCATGGGAGGGATCCTGATCATGATAGCTGTGGTGGCCACATCCCTGTTTTATGTGAGGGATTTTCCGAAGATCATCCCCATTTTGTTTTTGACGCTGGGATTCGGACTGATCGGTTTCGTGGATGACTATATCAAGGTGGTGCTGAAGCGCTCCATGGGGCTGAAAGCATGGCAGAAGATGCTGGGGCAGCTTGTGGTGACAGGAATTTTTGCCTACTATGTGACAAATTATACGGATGTTTCCCTTGCGATGAAGATCCCGTTCTGGACGAATCATTATCTGGACTTCGGGATATGGAATATACCGGTCCTGTTTTTTATCGTGATCGGGACTGTGAACGGCACCAATTTTACGGACGGCCTGGATGGGCTGGCGTCCTCCGTGACGGTGATCGTCGCCACCTTCTTTACCGTGGTGGCCATCGGCATGGGAAGCGGCATCGAACCCATCACCTGTGCGGTGGTCGGCGCGCTGCTCGGATTTTTGCTGTTTAACGTTTATCCGGCGAGCGTGTTTATGGGAGATACGGGGTCTCTGGCGCTGGGCGGCTTTGTGGCGGCGACGGCTTATATGCTGCAGATGCCGCTGTTTATCGCAATCGTGGGATTTATCTATATGATAGAAGTGCTGTCGGTCATCCTCCAGGTGGGCTATTTCAAGATGACGGGGGGAAAGCGGATCTTCCGGATGGCGCCGATCCATCATCATTTTGAGCTGGGCGGCTGGTCGGAGACGAGGGTGGTGACGGTGTTCTCCATTGTGACCGCGATTCTTTGCCTGGTCGCATATGCAGGGATATAAAACAGGAAAGGATAAAACAACAATGAAGCTGGCGGAGAAAAAGGTTTTGATAGTGGGCTGCGGAAAGAGCGGCATCGGCGCCGCCGTATTTTTACTGCAGGAGGGAGCCCATCCGGTTCTGTTCGATGAGAGCGAGAAGCTGACGGAAGAGAAAGTGAGGGAGCAGCTTTCGGATAAGAAGAGGGAACTGGGGCTTGAGGGTCTGGATACCGGAAAGGCGCAGGTGATCCTGAGAAAACTCCCGGATGCCGTAAAGGAAGAGACGCAGCTTTTAGTGCTCAGTCCCGGCGTGCCGGCGGATACGCCCTTTGTGGAGAGCTTCCGGGAAAGGGGCATTCCCGTATGGGGAGAGATCGAGCTCGCTTACCAGAAGGAGAAAGGGCGGGTCATAGCCATCACCGGAACCAACGGAAAGACGACCACCACCACGCTGCTCGGCGAGATCATGGAGAAGCATTTTGAGACTTCCTTCGTGATGGGAAATATCGGATACCCTTACGCGGATATCGCCGAAAAGACGACAGAGCAGTCCGTCACGGTGGGGGAGATCAGCAGCTTTCAGCTGGAAACGATAGAGAGTTTTCATCCGAAGGTATCGGCGATCCTGAATATCACGCCGGATCATTTAAACCGCCACCATACGATGGAGAACTACATAGCGGCAAAAAACAATATCACGAAAAATCAGACGAAAGAAGATTTCTGTGTCCTGAATCATGACAATGAGGAGACCAGAAAGCTTGGCGGTCAGTGTCCGGCGAAGGTGCTTTATTTTTCGGCATCGGAGGAACTTGCGGAGGGCGCTTTTCTGAAGGGGGAAGAGATTTATCTGGCTGCGAACGGAGAGACGGAGCGCCTGATGAACATTCACGAGATGAAGCTGGTGGGGCTTTGCAACGTGGAGAATGTCATGGCGGCAATCCTGGTGTCCGAGGCGATGGGGATCCCGCGGAAGGAATATCTGGAAACGATCAGAGATTTCCGGGCGGTGGAGCACCGGATCGAGTTTGTGAAGGAAGTGAACGGCGTCGTCTATTACAACGATTCCAAGGGTACCAATCCCGACGCGGCGATCCAGGGCATCCGCGCCATGAGCAGGCCTACGATCCTGATCGGGGGCGGTTATGACAAGGGAAGCAGTTACGACGCGTGGATCGATGCTTTCGAGGGAAAGGTAAAGCTGTTTGTGCTGATCGGAGAGACAAAGGAGAAGATAGCAGAATGTGCGAGAAAGCACGGGTTTGAAAAGATCGTGTTTGCGGAGAGTTTCGAGGAGGCCTTCGGGATCTGCGCGGATCACGCAAAGCCCGGGGACGCGGTGCTGTTATCCCCCGCCTGCGCAAGCTGGGGGATGTTTCCGAATTATGAAGAGCGGGGCAGGCTTTTTAAGAAATTGGTAGATCAGATTAAAGAGAGGGCATAGATGGCAACCAGATTCAGGACTGTTCAGGGAGGACGAAGGCAATCGAATAATGAGGCATATTTTGATTACAGCCTGCTGTTTACGGTTCTGTTTCTGATCGGATTCGGCCTGATGATGATCTATTCCAGCAGCTCCTACAAGGCGAATCTGGATTACGAGGACAGTGCCTTTTTCCTGAAAAAGCAGTTGACGGCGGCGCTTCTCGGGATCGTCTGCATGGTGGTGGTCTCCCGCATTCCCTATCACTTCTGGGAGCGGCTTGTGGTGCCTGCCTATATCACATCGGTGATCCTGATCCTGCTTGTAAAAACGCCGCTGGGGATCACATCCCACGGCGCGACCAGATGGATCAGGATCTGGAAATTTTCCCTGCAGCCCGCGGAAGTGGCGAAGCTGTGCATGATCATCTTTCTCGCCTGCCTTGTGTGTAAGATGGGAAAGCAGATCCGTGTGATGAAGGGGCTGATCGCACTGATGATCCCGCCGGGCATCATCGCGGTGATGGTCTGGAGGATCACGAAAAATATGAGCTCCGCGATCATCATTTTAGGGATCGCGATGCTGATGATCTTTGTGGCAAGCCCGGACTATAAAAGGTTTATCATTATGGCGGTGCTCGGCATCGTCGGGGTGGCGCTGATCGTCTTTGCCATTGTCAAGATGGCGGAGAGCCCGGAGATGATGGAAAAACTGGAGTTCCGCGGGCTGCGCATCCTGGCGTGGCTCAACCCTGAGGCCTATGCGGATGACAAGGGCTTCCAGCCGCTGCAGGCGCTCTATGCCATCGGTTCCGGAGGCATCTTTGGAAAGGGGCTCGGGGAGAGCATCCAGAAGCTGGGCTTTCTGCCGGAGGCGCAGAATGATATGATCTTTTCCATTATCTGTGAGGAACTGGGGCTGTTCGGCGCCATGGCGGTGATGCTTCTGTTTCTGCTTCTGATCTGGCGGTGCATGATCATTGCCAACAATGCGCCGGATCTGTTCGGGGCGCTCCTTGTGGTGGGGGTTATGGGGCATCTGGCGATCCAGGTGATCCTGAATATCGCGGTATGTACCAATGTGATCCCCAATACCGGTATCTCGCTGCCCTTTATCAGTTACGGCGGGTCTTCCGTCATGTTCCTTCTGGTGGAGATCGGTATCGTGCTGAATGTGGGCAGAAGCATCAGATTGAAGGATCTATAGGCGATGGGTAAAAAAAAGGAAAAAACAGTATACCTGAACAGGCATCTGGGGCTGAAGATCGGCATAGGCGTCCTTGCGGCGTCGGTTCTGGCACTTCTGGGAGGATGGTATTATATAGAGACAACCTACACCGTCAACACCGTGTATGTGGAGGGAAACGCCCATTATACGGATGAGGAGATCACAGACCGGATCATGGTAGGGCATCTGGGGCATAATTCCATTTACCTGAACTTTAAATACCGCAATAAAGAGGTGGAGAATATCCCCTTTGTCTCCACGATAGAGGTGGAGATACTCTCGCCGGATACGGTGCGCATTAGGGTATATGAAAAATCCTTTGCCGGTTATGTGTCCTATCTGGGCCGGTATATGTATTTTGACAGGGACGGCACGATCGTGGAGAGCTCCGAGATGAAGACCGCGGGGGTGCCGGAGGTGACAGGGCTCAAGTTTGACCATGTGGTGATGTATGAAAAGCTGCCGGTGGAAAACGACAGGGTGTTCGCGGATATTCTGGATATCACCCAGTCCCTTGATAAATATGAACTGAATGCGGACAGGCTGTTTTTTGACCGGGAGTACAAGGTGACGCTCTATTTTGGCGAAGTCAGGGTACAGATCGGGGACAGCAGCAATATCGATGAAAAGTTTTCCAGGGTGAGGAACATCCTGCCGGAACTGGAGGGAAAGAAGGGGGTGCTGCAGATGGAAGGCTTTACGGCGGATTCCAGGATCATACCTTTTCAGGAGGACAAAAATTGAAATAAAAATTGTCTTATTGCAAAAAAGTTGTTGATAAATTGAAGATTACATTATATGATAGATAAGATAAAGGTTCATGTGAGATGAGACAGTTTCACGATGCCGGTCCGCAGATCTGTTTCGGCAGATATATGGGAGGCAGTGTGTATGACATACATCATGTTGTATGAGGATAATAAAGTGGGAGGAAGTACCTGTGTTAGAAATTAGGACAAGCGATGCTGAATCCGCTGCAAAGATCATTGTAGTCGGTGTGGGCGGTGCAGGCAATAATGCTGTAAATAGGATGATAGAAGAGAATATTACCGGTGTGGATTTTATCGGTGTGAATACAGATAAGCAGGCGCTTCAGCTCTGTAAGGCGCCAAAGCTGATCCAGATCGGTGAGAAGCTGACGAAGGGACTGGGCGCGGGCGCAAGGCCGGAGATTGGTGAAAAGGCGGCGGAGGAGAGCGCGGAGGAGATCAGTTCCGCTATCAAGGGCGCGGATATGGTGTTCGTCACCTGCGGTATGGGCGGCGGCACAGGTACGGGAGCGGCTCCCGTGGTGGCAAAGCTGGCAAAGGAGATGGGAATACTGACGGTCGGCGTTGTGACGAAGCCTTTTCGGTTCGAGGCGAAGGTTCGTATGACCAATGCCCTGCACGGTATAGAAAAGATCAAGGAAAATGTGGATACGCTCATTGTGATCCCCAACGATAAGCTTCTGGAGATCGTGGACAAGCGCACCACGATGCCGGACGCCCTGAAGAAGGCGGACGAAGTATTGCAGCAGTCCGTGAAAGGCATCACGGACCTGATCAACGTACCTTCCGTGATCAATCTGGACTTTGCGGATGTACAGACGGTTATGAAGGACAAGGGAATCGCCCATATCGGCATCGGCGAGGGAAAGGGCGACGACAAGGCGACGGAGGCGGTCAAGATGTCCGTGGAGTCTCCGCTTCTGGAGACCAAGATCACCGGCGCTACGGATGTGATCATCAACGTATCCGGCGATATCACACTGATCGACGCCAACGAGGCGGCAAGCTATGTACAGGAGCTGGTTGGCGATGAGGTGAATATCATCTTCGGCGCCATGTATGATGCCTCCCAGGCGGATTACTGTAAGATCACAGTGATCGCAACCGGGCTGGAGGATGTGCCTCAGAACAGATTGAACAGCAGTTTCGGCTATAAGACAGGCAATATCATCACGCCCACCTCCTTGCAGGGGCTGCAGAACAAGGGAATGCAGCAGAGCGGGGGTATCCCCGGCGGCATGCCGAAGACGGCGCCGGTAACGCCGAACGTAAAACCGGCGGTAAGGCCTGTGCCTGCCGCAAAGCCTGCGGATATCAGAAGTTCCGTGAAAGAACAGTCATTGAATATTCCGAGTTTCCTGCAGAAAAAATAAAGAAAAAACTGAAAGGATCCTGTGTAAAAACGGGATTCTTTTTTTATGCCAAAATTTTTTATAAAGCAGCGCACATAATGACAAAATCCACGCGGACAAAAGAGTATACTGTATCTTACCGGAAGGAAAACGGTCTTATGCAGACAGGGGCGGCGTCAGTGCACTATATTATTTATATCGACAGAGTATGGCTGATGGAATTTGTCACAAGTACATATCTACTGTTTTTGACAGGCCAGGCATTCGGCATAAAAAGAAATACGGTAAGGCTGCTTGCGGGTGCGGCGGCGGGTGCGGCGGTGTTTGTCATACTTCTGATACTGCCGGGAGTCGGGATGATGCCCGGGGTGCTGTTGCAGGTTCTGTGCATCAATCCGCTTTTGCTAAAGGCTGCTTTTTCTTTTCGGACGAAAGAAGCGGTTGTAAAAGCATATGCCTGTATGAACGGTATGGGCCTTCTGCTGGGGGGCGCTGTGCTGGGGGTATCCGGTTATCTGCCGGGGATGCGGGAAAATACGGGAACAGGGAAGGTGCTGGTCGTTATAACGGCGGTAACTGCGCTGGTGAGCCTGTATCTGCACATCCGGAAAAAGGGAGGCAAAGATCGGGAACGCTGTCAGGTGAAACTGGATTTTTACGGGGAGGTCTTATCCTGCACAGGCTTTGTGGATTCCGGAAACAGTCTCTATGAGCCCTATCGGAAACGCCCGGTATGCATTCTGGAAAAACAGGCTGCAGGAGATCTGGTCGGGAGAGTTCCCCCGGAAAAATTTTTTCTGATCCCCTTTCACAGCATCGGGAAAAAGCACGGGCTGCTTGCGGCGGTGGAGCTGCCCCTGATGGAAGTGGAGGATCAGGAGGTAAAAAGGACGTTCCGAAAAGCCGTGGTGGCGCTCTCCGACGAGGTGATGACCGGAAAGGGAGACTATCAGGTGATTTTACATCCGGAATTTATGAGAGAGCAGGATCCGTGAGGGATACGGCGGGGCGGCATCAGGCACCGGCCATATGTGATGAAGGGATCTTGCGATGCGATAGTGAGGAGGATTAAAGATGGTTTTTAAAATGGCAATACCGGGGATGTTCCAGTTCAAGATGGTGCGGAGCAGACAGTTTGATCTTTTTGAGAGAGAGGGAGACATCCACTATATCGGCGGGGCGGATATCCTGCCGCCGCCGCTGGAGTCGGCGGAGGAGAACGAGATGATCCGTGGGCTTGGCAGCGCGGACGCGCAGGAGGCCCGGACAACGCTCATTGAACATAATCTGCGCCTTGTGGTTTACATAGCAAAAAAATTTGACAATACGGGTGTGGGGGTGGAGGATCTGATCTCCATAGGGACGATCGGGCTGATCAAGTCCATCAATACCTTTAAGCCGGACAAAAATATCAAGCTTGCGACCTATGCTTCCCGCTGTATTGAAAATGAGATACTGATGTATCTGCGCCGCAACAGCAAGACAAGGATGGAGGTGTCCATCGATGAGCCGTTAAATGTGGACTGGGATGGAAACGAGCTGCTGCTCTCGGATATCCTGGGGACGGAGGAGGATGTGATCTACAGAGGCATTGAGTCCGAGGTGGAGCACAAGCTCTTAAAGGAGGCGATCAGCAGGCTTTCGGAGCGGGAGAAGACCATCATTAACCTGCGGTTCGGGCTGGATGCCAGCATCGGGCGGGAAATGACGCAGAAGGAAGTGGCGGAGCTTCTGGGCATTTCCCAGTCCTATATTTCCAGATTGGAAAAGAAGATCATGAAGCAGTTGAAGAAGGAGATCAGCAAGGAGACCTGATCTTCCTATGCCACCAGATAACTGCGCATGATGCGCAGGGCGTTTTTCTCAAGGCGGGAAACCTGAGCCTGGGAGATGCCGATGAGTTCGGACACTTCCATCTGGGTTTTCCCCTCATAGAAGCGCAGGTGGATGATCTCCTGCTCCCTGTCGCTCAGATGGGTGATGGCTTCGTTCAGGGAGAGGGTCTCGATCCATTTTTCCTCCCTGCTCTTTTTATCGCTGACCTGATCCATGATATAGAGCGTGTCGCCGCCGTCTGTGTAGATGGGTTCGTAAAGGCTCATAGGGCTCTGGATCGCGTCCAGGGCGTAAAGGATATCTTCTTTGGAGATGCCGATCTCCTCGGCGACCTCCTCCATCGTGGGTTCTTTCAGGTTGGCCCTTGTCATGTGTTCCCTGGCGTAGATTGCCTTGTAGGCGGTGTCCTTTAAGGAGCGGGATACCCGGATGGAGCCGCCGTCCCGCAGGAACCGTCTGATCTCGCCGAGGATCATTGGCACGGCGTAGGTGGAAAATTTTACCTGCAGGGCAGGGTTGAAATTATTGATGGCTTTGATCAGCCCGACACATCCGATCTGGAACAGATCGTCCACGTTTTCATTGCTGGAAGAGAAGCGTTTGATCACACTCAGAACAAGCCGCAGGTTCCCCCGGATATACTCGTCTCTTGCCGCCATATCGCCGGCTTCTATCTTTGCCCAGAGGGCATCCTTTTCCTCTTCTTTCAAAAGCGGGAGATCCGCTGTGTTGACTCCGCATATTTCGACTTTTCCCTGCATGGTATTTTCCTCCGTTATTTTCAGGATTTTTCGGCCTGTATTTTTACAGGTTCGGAAAGGTACTTCATACTTTTTTAGGCTGTACGGATTCCATGAATTTATACATAAAATCATGCCGGTTTTCTGGAAGAAAATGGAAACAGGGAGGGGGAATGCGCATAGAATAAAGGAAAGCGTTTCCGGGGGAAGTAAGGGTGCTTTATTCGGATTTTAAGAGCAAGGAAGTCATCAATATCAAGGACTGCAAAAGGCTGGGCAGGGTGACGGATTTTGAGTTTGACGAGTGCAGCGGGCAGATCTGCAAGATCATCGTGGCGGGAGGCGGCTCCTTTTTTGACTGGTTTAAATGTGAGGCGGATTATACGATCCCGTATCACGATATCAGGCAGGTGGGGCCGGATATCATACTGGTGGATGTGAAGGAGCACTGCAGGAGGTGAAGGGGGCCGGGGTGAGAGGCGGACTTTTGAACAATACCCGATACTTGACAGAAAACTGTTCATAATTTATACTGCAAGAAAAGGTTTTTTGCATATTTGCAGGAGGTGGGCAGATGAAGTGTCCGTTTTGCGGCCATGAGAATACCAGGGTGATCGATTCGCGTCCGGCGGAGGAGAATAATTCGATCCGGAGAAGGCGGGTCTGTGATGAGTGCGATAAGCGGTTTACCACCTATGAGAAGGTGGAGACGATCCCGCTGATCATTATCAAGAAGGATAATAACAGGGAGACCTATGACCGCTCCAAGATTGAGGCGGGGGTACTTCGTGCCTGCCATAAGAGGCCGATCAGCGCGGGACAGATCGAAAAGCTGGTGGACGAGGTGGAGACGGAAGTTTTCAAGATGGAGGAGAAAGAGGTTTCCAGCGATGTCATCGGCGAGTACGTGATGGAGAAGCTGAAAGGGCTGGATATGGTGGCATATGTCAGGTTTGCTTCTGTCTACAGGGAGTTCAAGGATATCAATACCTTTATGGATGAACTGAAAAAGGTGCTGGATAAATAAATGTGCAAGAGCAGGGCGGTGCGGCCCTGACAGAGACAGGGAGTCGGACAGGGGAAAGTCCGGGAAAGAAACGGAAGCGGATGGAAGAAGAGAAGAAAAAGCTGGAAAAAGCGAGAAGGCGTATGGAGCTGATCAATAAATGGCGGCTGGCGTTTATGTTTGTGGCGATCGTGCTGCTGGTGTTCATTTTCTGGGGCGGCAAGGTCTGGGATGAGGCGCAGTGGTTTATGGATATCCGGCAGAAACTGTACAATTTTCTGTGGTATGATATCGTGCTGCTGGTGATCAGTACCTTTGCAAAACTGTTTTCGGCGATGAGATATAATAACGCAGTGCGGCATCTGCAGTAATGAGAGAAGATCTTCAGGGCACTCCTGCTGTGGCGGGGGTGTTTTTCTTGTGAGGAGGGATAAGGTGTTTTCAATGTTTTATCCGGATGAATATCTGGATTCCACCTATGAGATTGATTTTGAAGGGTTTTATGAAAAGGGGATACGGGGCGTGATCTTTGATATCGATAATACGCTGGTGCCCCATGACGCGCCGGCGGATCAGCGGGCTGTGGAACTGTTTGAGAGGCTTCACCGGACGGGGTATCAGACCATGCTTCTCTCCAACAATAAGGAGCCCAGGGTGAGATCCTTTGCGGACCGGGTGGAGAGCGCTTATCTGTATAAGGCGGGAAAGCCGAAGAGAGGCGGCTATGTGCGGGCGATGGAACGTATGGGAACAACGAGGGAGACCACGCTTTTTGTGGGCGATCAGCTCTTTACCGATGTCTGGGGGGCAAAGCGCAGCGGGATCCATGCGATACTGGTAAAGCCGATCCATCCGAAGGAGGAGATCCAGATCGTGCTGAAGCGCTATCTGGAGAAGATCGTGCTGCATTTTTATCTGAAGAAAAAGTGACGACGGAAATAATGGCGGGGAGAAGAGATATATGGAAATAAACGCAAAGACAAAAATATGCGGCCTGATAGGCCATCCGGTAGGACATTCCGTGTCGCCGGTGATACATAACAATCTTGCCGGGATCTACGGGCAGAACCTTGTGTATGTGCCGCTGCAGGTGGAGCCGGGGAAACTGCGGCGTGCGGTGGAGGGAGCGGACGCCTTTGATTTTCTCGGGATGAATGTGACAGTGCCCTATAAGAGCGAGGTGATCCCGTATTTAAGGGAGATCGATCCCCTGGCGGAGCGGATCGGCGCGGTGAATACCCTTGTGCGGACGCAGGGAGGGTATAAGGGATATAATACGGATATGCCGGGGCTGTACCGTGCCATGTGCGCTGACGGCGTGCGGATAGAGGGGGAGGAGATCATACTGCTCGGCGCCGGAGGCGTGGCGAGGGCGATCGCTTTTCTGCTGCTGGATAAAGGGGCAAAGCATGTTTACATTCTGAACCGGAGCGGGGAGCGGGCGAAGGCGCTGGCGGAGGAAGTGAATGCTGCGGCGCGGGAGATTTCCGGAAGGGTGCCCTTTGCGGAGGCGTATGCTCTCGATGAATACGGAAAGCTGGACGATGGCAGGAAATATATTACCGTACAGGCGACCGGCGTGGGGATGTATCCCCATACGGAGCATGCGGTGATAGAGGATGAGGCTTTTTATAAACTGGTAAAGACAGGCTATGATGTGATCTTCAATCCGCTGGAGACCCGTTTTATGCAGCTTGTAAGGCGCTCCGGGGGCGAGGCGTTCCACGGGCTGAAAATGCTGTTGTATCAGGGGGTTATCGCCTACGAGTTGTGGAACGGTATCCGTGTTTCCGGGGAGGCGGCGCAGGAGATCTATCAGAAGATGGAGGAGGCACTGGGGGTGTGAACGTGGAAGGAAAAAGAGACAATGTGATCCTGATCGGCTTTATGGGCAGCGGAAAGAGTACCACGGGCATCAGCCTTTCCTATAAACTGCAGCGCACGCTGGCTGATACCGACAAGATGATAGAGAGGCAGGAAGGACGGAGCATTTCCGAAATTTTTGCAGAGGAGGGGGAGGCCTGTTTCCGGGAGAAGGAGACGGAACTTCTCGAAAAACTGAAGAGTGGCAGCGGCGGACAGATCTTTTCCGTGGGCGGCGGTACACCGCTCAGGGAGGAAAACAGAAGGCTTCTTAAAGAACTGGGAACGGTCATATATCTGGAAGTCTCCCCGGAAACAGTCTGGACGCGGCTGAAGGGCGATACCACAAGGCCTCTGCTGCAGGGGGATGATCCCATGCGGAAGATAAGGACACTGCTGGAAGAGCGGGAGGAGCTGTATCGGGATGCCGCGGATATCATTATCCCGGTGGATGGAAAAAAGCCGGCACAGGTGGTGGATGAGATCGTAAAAAAATTAAAACAGAGGGAGGGAGCAATATGAAGATACTGATCATAAACGGGCCGAATCTGAACTTTCTGGGCATCAGGGAGAAGGAAGTATACGGGACACAGGATTATGACTACCTGCTCAGGATGATCGCCGAGAAGGGGGAGAAGGAGCACTGCCAGATCGAGGTGTTCCAGAGTAACCATGAGGGGGCTATCATTGACAGGATTCAGGATGCCTATTTTGACGGAACGGAGGGGCTGATCATCAACCCGGGCGCCTACACCCATTACAGCTATGCGATCCATGACGCCCTTGCGGCGGTGACAACGATGAGAAAGGTGGAGGTACATATTTCCGATATCACAAACAGGGAGGAGTTCCGGAAAATTTCCGTGACGGCACCCGCCTGTGACAGACAGATTTACGGAAAAGGGCTGGAAGGATACCTGTTCGCCATAGATTTTCTGTTAAATTTATAAAAAAAGTAACTTTCCTTGAAAAAACAGTTGAAAAAGATAAACTTTTAGGATAAACTGGAAAAGGATTATTTATGAGAGACTTCAGGAGGAATATTTTATGGTATCTGCAGGTGACTTCAGAAACGGTATTACGATAGAGCTGGAGGGAAATGTGTATCAGATCATCGAGTTTCAGCATGTGAAACCCGGTAAAGGTGCAGCTTTCGTCCGGACCAAACTGAAAAACATCAAGAGCGGCGGCGTAGTGGAGAAAACATTCCGTCCTACGGAAAAATGCCCTCAGGCACGTATTGACAGAAGAGAAATGCAGTATTTATATGCAGACGGCGATCTGTATAATTTCATGGATACGGAAAATTATGAGCAGATGGCGATGAGCGCTGCCGATATCCAGGACTCCATGAAATTTGTGAAGGAGAATGAAATGGTGAAGATGCTTTCCCATAACGGAAGCGTATTTGCTGTGGAGCCTCCTCTGTTCGTGGAACTGGAGATCACGGAGACGGAACCCGGCTTTAAGGGCGATACAGCGACAGGCGCTACAAAGCCTGCCACAGTGGAGACAGGCGCTACGGTATATGTTCCGTTGTTTGTAAATCAGGGCGACACCATCAAGATCGATACCCGTACCGGCGAATATCTGAGCCGTGTATAAATGCGGGTTATAGAGCATTTCTAATCTATGTTGACAAGAACCTATAGGACAATGGGAGTTTTCTCCTGTTGTCCTTTTTGGCTTATAAGAGACCTCTCGGTATTTTCGGATTTATGAAACCCGCTGTTTTATCAAAAAGAAACTCATAAAATTTGCGAAAACGAAAACCATAAGGAAAGGAAAGAGAGGTAACTATGAATTATTCTCAGTTTGTCAGTAAAGTAAAGGAGTGCCTTCAGGAAAAGCTGGGGGCGCAGGCGATGGTGGAAACGATCAGCGTGCCGAAGAATAACGGGATCATGCTGCAGGGCATTACGATCCGCAGGCCGAGGGAGAAGGTCGTGCCGACCATCTATATGGAACGATTTTATGCAGATTATCTGGAAGGAAGAGATATGGAGGATATCCTGGAGGATTTTCTGGAAATATACGAAGAACAGGATGCGGCAAAGATGCTGAATTTTGAATTTTATCGCGACTATGAACAGGTAAAAAAGAGGCTGGCGGTAAAGCTTGTCAATAAGAAAAAGAATAAAAGGATGCTTTCGGAAATGCCCCACAGGGATTTTCTGGATATGGCGGTGGTCTTTTACTGTCTGATGGAGGCTGCCGCTACAGGAACGGCGGCGATCCTTGTGAAAAATGAGCATATGGAAAAGTGGGGTGTTTCGGAACAGCAGTTATATGAAGATGCGCTGAAAAACTCGGAGGTTATGCTGCCCGGCGGAGTCAGGACCATGGAGGAGCTGCTCTCAAGGATGGTGCTGGAGGATGATATCCCGGTGTGGGAGCAAAGGGAAAGGGAGGCGGAGGATTTTCCGATGCTGGACGGATTTATGGAAAAAAAGGGAAAAACGCCGCATATCCCGATGCTCATTTTGACGAACGAGAGAAGATATCTGGGCGCATCCTGCATTTTGTACAGGGGGCTTTTGAAACAGATCGCGGACAGGCTGGGAAAAAACTTTTATATTCTGCCCAGTTCAGTCCATGAGATGATCCTCCTGCCGGAAAATTATGTGCATAATGCGGACAGGTTGATTCGGATGGTGGCGGAAGTGAACCGGACGCAGGTGGAGCCGGAGGAAGTGCTCTCCGATGCGGTTTACTATTACGACAGAAAAGCTGAAAAGATCAGCATATATGATATAAAATAGTATCTGGAAAAATTTTTATGGAATTTTTTATAGATAAAAGTCTGGACAGATAGAACAGGATATGGTATGATAACAAACGTGATGTAACAATTTTGTAATATTTGGATAGCATACCATTCCATGCACCCGTAGTCTAACGGATAGAACGAAGGCCTCCGACGCCTTTAATGCAGGTTCGATTCCTGTCGGGTGCATTTTGTATGAAGGTTCTATCAACCGCTTGACAAGAGGTAAGTTTACTTGCCTCTTGTTTGGTATAAAGATAAGCAAGGAGTTTTGTATGGCGGAAAAAAGAGGCAGAAGAACAAAGGAAGAAAACATAAATGCTGTAGAATTGATAGAGAGGCTGAAGGATGCAGTCGTGGAGAACAGGAAGATCGTGCTGCCGGTGATCCTGGTGGCGGCGATCCTGATCACGATGGGGATCGGCATCTCGGCAAATAAGAAGAAGCAGCAGCTGGAAGAAGTACACACGAGTGCGGTACCGGAACAGGAAGAGACTGCGGAGGCGGGCCTTGTGGTGCCGGATGTACCGCTGGAGGAGAATGCCTATCCGGAGATAAACGAGCTGATCATGAAGTATTATAAGGCGATGGAAGAGGTGGATACGGATGCGCTCACAGAGATCATCAGCCCTCTGACCGACTCCGTGCTGATCCGCTTTACGGAATGGGCAAAGCATACGCAGGCGTGTCCCGCTGTGAATATCTATACGAAACCCGGTCCGAGGGAGGACTCCTTCATCGCCTATGTTGTGGCGGATATCCAGGTCGTGGGGTATGAGGGAACCGTGCCGGGCATGACAAGCTTCTTTATCTGTAAGAATGAGGCGGGCAACTATTATATCAATATGGAAGAGGAGATCGACAAAGAGGAAGCGGATTATATCGAAGCTGTGAACTTTCAGGACGATGTGGTGGATCTGAGCAATAAGGTATCGGCTGATTTCAACCAGCTTGTACAGAACGGTTCCGAGGCGGCGCAGGTGTGCATCAAGGTGGAGGAGTCCATCACAAAGGGCATCCAGGAAGCTCTGCTGGCGAATCAGGCGGCACAGGGGATTGAGGAGCCTGTTGCGGAGGAGGAACCCGCGGCGGAAGAACCTCAGAGTGTGAATGTCGCAAAGAAGGCGAAAGCGATCGATGTGGTAAATATGAGAAGCTCTGACAGCGAGAAGGCGGATAAACTGGGGAAAGCCCAGATAGGAGATGTTTTTGATGTGCTGGAGGAGAAGGCTAACGGCTGGACAAAACTGACGGACGGTACAAAGGAATTCTTTATCAAGTCCCAGTATCTGGAGGTCATCAGTGAAGAGCCCGCCGCGGCGGATGCCGGAGAAACAGCGCAGCAGGATGAGGGGCAGGGAACGTCTGCACAGCAGGAGGCGCCCTCGGTTAATGTGTCTCTTGGAAGCAGCGGCTATGTGACTGCCAAAACAACAGTAAATGTCAGAAAGAGCGCTAATGAGAGCGGAGAAAAGCTGGGCGTTATCTACCAGGGCGAGCGGCTTGAGCTTGTAATGAATCAGGCGGACGGCTGGTGCAAGGTGAAATATAAAGGGCAGACAGCCTATGTAAAGAGTGAATTTATGGAGTAAAGAGAATGAGATTCGGAGAGAGTGGTGCCGGTCATTTTCGGAGTTTGGGGTGAAGTATCGAAGATTTTCGAGCAACAGCACGGAAGCGGTGTGAAGATGCGGAAGTTTCCGGGTGAGGAGAGGGAAAAGGTATGAGCAAATTAAGAATCGGTTTGATGGGAGCCGGGAATATTTCCGGTATGATGGCGAAGACAGTGAAGGGGATGAGGGACGTCTCTCTCTACGCGATCGCGTCAAGATCTGAGGAAAAGGCGGAGGCCTTTGCGAAAAAATACGGTGTTAAGAAGGCGTATGGTTCCTATGAGGCGATGCTGCAGGACAAGAAGGTGGATCTGGTCTATATTGCGACACCCCATTCCGAGCATTATGATAATGCAATGCTGTGTATTCAATACAAAAAGCCCGTTTTATGTGAAAAGGCTTTTACAGCAAATGCGGCACAGGCAAAGGAAGTGCTGGAATATGCGGAGAAGGAAAAAGTCTTTATCACGGAGGCGATCTGGACAAGGTATATGCCGATGGTGGGCATGATCAAAGACGTGCTTTCCCAGGGGCTGATCGGAAGGCCCAGGATGCTTTCGGCGAATTTAAGCTATTCTCTGGAGCATATTCAGAGAATGTATGACCCTGCACTGGCGGCAGGGAGCCTGCTGGATCTGGGGGTGTATCCGATCAATTTCGCGTCCATCTTTTTCGGAACGAATGTGAAAAAAGTGTCTTCTTTCTGTACCTATACCGAGACCGGTGTGGACAAGCAGGAGACGATCACGATCGAGTATACGGACGGCAAGGTGGCGTCCCTCACGGCATCCCAGTGCTGTGTGGGCGACAGAAAGGGTATTATTCAGGGAACCGACGGTTATATCGTGATCGAAAATATCAACAACTACGAGAGTTTTACGGTGTACGATAAGGAGCACAAACGCATCCTGCGCAAAAAAGCGCCGAAGCAGATTACCGGCTATGAGTATGAGGTGGAGGCGTGTATAAAAGCGCTGAAAAACGGCGCGCTGGAGTGCCCGGAGATGCCCCATGCGGAGACAATCCGCATTATGGAGTTTATGGATGAGCGGCGCAGGGAGTGGGGGATCGTGTATCCCTTTGAAAAGGATCATGCCTTATCCTGATGATATTTCGGAACTGTAAAAATGATCAACCAGAGAGAAAAAAATAAAATGTACGAAAGAGTATCGCATAAAGCTGCGGTACTTTTTTGTTGCCCATTGTTTTATTGTAATAAGCCGGTGAAATAGGCGGCGGTTACAAAAACAGGAAAAGCGGGAATAAAATTCACGGGGCTGCCCATACTATAAAATGGGTATATTTACATTATCTGTGATGAAGAGGAGTGGAGAATGAAGAGGGAAGATATCAAATTGTATCATCATATTCAGAGAAATGCACAGCTTGCGATGAATGCGCTGGATGCCGTGACGGAGAGGGTTTACGACAAGGATCTGTCTGTGGAGATGTCCAGAGAATTTATTACTTTTGCGGATATCCACAACAGGGCGTTAAAGGAACTGACGAAGGAGAAGGAGGAGGGATACCGGAATTCCCAGGTGCAGGAGGTTTTGCAGCGCAGCGGGCTGCAGATGAGCACGCTTCTGGATTCCAGCACCAGCCACGTGGCGGATATCTTGTTTCAGGAGAACAGCAGGGCGGTGACGGATATCTGGAAAAATATGAAGACCTATGAGAATGCGGGGAAGGAGTGCATGGAGCTGGCGGAGGAGCTGGCGGGATTCGAGGAGAAAAATATGGAACGCCTCAAGAAATATCTGTAGAATGAACTATTTTTGTGGTGGGAGCATCTTTATTATAGAAAAGAGTGTTATGTTATCCGGAAGGACGAGCCATAAGAAAATAAATAACAATGGAGCGTGGAAAATAGTTCAGGAAGGAGAATAGAGTGAGCAGGAGAAGAAGACGGAGAAAGAAAAAAGGCATAGGGATGATCCTGTTTTTGAGTGTTTTGATCCTGGCGGGAGGCGTGATGCTTCTGGGGCTGACCAATGAGGCGTTTGGAGAGAAGCTGAAGAGTGTGACGACGGATAAGGTGAAGAATAAGGCGGAAGACGAGATCATGGAGCAGGTGCTCGAACAGGTGCTGGAGAGTACCGGGGATCCGGAGGCGGCAGAGCGGGCGAAGGAGATCATGGACAGCTTTGACGAGGAAGATAAGCAGAAGGCGAGAGAGATGATCGGGAAGTATGTGAATAAGGATACGATATCGGATGTGGCTGATCTGATCGACGAGGGCTTGAACAGCGATGCGGTTTCGGAGATGAAGGAGTATCTGAAGGAGAGTATTTCCGAGGAGGACAGGCAGCAGTTTGAAGAGTTGTATCAGAAATACGGGCAGGGATTTTAGGAATTTTTTGGGATTTGTGAAAAGTATACAAAACCGGAGAAAAATTTTGTGCATTTTATCAGAAAAAAACTCTTGTATCATTTTTGAGAACGTAATATAATAGTTTCTGGACAAAGGCGTCTGTAGAGCAGGAGACGCAGATTCTTCTGCTTTGTTTTCTGCCTTTGTTTTTTTGTTCTAAGGGATATATTTTTTAAATTAAAGGAGGAAATGCAATATGTCATATGTTGACGAGGTTTATGCAAAAGTCGTGGAGAAAAACCCCGCACAGCCGGAATTTCATCAGGCTGTAAAAGAAGTTCTGGAATCTTTGAGGGTGGTGATCGAAGCAAATGAGGAAGAATACCGGAAAGAGGCTCTGTTAGAGAGGCTGACCACACCGGAAAGAATCATCATGTTCCGTGTTCCCTGGGTGGACGATAAGGGACAGGTGCAGGTAAACAACGGTTTCCGTGTACAGTTTAACAGCGCTATCGGACCCTACAAAGGAGGACTCAGATTCCATCCGTCCGTAAACCTCGGCATCATCAAGTTCCTCGGTTTTGAGCAGATCTTCAAAAACTCCCTGACAGGACTGCCCATCGGCGGCGGCAAGGGCGGCTGTGACTTTGATCCGAAGGGAAAATCCGACAGGGAAGTGATGGCATTCTGCCAGAGCTTTATGACAGAACTTTACAGACATATCGGCGCAGATACGGATGTACCGGCAGGCGACATCGGCGTAGGCGGACGTGAGATCGGCTACATGTACGGCCAGTATAAGAGGATCAGAAACCAGTATGAGGGCGTTCTGACAGGTAAGGGCCTGACATACGGCGGTTCCCTTGCGAGAACAGAGGCTACAGGCTACGGCCTTTTATATCTGACAGAGGAGATGTTAAAGTGCAACGGCAAGGATATTGCGGGCAAGACCATCGCTGTATCCGGCGCAGGCAACGTGGCGATCTATGCGATCCAGAAGGCTCAGCAGCTTGGCGGAAAGCCTGTGACATGCTCTGATTCCACAGGCTGGATCTACGATCCGGAAGGCATCGATGTGGCGCTGCTGAAAGAAGTGAAAGAAGTGAAACGTGCCCGCCTGACAGAGTATGCGGCTGCAAGGCCCAGCGCAGAGTACCATGAAGGCAAAGGCGTATGGAGCGTAAAATGCGATATCGCACTGCCCTGTGCAACACAGAACGAACTGGGGCTGGAAGATGCAAAGGCTCTGGTTGCAAACGGCTGCTTCGCAGTGGCGGAGGGCGCAAACATGCCTACTACGCTGGAAGCAACAGAGTATTTCCAGAAAAACGGCGTGCTGTTCTGCCCCGGTAAGGCATCCAACGCGGGCGGCGTAGCGACTTCCGCACTGGAGATGAGCCAGAACTCCGAGAGACTGTCCTGGACTTTTGAGGAAGTGGACAGCAAGCTGCAGGGCATCATGGTAAATATCTTCCACAATCTGGATGAAGCTTCTAAGAAGTACGGCAGGGAAGGCGACTATGTGGCTGGCGCTAATATTGCGGGCTTTTTGAAGGTTGCTGAGGCTATGAAGGCACAGGGAATCGTATAAAAAAGACAGTGGTAAGCGTGCGGGAAACAGCTTTTATTAACTGGGATAAATGATTTCAAGATCCACAGGCAGACGAATACAGTTTGCCTGTGGATTTTTTATGTGATTAGTGTTATAGTAAAAGTTGGCGAATAATTTTATGCCGAAAAATAAAGACATATATGAGGTTAAGACTTCAGGAGGCAAAAATGGGTATCATGTCGCGGAAAAATACGGTAAAGGGCCTGCAGATCATCATCGTGGGCTGCGGCAAGGTGGGAAGGACGCTGGTGGAGCAGTTGTCGAAAGAGGGGCACGATATCACGATCGTGGACAAGGATGCGGAGAAGGTGCAGACTATCAGCGGGCTTTATGACGTGATGGGGGTGACCGGAAACGGCGCCAGCTACAGTGTTCAGATGGATGCGGGGATAGAGAACACGGATCTGATCGTTGCGGTGACGGATTCCGATGAGCTGAATCTTTTATGCTGTACTGTGGCGAAGCGGGTGGGGCATTGTGCCGCCATCGCAAGGGTAAGGACACCGGATTACAGTATGGAGGCGGGGTACCTGCGCGATAAGCTGGGCCTTGCGATGATCATCAACCTGGAGATGGAGGCATCCCGGGAGGCGGCGAGGATATTGTATGCGCCTACGGCTCTGGAAGTCAATACTTTTGCCCATGGACAGGCGGAGATGATCAAGATCAAGGTACCGGAGAGCAACATGCTGGCGGGGATGAAGATCGCACGGGTCGGCAGGGAAGTGGATAATATAGATAAGATACTGATCTGCGCCGTGGAGCGCGGCGAGGAAGTTTACATTCCTTCCGGTGATTTTAAGATAGAAGCGGGCGACATAATTTCCTTTGTGGCATCCAGGCTGCAGGCGAAAGCTTTCCTGGAACGGATCGGCTTTAAGACAAACCAGGTAAAGAACTGTATGATCATCGGCGGCGGAAAGGCGGCCTATTATCTGGCAAGACAGCTCCTGAACATGGGAATTGCCGTGAAGATCATTGAAAATGACAAAAAGCGCTGTGAGGAATTGAGTATCTTACTGCCCAAAGCGGTTATCATCAATGGCAACGGCACGGATGAGGAACTGTTAAAGGAGGAGGGCATTACCCGGATAGAGGCGTTTGTGCCGCTCACCGGCATTGACGAGGAAAATATCATGCTGACGCTGTATGCAAGGCGGGTATCCAATGCCAAGGTCATTACAAAGATCAACAGGATCGCGTTTCGGGAGGTGATCAATTCTCTTGATCTGGGCAGTGTGATCTATCCCAGATATATTACGTCCGAGGCGATCATTGCTTATGTCCGTGCGAAAAAGGATTCCATGGACAGTAATATAGAGACCCTTTATCATATGTTCAATTCCAGGGTGGAAGCGATCGAATTCAGGGTATATAAGGAGTCTGCGGTGACGGGGGTTCCGCTGATGAAGCTGTCTCTGAAGAAGGATCTGTTGATTTCCTTTATCAACCGGAACAATGATATCATCATCCCCAGCGGTCATGATACGATCGAGGTTGGTGATACGGTGATGATCGTGACAACACATACAGGCTTTAACGACCTGCAGGATATTCTGAAATAGTGGAGGCGTCATGAACAGTTCAATTATTCGATATATTCTGGGAAGTGTGTTGAAAATAGAGGCGGCACTTTTACTTTTGCCCTGTCTTGTTGCGGTGTGTTATCAGGAAAAGACCGGGATCTATTATCTGATCGTGGCGGCGCTCTGTCTGCTGTTCGGACTCGGGATGACTTTCAGAAAGCCGAAAGATATGGTCTATTATTTGAAGGAAGGCTGTGTTACAACAGCGTTGAGCTGGATCTTTATGAGTTTTTTCGGCGCCCTTCCTTTCTGGTTTTCCAGAGAGATTCCCTCTCTGACAGATGCCCTGTTTGAGACGGTTTCGGGTTTTACGACCACGGGAGCCAGCATTCTGGCAGATGTGGAGGCGCTTTCCCATACAGCGCTGTTCTGGCGCAGTTTTACCCACTGGATCGGAGGTATGGGGGTTCTGGTATTTCTTCTCGCCATCATCTCCTTGAGCGGCGGCTCTCAGATGAATCTTTTGCGGGCGGAGAGCCCGGGACCGTCTGTGGGAAAACTGGTGCCGAAGATGAAGCATACCGCCAGGATCCTGTATCTGATCTATTTCGGCATGACTGTGATAGAGGTCATCCTGCTGCTGGCGGGAGGCATGCCCTTGTTCGATGCGCTGACGACCAGCTTCGGGACGGCGGGGACCGGCGGCTTTGGTATCAAAGGGGACAGCATAGGCGGTTATAGTCCTTACCTGCAATGGGTGGTGACGATCTTTATGATCGCCTTTGGCGTGAACTTTAACTTTTATTATTTTATTTTGTTCCATAATGTGAGAAAAGCGCTCCATATGGAGGAGGTGCGCTGCTATCTGGGGGTCATTGCGGCTTCTGTCGGCATTTTGCTGGTGGATACCGTGAAGATATACGGAAGTTTTTCCGCTGCCCTGCGGCATTCTGCCTTTCAGGTGGGCTCCATTATCACAACCACCGGGTTTTCCACGGTGGATTTTGACCTCTGGTCCCAGACCAGTAAGACGGTGCTGGTTCTGTTGATGTTTATTGGAGCCTGTGCCGGCAGTACGGGAGGCGGTATCAAGGTGTCCCGGTTTATCATACTGATCAAGACGGTGTTCAAGGAGCTGAATTCTTATATCCATCCGAGAAGCGTCAAGAAGATCACTTACGACGACAGGCCCATAGAACACGAGGTGATGCGTACCACCAATGTATATTTTATCACATTTGTGATTCTTTTTTCCGCGTCGGTTCTTCTGGTATCCCTCGAGGGCTGGGACCTGACGACGAATTTTACGGCGGTGGCGGCGACCATCAACAATATCGGACCGGGACTGGAACTGGTAGGCCCGAGCAGAAATTTCGGGTTCTTTTCGCCCCTGTCCAAATATGTGCTGATCTTTGACATGCTGGCAGGGCGTCTGGAGCTGTTTCCGCTTCTGATCCTGTTCCATCCGGCAATCTGGACGGAACTGTATGCGCATAAGAGCGCGCTGAGAAAACTGAAAAAACAAAAAAGGCAAGACTGATCATGAAGATACAAAAACCAAAGCGTTACGGTGTAAATAAAACAAGAACGATCGCGTTAAATTTTCTCGTGATCATTCTGGCGGGGGCCTGTCTTTTGACATTGCCGGTTTCCTCAAAGAGCGGGCAGTGGACGGATTTTACGACGGCGCTTTTTACCGCCACAAGCGCCTCCTGCGTGACAGGACTGGTGCTGGTGGATACTTTTAACCACTGGTCTGTTTTCGGACAGATACTGATCCTTGTGATGATCCAGATCGGCGGACTCGGGACCATCGCCATGCGGATCCTGCTGGCTACTTTCCTGCGGCGCAATATCACGCTGAAGGCGAGGAATCTCCTGCAGGAATCCATCAACAGTCTGCAGATCGGCGGGATCGTAAGGCTGATCCGGCAGGCGCTAAAGGGTACGCTTCTGTTTGAGGGGGCGGGGGCTTTTGCGATGTCCTTTTACTTTGTGCCGAGGCTCGGGTGGCAGAGGGGGATCTATTACAGTATCTTTCATGCCATCTCGGCTTTCTGTAATGCCGGCTTTGACCTGATGGGCTATCAGGGGGAGTATGTGTCCTTTGTATCGGCGGTGGATGATCCGCTGGTCAATATAACGATCATGGCGCTGATTATTTTAGGGGGCCTTGGTTTTATCGTATGGATGGATGTGTGGAAGCAGAAGTTTCATTTCAGGAAATATCAGTTTCACACAAAGCTGGTGCTGACGACGACGGCAGTCCTTGTCTTCGGCGGGGCGGTGATCTTTTATCTGCTGGAGAAGGACGCTTCGATGGCAGGGCTTACCGGGGAAGGGCAGGTTTATGCGTCCCTGTTCGCTTCGGTGACGGCGCGGACAGCGGGATTTAATACGGTTGATACGGCGCTGATGTCGGAGGGTGGAAAGCTGTTCAATGTGATGCTGATGTTCATCGGCGGCAGTCCCGGTTCCACGGCGGGCGGGATCAAGACCACATCCATCGCGGTGATCTTTTTCTATATGCTGGCGTACCTGAGAGGAAAACAGGGGGCGGAAGTGTTCGGCAGGCGGATCAGCGATGAGACGGTGCGGAAGGCAGTGACGGTTTTTGTGCTGAATCTGTTTCTCACACTCACGGCTATCCTGATCATAAACGGTGTGGAAAGGCTTCCGCTGGTGGATCTGATGTTTGAGGCGTTTTCGGCGATCGGAACAGTGGGTATGACCACAGGGCTAACGAGAGAGCTCGGCACAGTGGGGCGTATCCTGATCATGATACTGATGTTTCTGGGCAGGGTGGGCAGTATGTCCTTTGCGTTTTCTTTCTATGAGAGGAAGCCGGTGCCCAAGGTGCAGCTGCCGGAGGTTGAGGTGCCGGTGGGATAATCAGCATGAGCCAGGACAGTGCACAAGAACATTTGCAGACGGAAACGGCTGCGAATGTTCTTAGGAAGAGGTGTGTTGGAATAGGGCAAATGCATCATAGAGCGTGATGCATAGCAGGACTGGAATAAAAGGAGCGGTTGAAAATGAAATCAATTTTAATAATCGGTATGGGAAAATTTGGGCATCATCTGTGCCAAAATCTGGTGGATCTGGGCAATGAGGTGATGATCGTGGACACGAATCAGGCGGTGATGGATGATCTGATTCCCTTTGTGACCAGCGCGAAGATCGGGGACTGTACGAGCCCGGATGTGCTGAAGAGCCTGGGGGTGGGGAACTTTGATATCTGTTTTGTCTGCATCGGTACGAATTTCCAGAGTTCTCTGGAGATCACGAGCCAGCTCAAGGAGATGGGTGCAAAGTATGTGGTCAGCAAGGCAAACCGGGATATCCATGCAAAGTTCCTTCTGAGGAACGGGGCGGATGAGGTGATCTATCCGGACCGGGATATCGCGGAGAAGGCGGCGATGAAGTTCAGTGCGAACCATGTGTTTGATTATATTGAGCTGACGCCTGAGTATTCGATCTTTGAGATCCCGACGATCCCTGCGTGGCATGGAAAGACCATCATGGAAGTGAACTGCCGGGCGAAATATCATATCAATATCATCGGAATAAAGGCGGAGGGAAAGACGGATCTTCTGCCGGGACCGGATTATGTGTTTGACAAGAATGTACACCTGATGGTGCTGGGGCATAATCAGGATGTGGACAGGCTGCTAAAAAAGATCAAGAACTGAATATGGAAAAACAGAATCTATTGTCTGAACAGATGACAGAATATGACAGGAAAAGGATGGAGAATAAAAAGAGAGCTGGCAGAGAAAAAGTGGAGCATAGAAAAGAAACGGACAGAGAGGGCATAATGGGCGGAAAAGGCGCGGAAAAGATACGCTTGAATAAGTTTCTCTCCTCCCGCGGGGTATGTTCCAGACGGGAAGCGGATAGACTGATCATGGAGGGACTGGTGACGGTAAACGGCCTGCCCGGCGAGACGGGGCAGGGGGTATCGGAGGAGGATATCGTGCTGGTCAGAGGGGAGCGGGTTTCGGGAAAAGCGGAGCCTGTGGTGCTTGCCTACCATAAACCGGCGGGGGTGATCTGTTCGGAGAGAGATGCCCATGCGGATAAACTGATCACAGAGATGATAGACTACCCGGTGCGGCTCACCTATGCGGGGCGGCTGGATAAGGATTCCACCGGATTGATCCTGATGACCAACGACGGGGATCTGATCGATGGGATGATGCGGGGCGCAAACCGGCACGAAAAGGAATATATCGTCACTGTGAAGAGGGAGATCACGCCAGAGTTTCTGGAGAGCATGGAGCAGGGTGTCTATCTGAAGGATCTGCATGTGAAAACAAGAAAGTGCAGGCTCAAAAAGCTGGATCACAGTACGTTTTCCATCATACTGACGCAGGGGCTGAATAAACAGATCCGCAGGATGTGCAAAGCCTGCGGGAATCCGGTGGCTTCCATCAAGAGGGTACGGATCATGAATATTCTGCTCGGCGATTTAAAGGAAAATGAATGGCGGGAGATCGGCGGGGAAGAGAAGCGGAGGCTTTATGAATTATCAGGACAAAAAAGACAGAATGCAGGAGCTGGCAGGAAAGCTGAATGAAGCTTCCCGGGCTTATTATGCGGAAGATAAAGAGATCATCAGCAATCTCGAGTATGACAGATTATATGATGAGCTGCAGGCGCTGGAGAAGGAGACGGGAGTGGTGCTGGCAGGGAGTCCTACCATGAAGGTCGGATTTGAGGCGGTGGAGGAATTGCCCAAGGAGCGCCATGAACGCCCGATGTTGTCGCTGGATAAGACAAAGGACAGGGAGGAGCTGGGTGAGTGGCTTCAGGGAAAGGAAGGGCTCCTCAGCTGGAAGCTGGACGGGCTGACGATCGTGCTGACTTACCGGGAGGGGAAGCTGGAGAAGGCGGTAACCCGGGGAAACGGTGAGATCGGGGAAGTGATCACGGGCAATGCGAGGGTCTTTAAGAATATTCCCCTGCAGATCGCTTATACCGGGGAGCTGATCCTCAGAGGCGAGGCTGTGATCACCTATTCTGATTTTGAGCGCATGAATGAGGAGATCGAGGATGTCTCCGCCAGATATAAAAACCCGAGAAATCTCTGCAGCGGATCGGTGCGGCAGCTTGATAACCGGATCGCGGCGGGGCGGAATATACGGTTCTATGCTTTCGGGCTTGTGAAGGCGGAGGGTATGGATTTTGAGAACAGCAGGGAGAAGGAATTTCTGTTTCTGGCGGAGCAGGGCTTTGATGTGGTGGAGTACCGGAAGGTGACGCCGGAAACCATAGCGGAAGCCGTGGCATATTATGAGAAAAAGATCGAGCACTACGATATTCCTTCGGACGGGCTTGTGCTGACTTTTGAAGATATCGCCTACGGGGAGTCTCTCGGAATGACTTCCAAGTTTCCGAGAAATTCCATTGCCTTTAAGTGGCAGGATGAGATAAGGGAGACGGAACTTCTGGAGATAGAGTGGAGTCCCAGCAGGACAGGGCTGATCAATCCGGTGGCGATCTTTAAGCCGGTGGAGCTGGAAGGAACCACGGTGAGTCGGGCTTCCGTCCATAATATCAGTATTCTGCGGGGATTGAAGCTGGGTATCGGGGATAAGATCACGGTATACAAGGCGAATATGATCATTCCCCAGATCGCGGAAAACCTGACGGGCAGCGATACGCTTAAGATCCCGGAGCATTGTCCCGCCTGCGGCGGCAGAACGGAGATCCGGCAGGTGGCGGATGCCATGTCCCTGTACTGCACAAACGGGGACTGCGCGGCGAAGAAGATCAAGTCCTTTGCCCATCTGGTGAGCAGGGATGCGTTGAATATAGACGGGCTTTCCGAGGTAACGCTGGAAAAATTTATCGGAAAGGGATTTATCCATGAGGCTGCGGACATTTTTTATCTGGACCGTTACAGGGAAGAGATCGTGGAGATGGAGGGCTTTGGGGAGAGATCCTATCAGAAGCTGATCGGAAAGGAACCTGACGCGGACGGTAAGGTGGGCAGTATCGAAACGGCAAGGCATACCACACTGCCGCGGTTTTTGTATGCGCTTGGCATTGCCGGCATCGGGCTTGCCAATGCGAAGATGATCTGCCGGGAATTCGGGGATGATTTTGAGGCGATGCTGAAAGCCGATGCGGAGAGGCTCTCAGAGATCGACGGTGTGGGGGGCATACTGGCGGAGGCTTTTGTCTCCTATTTTCAGGACGAGGAGAATCTGCGGAAGGCAAGGGCGCTGTATCAGGAGCTGGAGATCGAAAAACGGGAGCAGACGGAGGGCGGTAGCCTGACCGGGATGAGTTTTGTGATCACCGGGAGCCTTACCCGCTATGAAAACAGAGACGCCATGAAAGAAGCCATTGAGGCAAAGGGCGGCAAGGTGACGGGCAGCGTGACGAAGAAGACGAAATGCCTGATCAATAATGATATCACTTCCAATTCCTCGAAGAATAAGAAGGCGAAGGATCTGGGGATTCCTATTCTGACAGAGGAGGATTTTATCAAAGAGTATCTGGGGTAAATATGATATCAAAGAAAGGCAAACGGAAGATAGGATATAATGGATTAAGTTATAAAGGGTAATTTTCAGAAAAAAGAGAAATGAGGAGAGTCGTATGCCGATCAGGGTGCAGAATAACCTTCCTGCAAAGGAAATACTGGAAAATGAAAATATATTTGTGATGGCGGAGCAGCGTGCACTTTCACAGGAGATCAGGCCGCTGCAGGTATGTATCTTAAATCTGATGCCGGTAAAGCAGGATACGGAACTGCAGATCCTGCGGGCTTTTTCCAACACGCCGCTGCAGGTGGACGTGACTTTTCTGATGGTAAAAAGCCATACGTCCCAGAATACATCCACCAACCATCTGAACACCTTTTATGTGACGATGGACGAGATACGGGAGAGAACTTTTGACGGCATGATCATCACCGGGGCGCCGCTGGAAGAGATTCCCTTTGAGGAGGTGGATTACTGGACGGAACTCTGTGATATCATGGACTGGACAAGGAGCCATGTGACCAGCACGCTGCATATCTGCTGGGGATCTCAGGCGGCGCTCTACCATCATTATGGTCTGCAGAAGAAGGATCTGCCGGAGAAGCTGTTCGGCGTTTATGCCCACCGGGTATCCAACCGAAAGGTACCGCTGGTGCGGGGCTTTGACGATATTTTTTATGCGCCCCACAGCCGTCATACGGAGACGCCGGCGGAGGAGATCCATGCCTGTAAAAAGCTGAAAGTGCTGGCGGAGTCCGAGGAAGCCGGGGTGTTTCTGGCGATCTCCCGGGACGGCAGGCAGATCTTTGTGCAGGGGCACCCTGAGTATGACAGGGTGACACTGCATCAGGAGTATATGCGGGATATGAACAAGGGATTGAAGATCCATGTGCCGTTTAATTATTATCCGGAAAATGACTGTACTAGAAGGCCGATGATGGAGTGGCGGTCGCACTGCAATACGTTGTATAGCAACTGGTTGAATTATTATGTCTATCAGAATACTCCCTATCTGCTCAACGAGATCGGGTTTAAGACCATGGAGGAGTGCACGATCCTGGAGGATTAGAAGGAGATAGAAATAAACTGAAAGGATGTTTCAATATGTTGACAAGGGAGCAGAATATTTTTTTGGCAAAGAAAACGTTTGTGGAGTTAGTATATAATACAGCGTATATTGAAGGCTGCAATGTGACGTTTCCGCAGACTCAGACGATCATTGACGGCGCTGTGGTGAATGGTGTGTCTGTAGATGATATTCAGACGGTTTTGAATCTGCGGGATGCGTGGAGATATTGCATTGAGACAATAGATGAAGAGCTTACTTTGGAATATATCTGTAAAATAAATGAATTTGTATCAAGAAATGAAAGTCTTCAGTGGGGGGCGCTCAGAAACGGACGAGTCGGTGTGGGGGATTATATCCCGTCTGTTCCGGAGAAAAAGAAGGTATTGAAAGAACTGGAAAGGATCAGAAAAGTTGAAGATCCTGTGGAGCGGGCATTGGAGTATTTTGCATATGGATGTAAACAGCAGTTGTTTTGGGATGGAAATAAGCGGACTTCAACGATTGTGGCAAGTAAAATATTGATAGGCGCCGGAGAAGGCATTCTGACGATCGGAAAAGATCATGCGGAAGAATTTAATACGGCTTTAAATAATTGGTATTTGAAAGATGAATTAAGCCCGTTGAAAGATTGCCTTGGAAAGTGTATTAAGACATTGGAGTTGTAACGAGCCAGAGATTGTTTCAGTGATAGTTAACTGCTGGTTAAGTAATAGGGATAAAAACGACTTATTCGTGGAAGCAGGACAGGAGAAAATTATGTTTGAGAAATATATACCGGTATCAGGTTGTCGGGAATTGGCAGAAGCTAAGGAGGACAGAAAAACAGCAAAGCGGATCGGACAGTACCGCATCAGCAAAAAGGCGCTTTACTATGCGGATGGGACGTATATTCCTTTTGCGGATATCGGTGAGGTGGCGGTGGAAAAGATGACAGTGCCGACAAAGGGCTGCTGCGGAGTCGTTCTGGAGGCGCCTGCGCTGACCTTTATGGCAGGAGGCGCGAAACGGCGTATCATGGCGGATTCGGAGAAGCAGACGGGAAAGCTGTATGAGGCATTGACAGGGAGGAAACCGGAAAATGCAGGACTTTGACAGGATAGTTTCAGAGGAACTGGAAAGGATATAAAGTTATGATGTGTGACAGGAAAGTCAAACAAAGTTGAGGAAAAAGAGCGGGGAGACGATGAATAGCATAACAGGATTTTCATGCAAAACAAAAAAGGAGTTATCATGAGAGAAAGAACAGGGAAACTGAAACAGAACATTTACAGCTTGATCGTGACGGCGTTGGTAGGATTTATATACTTTTATGTATATCTGCCTGCCATCAATATCCATTCGGAGGACTTTTACGGATTTATCATGCTTTTATGCATTGTCTATACGGGATGCATGATCTTTCTGGGGGGATTCAAGAGCCGTTCGGTGAGGGATTTTATTTCCTTCAGCTGGCGGCAGGTGAAATTTCCGTTTATTGTGTTTGTGGTTATCGTAGTAGTGACAGTGGCGGGATATCTGGCGGGGCTTGTGATCTTTAGGGCGTCGGCGTACTCTTCCCTGATGCCTATCACCACGGGAGATTTCACGGAGGATGTGGCGGAGATCTCCATGGATCAGATCCCGATGCTGGACGAGGCTTCCGCCAATACGCTGGCGAACAGGAAGCTGGGCGAGTTATCGGATCTGGTCTCCCAGTTTGTGGTGAGCGATACTTCGGCGCAGATCAATTACAAGGCAAGGCCGGTGCGGGTGACTTATCTGCACTACGACAGCTTTTTTAAATGGTGGAGTAACAGGTCCAACGGCATTCCCGCCTACATGGTGGTGGATATGGTGACGCAGGATGTGGACGTGGTGCGTCTGGAGGAGGGGATCAAATATTCTCCCTCGGAATTTTTTAACCGGGATCTGACACGTTATCTGCGCTTTAACTATCCTACGGCAATCTTTGAAAATATTAATTTTGAGATAGATGAGGAAGGAACTCCCTACTGGGTGGCTTCCGTAGTGGAAAAGAGGATCGGGCTTTTTAACGGGGATGACATTCAGGGCGTGGTGCTTTTAAACGCGGTGACGGGAGAGAGCGTTTACTATGAGGTGGAGGATGTGCCGACCTGGGTGGACCGGGTGTACAGCGCGGGGCTGGTGGTAAACCAGTACAATTACTACGGCAGATACCACAACGGTTATTTCAATTCCCTGTTCACCCAGAGTGACTGTACCACGGCAACCACAGGGTATAACTATATCGCGATGAACGATGATGTGTACCTTTATACCGGGATCACTTCCATCAGCGGCGACAGAGGCAATATCGGTTTTATTCTGGTGAACCAGCGGACAAAAGACGCCCGTTACTATTCCTGCGCCGGGGCGGAGGAGTATTCGGCGATGTCCTCGGCTGAGGGGGCGGTGCAGCAGTTCAGCTATGACGCGACTTTCCCGCTGCTCCTCAATATTTCGGATCAACCGACCTATTTTATGGCGCTGAAGGACGCGGCAGGTCTTGTGAAGATGTATGCCATGGTGAATGTGCAGCAGTATCAGATCGTGGCGACAGGGAATTCCGTGAGGCAGTGTCAGGAGAATTATCATGAACTGCTGATCGACAATCAGGTGATCGAGGATGACAGGGTATCGGAGAGCCTGAACGCGCCGGCGGACAGCTCACAGGAGGGGACAGGAAAATCTGAGGCGGGAAACGCCGGAACGGGAGCGGAGGAAGAGCCGGGAGAAGAGGAATATGAGCAGATTTCCGGCACAGTCGGCGAGATCAGAACGGCGGTTGTAGATAATAACACATGCTATTTTATCAGCTTGGAGGAACTGGACTCCGCGCGGTACTTTATGCTGCGGGCGGATGAGAATCTGGAGGCGGTGCTGCTGAACGAAGGCGATCAGGTGGAACTTTATTACGTGCCGGGGGCCGGAACGGAGAAGATCGTGAAGGCGAAGCTGGGGAAAGTAGTGCCAGGTGCGGAGACGATGGATGCTTCGGAGGAAAAGGCGGCGGAGTAGCCGGCGTGTATTGGCAGAAAGAGTAAAGGCGGGGAGTAACCCGAGGATGCCGAGAGCGCATATAGTTATAGATACGATCCGGAAGGCTGTGAGAGTAAATATAATGCCGGTGCAGTGAGGGCGCTGCAGTATGCGAGGCGTGTGCGTTATAATAAAGAGGAGAACAGAATGAAACTGGGAGATTTCGAGGAGGATTTCGGAGCGGATTTCGAGGAAGAGGATATGGAAGATATGGCGGACTTGGATTTCGAGGAGGAAGCCGGGGACGATGCTTACGACGATGATGACTATGCGTACGGCAGTCGGGGCAGATGGATGCTGTATGTGATCCCGTCTGCGATTCTGGTAGTGCTGCTGGTCTTTGTCGGAGTAAGGTTTTTTCGCGGCAGAAGCGCGAAAGAGGAGGAAATGCCGGTGTTTACAGAGGCTTTGGAAGGGGAACCGATAGAAGGAGTGCCATCGGAACCTTTGGAGGAGCCGGAGGAAACATTGCCGGAAGAGCCTGCGGAGGAAGGATTGGAAGGTGCTTTGGAGACAGGGGAAGGCGAAGATGCGGAAGATCCCCAGCAGCAGATGCAGTCGGAGCAGGGCGCCGAGACGGATATGTCCGAGGTGCAGACCGGTGTGGGAGAGAATCAGAATGTCAGCATCGGCATCGATGTGGCAAAGTATCAGGGCGTCATCGACTGGCAGCAGGTGGCGGCCAGCGGGGTGCAGTTTGCCATGATCCGGGTGGGCTACCGGACCCAGACGGGCGGTGAGATCTGCGAGGACGGCACCGCAAAATACAATATGCAGGAAGCCACGAAAAACGGGATCAAGATCGGCGTCTATTTCTTTTCCACCGCGGTAAATGATGCGGAGGCGGTGCAGGAGGCGGACTGGGTGGCGGACTATATTTCCCAGTATCAGATCACCTATCCGGTGGCTTATAACTGTGAGGGATTTAACAGTGAGAGCAGCAGGCAGTTCGGGCTGGACAAGACAGTCAGGAGCAATGCCGCCCTTGCCTTTTTAGACAGGATATCGGAGCGGGGCTATACGCCCATGTTCTATGCGGCGAAAAACGAGATGGAGGCGGACAGGGACTGGAACGCAAGTGTGATCTCCGGGAAATACAAGATCTGGGTGTCGCAGTATCCTTCGGCGCCCTTCCCTCAGACAGCGAAATCTTCTTATAGCGGAACCCATGCCATGTGGCAGTACACAAACCGGGGAGCCATTCCCGGCATTTACAAAAACGTGGATATGAATGTGGCTTATTTCGGCTATGATGCCGCAGCGGCGGCGCTAAGCAGCGAGGCGCCGGAGGAAGTGGGAGCCAATGTGGAGGCACTGATGAACTTTACGGAGGTGGATGAGACTGTCACGGCGAAGGATGTGGTAAATCTGCGCGACCGTCCAAGCCAGGGGGCGGACAGCGTGGTGTTAAATACGCTGGCTAACGGACAGACCGCATGGCGCACAGGCGTCAGCAGCAGCGGCTGGTCCAGGCTTGTGATAAACGGACAGAAGGTGTATGCGGTGTCCAGCTTTCTGACAACGGATACTTCCTATGTCACACCGGAGCCGGCGGAGGCAGCACCTGCTGTGGCGGACAACGGGATCAAAACACAGTTTACGGCGGTGAATGAGAGCGTTACGGCGAAGATCGAGGTGAATCTGAGAACGCTGCCCAGCGTGACCAATCCCGATGCGGCGGTGGCGGCTTCCCTGAAATACGGAGAGTGGATCACAAGAACGGGGATTTCGGATAACGGCTGGTCAAGGGTGGAATATAACGGGCAGACGCTTTACTGTGTCAGCAGTTATCTGAGTACGGCGCCGTAGGGACATTGCTTTTACATAATTCAGGGAGTTTGCAAAGAATGAAATTCTTGAGACTGTGAAAGTGATAGCAGTGGAAAGGTTTAAAATGCAGATAGAAGATATTAAGCGTATGGCACATACTGTTCTTGAACAAAATCATATCGAAACAGACTATATAGAATATAAGAAATCTGTAAATTTCAAAGCCGGAATATTAAAAACAGCGTGTGCCTATGCCAACAATTATATGAATCGGGATATTGGTCTGCTCTATATAGGAGTCGAGGAGGTAAATGATAAAGAAACCGGTGAAAAAGCAGTGCCGGCCAGACCTATTAGCGGCTTGAAGGAGTCAATGATCGAGGCGATAGAAAACACATTAAAGAACCTTTTTTCCAATATTCACCCGGCTATCCGATATCATTTGATCACAGATAGGATCGATGCCCGTTATTATATTGTTGTTGCTGTTGAACCGGGTAATGCCGGACCATATCAGACAAGCAATAAAGCGGAAAGCGATAAAGAAATAGGATTGAAAGCCGGAAGATATATTCGCATGAGACGGGATACAGTTTTACCTAATACAACGCAGGAGTTTGAACTGCTCAGAAAATTTGCAAACTACACTTTCAGTTCCGATTTAAATGAAACAGCAACAATAGATAATCTGAATTATGAATATATGAAAGAGTACCTGGTTGCCACAAATGCAAAAGAAGATATTCGCGGTATGTCAAAACTGGATATGGCGAAAAGTATGGGATTGATCAGTGAAAGAGAATATGGCGGTTATCGAGCAAAGAATTTTGCGGTATTGATGTTTGCTGACAGACCTGAAAAATATATACCAAATGCTCATGTAGAAGTGATTCGCGAAGTGGGTGGAACAGAGCGGATGGAGGCGAAAGTCTTCGATGGGCCAATTTGGATACAGGCTAGACTTGTCAGTAAATATTTTGAAGAGACAATTCAGGCATCTTATACGATTCGTAATGCTGAAAAAATAGAACATCGGATTATTTATAACTGGCCGCTGGCGGCTTTTGAGGAATTGGCCACTAATTGTATTTTGCATAAGCGATATGAGTCGCCAAATTATATTGGAATTTATGTGTACAGTAACAGAATTACATTTGTAAATCATAATCGTCCTGTGCCGCCTGTCACTATTGAGGCCATGAATCGGCAGAGTAGTTTTGATGATAGAAAGTATTTGAATCCGGAGTTAAAGGATATGTTTTTTGCATTGAATCTAATTGAGTCTTATGGTTCCGGAATCCGAAGGGCGAAAGATGCTCTGGAAACAAATGGTTCGCCCAGGTTGAAATTTTTACCTGATAATGATTACGATGATTATACAATGGCGGTCATTTATATTAATGAGGAATTTGCAAAGATAGCAAAAGGGGAAAAGAGAATAGGAAAAGCCGATAAAAAGCCGATAAAAGCCGATAAAAAGCCGATAAAGATGGAGAGGAAAGAGCAGATTTTAGATTATGTTGTCGAAAATGGTTCGATCAGTAATCAGGAGGCGAAAAAAATATTAGGTTTGGCGGAATCAACAGTAAAACGTTTATTAAAAGAAATGGTAGATGAAGGTTTATTGCGGAGTGAAGGGGAGAGAAAGAGCAGAAGATATTTGAGTATAGATTAAAAAATGAAGGTTTGCCGTTAGACGCAGATTGCGTAAAGTAATAGAGCGGCAACAGCAAAAAGGTTATGATCAATTCTGCTACGAAAGGATGAAAATATGATGAAAAACAATATGAGAAAAAAAGCGACGGTAATTCTGTTAACGATATGTCTTCTGCTTTCCGGACTGGGTATAGCACCTGTCATGGAGGCGGAGGCAAAGACGCCGATCGTGATCTGTATCGATCCGGGACACGGAGGCACAAACGGCGGGGCGATGTACAACGGGTGCTGGGAGAAGGATCTGACTTTGCAGATCGCCAATGCCATGTATCAGGAGCTGTCTTTGTATGAAGGCGTTACGGTGGTGATGACACGGACTGCGGATGTGGATCTGTCACTGGAACAGCGGGCGCAGATAGCGGCGGCTTCGGGAGCGGATTTTCTGTACAGTATTCACTTGAATGCGTCCCCCTCCCACAATCTCTTCGGCTCGGAGGTCTGGGTATCGGCATACGGCAATCATTATGCGAAGGGCATGAGTTTCGGCAATATCGCCCTGCAGCAGCTTTCTGCGGATGTGGGGGTATATCCCAGGGGTGTAAAGACAAAGATGAACAGCAGGGGCACAGGAGATTACTATGGCGTTATCAACAATGCCCGTTTACATGGCGTGACGGCGGCGATCATAGAGCACTGTCATATGGATGAGGCTCATGACAAGGATTTTTATATGAAGGAAGGGGCGCTGCAGAAGCTTGGAAAGGCGGACGCAACGGCGGTGGCGAAATATTATGGATTGAAATCTTCCGCGCTCGGCGTGGATTACAGCAGTTATCAGTATGTGCAGTACCCGAACGCAAAGACGCCGCATGTGCAGGATATGACGGATCCGGAGGTTTCTCAGATCGAACTGATCTCCTACGATAAAAGTTCAGGCAGAGTACAGCTTTATGCGAAGGCTTCGGATGCGCAGAGCAGGATCATCTATTACAGCTACAGCGGAAACGGCGGGGCAACCTGGTCGGGGCTCTGGGGATGGGCGCCGGCGGGAGGAGGTTATATCGAACTGACGCTGCCGGAGGATTCCACGGGGGATCTCTGCATCCGGGTACATAACGAGTACGACAGGTTTACGGAGAGCAATCATATATATCTGCAGTAAGGCGGCAGAGGATATAGGGAAAGAATTGCGATAGGAACATACAGAACTGTAATGGCAGAAAATATGGAGATACGAACAGGGGCAGTTTGAAAATGACAAAAGAGGCTATGACATTAAATCATCTGGAGATAGGTGAATCGGCAAGGATCGAGGCGGTAGGCGGGCAGGGCGCGCTCCGGCAGCACTTTCTGGATATGGGGCTGATACCGGGAGCTGAGGTGACGCTTGTAAAGTTTGCGCCCATGGGAGATCCGATGGAGCTTCTGATCCACGGCTATGAGCTGACGCTCAGGCTGGATGATGCGGCAAAAATAGAAATACAGCAGATCCGGGCGGCGCACAGGGAAAAGAACGGCGCGCCGGAACAGGGAAGCGCAAGGGCGGAGCATCCGGGGTTCGGCGAGGGCGGCAGATATCATGCAAAGGGGGATGGCGATCCATTGCCGGAGGGAAGCGTTCTGACCTTTGCGTTAGCGGGCAATCAGAACTGCGGCAAGACAACGCTGTTTAACCAGCTCACCGGGGCCAACCAGCATGTGGGGAATTTTCCCGGTGTGACGGTGGATCGAAAGAGCGGCGCGATCAAGGGGTACCCGAAGACAGAGATCACGGATCTGCCGGGGATTTATTCTATGTCACCCTACAGTTCCGAGGAGATCGTGACAAGACAGTTTATCATAGGAGAAAAGCCGACGGGCATTATCAATATCGTGGACGCCACCAACATTGAGCGGAATCTGTATCTGACCATGCAGCTGATGGAGCTGGGGATCCCGATGGTGCTGGCGCTCAATATGATGGATGAGGTGCGGGGCAACGGCGGTTCCATCCGTATCAATGAGATGGAGGCTCTGCTGGGCATTCCGGTGGTGCCGATCTCCGCGGCGAAAAACGAGGGCGTGGACGAGCTGGTACACCACGCGGTACATATCGCAAGCTATCAGGAAAAGCCCGGGCGGATGGATTTTTGTGACGAGAAGGATCACGGCGGGGCGGTGCACAGGTGTCTTCACGGTATCATGCACCTTGTGGAAGACCATGCGAAGGCGGCGGGGATTCCCGTGCGGTTTGCGGCGACCAAGCTGGTGGAGGGAGATACACGCATCATGGATGCCCTGTCTCTCTCTGAAAATGAACAGGAAATGCTGGAGCATATCATCCGGCAGATGGAGGAGGAGCGGGGACTGGACCGCGCCGCCGCCATTGCGGACATGCGTTTTACTTTTATTCAGAATCTGGTGGATGCCACGGTGGTAAAGCCGAGGGAGAGCAGGGAGCACGCGAGGAGCAGGAGGATCGACCGGCTGCTGACGGGAAAATATACGGCGATCCCGGCTTTTATCGGCATTATCGGACTGGTGTTCTTTCTGACCTTCAATGTGATCGGGGCCTTTTTGCAGGGGATTCTGGAGACGGGGATCGAGAGGCTGACAGAGCTGACGGATCAGGCGTTCACGGCGTGGCATGTGAACAGCGCCCTGCACTCTCTGGTGATCGACGGAATCTTTACCGGCGTGGGAAGCGTGCTGAGTTTTCTGCCGATCATTGTGACCTTGTTTTTCTTCTTGTCTCTGTTGGAAGATACCGGTTATATGGCGAGGGTTGCTTTTGTGATGGATAAGCTGCTCCGGAAGATCGGGCTTTCCGGCAGGAGCATTGTGCCGATGCTGATCGGTTTCGGCTGTACGGTGCCGGGCGTGATGGCGAGCAGGACGCTTCCCTCGGAGCGGGACCGCAAGATGACGATATTGCTCACTCCCTTTATGAGCTGTTCCGCAAAACTGCCGATCTACGGTTTTTTCACGGCGGCGTTCTTCCCGGGAAAGGGGGCTCTCATTATGGTGGGGCTTTACTTTTTCGGCATTCTCGTGGGGGTTTTGACGGCGCTGCTGTTTAAGAATACCTTGTTTAAGGGGGAGGCGGTGCCATTTGTGATGGAGCTGCCCAACTACCGGATGCCGGGGGTGAAAAATGTGGCGCAGCTTTTGTGGGAGAAGGCGAAGGACTTTTTGCAGAGAGCCTTCACGGTCATCTTTATGGCGACCATCGTGATCTGGTTTTTGCAGACTTTCAATATGCATTTCGGTATTGTCAGCGATTCGAGGGAGAGTATGCTTGCCATGGCGGCAAGTGTGATCGCGCCGGTCTTTGCGCCTTTAGGTTTCGGGGACTGGCGGATATCCACGGCGCTGATCACGGGCTTTATGGCAAAGGAGAGCGTGGTGTCCACGCTGACCGTGCTGTTTGGTCCCGGGGGTGCGCTGATGGAGGTGCTGACACCTGTGTCAGCGGCATCGCTCCTTGTGTTCTGCCTGCTGTATACGCCCTGTGTGGCGGCGATCGCCTCGGTGAAGCGGGAGCTGGGCGCAAGATGGGCGGTCCTGATGGTGATCGGGCAGTGTGTGATCGCATGGGCCTGCGCTTTTGTTGTGCGGATAATTGTGTCTGTAATATTGTGAAGCGGGAGAAAATATGATAGAATGAGCATGGTCAGATGGACAGGATCTGTTCATTCTGGAAAGGAAGGATCAGGCGGGTAAAAGAGTATATGCCTGTTTTGACGGATAGATAAGGCGGAGAGGATTCCGCCTGTGGCTTGCAGAGTTAGGGAGAGGACATGCATGGATAACCAGAATATAAAGAAGGGAAGCCATACAACACATTTTCTGCTGGGCAGCTTTGTGCTGCTTCTGCTCATCAGTATAGGGGCGTTTATGTGTCTGGGCTACTATATGAGCAGGGTGAGCGAGGAGTCCATTGATAAGGTGGGCAAACTGTACATGGCGGGGATCAATGATCATATCACCGCGCATTTCAGGACGCTGATCGATCTGAAACTGGAACAGCTGGAGGCGATAGCGGAAGTTGTTCCGACAGATATTGAGGATAAGGAAGAACTGGATGAGGAGCTGGTCTACAGGGCGAGTGTCCGAAACTTTAATTATGTGGCGCTCTGTTCCGAGGACGGAAGGCTGGAGATGCTGGACGGAAATCAGGTTCAGCTTGCAGATCCGGAACCCTTTTATGAGTCACTGAAAAAGAATGAGAAGAAGGTGGCGGTGGGAAGCGATATTTCCGGTGCGGAGGTAGTTTTATTTGGTATCAGCGCGGCATATCCGATGGAAAACGGTGAGTCCAGTATGGCGCTGGTTGCCGCCGTGCCCATCGAATATATCAGTGCCATGCTGGGAACCGATGAGGAGGATGCGCTGATCGTATCCCATATCATCAGAAAAGACGGAAGCTTTATCATCAGTGATATGAGCGGGGAATATCCGGATTATTTTACCAGTTTGTATGAGCGGCACGGAAACGATGTACGGGAAAGGATCGATGCCTTTATTCTGGGGCTCACCGATGCCATGGCGGAGAGGGAGACCTATTCTGCGGTCACTTACTTCGGTGAGAGCAGTCAGCAGATCTACAGTTCGCCCCTTCCCTATTCCGAGTGGCATCTTGTGACGATACTGCCTTTCGGCATTTTGAATGAAACCGTGGAGACCATGAACAGGGATCGGACGATGGCTACTATGGCAGTCTGTGCGATCGTTCTTGTGGTACTGCTTATTATTTTCTATGCCTATTTTAAAATGACGCGCCAGCAGCTGAAAGAGCTGGAGGAAGCGCGTCAGGAGGCGCTGGCGGCGACGGAGGCGAAGAGCACTTTCCTGTCCAATATGAGCCATGATATCCGGACGCCGATGAATGCCATTGTGGGCATGACGGCCATCGCCACGGCGCATATTGACGATAAGGAGCAGGTACAGAACTGCCTGCGGAAGATCACGCTGTCCGGCAAGCACTTGCTGGGGCTGATCAATGATGTGCTGGATATGTCCAAGATCGAGAGCGGCAAGATGACGCTGACGGCGGAGATGGTCTCCCTGCGGGAAGTGGTGGAAGGCGTTGTGGGCATCGTGCAGACACAGATCAGGGGAAAAGGGCAGAGCTTCAACGTGCACATCGACAATATTGTGGCGGAGGAGGTATATTGTGACAGCGTCCGCCTGAATCAGGTGCTGATGAACCTGCTTTCCAATGCGGTCAAGTATACCCAGGAGGGCGGCACGATACAGCTGCATTTATATCAGGAGGATGCGCCCGGCGAGAAGGGCGATGAGTATATCAGGACGCATATCACCGTGAAGGATAACGGTATCGGCATGAGCGAAGAGTTTGTGGGACATGTATTTGATTCCTACTCCAGAGCGGACAGCAAACGGGTACACAAGACCGAGGGGGCAGGGCTCGGCATGGCGATCACAAAACATATCATAGACGCTATGGGCGGTACGATCACCGTGGAGAGCAAGCCGGGCGAGGGCACAAAATTCCAGGTGGTCGTCGATATGGAGAAGGCGGATACCAAGGAATATGATATGGTGCTTCCGGCATGGAAGATGCTGGTGGTGGATGATGACGAGATACTGTGCCGGACGGCGGTGGATGCACTTTCCTCCATCGGTATACAGGCGGACTGGACGCTGAGCGGCGAAGAGGCGATCGAGAAGGTGAAAAAGCACCATCAGATGCGGGATGACTATCAGATCGTTATGTTGGACTGGAAACTGCCGGGTATGGACGGCGTTATGGTGGCAAGGCAGATCCGGAAGATCGTCGATACGGATTTCCCGATCATCCTGATCTCCGCCTACGACTGGAGCGAGTTTGAGGATAGCGCGAGGGCTGCGGGCATCAACGGATTTATTGCCAAGCCGTTGTTTAAGTCAACGCTGTTTTACGGCCTGAAAAAATATATGGGCGAGGAGGAAAAGACAGAGATGATCGCCGATGCGCCGGAGCTTGCGGGGCGCCATATCCTGATCGCTGAGGATAATGAACTGAACTGGGAGATCTTAAAGGAGCTGCTCACGGATATCGGGCTCACACTGGACTGGGCGGAAAACGGGAAGATCTGTCTGGAGAAATTTACAGAGTCCGGGGAAGGCTGCTATGATGCGATCCTGATGGATGTGCGTATGCCTGTGATGAACGGTTATGAAGCGACGGGGGCGATCCGTGCATCTGATCATCCGGACGCACAGAGCATACCGATCATTGCCATGACGGCGGACGCTTTTTCGGAGGATATCAAAAAGTGTCTGGACAGCGGTATGAATGCGCATACGGCGAAGCCGGTCAATCTGACGGAACTGCTGTCACTGCTGAAAAAATATATACTGGAAGGAGACGGGGCCGGATCGTGAGGGACATGATCCGGCTTTTACATATGGAGTTGACGGATATTTGCCGCTGTCTGAGCTGTAGTGCAGACAGAGATTTTGTTTTATAGGGAGAGGATAGGGTAGTATCAGATGAGAGTGTTTCATTTATCGGATCTGCATATCGGGTTAAAGCTGTTAAACCGGGATCTGCGGGAGGATCAGGAATATATACTGGGGCGTATAGTAGAACTGGCGGCGGAGAAAAAGCCGGATGTGGTGCTGATCGCCGGTGATATTTATGACAAGTCGGTGCCTTCCGCGGAGGCGGTGGAGGTGTTCGATGATTTTATCGAAAAGATGAGGGATGCACTGCCGGAGGATGCGGCTATCATGCTGATCAGCGGCAATCATGACAGCGCTGCCCGGGTGGACTGTTTCCGCGGCGTATTGTCAAAACAGAATCTGTATCTGATCGGGCAACCGCCCCGGAGGGAGGGGGAATTCATGGAGAAGGTGACGATCCGGGACGCCTGGGGAGCGGTGCATTTTTATCTGCTGCCTTTTGTGAAGCCTTCCATGGTGCGGGAGATCGTGGGATATGAAGCGGATGGCAGGAATCTTTCCTATCATGAGGCGGTGAGGAAGCTGATCGAACGGGAAAAGATAGATGAGACGGAGAGAAACGTGTTTGTGAGCCATCAGTTTTATGTGCCTGCCGGAAAGGAGGCGTCGGAGGTGGAGCGCATGGATTCGGAGATCCGGACGGTGGGCAATATCGATGAAGTGGGGGCGGAGCTTTTATCCGTTTTTGATTATGCGGCGCTGGGGCATATCCATAAGCCGATGAGGGCGGGGAGCGACAGGGCGCGCTACTGCGGAACGCCCCTTGCGGTTTCGGTCAGCGAGGCGGGACAGAAAAAGGAGGTTCTGATGGTGGATCTGCTGGAAAAGGGGAATGTTCTTGTGACAGGGCTTCCTCTTACACCTCTGAGGGAGGTGAGGATCGTCAGAGGAGAGCTGGAGGAGGTATTGGGACAGGGCAGTGAGGATTATGTGACAGTGATTCTGACGGATCAGGTGGATCATGATGTGATCGATATGCGGGAGAGGCTCCATCTGGCTTTTCCGAATCTGCTGGAGATCCGGCGTGAGGCGGGAAAAAGGACGGATTATGAGCGGGAGATCGACAGGGAGGTGCTGCTGGATCCCTTTGCTCTCTGCAGTTTGTTTTTGAAGGATATGGACGAGCAGGATAGAGAGATCATAACAGATGTTATTAATTCGGTGAAGGGAGCGGTGTAGGATGAGACCATTAAAGCTGACCATGCGGGCTTTCGGCTCTTACGGGCAGGAGACTAGCATTGATTTTACAAGGACATCACAGAATCTGTTTCTGATCACCGGGGACACTGGAGCGGGAAAGACCACGGTTTTTGACGCCATTGTCTTTGCGCTCTACGGGGAGGCATCCTCTGTTGCCAACAAAAAGGACGGGACGTTGTTGCAGAGCCAGTATGCGGCGTATGACACGCCGCCTTTTGTGCGCCTGGAATTTTCAGACGGGGAGGGCGGGGATATCTATCAGGTGCTTCGGATTCCGAGGCATTTAAAGCTGATCACCAGAGGGAAGGACAAGGGGCAGCGGACAAGGGAGGAGAATACTTCCGTTTCCCTGATCATGCCGGACGGGGAGGAGTATCCTTCCAGGGGGACAGACCGGAAGATCGAGGAGATCGTGGGGTTGACAAAAGAGCAGTTTATGCAGGTGGCGATGATCGCGCAGGGGGAGTTTATGGAGCTTCTGCGGGCAAAGTCCGATGCGAAGAAGGTGATCTTCCGCAGGCTCTTCCACACGGATTTTTATGAAAGGATCGTGACGGAGCTGGAAAACCGCAGGCGGCAGAAAGAGAAGGAGATCGCCGTGGTAAAGACAGGGTTTTTGACGATCGTTCACCAGATCAGAGTGCCGGAGGAATACGGGAGGGAGGAGACGTTTTCGGCGCTGCGAAAACAGGTGGAAGCGGGCTCGCTCGCGAATATGGAGACATTTTTGGAGGAACTTTGGCTGCTCTGTGAGAGCTGCCGCGGGGAGAGGAAGAAGGCGGAGAAGGAATACGGGGAAATTTCCGAGATCCGGGATCAGAAGAGGGATGCCTGTATCGCCGCGGAAAATCTGTTGAAATTTTATGGGCAGCTCGAGAAGGCGGAGGCGGATCTGGCGGAATGTAAGGCGGAGCAGGCGGATATCGAGGAGGCGCAGCATCTGGCGGCGGATCTCCGCGATGCCTATGATATTCTGGCGGAGTACAGGGCTTTTGATACGGCAAAGAAGGCGGCAGAGGCGGTGAAACGGGCGAAGCTGAAACAGGAGGAGGCGCTTCCCGGTCTGATAAAAAATGCCGGTGAGCTGGCGGAAGCGGAGGGAGCGGAACGGGAGAAGACGGAGGCCGCACAGGAAAGATATGCGAAGCTGGCAGAGCGGGTGGAAGCGGCGAAGAAAGTCCTGACGGAGATGGAACAGGCGGAACAGGCATATCAGGGGAGCCTGAAAAATCTGGAGGAGGTAAAGGGAAAAGAGGAAGCCGGAAGGAGGAAGCTGGCGGATTTAGGGAGACAGGAGCAGGCGGCGAAGGAGCAGGCGGAGAGCCTTGGAAATGCGGAGGCTTTGCTGGAGAAGTGGAAGCTGACGGATAGAGGGGCGGCGGATCTGGCGAAGCTGGCGGAAGAGGTGAAAGATCTGCATGAGCAGATCCTGCAGAGGAGCGAGGAAGCGGAGAGAAGCAGAGCGGTATATGAAAAGGCAAAACGGAAATATCTACAAAAAAATGAGGATTATGAACAGAAGCATCAGAGTTTTCTGGATGCCCAGGCGGGGATTTTTGCGGATCAGCTCGAGGACGGAAAGCCCTGCCCGATCTGCGGTTCGACAGAGCATCCTGCGCCTTATCGGAGGAAAGGGGCGAAGGAGAATATCTCCAGGGAGAGGATTGAAAAATTGAGAAAGGAAGCGGACCGGCTGAGGGAGGAGCAGGAGAAGGCGGCGGAGGACGCGAAGGAGAGGGAGATCTCGCTGCGGGAGAGGAAGGCTCTGTATGAGGAGAGGTTCGGAAAACTGATCGAGGGGTATCGGGAGGCGGTGCCGGATAGCGCGGACGATTTGGACGATGCGGAGAGAAGCGGTTTATCCGGGAAAAATCCGGAAAAAGAAGTTTTATATGGAAGGGATGTCACAGAGGAAAATATTGATATATGGATACAGAGATACTGGAACAGAGTAAAAAATGAGGGGATTGTTTTAAAGAAAAATATAGAAAGTTTAAATAATATACAAAAAGATATAAAAAGAATTTCCGGTGAAAAGGAAGAACTGGAACAGTCTGTCAAAAATATGGCGGAAGCGGTACAAAGTGCAGAGATTGAGGTGCATGGGAATAAGACAAAACGGGATAGCCTTTCCGCGACGACGGAGTTTTCTGATATAGAGGAAGCGGACAGCGTTCTGCGGGCGGAGGCGGCTGTGCGGGATGCTGTGAAAAAGCAGTTTTTAAAGGTGCAGGAGGAAGCGCAGCGGGCGGAAACTGAGAAAAAGAAGGCGGAGACGTTATTGACCAGTTACAGTGCGGAACTTCCGGAGAAGGAGGCAGAGGCGGAGGAGAGGAAGGCTGTCTATGAGGCTTTGATGGAGGAGCGGGATCTGTCGGAGACGGAGTGGAAGGAACTGACCGGGAAACATGCCAGAGAAGAGATCGATGTTTTAAGGCAGAGGGCGGAGGATCACAAGCGAAAAGAGCAGACGGCGGTTTCGGTGGCGAAGATGGCGGAGGAAGAGATCGGCGGAAAGGAAAAGCCGGTTCTGGAGATTTTGTATCAGGAGAGGGAGGAGGCGGACGGGAAACTTGCCGCCGCAAAAGAAAAGCTGGAGCTTTGTCAGGGAAAGGAGCGGGATAATACCGGCGCCTACGAGGAACTTTCCCCGAAACTGCAGGAGAGGAAGGCGCTGATCGAACAGCATGCCCGTCTGGATACCTTGTACAGGCTTGTCTCCGGCAATGTGAGCGGGGCGAGGATGGATCTGGAGACTTTTGTGCAGCGATATTATCTGGAGAAGATCCTGCATGCCGCAAACCGGCGTTTTCTGGAGATGTCGGCAGGGCAGTTTGAGCTGCGCATGGTATCGCCGGAAAAAGCCGGAGAGGGAAAGAACCGGGGACTGGATCTGATGGTCTATTCCACAGTGACGGGGAAGGAGCGGGAGATCCGGACACTGTCAGGGGGTGAGTCCTTTATGGCGGCGTTGTCCCTTGCCCTCGGGATGGCGGATCAGATTCAGGAAAACACTTCTTCGATCCATCTGGATATGATGTTCATTGACGAGGGCTTCGGTTCTCTGGACGAGCATTCCAGACAGCAGGCGGTAAAGGTGCTGAAGGAGATGGCAGGGGGCACAAAACTGATCGGCATCATTTCCCATGTGTCGGAGTTGAAGCAGGAGATTGAGGATAAGCTGATCGTCAGTAAGACGGAGAGGGGGAGTTTTGCGAGATGGGAGTAGAGGTGGGGAACACGGGCTTTTCCCTTGTGGATTATTTGGTGTACGATATAAATTTTGAGACAGAGGTGATGTGTTATGAGGAAAGATAAAAGGAAATGCTCTGTAAGGGGGAAAAAGTACAGGGAGGGAATGGGAATCCTGCTTGCGGTTGTTGTGGCATTCGGAGTGCTGTCTTCATGCCGGATGGCGGTATCAGCTCTGGAGAAAACCGATACAGAGATCAGTGATATCCGTTCCATTGAAGAATTGATCAGTGTGCTGCCGGATGAGGTTACCGGGGATAATGCGGGGCAGGTGCGGGCACAGCTTGATGAGATTCTGGCGCTGTATGTGGAACTGAGTGAGGAGGAACAGGAGCAGGTGGATGTCTCCCGGTGTCTGGAACTGCAGGCGGCACTGGATGAGGGTAATGTTCCTGATGCGGCGGTGGGGGATGCAGAGGGAACACCGGAAAATGGTGTCGTACCGTGGCTTATCGCTGCAGGTGTGATAGTTTTTGCGGGAATCGGGGCGGTGGTCTTTATATGGAGAAAGGGAAAAACAGATAATATCAGGAAATAAAAAAGCCAGATATCTTTCTTGATTTTTTGAAAATTGTTATGATGTGACAGTTGGCAATGGAAAGTTTTAGCATAGTAAAAGGCTTTTAAGGTTTGTAAATGAGGATGAATATTGCAGAGGTTCAAAGTATAGATATAATAATAAAAAAACATGGAGCCTCATGAAAAGATATAGGCTAATAATTGTCTGTCTTCTGATAGTGCTGACCTTTTTACTGTTCAATCTTTGTAATAGGAATAGAAAACCAATTGTAGAAACATTTAATGTGGATTCGACAACAAAGGAAGATATTACAGATGAACTGATTATAGCATTGTTTATCGAGGATATTACGAAGGAGGCTGCAAATTTCTATTCAGAATATTATGCGGGAGAAATTGCAGTTTACAATTATGAAATAATGATCGTGGATATTGGGAAAAAGGAGCTGGGGCTTATCTATGTTAAATTTGGTGTTACGTCACAGATAGGGGCGCATGATCCTTTAGGGTATGATGAGCTTGTTTATAAGGTTGATTCAAGAGGAAATAAGGAGCTGGTTGGCTATGAGCATTTAAAAAGTTATGAAGTGCCTGAAAAGTTTCAAAAGAATATCATAAAATCCTTTGAATGAGTGGAAATGAAGCATGGAGACTGATAGTTATAAGAAATTCATAAAAGTTTTGTTGCATTGACCGAAATAAGATAATAAAATGTAGATAGGAAAGTATGAATTTTTGAAGATGAGTAATGCTATAATCTGCAGGCAGATTATAGCATTACTAACCAAAGGAGGTGTTTTTTATGGCAACTTCAAGTATCACGAAAAATTTTGTCATTTCCGGCAAGGAACAGGTGGAGATGTTTGTCAATGTGATTGAAGAGTCTGCCAAGAACCGTCCTGTCCGTACGCCCGTAGCTGCAAGGCAGATTAAAGGGGAAGAGGAATTGAGAAAATTTATGAGAGAATGGGAGAAAGCGAATGCTGATAAATGATAAGTTTTTTTATATCAACATTCGTGATTATCTGGCATTAGGAAATGATGAGAAAGCCGGAGAGCCAGCATTTCATGAGTTGCTTTCTGGTTTTTCCTGTCCGAAGAATCCGGATGTTGAACGGTTTTTGAAGAACAGATAACATATTCTTTTGAAATGTTTATTCATCCTCAAAAAGCGTTTCATTCATTTCAGGAAAATCTAATAATTCAGAGACAGACATGTCTAATCCGATAGCAAGTTTATGCAGAGTTTTCAGTTTAGGATTTCTTGTCTTACCTTTCATAAGATTATCAACAGTAGATTGAGTAATGCCAGATAAAGTGGCTAGCTTATTAATCGTAATATTCTTTTCAGCACATAATGCCGTTAGTCTTTTTATGATAGCATCTGAATATGTCATATAGTCTCCTTTTTAACGTTACACGGTTATTGAAAGTATAAGAGCAATATGAAAATACTATTAACGGTATACGGTTGACTTAGTATAAAAATTGTGATAGATTAACGGCATACGGTTAATGCGGATTAGATAGAGAATGTGTTGAGGAAAAGGATGTATGGAATCTGTAAAGTTAAATAAAAGGCAAACTGAGATAGTAAATAAATACATGGATTTATCAGAAGATGGAAAACGGCTTATTGAATATATTTTAAAGATAGGAGCAAGTGGGATTTTTTCACATGAAGAATTTGCAGATTTAATGATGTTGTTAGAAAAAAGACTGTAATATTTAGCAAAAATGTTATGGACTGACTGGGTGGGGCGTCTTTTGCAGAACTGAATGAGCGGCTTCCCGATGTTGCGGATGCTGCGAAAGACAAAAAGATTTCGTTCCCTTTCCAATAGGGTTTCGTTCCTTTTCGGTGAAATGCGCAAAATATCTGCCGATATGTAATTAAGTAATTTGATCAGGAAGGAGACGATTTATTTTGAACATATCAGGAGTAAATGGTGCTTTGGCAAATAGGTATCAGTATGCCAGCAGGGCACAGAAAACAGGAACAAGGGGGGCGAGTTTCACAGAGCAGCTACAGAAAACAGGCGGGGTGGCAAACACATCAAAGGTGGATGCTTACACGGAATACCTCCGGTCAAAGTATGGTAATGTGAGAATCCAGAGTGTCGGGAAAGATAAACAGAGCCTTGACAGGGCGGGAAAGAGCATGAACGGCAGTGATGTTGTGATCGCACCGAATATTCTGGAGCAGATGGCAAACGATCCG